>CANRKO010000016.1 GCA_947631235.1 uncultured Clostridia bacterium | reverse complement strand
AACAAGTATGATCCGGCGGATGCCGGTATTCGCGACCCAAAGAAAAAACGGGAAGTGAATAGCATAGCGCATAAGAACAGAGAAAAGATTTCTCTAAAATCAGTGTTACGTTGTTTAGTTTTGAGGGTGCAAGCCCATATCCGGTGGCGATAGCAAGGAGGATCCACCTGTTCCCATGCCGAACACAGAAGTTAAGCTCCTTAACGTCGATGATACTTGGCGGGTGACTGCCCGGGAAAGCAGAAAGCTGCCGGAACCGACAACAACACAAAAGATAACGGTGAACAAAATTGCCGTTATCTTTCGTGTATACATATATTCCTCTATAGCTCAGTTGGCAGAGCGCATGACTGTTAATCATGATGTCGCTGGTTCGAGCCCAGCTGGAGGAGCCACAAAACCGCTTAAACATCGCGTTTGAGCGGTTTTTGTTTTCGTCCGATTGACAATATATACCGTTTGTGGTACAATAAGACCAATCACGAAGAAAGGAACTGAAGGAAATGAATATTACAAACGACATTAAATATATAGGAGTAAACGACCACAAGGTTGACCTGTTTGAGGGGCAGTACGACGTTCCGAACGGTATGGCGTACAACTCGTATGTGATTATCGACGAGAAAATCGCGGTAATGGACAGCGTTGACAAAAATTTCGGCGACGAGTGGCTCGGCAATTTAAAGGACGCACTCGGCGGCGCGAAACCGGACTACCTGATCGTGCAGCACATGGAACCCGACCACAGCGCGAACATCACCGCTTTTGCCGACGCGTACCCCGACGCGGTAATCGTTTCGTCGGCTAAGTCGTTCGACATGATGAAAAACTTTTTCGGCACGGATTTTGCCGACAGGAGAATGATTGTCAAGGAGGGCGACACGCTCAGTCTTGGAAAGCACAATCTCTCGTTTGTCGCCGCGCCGATGGTTCACTGGCCCGAGGTAATTTTCACCTACGACAGTACAGATAAGGTACTGTTCAGCGCGGACGCGTTCGGTAAATTCGGCGCGCTCGATGTTGACGAGGAATGGGCGTGCGAGGCGAGACGGTATTATATCGGCATCGTCGGTAAGTACGGCGCGCAGGTTCAGTCGGTTCTTAAAAAGGCGGCGAACCTTGATATTGAGACTATCTGCCCGTTACACGGTCCTATTCTTACGGAAAATCTCGGCTATTATATTGACCTGTACAACACATGGTCGTCGTACGGCGTTGAGAGCGAGGGCGTGAATATCGCGTACACGTCGGTGTACGGTCACACAAAAGAGGCTGCGGAAATGCTTGCCGCAAAGCTCACCGAAAAGGGCTGCGTAAAGGTCGCCGTAAACGACCTCGCGCGTGAGGATATGGCGGAGTGTGTCGAGGACGCGTTCCGTTACGGTAAAATCGTGCTCGCGACGACGACGTATAATAATGATGTTTTCCCGTTTATGAAGGAGTTTATAAACCACCTCACCGAGCGCAATTTCCAAAATAAAACGGTGGGTATAATCGAGAACGGCTCGTGGGCGCCGACGGCGGCAAAGACGATCAAGTCAATGCTCGAGGGCTGCAAGAACCTCACGTTCACCGACACGACCGTAAGCATAAAATCGGCGTTAAACGACACGAACATGGCGCAGCTTGACGCGCTCGCGGATGAAATGCTGAAGTAAAACGTATGAAAAACGGTTTCCGAAAGGAAACCGTTTTTTGTGTTTAATAGTCATCTAAATTTTTTATTTGATTTTGCCGCATTATCACATGATTTCTCACTTGACAACACGGTTAAACTGTGGTATAGTTTAGATAACAAAGGAGCGGTTTTTAGCCGTTCCTCCAAGTGCGATTTGTTAGGTTATTAACCTAACTGCCGCCCTTTAGTGGAATGAGGGGCGGCTAATTTTTTATGTTTCTTATAATTTCAAGAATTATAATCAATTCGACTATCCTTATCAGAATATCCAAATCCATAAGTATAACCCCTTTATCTGTTTAGTACCGAGGTTCACCTCCCTAAATCAGTATAAGGGCGGAACAGCCGCCGCCGCTCCTATTATCAAGGTCACACGGATTTCTCCGTCACCTGAGGTTATTGTACCACAAAATTATCAATATGTACATATAAAATTTATCGCCGTAAGGAAAAAGCACTTCGGCAAGGGGGGTTTCCCAAGTCGGAGTGCAATTTGCAGCAAGCGTTGGTGGACGCTTAATGGAGCTAACGAGCGGAGTCGAACCGCCGACCTCTTCATTACCAATGAAGTGCTCTGCCTACTGAGCTACGTCAGCATCTTAAATTTTGACTATGATAGTATACTACATCGCTCTTTATTTGTCAAGACCAAAAATCAAGTATTTATGCTGAATTTTCTAAGAAAACACTTGACAAAGCTGTATTTTTACTATATAATCTGATAGACTGACGATTTATGCGGTAAAATACGTCGGACAAGGATTTTTTTGATATACGGAGTGTGAAAAAACAATGATTTCCGAAGTCGAAAAGTCAAGACTTCATACGGGTTTTAAGCAGGCTGTAAGAGCATTGAGCGACAAAAACGCCGAAAAATTGATTATCGCCGAGGACTGCGAGGACAGAATAAAGGACGAGTTGTCGTCGCTCGCGCAAAACAGCGGCGCTCCCGTTACATACGTTCCCACGATGAAAGAGCTGGGCGCTATGTGCGGCATAGAGGTCGGCGCAAGCTGCGCGGTAGTCCTCAAATAAATTCGTTTATTCCGCGTTATACGCGAAATAATATATACAAATTATATAAAGAAAGGAAGTGTAACACGATATGCCTACATTCAACCAGTTGGTAAGAACGGGCAGAAAGACGTCTGTAAAGAAGTCGACCGCCCCCGCTCTCCAGAAGAGCCTGAACTCTTTGAAGAAAAAGACGACCGATAAGAGCTCACCTCAGAAGAGAGGGGTCTGCACCGCTGTAAGAACCGCTACGCCGAAAAAGCCTAACTCGGCTCTCCGTAAGATTGCCAGAGTACGTCTTACAAACGGCTACGAGGTTACGGCTTATATCCCCGGTATAGGTCACAACCTTCAGGAACACAGCGTTGTGCTGATAAGAGGTGGAAGAGTCCGTGACCTGCCGGGTACGAGATACCACATTATCCGCGGTACGCTCGACGCGCAGGGCGTAAACGGCCGTCTCCAGGCGAGAAGTAAGTACGGCGCCAAGAGACCGAAGGAAAAGAAGTAATTTATTAAGTAAGTAAATTATTTCAGACAAGTGCATATCGGGTTATATTTCAGACATATATTCGGATAGCGCTTGACGGGGCATGAAGATGCCCGGAGTACCTATGAGACTCACGAAAAAATTTTTCTTAATGCTGAGCCGAGGATTAAAGACGGGTGCAACAAGTATTGTGATTGGATTTGACCGCAGGGTCAGCAAAATGTGAAGGAGGGAAGTAAAGTGCCAAGAAAAGGTTTTATAGCAAAAAGAGAAGTTTTGCCCGACCCTATTTACAAGGACGTTATCGTAACAAAGCTGATAAACAACATCATGCTCGACGGTAAGAAGGGCGTCGCACAGAAGATTGTATACGACGCTTTTGAGATAGTCCACGACAAGACGGGCAAGGACGCTTTGGACGCGTTCAAGGAAGCGATGGATAACATTATGCCGGTTCTCGAGGTTAAGGCGAGACGTGTCGGCGGCGCTACCTATCAGGTTCCTATGGAGGTTCGTCCCGAAAGACGTCAGACTCTCGGACTTCGCTGGCTTACGCTTTATTCGAGAAGCAGAAGCGAAAAGACAATGAAGGAAAGACTTGCCAACGAAATTATGGACGCCATTAACGGTACCGGCGGCGCGGTTAAAAAGCGCGAGGATACGCACAAGATGGCGGAAGCGAACAAAGCATTCGCACATTACAGATGGTAATTCTTGCGTTGGATTTTCAGCGTCTAAGCACCACGGGCTGCCGCTTGAAGTACCGACGTACGTCGGCGCGGCATCCGAGGCACTTATCCGCTAAAACTACAACGCAATAACAGAGTTATCTGATTATTGTAGAGAAATCATTTCAAAATTTATACAGAAAGGAAAGGAGGACAATCCTTATTATGGGTAGACAATATTCGCTTGCGAACACAAGAAATATCGGTATCATGGCACACATCGACGCCGGTAAGACTACCACAACAGAGAGAATTTTGTATTACACGGGTATTAACCACAAGATAGGCGAAACCCATGACGGCGCTGCGACGATGGACTGGATGGCGCAGGAGCAGGAGCGCGGTATCACGATAACATCCGCCGCTACGACATGTTTCTGGGCGCCGAAGGAAGGACCGTTCGCGGGCGTAAAGAACAGAATAAATATTATAGATACCCCGGGACACGTTGACTTTACGGTTGAGGTTCAGAGATCACTCAGAGTTCTCGACGGCTCCGTAACGGTTATGTGCGCGAAGGGCGGCGTTGAGCCGCAGTCTGAAACCGTTTGGAGACAGGCTGACGACTACAGCGTACCGCGTATGATTTTCGTAAACAAGATGGACATTATGGGCGCGGACTTCTATAATGTTGTAGACATGGTTCACGAAAGACTTAACGCGAACGGCGTTCCCATTCAGCTCCCGATAGGCGCGGAGGATACTTTTACGGGTATCATCGACCTTATGAACATGGACGCCGAAATCTACGACCCGAGCGATCCGACGGGTTCAAAGTACGAAAAGACGGACATTCCCGCCGATATGCTCGAAAAGGCGGAGGAATACCGTCAGCAGATGGTCGAAGCCATTTGCGAAACGGACGAGGATCTTCTTGAAAAGTTCCTCTCGGACGAGGAAATTTCCGTAAACGAGCTTAAAAAGGCTTTGAGAAAGGCTACAATAAACAACGAGATTGTTCCGATGCTTTGCGGAACGGCTTACAGAAACAAGGGTGTCCAGATGCTTCTGGACGCAATCATAGAGTACATGCCCTCACCGATAGACATTCCGCCTATCAAGGGCGTAAACCCCGACACGGACGAGGAGGACGAAAGACCTTCGTCGGACGACGCTCCGTTCGCGGCTCTCGCGTTCAAGATTGCGACAGACCCGTTCGTTGGTAAGATATGCTTCTTCAGAGTTTACTCGGGTACGCTCGAAAAGGGTTCTTACGTATTGAACTCGGTAAAGGACAAGAAGGAGAGAATGGGCAGAATACTGCAGATGCACGCTAACCACAGAGAGGATCTCGATATAGTTTACTCCGGTGATATAGCGGCGGCTGTCGGACTTCAGAACACGACGACGGGAGAAACGCTTTGCGACGAGAAACACCCAATCATCCTCGAGTCCATGAACTTCCCCGACCCGGTTATCCGCGTGGCAATCGAGCCCAAGACAAAGGCGGGTCAGGAAAAGATGAGCCTTGCTCTCGCGAAGCTTGCCGAGGAAGACCCGACATTCAAGACCTATACCGATGAGGAAACGGGTCAGACGATTATCGCCGGCATGGGCGAGCTTCACCTTGAAATCATCGTTGACAGACTTCTGCGCGAGTTTAAGGTTGAAGCGAACGTCGGCGAACCTCAGGTTTCGTACAGAGAGGCTATCAGAAAAGAAGTCAACATCGAGCATAAATATGCCCGTCAGTCGGGCGGTAAGGGTCAGTACGGACACGTACTCCTCAAACTCGAACCGCTGGAGGAAGGCGGCGGCTACGAATTTGTCAACGCTATCGTCGGCGGCGCTATTCCGAAGGAATATATACCGGCTGTTGACGCGGGTATCCAGGGCGCGATGCAATCCGGCGTACTCGCGGGCTACAACGTTGTTGACGTAAAGGCTACGCTTTACGACGGTTCTTACCACGAGGTCGACTCTTCGGAAATGGCGTTCAAGATTGCCGCGTCGATGGCGTTTAAGGAAGGTATGAAGAAGGCGGATCCTGTAATCAAGGAGCCTATCATGCTCGTAAACGTAATCGTTCCCGACGACTATCTCGGTTTCGTGATTGGCGACCTTTCGTCGAGACGAGGCATGGTTAAGCAGCAGGAATCACGTTCCGGCGGCGTTACGCAGGTAACGGCTGACGTGCCGCTGGCTGAAATGTTCGGCTACGCGACGGTACTCCGTTCCGGCACGCAGGGACGCGGTCAGTACACCATGGAACCCTCGCATTACAGCGAAGTTCCGAGAAATATCCAGGAAAAGATTATGAGCGACAGAGCAAAGAACTAAATATTATTAAATATTTGCAAAAATAGCTTGATTTTTCAGGAAAAAAATTGTACAATGATATTACTATTGTAATAGATTAATTAAAAGGAGGAAATTTTACAATGGCAAAGGCTAAATACGATAACACAAAACCGCACGTAAATATCGGTACCATCGGTCACGTTGACCACGGTAAGACAACTCTTACGGCGGCTATCACAAAGGTACTCGCGTTAAAGGGTCAGGCGCAGTATGAAGCATACGACATGATCGACAAGGCTCCCGAGGAGAGAGAAAGAGGTATCACGATTTCGACGGCTCACGTTGAGTATGAGACAGACAACCGTCACTATGCTCACGTTGACTGCCCGGGACACGCTGACTACGTAAAGAACATGATTACCGGTGCCGCTCAGATGGACGGCGCTATCCTCGTTGTATCGGCTGCAGACGGCCCGATGCCCCAGACGAGAGAGCACATCCTTCTTTCGAGACAGGTTGGCGTTCCTTATATCGTAGTATTCCTTAACAAGAGCGACCAGGTAGACGACCCCGAGCTTCTCGAGCTCGTTGAAATGGAAGTAAGAGAGCTCCTTAACGAGTATGAGTTCCCCGGCGACGACACACCGATTATCACAGGTACGGCTCTGGGCGTACTCGAGTCTTCTTCGACAGACCCGAACGCTCCCGAGTACAAGTGCATCATCGACCTTATGGACGCTGTTGACAGCTACATTCCGACTCCGGAAAGAGCATCGGATCTTCCGTTCCTTATGCCTATCGAGGACATCTTCTCGATTTCGGGCCGTGGTACGGTTGCTACAGGTAGAGTTGAGAGAGGTCAGATCAAGGTTAACGAGGAAGTTGAAATCATCGGTCTTACCGAGGAGAGACGTAAGGTCGTTGTAACGGGTCTCGAAATGTTCAGAAAGAGCCTTGACGTTGCCGAGGCAGGCTTTAACGTAGGCGCACTTCTCCGCGGTGTTGCGAGAGACGAGATCGAAAGAGGTCAGGTTCTTGCAAAGCCCGGCACGGTAAACCCGCACACAAAGTTCAGCGCTGAGGTTTACGTACTGACAAAGGAAGAGGGCGGCCGTCACACACCGTTCTTCAACAACTACAGACCGCAGTTCTATTTCAGAACAACAGACGTTACCGGCGTTATCACTCTTCCCGAGGGTACAGAGATGTGCATGCCCGGCGATAACGTAAAGATGAAGGTTGAGCTTATCACACCTATCGCTATCGAAAAGGGTCTCCGTTTCGCTATCCGTGAGGGCGGCAGAACGGTTGGTTCGGGCGTTGTTTCCGAAATCGAAGAATAATTTGATGGTTAAAAAAGAGAAGGCGTTGCCTTCTCTTTTTTTGTGTGCATGACCCCCTCTCCGAGGGGGTCAAAACTCACTTGTGAGTTTTGGGGGGTGTTATATGAAAGAGCATACACCCCCCGAAATCAAAGATTTCGCCCCCCTCGGAGAGGGGGTCTTGCATTAGTGTATTTTTTGACCCCCTCTACGAGGGGGTCTTGCGTAAATTTATCTGATATTCAATTCCTTAATCAGCGCGTTTTGCAGCACGTTTGAAAAATTGATGCCCGAAAGCTCCGCCTGCGTGTTAAGCCAGCTTGGGATTGAAAGCGTCTTTTTAACCGCTTTGCTGTCGGTCTGTCGTCTGTATTCTATTGTGTCAACGTCGATATAGCTCACAAATCCGCCATCTGTTTTGACGTTCATTGAAACCGGCGGTATTTCTTCCTTTCTGTCCTCCGCGGTGCAGAGCCACATCGCCATAGCGTCACGCGCCATCTCAATAGCTTCGCTCAAACTGTCCCCGAACGTGTGACAGCCTGCAAGGTCGGGTATTGACACAAGATATTGTTCGTTTTCTTCCGTAAATATTGCGGGATATACATATTTCATACTAATCACTCCTTTAAGAAACCTATTTCAGTCCAGCGTCCTTCAATATGCTGTTCACGATTCCGACGGGAATGTCGCTTTTATGTCTCGGTATCGG
This sequence comes from uncultured Clostridia bacterium, assembly GCA_947631235.1. Taxonomy (GTDB): domain Bacteria; phylum Bacillota; class Clostridia; order UBA1381; family UBA1381; genus Hominilimicola. Next base: position 20,061 of record CANRKO010000016.1, on the reverse strand, counting down.
AATTTTCACGTTTGTACCTTCTTTAACAGCCATGTCGTGCCGTGCGCCGCTTATAATCTCCCAACCGTTCTGCTTTAACAGTTTTTCCAATTCTCTTTTCGTCATTCCCTCACCGCCTTTAATATATTATACCACGTAATATTACGTATGTCAATGGTGGTTTTGTGTATTTTAGGGGCGAACACGGTTCGCCCCTACGGTGTTGTGGGTGGTTGTGAATATGTGCGACACACCGTAAGGCTCCCCTAATAGGGGAGCTGTCACACGTAGTGTGACTGAGGGGTTTGTGTCAAAAAATAAAACCCCTCCGTCGGCTTTGTAAGCTATTGCTGCGCAATAGCACACGCCGACACCTCCCCTAGTAGGGGAGGCATACGAGAAACGCCGTAAAAACACACAAAAAATTCCCGCAAAAAAATTATGGACAAAATGCGCGGCGAATGATATACTATACATATATGCGTTTTGGGGGCGATAAGGTGGAAGAAATGTACGTAACGGTCACGGGCTACGCGAACTACTACGGCAAAAAGCCGTTTTCGATAGGCAACGTGCTGATATGCGAAAAAGACCCGTCGAACAAATTTGACTCCGAGGCAATTACGGTACGGCTGCCGATTATCGGCACTGTCGGCTTTATCGCGAACAGCACCCACAGCACCGCCGGCGGCACGATGAGCGCCGGACGCATTTATGACAAGGTAGGCGACAAATTTTACATACGAGTGCTTTTCACGACGCAGAGCAAGATAATATGCAAGGTCGAGAAGGGCGAGGACGAAGTGTTTGAGAATGAAATCCACGCGCAGATGAACGCCGGCGGCGACTGGGCGTAATTTTTGTGTGCAGAGGAGGCAGAGCCGTTGAGCAAAGAACAACGCGCCGACAAAAAGGCGAAAAAGAACATATTCAAGCCGGCGGCTGACGCCGTAAAGCGCGGCAAAGCAAACGCCGCGGCAATCGCTCTCGCGGCGGTAACGGCGGGAATAATCATCGTGCCGCCGCTTATACGCTGCGCTTTCAACAACGGCGAAATGAACTGCCGCACGTACATGTACGAGATAAACACCGCGCTCGCGTCCGAACTTCGGCGCGAAACAGAGGAGGGCGGCGACTACATACAGCGCACAATAGAGGAAGGCGCGGCTGAAAAGACGATACCCCTGCTTGACGGCATGACGACCGACAGCGGCAAATACGACGCGTCGGATTACTATTTCACGCGCGACGGCGACATGCTTGAAATACGCTGCAGAAAACACGGCGCGATTACCGGCATCGGCACGATTTTATCCTCGATACCGGGAATAAAAGTCGATTTCGACATACCCGACCACGGTGGCGAAATCGCGCTGCTTACGGTAAAAGGTCCGAACAAATACGTTGTCAACGATGTTTTGGATGCGTCCGACAAAACGAAAACGGTATTTAAGGGCGACGAAATCAACAGCCTCATAAACGACCTGACTGTCACCGCGCACTACGCGGGCGGCGGTGAAAAAGAACTCAAACGCGGCGAATACACGCTGACGTGCGAAGAAATCGACATGAAAAAAGCGGGTAAGTACGCGCTGACGGTGCGTACAAAATCAAAATCCGTCTGGAACAACGCCGCCTACTCGCAGTTTGCGCTTGAAGTACTCGGCGAAAACGACGCGCCGCCGCTTATAGTCGAGGCGCGGGGCGCGGGCAAGTACGAACTTGCGGCGTGGGACTGGAAGGATTTTGTCGCGGAGGCGCAGGCGGGCGGCGCAAATGAGACGTTCGGCGCATCAATCGTCCGCGCCGACGGCGGATATTACTACTACCCCGACGGTTTCACGATAGACATACAAAAGCCCAACACCGACCCGTTCACATACGCGCTCGACACCGACGACAAAGACAAAGCCGCGTACAGCATAAAATTCGACGTCGGCTCGGTGATAACCGACACAAACGACACTCCGCACAACGGCAGCGTGCGCATAAACAGCGACAAAATATACATCTGGCAGGAAAAACCGTCGAAGGAACTTTCGGCGGGCTGGATACGCGTGTACTGCGACATAATGAAATATTAAAAAACCCCCGACCGGGGGGTTTTCATTTATTCCACGCCGACCGCGTCCTTTGCGAGACGGTCGGCTTTTTCGTTGTACTCGACGCCGCTGTGGCTTTTTACCTTTATAAAATTGACCTTGACTTTCTTTGAAATCTCGTCATAAAATTGTTTATACGCCGCAGTACCCTTTTTATTCGTTTTCCACTCGCCGGTACACCACTTTTCTATACCGGCGTAATCGTAATACAAATCTATCTCGCCTATGCCGTTATCGGCGCAGTACTTCATCGCGATCGACGCGCCCTCGATTTCACCCGCGACGTTGCGCATAAGAGCCGCCTCGCTGTCGTCAAACGCACGGCTCACCGTTATTTCCTCGCCGCCGACGAGCAGCACGACACCGCAGCCGTAACGCGCCGTTTCAATATTATAGCTGCCGTCGACATACGCGGCGGCGCGGCGTTCGTTTACCTCTGCGCTTTCGGACGCGGACGCGCCGAGAAATTCCTCCGCGCTCTTACGGTCGGGAAAACTTTTGAAGTCCGAGCCGCTAAAGCCCTCGACTTCGCGCTTACATTCCTCCCACGTTTCAAATATACCTATATGATAGCCGCTGCGCACCGCGTAGTATTTTTTTGCCATATTGCGCTCCTTTCGCCGTTTTACTTACCGATATTATAATAAAAAACCGCCCCGCGTGCAATAAAAAACAAAAAAATTTTTTAAAAAACGGAACTTTTTAAAAGCGTGTACCGTCTAATAGAATGTAAAGCATAACAGCGGCATGAAAACAATGGAAAAAATAACCAAAAATTTGGTGAAAATTTCGTGTGAATTGTCAATTTACATAAAATTTAAAATCCGACTTTTCTGGCAAAAAAAAGTTGTTGACATCGCGGTTATGAAATAGTACAATGTTTAGTGGCAGTTTTCGATAATTGGGTAGAAGCATTGATTGAAAATTGTTACGGCAATACCGTTTACAAATCCGCCGAGCAGGTAGAACAAGCGGATTTGTAACAGATTTACAGTTTTTTTACAACTGTGAAATAGCATTGACGAAAACACGCGAAAAGTGTTATAATCAATGCGTAACTAATGTTTGTCCGCCCTTGAAGGGCGAGCGGGCAGACAAAAAAACGGACCCTTCAGGAAAAATAAAAGGGAGGATTTGAGAGTATGAATAAGAATCTCAAAAAGGTAATTTCAGCAGTAGCTGCTCTTGCTATGTCAGCGTCTACGTTTACTGCTCTTGCCGCTAATTTCTCCGACGTGCCTGAGGATGCATCTTACTCACAGGCTGTTCAGGAGCTTAGCGCACTTGACGTAATAAGCGGTTATGACGACGGTACATTCAAGCCGGACGAGCTTGTTACAAGAGCACAGATCACAAAGATGATCGTTGACGCGCTGAACGAGAGAGCAATGGCTGAGGCGTCAAAGGCAAACTCACAGTTTGTCGATGTAAACGCTGCCGACAACGGCAACGGTCACTGGGCAAGAGGCTACATCAACCAGGGTGTTGCCGATAAGTTCATAGCAGGCTATGGAGACGGCACATTCGGTCCCGATGACAACGTTACATACGTTCAGGCTCTGAAGATGCTCGTATCCGCTATCGGTTATGAGACATATGCTCAGGGTGACGGCGGCTGGCCGAACGGCTACAAGATTTGGGCGTCAACAACGGGTATCTCGGACGGCATTTCGGGTATCACAGACGATACACAGCTTACGAGAGCTCAGGTAGCTCAGATCGTTGACAATGCTATGGATGCTCCTATCTGCATTATCAACGGTTATGAGACGACGATCCTCGGCAACACACCGAAACTTGAAGTTAAGGACGGTAAGGGCGAGGATTATCAGACACTCTTCACACAGAAGCACGACGCATACAAGGTATACGGCCGTGTAACAAACACAAGCAAGATGGACACAGGTCTTGATCCTGACGAAGTAGAGTTCAGAGTAGAGAGAGCTGACAACTTCGACGACGAGTACATTAAGTCGGGTTCTGTTGATTCCAGCGAATCGGGTACAACAATGTACTTTGTTGATCCGTCAACTCCGGACCTTCTGAAGACCTACGCACAGGCTCTTATCCAGAAGGACGACAACGATGAGTACACAATCATCTCCATTTCGGCTGCGGCTGCTAACAAGTATGTAACCGTTGCGGCTGAAGATTTTGATGAGAACAGATCAACGGGCAACAACCTTTACTTCTATCCCGCAGGCACAACAAAGAACTCCGTTAAGTATACGCTTGCAAGCGACCTTACAATATACTTAAACGGCGTTGAGGCAGATGACGTAACAGATATTGAAACTCTTAAGACTTATATCAAGGATCATGATACGGCTGCTATAACGCTCCAGAAGGAGACAAAGTCGGGTTCGACAAGCACAGAGTCTTACTACAACCTTGTTACAATTACAAATTATGAGACGGCTGTTGTAAGCGAAGTTCAGGATAAGACGGATACTGTTAACATTCTCTTTGACATGTATTCGACTCATATCGCAACAAAGCTTGCGGTTGAAAGAGACGATGAGACAAAGAGTTACAGCTTTATGCTGGACGGCGAAGAGATCGATCCGCTCGACCTCGAAGAGGGCGACGTTCTTTCAATCGCATACGAATATGGCGACGGCAAACCGAGTTCATTCAGCGATTCTTCGTTCTACAGCGTAATCGTATCGAGAGACACGGCTACGGGCAGATGCTCGTCTGTAAGTTCGACAACACCGAAGGAGTACAACATCGACGGTACAAAGTATAAGCTGGCGTCTTCGGGTATAGGCGAAGATGATATCGAGGCTGGTAACGAGTACACATTGTACCTCGACCACTTCGGCAGAATCGCTAAGGCTGAAGAAGAGACCGCAAACAAGAAGATTGGTATTCTTAAGAATGTCTACAAGAAGACAGGCGGCGACTGGACAGCTCAGGTTATCACCAAGGAAGGTATTGAGCAGGAGTACAAGGTTGAAAATGCCGATAAGGCGCTTGAATACTATAAGCTCATAGATAAGGATGCAACTGCAATACCGCAGGGTGGTTTCGAATATGATGCTACCGGCGCAGATTCAAAGACCAGTAAGTATCCGGATCAGGTTGTTGAGTACAGCGTAAGCTCCTCGACAAACAAGCTTACAATCAAGACCGGCGCAGTTCAGAAGAAGACACCGGGAACAACTGCTTCAGATAACAATGCAGAGTACAAGGAGAACGGCACAAAAATAGGTTCGGTTAAGATTGGTGATTCGACTGTAGTTATCGACCTTTCCGAGATAGAAGACGATGAAGTAAAACTTCTTTCGACCGACACTCTCGTAGACGGCAACCTCTATGAAGTATACGGCTATGACAGAACAAACTCGGGCGACAGATATTACAGATTTGTACTTCTTATGAGCGGTACGTCAAGCTTTAACTCCGAGACACAGCTTGCTGTATTCAGCGGCAGTGAGATCGTAGACGTTGACGGCGACAACAGAACAGCTTACAACATATATGTTGACGGCGAGGAAAAGCAGTACGTTCTTAAGGACGACAGCGTGGCTCCGGATATAGACTTTGCTGAGGGCGATCCGTTCCTCTTCACTGTAAACGGCGCTAACGAAATCGCTAAGATTGAGCAGGTATTTGTTGATAACGGCAAGCTTGACGATTCAACTTATGAGACCTACAAGGATTACGTTCTTGGCGATATATCCAAGGTAATGAAGGCTAAGCCGGATTCGGATGATTCGTGGAATGACCTTCTCATGGGTACAAGCGACAGCATGGACGTTGTATTCGGTATAGTTGTTAACAAGAGCGGTAACGGTATTACGATTGCCGGCTTGGAAGATGGCGATATCGAAACGAAGATTGACGGCGATGACACGACAGGTATTTGGGTAAATTATGACGCGCAGAGTTATGACTGCACGGGCGCTAAGACTTACACATATGACTTCAGCGCTAACCCGAATGCATCGAAGGTACTCGTTGACAACGGTATTCAGGCTACAACCGACATCAGAAGCGAGAGAAAGGGCGTTAAGGCGTCTGTAAACGGTGTTGACTACCTCAACATTGACGCTGAAGAGGTTGCTGAAGACGTAGTATTCGCAGTAGCAAGAGTTGACGATGATGAAGTTCAGGAAATCTACTTCATCGTAAACGAGGGCTAATTCCGAAACGGAATATGTCGTTGATTTAAAAATTAAAGAACCGGTCTTTGACCGGTTCTTTTTTTGTGCGCATACGGGCGACCACAAGGGTCGCCCCTACGAAAAAGGGACGTCGGGGCGCCGTCCCCTACGGCGCGCTGTAAGACCCCCTCTCCGAGGGGGTCAAAACTCACTTGTGAGTTTTGGGGGGTGTCATTTGTACGGAAAGAATTACACCCCCCGAAATCAAAGATTTCGACCCCCTCAGCGAGGGGGTCATGTGAGAGAGTGAGAGGGGGTCATACGTAGGGGCGGCGATTCGCCGCCCGCGGGCGACCGCAAGGGTCGCCCCTACGTAAGGCTCCCCTATTAGGGGAGCTGTCACACGAAGTGTGACGGAGGGGTTTATCGAACAAAACCCTTCCACCGCCTTCGGCGGTCCCCCTCCCCTAGTAGGGGAGGCTTACGCCCGCCATGTAAAATTTCAAAAAAATATTGCAATATTCCCTTATCCATGCTATACTTTTTTTAGCGCAGGTGCGCGAATACTGAATATGTCTTGTAAAATTCGGCTGTACGTGTATGCCGCCGAAGGGGCATAGAACCATGGAGGTAGAAAGTTGAACAAAAACATTATCAGTCTCGAAAATATTGCCGTGTCGTTTGACGGCGAGAGGGTTTTGAACAATATCAGCCTTGACATTAAGGACAAGGAATTTGTAACGCTCCTCGGCCCGTCGGGCTGCGGCAAAACGACGACGCTCCGCACTATCGGCGGCTTTATCACGCCCGACAGCGGCGCCGTGAAATTCGACGGTAAGGATATAACAAGCCTTCCGCCGTATAAACGTAATGTCAATACGGTGTTTCAGCGTTACGCGCTTTTCCCGCATCTGGACGTGTACGAAAATATAGCGTTCGGTTTGCGGGTAAAAAAAGAACCCGAAAAGAAAATTCAGAGCCGTGTGCGCGAGATGCTGGAGCTTGTGAATTTGCAGGGCTTTGAAAAGCGTAAAACCGACAGTCTTTCCGGCGGTCAGCAGCAGCGTGTCGCGATTGCACGCGCGCTTGTGAACGAGCCGAAGGTTCTGCTGCTCGACGAGCCTTTGGGCGCGCTCGATTTAAAGCTGCGCAAGGAGATGCAGACGGAGCTTAAACGTATGCAGCAGCGTCTTGAAATTACGTTTGTTTATGTTACGCATGACCAGGAGGAGGCGCTCACCATGAGCGATACCGTCGTCGTGATGAAGGACGGGGATATATTGCAGGTGGGTTCTCCCGTTGATATATATAATGAGCCGAAAAACGCGTTCGTCGCCGATTTTATCGGTGAGAGCAATATTTTAAACGGCTTGATGGTAAAGGATTTGCTCGTCGAGATAAGCGGCGTTAAGTTTGAGTGCGTCGATAAGGGTTTCGGCGAGAATAAGCCTGTGGATGTTGTTATCCGCCCCGAGGATATAAAGCTCGTCGAGCCGGATAAGGCGCGTATTTCGGGCGTTGTGAGTTCCGTGACGTTTAAGGGCGTGCATTACGAGATGAGGATAGAGTCGTACGACCATACGTGGCTCGTCCACTCCACAAAAGCCGCCGAAGAAGGCGCAACGGTGGGTCTGACGTTCGACCCCTACGACATACATATTATGAATAAGATGGAGGAACGGCGATGAAAAAGGTGCTTTTGTCCCCCTATCTTGTTTGGATGGCTGTGTTTATAATCGTGCCGCTGCTGATGGTGGCGTATTTTGCCGTCACGACTGCCGACGGCGCGTTTACGTTCGATAATCTCGCGGCTGTTTCGCAGTACGCGAATATTTTCGTGCGTTCCATATATCTTGCGGCAATCGCGACGGTGATATGTCTTGTTATCGCGTACCCGCTTGTGATAATTCTTGCGCGTATTAACGTGAGCTTTCAGAGTACGGTGCTGATGATTGTGATGCTGCCGATGTGGATGAATTTTCTTTTGAGAACGTACGCGTGGATGACGCTGCTCGGCAACAACGGTCTTATAAATATGTTTTTCGGCTTGTTCGGTCTCGGCCCGTTCAGAATGTTGAACACGCAGGGCGCGGTCGTACTCGGTATGGTGTACAATTACCTGCCGTTTATGATACTGCCGCTGTACAACGTTATCGTGAAGATTGACAGGAGCGTTATTGACGCGGCGCACGATTTGGGCTGCAACAGTGCGAGGACGTTCGTTAAGGTTATACTGCCGTTGAGTGTTCCGGGCGTTATGTCGGGTATAACGATGGTGTTTGTGCCGGCGATAAGCACGTTCATTATTTCGCGTATGCTCGGCGGCGGTTCAAATCTGCTTATCGGCGACCTTATTGAAATGCAGTTTCTCGGCAACTCCTACAACCCGAACCTCGGCGCGGCGATTTCGCTCGTGCTGATGGTGATTATCCTGCTCATTATGACGCTGCTTAACCAGTTCGACGATGATGAGAACAGGGTACTGATGTAAGGGGGTGCGGTGATGAAAAAGTATTTGTCAAAATTGTACCTCGTGCTTGTGATGCTGTTTTTGTACGCGCCGATTTTCGTGCTTATCGTGTTTTCGTTTAACACGACAAAGAGCCGTTCGGTAATGAGCGGTTTCACGCTTGACTGGTATGTGCGGCTGTTCCATAACGAATTGATATTAAGCTCGCTGTGGAATACGCTTATCATCGCTGTCGCGGCGTCGGTGCTTGCGACAATTCTCGGCACTGCCGCGGCGATCGGAATAACGAATATGAAACGTCTGCCGCGCGCGCTTATTATGCACGGTACGAATATCCCGATAATCAACCCCGAAATTGTAACGGGCGTGTCACTTATGCTGCTGTTCGTGTTCTTTATGGCGCGTATGAACCTTGAAATGGGGTTTGTGACGCTTATTATCGCGCATATTACGTTTGATGTGCCGTATGTTGTGCTGAACGTCATGCCGAGGTTTCGGCAGATGGATCCGAATTTGTACGAGGCGGCGCAGGATTTGGGGTGCAGCGGTTGGTCGGCGTTCTTTAAGGTCGTGCTGCCGGAGATTTTGCCGGGTATTGTGTCGGGATTTTTGATGTCGTTCACGTTCTCGCTCGATGATTTTGTGGTCAGCTACTTCACAAGCGGCACGACGCAGACGCTCCCGATAACGATTTACTCCATGACGCGGCGTAAGGTAAGCCCCGAAATCAACGCGCTTTCGACGATTATTTTCCTTGTCGTTGTGGCGGTGCTTGTTATCAACAACGTAATCGAACGCCGTAATTTGAGAAAGCGGGGTGTTATAAGGTGAAAAAGCTTTTAACGCTCATTGCCGCGCTCGCCGTTTTCTTTACCTGCGCGTGTTCGCATATTCAGGACGAGGACGAGACGGTCGAGGAGGAAGAGGTCGTTTTTGAAAAGGACGAGGAGTACTATTCCGCGCTAAAGGACGACAATGTGACGATAAATGTTTACAACTGGGGCGAGTATATTCCCGACGGCGCGGACGGTGAAACGATTAATTTAAACGCAGAGTTTACGGAGCTTACGGGTATAAAGGTGAATTACACCACGTACGCGACGAACGAGGAATTGTACGCCAAGCTTAAAAGCGGCGGCGCGTCGTACGATATAATCATACCGTCGGATTACATGATTTCGCGTATGATCAAAGAGGATATGCTCGAACCGCTCGATATGGACAATATCCCGAATTTTAAGAATATAATGGATAAGTTCAAAGACCCCGAGTACGACCCCGGCTCGGTTTACTCCGTGCCGTACACGTGGGGAACGGTCGGTATACTGTACGACAACACGGCGTTTACCGAGGAAGAGGCGGAAAATATCGGCTGGGAAACGCTGTGGGATGAACGGTACGCGGATAATATACTGATGTTCGACAACCCGCGCGACGCGTTCGCGATTGCGGAGGAAATGCTCGGTTACGACCTCAACACGGAGGACAGCGAGGAACTTCGCGCCTGCGCCGAGCTTTTGAAGGAGCAGAAAAAACTCGTTCAGGCATATGTTATGGATGAGATTTTTGATAAAATGGGCGCGGGCGAGGCGCTTTTGGCTCCGTATTACGCCGGTGACGCGGTGACGCTTATGGACGAGTACGACCATTTGAGTTTTGTTATACCCAAAAGCGGCACGAATTTGTTTTTTGACGCGGTGTGTATACCTAAGGGCTGTGCGAACAAGCGTGCGGCGGAGATGTATATAAATTTCCTGTGCGAGTCTGATATTGCGTATGCCGTGGCTGATTACATCGGTTATTCGACGCCGAACGAGGGCGCGTTTGAACTTTTGGACGACGAGGTCAAGGAGGACGGTATATCGTACCCCGACGATGAGTTTCTGGAAAACCACACGACCACGTTCCGCAACCTCTCCGACGAGGCGAACCTCGAAATGCAGACGCTTTGGACGGAAATGAAATCGTCCGAGGAGGAAACGCCGAACAGGGTGATTATACCGTTGTTTATGGCGATGTGTATCGCGGTGTCGATTGTGATTTTAATAAGACGTTACGTTAAAAAGAGGAAGGATAGTTTTTAAAATGATACTTACTATTGACGTAGGAAATACAAATATAGTCGCGGGCTGCTGCGACGGTGATAAAATTCTGCTTATGGAGAGGTTCAATACCGACCACGACGCGACGCCGCTTGAATACGCCATATATTTAAAGGCGGTGCTTGAAATGTCGGATATTGAAAAGAAGAGCATTACGGGCGCGGTTATTTCGTCCGTTGTGCCGTCCGTGACCGACACTATCAAGGCGGCGGTAAAAAAGCTTACGGGTATCGACGCGCTTGTGGTGGGACCCGGAATAAAGACGGGTCTCGCGATAAAGACCGACAATCCCGCGCAGCTCGGCAGCGACCTCGTTGTGGGCGCGGTTGCGGGAATTGACGAGTACGGCGCGCCGCTTGTGATATTCGACCTCGGCACAGCGACGACCGTTTCGGTGATTAACGGTAAGAAGGAGTATCTGGGCGGTATGATTATGCCGGGCGTAATGATTTCGCTTAACGCCATGGTAAGCGGCGCGGCGCAGCTGCCGAAAATAAGTCTCGACCCGCCGAAAAAGCTTATCGGTACGAACACGGTCGATTGTATGCAAAGCGGTATACTCTACGGTACAGCGGCGAGTATGGACGGTGTGATAGACCGTATACGCGGTGAGATGGGCGATATTACGGTCGTGGCGACCGGCGGTCTCGCGGGCAGGATCGTGCCGCTGTGCCGCAATAAGATTATACTTGACGACAAGCTCCTGATTAAAGGACTTATGCTGATTTATAAAAGGAATATATAAAAAAAGATAGGCTCTGCCTATCTTTTTATTTATTCGTTTACATAGCCGGTAATCGCCCTCGCGCAGTTCGGACATATATTTTTGCCGCTGAACTGGAACACGTTTTTCGCGTCGCCGCAGAATATACATGACGGCTCATATTTGCGAAGGATAATATTGTTGTCATCCGTGTAAATCTCCAGCGAGTCGTGAATGTCAACTCCGAATTTACGTCTTAACTCCACGGGCAGGACTATTCTTCCGAGCTCGTCCACCTTCCGCACAATTCCCACCGATTTCATGCCATAGCCTCCCGATTAAGTAGTATTGACATTATACCACCAAAAATGGAATTTGTCAACAAAAAAGGAAAAAAAAGTAAATTTTGGAAGTTATGTCGAATTTTATAACGCGAGCCAATATGTGACCGCCTTCGGGCTGACGTAGCGCGCGGTCATTTTCTGCGCGGTCGTGAGCGCGTCGAGCGTCGTTACCACTCTCTGCGGGTCGTGCGCGGCGCATATGCGGCGCAGGCTATCGCGCTTATCGACGTTTATTATGCCGTCGTCCGCGCCCGTCTGCAAAAGGAGAACGTCCCTTAAAAACGACGTCCAGAAATCGAGAATACGCGCGAAGTCGTCCTTGTTTTCATCAACATAGCCCTGAAGTTTAAACACGTCCGCGCCGCGCCGACCGAGAAGTAAGGGAAGATTGTCGAGCGCGCTCTTGCGCAGCGGCTCAAACCCTTCGTCGGCAATAATGTCGTCGGCTCTTTTCGGTATACCGGCGCAGTATTTGGCGAGGAAGTCAAGTCTGTCGTTTTCCTCGGGGTACTTTTCCGTGATGTATTTACGCACCGCGCTTTCGCTCACGGCGGGGAAATGCACGATAACGGAGCGCGAGCGTATCGTTTCAAGCAGCGTGTCGGCGTTTTCCGTGACAAGTATAAACGCGGCGTACTCCGGCGGTTCTTCGAGCGTTTTTAAAAGCACGTTCTGCGCCGGTTCGGTAACGAGCGACGCGTCGGGGAAAACATACACTTTGCGCTTTGCCGCGAACGGCTTTATGCCCGCGTCGCCTTCGAGAGCGCGCATATTTTTTGTGCCGATGGTTTTTCTGTCACCGTCCGGTGTTACGTAAATTATATCGGGATTTGTACCCGCCTTAGCCTCGACGCACGACGGACACGCGCCGCACGGCGCGATTTCGGAATTAGCGCACGTTAAAGCGGCGGCGAACAGCCGCGCCGCGCTTTCAACGTCAAGACCGCGGTCGCCCTCGAAAATGTAAGCGTGCGAGCTTATACCCTCGCGGACGGCGGTTATAAGACTGTTCATCAAATCCTCGTGAAAAATATCGTATCCGTACATATTCTACTCCATTTTAAAACAGCGTTTCGCGTTTTCATACGTTATATTTTCTATTTCCTCCGCGCTCATGCCGCGTATTTCCGCAAGCTTTTCAGCCACGTAATGAACGTACAGCGACGAGTTGCGCTTGCCCCTGTGCGGCACGGGCGTGAGGTAGGGGCTGTCGGTTTCTATGACTATCCTGTCAAGCGGCGCGTACCTTGCCACCTCCACGGGGCGCACCGAATTTTTAAACGTCAGCGTGCCGCCGAACGCGATGTACATGCCCCAATCGAGTATTTCCCTTGCTGTTTCGACGCTGCCGGCGTAGCAGTGGAACACGCCGCCCGTTTCCTTTACATTGCAGTCGCGCAGAATGTCCATACAGTCCTTGTGCGCGTCGCGGTCGTGGATAATGACGGGCATATTAAGTTCCTTCGCGACCTCGATCTGACGCGCGAACCATTTTTTCTGAACGTCGCGCGGCGAAAAATCGTAGTAGTAGTCGAGACCGATTTCGCCTATCGCCTTGACTTTAGGATTTTTCGCGTATTCCTTGAGCCTTGTCATATCGTCCTCGGTCACGTTTTCCACCTCGTGCGGATGTATGCCGACCGACGCGTACACGAACGGGTATTTTTCGCATATGTCGAAAATCAGCGGCACTTCGTCCAAGGACGAGCAGGAGTTCATTATCAGCCCGACGTTGTTTTCGGGCATTGACGACAGCAGCTCGTCGCGGTCGGAGTCAAATTTTTCGTCGTTGTAGTGCGCGTGTGAATCAAACAGCATGATTATCTCCTTTTGTACTCTCTCCCAGACATTTTTTAACAAAATCGGCGTTCAGTTTCATGCGCTTTGCAATTTGCTCCGCGTCCATGCCCTTGTCGGCAAACCGCCGCATTACGTTTTCAATCGTCTCGCCGACCTCTATTATGTGTCGGTCGGGGTCGTAAAAGCGCACGACCCTCTGCCCCCATTCGAGCATGACGGGTCTGTGTACATAATTTATACCGAAGGTGTCGAGCCGCAGAATTAGGTCGTCGAAATCCTCCGTTTCAAAGTACATCTCGCTTGCGCGGTTGTCGAACATAACGTATTTGCTCTGTATGCAGTTTATCCACGAGTCCATCTTCCGCAGAACGATACATCCGTTAAACGTGACGGTGGGGTCGTGGTCGGTCGTTATCGTGAGACCGAGAATGTCGCGGTAGAATTTGCGGCTTTTGCCGAGGTCGGTCACCGCGATAAGCGTTCCCATAAATTTCATGATTCGTTCACCAGCTTACCTGTCATATGTTCTATTTTAAGCTCCAGACACTGCACCCGCGCGGCATTTTTCCTGATGTCGTTTTCTATGTACTCCGCGTCGTCGGTGAATTTGTACCCGAGACGGCGGCAAATGTCTGTCGCGTGGTCGGTGTCCGTGACGAGCATAATTTTGCCGAATATTATGACGCTCTTTATATTGAGCGCCCATTCGCCCTCGTTTCTGTAACCCTCGTCGTACACGCAGAACGACGCCTTGTCCGAGCGGCGTATCGCGTCGATTTTGTGTCCCTCGCCCGCGCTGTGAAAGCCGAGCGTGTTTGTGCTTTCGTCGTATATAAAATCAATCGGCACGGCGTAGGGGTAGCCGTCGTCGCCCGCAAGCGCGAGAACGCCCCTCGGCTGCGACCGCAGTATCTCTTTACATTCCTCGTCGGTAAGCTGCTGCCTGAACCGTCTCATTTTCCGAAACATTTGTCTCTCTCCTTTATCCGTTATTTTCAAGTGTCATCAATACCACCGTCTCAACCTGCTGTTCATTAGTTCTAACAAATAGCGCTCCGCTCTCTCCGTCATAGGTCACAGGGAAAGTAAAGTGTATGGTTTTAATCATGTGTCCATCGGCACGTTTTGGATTATACAACTCAATGTATGATACCATCGCTTGAAGGAGTGCTTTTCTGTCCTCCGGCGACATCATATCATAGTATTTGCTGAAGCCATTTAGCATTTCAAATATTGACTGCTTAGTCATACATGATTTTTCCGCCATAGCAATTTCTGCGTTTATTTCATCAAGCCTGCTTTGCGTATTATCAAGCTTTTCATATATATCATCCATAACCCGATTCAAGCTGTCAACGCGTTTTTCGTAGTGCTTATCACCGGTGTCGAGCTCCGCAAGCCTTTTTTCGGTCTGAACAAGATTACCGCCGTACTTGTTTAACTCATTTTCAATAGATTTCTGTTTCTTCCTGAGAGCATCTATATCTGTTTCATAATCTATTTTCTTGGTTACCAGATCAACAAATTCAGGTATTGTAACCATTGATGAAATGACTTCTTTCACTTCTTTTTCAAGCTTTGCGCCGCTGTAATATTTGTTTGCAAGGGAGCAGCTTATTCCGTTTCTGTCTCTCCCCGAAATGCAGCGGTAGGAAATGTAGCGCGGATAAAAACCCTCTTTTCCGTTCTTTTTTGGTCTGGGAGGAGCAGTGTACCCATAAATATTTTTGCCGCAGTCAGGGCATCTGATTAGCCCCGTCAGCGGATACACAGTTGTACTGTCGCTCCTTGTCTTTCTGTGAGCGACGTTTTCCTTTAATTGAGCCTCCGCTTTGGAGAACATATCCTCGGAAACAATAGCCTCATGCACTCCGTTTACGATAATTATTTTACTCTCGTCATCTTGTTTTACAACCTTCGTTTCGTTGTTCGTCCCCTCAACCTTGATTGTGTGACGGCGACCGTAAGCTATCTTTCCCGCATAAACAGGATTTTTAAGGATTGTTCTAACGTTTCGTTCGGTGAATAAGGAAAACCGTGTATTTCCACGCTGTTCTCTTTGTACATTTTCGTCATTCAGCTTTTTTGTAATATATCTAATACTCTGCCCTTCGTCAACATAAAGATAAAAAATTCTCTTGACAATTTCTGCCTCCGAAGGGTTTATTTTTAACTCCTTGTTTTCAAGCATATATCCAAACGGAGCCTGTGCTCCGTTCCAAAGACCGCTTCTTGCTTTTTGCTGCCTTCCCGCAAGCGTCTGTTCATGGATATTTTCAAGTTCCATCTCTGCAACCGCACCCATAATATTTGCTATCATTTTTCCTGTTGTCGTCGATGTGTCTATACCGTCCTTTACCCCGATAAGTCCGACACCGTAGCTTGACAATTCCTGCAAATACTTGGCTGTATCGCTTGTGTTTCGTGCAAAACGGGACAGTTTGAATACAAGAACATATTTTACGTTGTCCTTTTTGGTTTGTATATTGTTCATCATTTGCATAAATGCCGGTCTATGCTCGGCGTTCTTACCGGATTTACCTTCATCGGAATACTTGCCGACAATGTTGATGCCGCGCATTTTTGCAAAGGTCTTAATTTCTTCTTCTTGGGCATCAAGAGAAAAACCATCTACTTGAATGACAGTTGAAACACGAGTATAAATATAAGCATTGTACATAATTTTATCTCCTTAATCATCTCTGTCATCTTTGTTATGTCAGTAGTACACATCTATTTTTATATTATATACGATAACAAAACAAATTGCAAGTATAAATACAAAATTTATATAAAAAGTATGTATGTCGGAGTCCTGATCGGACTCCTTGGAATTATTAGATTCCTCTTTGCCTTTATATTTGATTAGAAGCTCCGCAATAATTACAGAACAACGGATAAAATCTCTGTCAAGCAGCAATTCTTCGTTCATAATCGTTCCTCAACTTTCTGAGCCGAGAAAGGTTTTTTATTAACCCCACTCAATATCTCCGGCGGAATACGTCCGAGCAAATCCATTGCCGCCGCATAATCTCGTTCAAGCTGTGCGATTTGCAGTTTTTTCAAAAGGCTTTCTTTGGATTTATCTATCAATTCCTTGTTTTTCTTGGCAAGTTCGTCGTTTTTAGCTTCCAATTCATTTATAGCGGTTTTGTATTTTTTCAAGTTTCTGCCAATTTTCTCCGCTGCCGGCAGAAATTTATTAAGAAGTCCGGCGATTTCGTCAAGCCGCGCCTTTTTATTCAGTGGGTTAATTCCGACAATCAGTTCATCAAGCTTACTACGTAGCTTTGTAAGATGAGCCATTTCCTTGAATATCCTTGGCGGGATATGTTCGCGTCCTGTTTTCGACGCACTTTCGCCGCGCTCCAGCGCCGGATATTTTTTGACCATGTGCTTCCAAAATTCGTCTTGCCACCACGTCAGTTTTTTCTTGTTGCCGACAATATCCTTTGCCGAAAGCCTGCCGTCCTCCGTAATCGGGACAAAACAAAGGTGCATATGCGGCGTTTTCTCGTCCATATGCACCACTGCGGATATGATTGTGTTTTCGTTTTGATTAGCCTTGATAAAATCGAGCGCATAGCTGAAATATTCCTTTATCTCTGCTCGCTTCTTCCCTTTGAAAAATTCGGGACTTGCCGTGATAAGAGCTTCTACTACCCTAACGCTGTCTGAGCGTGTCCGGCAACCCGTTTCGGCAATCTGTCTTTCGGCTTCCGCCCTATATTTCCGCTTTGGTTTTATCAAATGTAAATTGTATTTGCTTCTGCTCACATCCACATCGGGATTGCTCGCATATTTTTCTTTTGTTCGCTCATTATGAGCCTCAATATGACCGATTTCCGGTCCTTTATATTTCGCAAATCTTAAAATTCCGTATTGTGCTTTCATTGTATTTCCCTCCCGTATAAAAAATTGACATTGACCTTAAAGTACGCGTACAATGTGTACTTATGTACTCACTTGGTTCGGTACGCTTGTACGCTTGGTACGTGTATTTTTAAATCCATATCGTTTCATAAAAACGGACGCTGAGTTATCTCAATGCCCGTAAAACCTCTTACATACTTGCCTCTGCCGATGTTTACCTTGTTTGTATAACGAATATGGTACTTACTTTCGTTTTGTTTCAAATATGAACAAAAGCTCTTTTGCGCAAGCGGAGCAAAAGCGTTATCCTCGCACCACAGCTTGTATGCGGCGTATAAATCCTTTGAGCTTACCGTGCTATCAGAGCGGAACTGTAAATATCCTTCCGAATCGAGAAACTCGATGATGTTATTACCGTCAACAATCGCCGCTTCCATATTTTTCTTTGCCGCGTCACTTATCGTAAACTGATAGTCGTTCTGAATAAGACGGTGCAGACCCTCCAGCGCCCACAGGAATATTCCCTCGGCTTCACCGCACATCTTTTCAGCAATAAACGGATCATCCTTTCTGTCGGGATTTTTCTCTTTTGCGGTTAAAATTATCTGTCTGCGGAAGAAACCAACGCTGCGGTCATACAAGGATTGCAGCGTCCCATTGCCGAGGGCGAGAAAACGGACGTATAAGTCGCCCTGATAGCTTTGTTTGCCCTTTTTCTCCAAATCCATCGGTAGTTCCGCTGTGATGATTGCTTTAATGTTATTGGTCTGCGGTAGAGCTTCCAGCTTCATATCATCATCAAGCAGAACAAGCTCATGCTCCAAATCTGCTCTCGCGAACGGACTTGATTCAATTTTGGCAATACTGCCGGTGTTCATATTCGTTCCAAGCAATGCTTTAAGTATCACGCCAACGCGGCTTTTACCCTCGCCGCCCTTGCCCGTTAAAATCAACATCTTCTGTCCTTTGGTTGACGGGATAAGGCAGTAGCCCATAAACTCCTGCAAAGTGGGAATATCTTCATCGTTAAGAAGCTCCGACAAAAAATGAAGCCACGTTTCGGGCTTCGGTGCGTTTGGTTTGTATGCAACAGGTAACCTGTTTCGGCAAAATGTCTTTTCTTCCGAAAAACTTCCGTCCAAAAAATATGTGCCGTTTCTGACATGGATACGGTCAAGATAAATCGGCAATGACTGCGACGCGCACTCCAGTCTCAGAACATCAACGAGATTTGCAACCTTTTTTGACAGTCCCGTTGTCAGATACGGCTTAATTCGCTTGTATATTTCGTGCCGCATTTTGCTTTCGTCTCCAACCATTCCGTCAACGGTAAAGAATGTACCGTTGATGCAAAGCATAGGGAAGTCCCTGATAAATTCCTCGCAGAATATCGTCTCATTAATTTTCTTCCCGTCAAACCAAGCGACATTGTATTTTTCGATGGTTTCTTTTTTACCCATTTCTGTCCTCCTTCCGTATTCGATTCATTCGTTCCTCCAAGTCCTGTATTGTGCCGCCCGTGAGCAGTTCTTTTACCGCTAAGACCCGCTCTGCAAGTTCCCCGACAATAAGAAAATCCACAAGATACTCAATATAGTCGAGCATTTGGCAGGCTTCAATAAATCTGTCATCGTATTCCTCGTCCGCCGTTTTCGGCGCATAGCGTGTCTTCCAATCTTCCAGAAGATGAAGATAATCGCTCAGTACACGAAAGCAATACATTTCGTCCTCGCGGAACGCTTTGACTTTAGGATGCCTGACTACCACGCTCTGTTTGATATACTCCTTGTCGGTATCAATCCCAAAATCGACGGCTAATTGCTTCGCGGCATCAATCGGAGCAACATCAAACAGCTTGCAGGTCAAGTCAATAACATCGCCGTAAGCGCCGCAGCCGAAGCAGTAGAAGTAATCATCATTCAGTTTCATGCTCGGATGTCGGTCATTATGGAACGGGCAGCGTATCATATTGTTGCTTGCAAGCCGAACGCCGTAACGCGCGGCTGCTTCCTTCGGCGTAACCGAAGCCTTGACTTTTTCAAAAATTGTCATCGCTTTTTCCTCCTTTCGTTTTGTCTGACAATTTCTTTGTCGCTATACTATACGGAGAAAATCGCGATAGACGTAAAAATCAGGCGTTTCTTCAAGAAAATAAAAAATCATTCCGCGTTCTTGCAAAAATGCAAGACAAAATGAATCCAAAAAATTGCTTGACACACATACGCGCAATATGTTACAATAAGTCTACAATCGAATAGCGCAATGATATATATAATAAATGTAATGAGCAAGCAGAGAGAATTTAGGCAAGCCTAAAGGAGACTACCAAGCGTCATACATAGTAAAGAATGATAGTGATGTTCTATCTTTCTTTAGTGTGTATGGCGTTTTTATTTGCCGAAAAACTGAAAGGACTGATGAAAGTGAAACAAAAATATTTACCGGGAACGGTTAGGGAGCGAATACAGGATTTAATGAAACAATCAAAGCTGACCCAATTGGAGCTTGCCAAACGCATTGATATTGCAGAAAGCACGTTGAGCCGCTTTATGAGCGGCAGAACAGACAAGCTCGGAGAC
>CANRKO010000015.1 GCA_947631235.1 uncultured Clostridia bacterium | reverse complement strand
TCCTCCTTGTATTATATAATCATAGTTTAAATATCCATTTTTATGGATATATGCTATACTGTTATAGACGCTGTGGATTAGTTCGTTCCTCCTACCGCGTGACGGTTTTTATTAAGGCTCTAACCACAGCCTCTTTGTACAGTTGTTAATCAGTTAGATACCGCATGACGGTTTATTTAGAACAAGGTTACAATCTCAGAGAGTCCCTGTGGGTCTGAACAGTGTCAAATATTTTATGAAATGAGGTTTTACTATGATTTTTGTTGGTATTGATGTCGCTAAGGATAAGCATGATTGCTTTATCTGCAATTCTGCCGGTGAAGTGCTGTTCAGCGCTTTCACTATTCCTAACTCAATGGAAGGTTTTAACAGTCTTTATGAGAAGATTAAATCCTCTTGTGATGATTTGTGTAATGTAAAAGTAGGGCTTGAAGCCACAGGACACTACTCATACAATCTTCTGGGTTATCTTCTTGATAAAGGTTGCCCGACCTTCGTTATCAATCCCTTGCACACCAATCTGTACCGTAAAAGTCTTACTCTAAGAAAGACTAAAACAGATAAGGTTGACGCCCGTACTATCGCTATGATGTTAATGTCTGATGTGAACTTAAAGTCCTACTCTAATACATTATATCATAACGAAGAGCTAAAGTCACTAACAAGATACAGATTTGATAAAGTTTCTCAGCGCGCTAAGCTGAAACAGTCTGTATCAAGACTCGTCAACATTCTGTTCCCGGAATTGGAAAAGCTTGTTCCAACGCTGCATATGAAGTCTGTATATGCGCTGCTTAGCGAATATCCGTCCGCTCATCACATAGCCGGCGCTCATATGACAAGATTAACCAATATTCTCTATACAACATCCAGAGGTCACTATGATAGAGATACAGCCATCCGTTTCAGAAACACCGCGACAAACTCCATCGGTTCTGTAATGTCGGCTAAGTCTCTTGAACTGATGCATACCATTAAACTCATAGATGAATTGACCTCTGAAATTGATGAGATTGAATCTGCCATAAAGGAAATTATGGATAAAATCAATTCTCCGATTATGTCTATTCACGGTATAGGTTATCGCATGGCCGCAATGATTATCGCGGAAATCGGCGACTTTGATATGTTTTCTTCACCCGATAAAATCCTTGCTTATGCAGGTTTATCACCGTCCACATATCAATCCGGACAAATGACATCAACTCATTCGCATATGGAAAAGCGAGGCTCAAGGTATCTCAGATACGCCTTGTTTAACGCAGCCAAATATGTCTGTCGTTGGGAACCAACATTTACTGTCTATCTCGAAAAGAAATTAGCCGAGGGTAAACATTACAATGTTGCAGTATCTCATGCCGCTAAAAAACTCGTAAGAGTAATTTTCCATTTGCAGAAAACCGGGCAAGCTTTCCAAGCGTAATTGTCCTCATAATATTTGACCGAGCAATCTTGTTGCTCTTGTTGTCATGCAATTTTCAATGTGCAATTTACCTAACTATTTTTTTGAAAATTTTCATTTTCCCTCTTGACTTTTAATAGTTAGTCTTAAAATATCATTGTTCTGATATTAATTTTACACGTTTTGCGCCGCGTTGTCAATAATGGAGGTACATAAACCCCTCCGTCGGCTTTACCGACACCTCCCCTAGTAGGGGAGGCACACGAAAAAGGCTCCCCTATTAGGGGAGCTGTCACACGGAGTGTGACTGAGGGGTTTTATCGCGGGCGACCACTGGTCGCCCCTACGTTAGACCCCCTCGGAGAGGGGGTCTTAGGTGTAAAATTTTATTATTTGGTCTTTCTAAAATCAAGCAGTTCGCTTTCCGTAATATCAAGCGCAGTTGCCAGCCGACATATTTTTTCAAAGGTGACGCCGGTAAACATGTTGGGATTTTCTAACTTGCGGATTGTTGAAATGCTGACATCGGCTTTTTCGGCTAATTTTTCCTGCGTGAGTAATCTCAATTTCCTGTAGTAGGCAATATTTAATCCTAACGCGATAAGCTTTTCACCGTAAGTCATATTCAATACCCCCATTGTTTTTATATATTAAGTATATAGCAAACAAGAAAATATAAACATGCCGTATGTATGGTTAAATAATCATTACCATTGATTATTTTATCTTTACAAGTAGTGATTTATGTATTATAATGGCAGCATAATATTTGAGGAGAAGATAAATATGAAAAATATATGTTGCTTTGCAGGTCACGGAAAAATAATTTACGGAAATGATATTAAAAAACGTATATTTGATAAATGCCGAGAGTTGGTTGCAGAAGTTTCCGTTAATGAATTTTGGGTAGGAAATTACGGCAACTTTGATAAGTTGGCTGCCGATACTGTAAGAAAGTTGAAAAAGCAGTACCCGAATATAGAACTCAATCTTATAATTCCATATTTGACAAAGAACATAAATGCGTATAAAGAACAGTATTATAGAGATTATGATAATATACTTATAGCGCAAATTCCGACTAATACTCCGAAACAATATCAAATCTTAAAGTGTAATCAATATATGGTTGATAAGTCAAATTATCTTATTGCTTTTGTAAGCGGCTCATTTGGCGGTGCGGCTAAAACAATGGAATATGCAAAACGAAGAAAGATTAAAATTTTTAATTTCGGAGAATAGGTATTCCAAACCCCTCCGTCGGCTTTGCCGACACCTCCCCTAGTAGGGGAGGCTTACGATATGCGCCGCTCTCCGTGAGGCTCCCCTATTAGGGGAGCTGTCACACGGAGTGTGACTGAGGGGTTTTATCGCAGGCGACCGCGAGAATCGCCCCTACGTTAGACCCCCTCTACGAGGGGGTCAAAAGCCGGCAACGGCTTGGGGGGTGTTGAGATGTGATACGAATTTATAACACCCCCTAAACTCACAAGTGAGTTTAGACCCCCTCGGAGAGGGGGTCTTGCGGGCTGTAGGGGCGAACCGTGTTCGCCCACAAAAAAGAAACCGTCCTATTCGGACGGTTTCTTAAAATCACCATATTAAATTACTTCTCGTTGATTTTAGCCTGTGCCGCCGCGAGTCTCGCAATCGGAACTCTGAACGGTGAGCAGGATACGTAGTTAAGACCGATCTTATGGCAGAACTCAACCGACGAAGGATCGCCGCCGTGCTCGCCGCAGATACCTACGTGGAGGTTCGGATTGACCGGCTTACCAAGCTTGATAGCCATTTCCATCAGCTTACCCACGCCTGTCTGATCAAGCTTAGCGAACGGATCGTTCTCGAAAATCTTCGCGTCATAGTACGCGTCGAGGAACTTACCCGCGTCGTCACGCGAGAAACCGAACGTCATCTGCGTGAGGTCGTTCGTGCCGAAACAGAAGAAGTCAGCCTCGGTCGCGATTTCGTCAGCCGTGAGAGCCGCACGCGGAATCTCGATCATTGTACCTACTTCGTATTTAAGATTTGCGCCCGCAGCCGCGATTTCGGCGTCTGCTGTTTCAACGACGATCTTCTTAACGTACTTCAATTCCTTAACCTCGCATACGAGCGGGATCATTATCTCGGGAACTATCGTCCAGTCGGGGTGAGCCTTCTGTACGTTTATCGCCGCGCGGATAACAGCCTTTGTCTGCATCTTCGCGATTTCGGGATACGTTACGTCAAGACGGCATCCTCTGTGACCCATCATCGGGTTAGCTTCGTGCAGACCCGCGATAAGATCCTTAATATCCTGAACGCTCTTGCCCTGCGACTTAGCGAGGATTTCAATATCCGCATCCTCTGTCGGAACGAACTCGTGGAGAGGGGGATCGAGGAAACGGATAGTTACGGGATTGCCTTCAAGAGCCTCGTAAAGCTTTTCAAAGTCACCCTGCTGCATCGGTAAAATCTTATCGAGAGCAGCCTCTCTCTCTTCAACCGTGTCGGCGCAAATCATCTCTCTGAACGCGTCGATTCTGTTGCCCTCGAAGAACATATGCTCCGTACGGCAAAGACCGATACCTTCCGAGCCCAGTTCTCTCGCCTTCTTAGCGTCGGCGGGAGTGTCAGCGTTCGTGCGGACCTTCAGCGTTCTGAACTTGTCAGCCCAGCCCATAATTCTGCCGAACTCGCCCGCGATCGACGCGTCGACTGTCGGGATAATTCCATCGTAAATATTACCTGTCGAACCGTCGAGCGACAGCGTGTCGCCCTCGTGATATTCCTTGCCGTTCAATGTGAACTTCTTGTTAGCCTCGTCCATGGCGATGTCGCCGCAGCCCGATACGCAGCACGTACCCATACCGCGCGCAACAACGGCAGCGTGAGAAGTCATACCGCCGCGAACGGTCAATATACCCTGCGCAGCCTTCATGCCTTCAATGTCCTCAGGCGATGTTTCGAGACGAACAAGTACGACCTTTTCACCTCTCGCAGCCCACTCCTTAGCGTCGTCGGCTGTGAATACTATCTTACCCGCAGCAGCGCCCGGCGATGCGCCGAGAGCCTTGCCCATCGGTGTAGCAGCCTTCAAAGCGGCAGCGTCAAACTGCGGGTGGAGCAGTGTGTCGAGGTTACGCGGGTCGATCATAGCGACTGCCTCTTCTTCTGTTCTCATACCCTCGTCAACGAGGTCGCACGCAATCTTGAGAGCAGCCTGAGCCGTTCTCTTACCGTTTCTTGTCTGGAGCATATAAAGCTTGCCGTGTTCAACGGTGAACTCCATATCCTGCATATCTCTGTAGTGATCTTCAAGCGTCTTGCAGACAGTCTTAAACTGCGCGAACGCCTCGGGGAACTTCTGTTCCATTTCGGCGATAGGCATCGGCGTGCGCACGCCCGCAACAACGTCCTCGCCCTGCGCGTTTGTCAAAAACTCGCCCATGAGGTGCTTTTCGCCCGTAGCCGGATCACGCGTGAACGCAACGCCCGTACCGCAGTCGTCGCCCATGTTGCCGAACGCCATCATCTGTACGTTTACGGCAGTACCCCATGAATAGGGGATATCGTTATCGCGTCTGTAAACGTTTGCTCTGGGGTTGTCCCACGAACGGAATACGGCCTTGATAGCGCCCATAAGCTGCTCCTTCGGGTCTGTCGGGAAGTCCTCGCCGAGAACCTTCTTGTACTCCGCCTTGAACTGCATAGCAAGCTCTTTAAGGTCGTCAGCCGTAAGTTCAACGTCCTGCTTAACGCCCTTCTCAGCCTTCATCTTGTCGATAAGCTCTTCAAAATACTTCTTGCCGACCTCCATAACAACGTCGCTGTACATCTGGATAAATCTTCTGTAGCAGTCCCATGCCCAGCGGGGGTTCTGCGACGCTTTAGCCATGTAATCGACAACCGTCTCGTTGATACCGAGGTTCAAAATCGTGTCCATCATGCCCGGCATCGACGCTCTCGCGCCCGAGCGGACGGAAACGAGCAGCGGATTTTCGGGGTCGCCGAACTTCTTGCCGGTGATACCCTCCATCTTTACGATGTACTCGTTGATCTGCGCCTGAATTTCATCGTTGATCTGTCTGCCGTCCTCGTAATACTGTGTGCAGGCTTCGGTTGAGATTGTGAAACCCTGCGGAACGGGCAGTCCGAGATTTGTCATCTCAGCGAGGTTAGCGCCCTTACCGCCGAGAAGCTCTCTCATGTTTGCATTACCCTCCGAAAAAAGGTATACATACTTGTGTGCCATTCTTTTTCCTCCTATAGTTTTTTGTTTTGCAGCGCGGAATTTTCCGCATACTGCTCATAATATAATTATAACATATTTTAAGGAAATGTCTACAATTATTGTAAAAAAAATTTAATTTTGGAAAAAAATTTACATATCCTCAAAATACGGCATAAGACTGCCGATTTTTTTAAGAATTTCCGTCATGCGCGGGTAGTCCGTGCTTATGCGCCTTACACATCTTTTACAGAAATCGTACCGCAGCGCGCCGTTGTCGCGCATCTGCTGTTTCATACCCCAGGTGTGGGTAAAGCGCGTGTCTTTGCCGGAAAAGAGCGACGGCATATCGGAAAACGACGCGACGCTTTTACCGAGTTTTCTCGCACAGATCGCGAGCAGCCGCTGCTCCGCGAATACCATATAACACAGCCTGTCGTCCTTTTCGCCGCTTTCGCGCATGAACCGTATCGCCGTGTCGGTATAATATTTTAAAAGTTCCGCGTCGCGTATGACGCACAGCGCGGTGTTGCACGCCTTAACGGTACTGTCGAAATCTTCGTCAAATTTAAAGCGCGTATTTTTAAAATACTCAAACGGCGGGTAAATATGCGGCGCAAGCTCCTCAAAGTGAATTACCTCCGCGTCCGCGCCGTCATCCGAAAGCGTGTCCCATACTATAAAATCGGTGTCGATCATCGCGACGGGCGCGGTCTGCTTTCGGAGCGCGAACAGCTTACCCGCCGCCCAGAACACGTCGGGGTTTACGTCAATATCGTCAAGACACACGTCCATATCGTTCCATATAACGTCAAGTCCGTTTTTTCTGTAATACTCTGCGCCCGCGCTGTCCGTAACCATGGTGATTTTGCCGTTTTTTTCGCGCCATGTAAGAGCCGACAGAACGGTGGTGAGAATTTCAAAGTCCTCCGTTTCGTAAGGCGCGTTCGTCTTGTTCACGAAGGGCTTTGTCCAGTTTATGTGTATCGCGTCCATATCCGTTCCTCCAAAAAAATATCCGAGAACTCCGCCGCGGAAATTCTCAGATCAAATTTATTCCGTATCCGTTTACAAAAATTATACCCGAACCGCCGTATTCTATAATATCGGGAAGAGCAGCGCCGCTGCCGTTATAGCTGCCACTGTACGCGAAACTGTAGCCGAGATTATAGCTGCCGCCGTAAGAAAAGCTGTACGCAAACCCATAGCTGCCACCATAACTCGCGAGCCATTCGAACGACATGCCGCTTATAAACGAGTAAAACGACGACGCGAACGAGGTCTGATACGACGACGCGTAAGACGACATAAACGACGACGTATATGAAGTCTGATACGAGCCGCTGTAGGACGACGCGAACGAACCCGAATAAGAGCCGCCATAAGATGATGTGTACGAGAGCGTTTTTTTATCCACATTCGCGTAAACGGGGGGCTTGTCCTCATCTTCATTTTTGCCGGAAACAATTTCCGCGTTTCCGATAAGGGTGTATTCTATGCCGTCCGTGTCGGGAAGGGTAAAGCTGTTATCGCAAAGGGCAATACGCGTTATGCCGCGCGTTAAGGCGGCGTCAAGCTCGCTTTGACTGAAAACTATAACATCAAAAGCCATCTCTTACCCCTCCTTTGCTGTCATACGTATACACAAGTAGATTATACCACAATTTTTTTAAATAGTATAGTATTATTTTGCAAAAAACCCGTTTTTTACAAGTTTATTCAACTGTGCGCCGAAAAGAAATATGTTCATACAGAAATACAGCCACAGCATAAGGAGCACGACGGCGGCGAGGGAGCCGTAAACGAGCGTGTAATTGGAGAAGTTGTCGATGTAGAGCGAGTAAAAGAACGAAAATCCGAGCCAGCCCGCGGCGGCAAACGCCGCGCCGGGAAGTACCGAGCGAAAGCGCGGTCTTTCCTCCGGCAAGAATTTGTAAAAGAGCGCGAATATGAGCAAAAGGTAAAAGAAAAATATAAAGATTTTACCTTTAAAAAGAAAATTTATAAACGACGACAGCCCCGCAAAGCGGCGGGCGAGAAATCCCTCCAGCATACTGCCGAAACCTATAAAAATAAGCGTCAAAACAAGCGTCGCGATAAACGCGACGGTATAAACAACGGAAATAAGGCGCACGTAAATATAATTGCGTTTCGGTAAGCCGTTTATGCTGTTAAGTCCCGAATACAACGCCGTAATGCCGCGCGACGCGAGCCACAGCGCAGATACGGCAGTTACCGATATTATAGGCACGGACGAGGACTTTGCCGTAAGCTCCACCACGACGGTCGATATAAGCTTGCTTACCTCCGCCGGCGCGAACGAACTTACGTAGCGTATTATACCCTGCGTATCCACATTGCTGAACAGCGATATAATCGTAAAAATAAGCATCATAAAAGGAATGGCGGAAATCACGAGAAAAAACGACGCCTGCGCGGCGTAAAGCCCCGTGTTGCTCTCGACAAGCACAGAGATAATTTTTTTGATTTTCTCTGCCATAATATCTCTCCCAACGCTCTTTTATCTACCTGATCTGCGGCTTTGCCATACCCTTGTATACGGGTATTTCATATCGGTACGAGGCGGACGGGAACGCCTCAAACATAGCAGCCATATCCTCCGCCTGCTTTGAGGGCCATTCTATATCCGTCGCGTACTGGTGATTTGCCGGACTTTCGGGGTTCCAGCGCATTTTATATAATGTATTTTGCCTGTAACTTCGGTTATTTATGTAATTTTCGCTTATCCACCGCGCACCGCCTTTAACAGCGTCCTCAACAGTCGTCCAGCCCTGCGAGTAAGCGTAAGACGCGCCGCCATAAAGCGGGTCGCTGTCCACCGCGCCTATGCCGAACAGGTTATACACTACCGTGCCGTCAAAATCAACTCCGCACGCGAGGTCGGACGTGCCGCTGCCCGATTCGAGACACGCGTGTATAACGAGATACACCTCGCTTATATTATTTTCTTCGGCAGCCGATTTAAACACGTCTCCCATACCGCTTAAAACGCCCTTGCCGTTAAGATACGTATTGAGCGTGTCGGCTGAAACGTCGTTTTGAGTGCCGAGGTCGAGGAATTGGTATTTATTGTAGCTGCCCACAAGGTTTTCGGGGTTCACGAACGACAAAACCTCCTCCTCCGTCGCCGCGTACGCGCCGCCGGTAAACACGGTGGGGCTTGCGCTCATTTGTTCCCGCGCCATTTCCTCAACGGTCATATTATAGTTTGAATATGTAATCGGTATATCGCTCTTTCGCTTTTCCCATGTGGCGACCGTAACGTCACATTCCGCCTTATAGCCGCCGTCAGCCGTTTCGGCTGTGATTTTTGTCTCGCCGACGCCGTTGGGATATACAAGACCGTTTTCGTCAACGTGAGCGATTGACTCGTCGCCGCTCGTCCACTTAATGTCCTTTACCGTTGCGTCTGCGGGCGATATAATCGCCTCAAGCTGCGCCGCGACGGGCTTATCCGCGTAAAGCGTAAGCGAGCTTTGCGACATTACAACGCCCTTTACCGGCTTTATTACGCTGACCTTCATTTTCGATTTCGCGTTTCCGCATGTTATGTCTATAACCGTTTCGCCCGCCCTGCCGGTCGGTCTTACAACGCCGTTCTCGTCAACGGTCGCTATTGTTACGTCGTTCGTCTTAAATCTGACGTTCTTCTCGGTCGCGTTTATCGGCATGACGTCGGTCTCTATTTTTTCCGAGGACGAGCCGTCGCCCTCGTAAAACGTTATTCTGCCTTTTTTTAAATTTATTCTTTCAGCCGGAATAGGTCCCCAAGTGCAGCGATGTGAAAAATATATACAGTCGGACACATATTCGTCATCGTCCGTCTCAACGTTGTACGCTCCGAGCGCGGTCGCCGTTACGGACGCGGTAATTACCAAAATAAGTAACAGAAGTTTTTTCATAACCTCACCGCCTCAGAGTTATTGTATACGATTACGGCGGTCATGTCAATGAAAATTATCGTTTGCTCGGCTGTTATTTTTTGAGTGGGATTTTAACGGTAAAGCGCGTAAAGCCGTTTTTTTCCGACTGAGCCTTTATACTGCCCTTGTGAGCGTTTGTGACAGCCTGCGCTATCGCGAGACCGAGACCGTAGCCGCCGCTATCGCGCGCGCGCGACGTGTCCTCGCGGTAAAACCGTTCAAAAATATGTTTAAGCGCCTCCTCGCTTATTCCGTCGCCGCTGTTGCACACGGTAAGCACGGCGTCCGACGCGTTTTTGGAAAGTTTAATTTCAATACTGCCCTTCGGCGGCGTGTACTTGCACGCGTTGTCCAACAGTATCATCACAAGCTGACAAAGCTGCTCCGAACTGCCGTTTACGATAATATCGGGCGCGATGTCATACGTCATTTTAATATCCTTCTCAAACACGACCGCCTCCATAAGCAGTATGACGCTTTCCGCCGCCTGCGAGAACGACACGGGAGCGAGCATGACATTTTCCTCGTCGTGGTCGAGACGCGCAAGGTACAGAAGGTCGTTCGTGAGTTTTGTCATGCGTTCCGTTTCGGTTTTTATGTAGTCGATCCACTTTTTTTCCTCTTTTATTGTGCTGTCCTCATGTGACAAAAGCACATCGGCGTTCGTGTTTATCGTCGTAAGCGGCGTTTTGAGTTCATGCGACGCGTCGGCGACAAACCGTTTCTGCCTGTTATACGACTCTTCGACAGGTTTTATCGACTTGTTCGCCGAGAAAAGGCTGATAAGGAACGCCGCAGCGAGTGCGGCGAGCGCGACAAGGCTCAATATAATCAAAAGATTTCGCATTATCGTCTGCTCGGCGTTCGTATCCGTAAACGCAATCACATAGCCGTCGGCGTTCTTGACCTTCCTGTACGTCCAACAGTTTCCGTCGGATTTCAGCATACTCCCGTCCTTCGGAGACGCGATTATTTCATCGAGTTTATCGGAATAAAAATCATCGGTCATATCAAACGGCATATTTACCTTTGTAATGTTGCCGTCGTTGTCGGTGAGGACGGTAAAGGTAAGCGTGAACATTTCATCCTGCCGCGTTTCCGGCGGCGCGTTTTTAGCGCCGTCAATATCAGCGCCCTCGGGAGGCATATGACCGCCGTCGGGCGCGGGTAAATTTTCACGCATACCCATATGACCGCCCCGTCCTACGGTCATATCGAGCGCACGGGAAAGTTTCATGTCCACGCCGTGCATCGTGTTCTGCCACGTGGTAAAATATATGACAGAAAAACTTCCCAGTACGAGCGCGGCTATTATAAGAGTGTTTACGATAAGCAGTCTGTTACGTAATTTTTTAAACATGATATTATCCCTCCGACAGCGCGTAGCCGACGCTGCGCACCGTGTTAATCGACGTTTTTGAGTGTACGAAGGCAAGCTTTTTCCTCAGGAATGATATGTAAACCTCCACATGGTTAGCCTCCGCCTCGCTGTCAAAGCCCCAAAGCTTTTCTATAATCTGTTCTTTTGAGCAGACAACCCCCTTGTGCAGCATGAGATATTCAAGAAGTTCGCTCTCCTTCAGCGTAAGCGTTATCTCGTTTTTGCCGCTTGACAGCTTTAACGCGCCGGTGTTAAGCGTTATGTCGCCGAACGTTATCGAGTCGGCTGCGGCGACGATCTCGCCGCGCCGTCTTCCCAAAGCCCTTATACGCGCCAAAAGTTCCTCGGTACTGAACGGCTTTGAGAGGTAATCGTCCGCACCGCTGTCAAGCCCGCGCACCTTATCCGCTACGTCGCTTTTCGCGGTAAGCAGTATTACGGGCGTGTCAAAGCCCTCGGAACGCAGGGTTTTAAGCACCTCTATGCCGTCTATCTTCGGCAGCATTATATCGAGAACGATAACGTCGTAAATACCGCTTAAAGCGTTATCGAGACCGCTTTCGCCGTCGTTAGATATGTCCACCGTATAGTTGTTCTTTTTGAGTATCTGACCGAGAGCCTCGGCAAGATGTATTTCGTCCTCAACAACGAGTATTCTCATAAATATCATTCCTTTTTCGGTATATATTTAATTATACCACACAATTCTTAATTTTGTCTTAAAAATTTATTTGTTTTTTTATACGCGGCGGTAAATTGCATAAATATTGACAATTATGCGCATTATATTATATTGAGGCAGCCGGTTTATACGTCTGCCCGTAAAATATATTTGCGAAAGGACGTAAAAAATGAATGAATATTTACAGATTGAGAAAGTGACCGGCAGGGAAGTGCTTGACTCGCGCGGCAATCCGACGGTCGAGGCGGAGGTGTATCTCGCGGACGGCACAGTGGGAGTGGGACGCGCTCCGTCGGGAGCGTCGACGGGTGAGTTCGAGGCGCATGAGCTCCGCGACGGCGACGAAAACCGTTACTGCGGCAAAGGCGTTTTAAAGGCGGTCGGCAATGTGAAACACATTATAAACGACGTCCTCGAAGGTATGGACGCGTCGGATGTGTACGCCGTGGATAAGGCGATGATTGACGCGGACGGCACGAAGGACAAGTCCAATCTCGGCGCGAACGCCATATTAGCCGTGTCTATAGCATCGGCACGTGCGGCGGCGAAGTCGCTCGGCGTTCCGCTGTACCGATTTTTGGGCGGCGTTCAGGGTACGTGTCTGCCCGTGCCTATGATGAATATTTTAAACGGCGGTGCGCACGCGTCAAACACCGTAGACACGCAGGAATTTATGATCATGCCCGTGGGCGCGCAGACTTTTTTTGAGGCTGTGAAAAGGTGCAGCGAGGTGTTCCACTCGCTGCGAAAAATTCTTAAAGATAAAGGTCTCGCGGTGTCGGTGGGCGACGAGGGCGGCTTTGCGCCGAACCTCGCGGACGACGGCGAAACGATTGAAATGATTTTAAAGGCGGTTGAAACCGCCGGTTATGAGCCGGGTAAAGATTTTATGATTGCGCTCGACGCGGCTGCGTCGGAGTGGAAAAGTGAAAAGGGAACGGGCTTTTACCGTCAGCCCAAATCCGGCAAAGATTTTACGTCCGACGAACTTATCGCGCACTGGTCGTCGCTCTGCGGCAAGTACCCGATTATATCAATCGAGGACGCGCTCGACGAGGAGGACTGGAACGGCTGGCAACGGCTCACAAAGGAACTCGGCGGCAGAGTACAGCTTGTCGGCGACGACTTGTTTGTTACGAACACCGAGAGGCTCAAAAAGGGTATAAGTCTGGGCTGCGGTAATTCGATACTGATAAAGCTGAACCAAATCGGCACAGTGTCCGAGACGATTGAAACGATTAAAACGGCGCACAAAGCGGGTTACACCGCCGTCACTTCGCACCGCAGCGGCGAAACGTGCGACACGACGATCTCCGATCTGGCGACAGCGCTCAATACAAGTCAAATTAAAGCCGGCGCGCCGTCGAGGTCGGAGAGGACGGAAAAATACAACCGTATTCTTAAAATAGAGGAGGAACTCGGCTCTGCGGCATATTATCCCGGTATGGCGGCGTTCAACATAAGAAAATAGAATATGCGGATTAGAAATCCGCATTATATAAATCCGCTCTGTATACGAAGAAAGCTGTCATATTGATATGACAGCTTTCTTAACTGTATGCGATTTTTAAAACAATCTCTCCAGCAGCTTGTTCGAGCGTTCGACGAATTTTGTCATCTGCTCCGCGCTTAGAGGGCTGTGGCTTATTTTCGCGAGGTCGTACACGTGATTTATCACAAGCGACGCATCCTCGCCTTCGAGCGTGTCCAGTTTCTTTATGAGCGAATTGTTTGAGTTTAAAACAAGCGTGAACTCATCCTTGAACATATCCGCCATTGACGCCGCCTGCTGACCGTAGGCGCGGTACATCTCCCGCATACGGCGCGACTGCTCGCTCAAAAGTATTACCGCGGGTATCTTGTCGTCCTTTAACGACTGTACCTCTATTTTGAGCGATTCGTCGTTTATCTCGTTTTTAAATTTTTCAATCAGCTTTTCGTCGGCTTTTTTCGCGTCGTCGTCCTTTTCGTTTTCGTCGGAAACATCGTTAATGGCGCTGTCGATACGCTTGAACTTCACGCCCTCGTTCTTCATTTCCACAAACGATATAAAGTGAGTGTCCATCATACTCGGCAGCATTACCGCGTCAAGCCCCTGGTCCTTGAACATCTTTATATACTGCGACTGTACCTTCTCGTCCGAGACGTAGTAAACCGTCTTGTCCTCTTTGCCGCCGATATAATCGTCGAGCGTGAGGTACTTGCCGTCGAGGTTTTTGTATATGATGATGTTCTTTACCTTATCGTAAAATTTATCGTCGCGCAGGCAGCCGTACTTTATGAATATGTCGATGTCGTCCCAGTATTTTTCGTAATTTTCCCTTTCGCCGTTAAACAGCTCCGTCAGCTTGTCCGCTACCTTCTTTGTGATATGCGAAGAAATCTTTTTAACGTAGCCGTCGTTCTGCAAAAAGCTGCGCGACACGTTCAGCGGCAGGTCGGGGCAGTCGATAACGCCCTTAAGGAGCATCAGAAATTCGGGAATTACCTCCTTAACGTTGTCCGCGACGAATACCTGGTTGTTGTACAGCTTTATCTGTCCCTCCTGACCGGCGAACTCGTGGTTTATTTTCGGGAAGTAAAGTATACCCTTCAGATTGAACGGGTAATCGACGTTCAGATGTATGTGGAACAGCGGCTCGTTGAAGTCGAGAAATACCTTGTGGTAAAACGCTTTGTATTCCTCGTCCGTACATTCCGACGGCTTTTTCATCCAGAGCGGGTTCGTGTCGTTTATGGGCTTGGGTTCTTCCTTCTCTTCGCCCTCTTTTTCTTCGTTTCCCTTTTCCTCGTCCTTCTTGTCGGGATTTTCGAGGTAAACCTCTATCGGCAGGAAAGCGCAGTATTTGTGCAGTATTTCCTTTATTTTATACTCGTCGAGAAATTCCTCGCTGTCCTCCGCCACATGGAGCGTCACAGTCGTGCCGCGCTCGGTGCGCGCGCCGTCCGTAAGCTCAAATTCCATACTTCCGTCGCACGTCCATTTTGCCGCTTTCGCGCCGTCAATGTACGAGAGCGAGTCTATCTCAACGCTGTCGGCGACCATAAACGCGCTGTAAAAACCGAGACCGAAGTGACCGATTATCTGCGCGCCCGCGTCGTCCTCCTGCTTGTACTTTTCGAGAAAGTCGCTCGCGCCCGAAAACGCAATCTGATTTATATACTTGTCTATTTCCTCGGCTGTCATACCGATACCGTTGTCGGATATTGTAAGCGTCTTATTCTCCTTCGATACGGAAACAACGACTTTAAATTTCTCGTCCTCCGCGATCTCCGCGTCGCCGATGCCCGCGAGTTTTTTAAGTTTCGTAACCGCGTCGCAGCCGTTTGAAACAAGCTCTCTTAAGAAAATATCCTTGTCGCTGTACAGCCATTTTTTAATAATCGGGAACAGGTTCTCGCTGTCAACCGATATGTTTCCCTTTGCCATGTCAAATCATGTCCTTTCTTGTTTAATAAGTCTAAAGAATATAATAATACCATTTTGCGGAAAAGTCAACAGAAAATTAGCACTCTTAACATGAGAGTGCTAATTGTTTACGTTTTGTTCACATTTATTGCAAAATATGCCCTTTTCTGATATAATTTCCCTGTCGGCATCCTTTCTTATGGAAAGGAGGTGAACATTATGCTGCAAATTATAATCACACTAATAACGTCCGTAACGGCACATGTGGCTGCACATTACATATGCCGGTGGCTGGACGGACTGTTAGCCGACAAATAACAGCCACAGCGTAAAAAGACCCTCGGAGATCTGCACTCTCCGAGGGTCTTGCTGTTGGTGAAAACTTATGCTACAAATAATCACACTTGTTTCACTATTATATTACCACATACACAAAAAAATGTCAAGTATTTTTTACACATACCCGTAAATACCCCGTACGCTTACCTCTCCGGAGGTGACGCGTATAACGCCGTCCGCCGTCTCAACGACGAGCGCGCCGTTTTCGTCAACGTCAACGGCTTTGCCCGTGACGGTTTCCTTTTTGAAAATCACGCTCACGTCTCTGCCCAATGTCACGCAGTTTTCCCTGTACTCGTCAAGCACGGCTCCGAGACCGCCCGCGAGAAATTTTTTGTAGTAATGCTCAAAATTATTCAAAAGCCGCGCGGCGACTTCGTTCCGCACGCACTTTTTGCCGCTTTCGATATACATCGACGTGGCGCGGTGTGCGATTTCACTGTCAAAGCTTTCGGTGTTCACGTTTATACCCATGCCGCACACGACGTAATTTACCATGTCAACCTCAGCCGACATTTCGGTGAGTATGCCGCATACCTTTTTTGAGCCTATCACAACATCGTTGGGCCACTTTATTCCCGCGCCCATGCCGACCGTTTTGCACACACTGAGCCCCGCGACGAGCGTTATCTGCGAGATTTCCGACGGCGCAGCGTCGGGCTTTAAAAGCACGCTCAGCCACACGCCGATGCCGCGAGGGCTTACCCAGCCTCTGCCGTGACTGCCCTTGCCGCCGTTTTGAACCTCCGCGATAAACGCCGCGCCCTCGCTGTCCGCACTGTGAGCCTTCGCGCGTTCATTCGTCGAGTCGGTCTCGTCGTACACGTAAATTTTATTGCCGATAAACTCCGTGTCAAGACGCTTTTTTATCTCGTTCGCATCAATCAAATCGGGAGACGAAACGAGACGGTAACCTCTGTTCGTCACGGAGCTTATCTCGTAGCCCGCGCTTTTAAGGCTCTTTATATGTTTCCACACCGCCGCGCGGGAAATACCGGTAAGCGAACTGATTTTTTCGCCCGACACGTAACCCTCGGACGATTTCAGTATATCGAGAATTTTTTGTTTCAACGTAAATCACTCCCACAAACAAGTATACAATGTTTGCGCGGAAAAATCAATCATTCTTTTGCGTCGTCGAACAAAAGCGAGTGCATAAAGCCGCGCGCGCTCACGGTCATAATATCGCCCGCGACACATTCGCCGTTTATACATATCACGTTCGCGCGAACCTCGCAGCCTACGTCGCAGGGATAGTTTGTCACGATATACGTATACCGTTTGCCGCGCATACCCATGTACGGCGTAAGATCGAGTCCCGCGCGTTTCTGCATCTCGTTGTAGCTCTCGTACACGCGGTCGAACGGCTTAGGTATTATAACGTCCGCCTCATCGACCGCCCTTTTGTCCACCTTCCAGCCGTAACCTTCAAGAAATTCCACTCTGCCGCCGTTCTCTTCGCCGCTTGCAAAATACACGAACACGAACGTGACGGTCATAATCGTTACCACCGCTAAAAAAAACAACATGGCTTTTCTCCCCATAAAAATTTCACCCCGCTTAATTTTACGCGCGTTACAGGGAAAATATTACCATGTTTATTTTTGCTTGGGCGTGACAGACTAAAAACGCAATAATAATATAAAGGAGCAAGTGAAAATGGACAATACATCTCTTGTAATAACAATCATAGGCGCAATAAACTGGCTGCTTGTCGGACTGTTTCAGTTTGACCTTGTGGCGTCGATATTCGGCGGCGCGGACGCGCTCGTAAGCAGAATTATCTACGTGATTATAGGTCTTGCGGGACTTTGGTGCATATCGTTGCTGTTCAAGGACAAGATCCCCCACGGTCAGCGCAGCAGCGTGTGAGAGACGAGCAAACGGCAAATCCAACGTCATTTGCCGCAGCGTTAATGTAAAAAGGAAACCGTTAATATCGGTTTCCTTTTGCATTGTCGTTTTACATTTCCTGAGAACCGTTTGAGAAAATCCAAATAGCCTCGCGGTCGTAGGAATTGTCCGTCTCGTCTATTCTCATAATACGCAGACGTTTCCACGACCCGTCAACCTTTTTATACGGAAAGGCAACCTCGCCCTTTTCATCGAGAAGTTTTTCAAGCTTGCCGTAATCCGTCACGCGCTCGAACGCGGAACGGTACTCGCTGTCAACAAATTTACTTACGTACAGATTCATAGCCTTGCTGAAACAGAAATCCGTCTCCTGCAAGAGTTTCTGGAAATAGTGGGGGATATATATGTGACGCACCTCGTCGCGCTTTAAATCCACGAGGTACACGCCCGCGAATTTTGTCGCGATTATATTTAGAAAATGCTCCGCGTCGCGTTTTTCCGTCATCATTTGTTCAAGCTGGTTGTTCATCGCGCGGTTCTTGCGCTGAGCATGGTCATGCTTATAATATTCTTCCTTATCCTTACGCATTTTAAGTTCCGCCGCACCAACAACCTTAAACAGCATATTGCCGCCGCCGCTTTCCACGCCGAAGGAAAATTCGTAATCGTCCTCCAAAAGCTTTTCACGCATTTGAAGTATAATACGCGTCATCGCCTCGGACGACAAGCATGTACTCGTCACGATAAATTCGTCGCCGCCTATGCGGTAACGCCTTTCGTTCGGGAAATACGTTATAAGCGCGTCCGCGACCGTACAAAGCATATCGTCGCCCTTGCGGTGTCCGAGGTGGTTGTTAAGCTCGTGCAGACCGTTTACGTCAATGTACGCGCACGTGAACATTTCGGGATTTTCCTTCTGGAGCTGCTCCACGTCCTCGTTAAACATATGACGGTTGTAAAGCATGGTGAGCGCGTCGCGGTGGCACGTGTCGAGTAATTGTTTACGCCGCTGCTCCTCAAGCATATGCTCGTCATGCACGTCCTTTACGAACAGAAGCACGACTTGGTTCCGCGCGGTGTATTCGATACTCGGTATCAAATCCATCTGC
The DNA here is from genome assembly GCA_947631235.1 of uncultured Clostridia bacterium. Taxonomy (GTDB): domain Bacteria; phylum Bacillota; class Clostridia; order UBA1381; family UBA1381; genus Hominilimicola. The sequence goes on along the minus strand of CANRKO010000015.1, from coordinate 15,446 downwards.
GCGTATCTGAACACGTCGCCGTTTTTTCTGTTGTAGCGGCAGCTGTGTCTTGACGGATTTTCCCCAAACGCCTTTCTCAGACGGTTTATATCGGTAAATTCGGTATACGCGTCAATATCGTTCTCATCGACATTGCCGTCCTCGCAGAAAAGTCTCCACCAGTCGGAGATTTTCGTAAGACCGTCGTACAGCTTGCGCTCGCTGTCGTCCGCCTTTATTATTTCAAACGTGTCGGTCGTCAGATTTATTTTGAGTATTTTGTAGTATATAAGCGACAGCGCCGCGAGCGAGTCGAGCATTGTCGTTGTGTCGCTGTCAGCGACTCTCCAACTGAAAACAACCCACGGATTTTCCGCGCAGCAGCCCGTAGGAGCAAGTATTTCAAACGTCACCCACATGTATCCCGTTTTCGTCTTGCGCTTATAACTCTGCACGATCTGCTTTTCACCCGAGAATATGCGCTTTTGAACGTAATTCGGGTTCGAGAATTTAAGGTAATCCTCTATATGCTCGGACATAACGATTTTATCGGCAACCTGCTGCTTTATGTACGAGAAAATGTCGGGAAGGTCGCCGTCGGTGTACGCCAAGTCCTCTTCCTTTTTTATAAATTCATATTCGCCCGTAAGCAGGTTCACGCGCGCCAGCTTTAAAAAATTATCCGCAAGAGTGTTGCTGACAAAGGAGTGAATAGATGATTGCTCCTCGTATTCCTTCATTATATATAACCTCCAAATGTTGAAAGACGACATAATATGCCGTCTTTACTCTTTGTATACAATTATAAATGTATGGATATTATATCGGTTTTATGTTTAGTCTATTTTAACCGTCCAGCCGAATTCGTCCTTTATCTTGCCCCACTGAATACCTGTGAGAGTGTCGTAGCACATCTGCGATACCGGACCGATTTCGCCGTTGTTTACGGGCATTACGAGGTCGCCGTACTTAAGCTCGCCGATAGGTGAAATAACGGCAGCCGTACCCGTACCCCATGCTTCCTCAAGCTTGCCGGACTTGAACGCGTCAACAAGTTCGTCTATCGAAAGTCTGCGCTCGGACACCTTGTAGCCCTTCGCTTTCAAAAGCTCTATTATCGACATTCTCGTGATACCGCCCAAAATCGAGCCTACGAGCGCGGGAGTGATAACCTCGCCGTCAATCTTGAAGAACACGTTCATCGAGCCGACTTCCTCGATGTACTTTCTCTCAACGCCGTCGAGCCAAAGCGTCTGAATATATCCCTGCTCCGCGGCTTCCTCCTGACCTTTAAGAGAAATTGCGTAGTTCGCGCCCGCCTTGGTGAAACCCGTGCCGCCCACGACCGCGCGGACATACTTCTGCTCTACGTAGATAGGAACGGGAGCGAGACCCTGCGGGTAGTACGCGCCGACAGGTGAAAGGATTATCGCGAATATGAGATGCTCCGCCGGATGAACGCCGATATGAACGTCGTTCGCGAATATATACGGTCTTATATAAAGCGATGTGCCGTCAGCGGTGGGAACCCAGTCCTCGTCTATCTTGACGAGCGTCTTGATTGCCTCTATGGCAAATTCCTCGTCTATTTTAGGAATACAAAGTCTGTCACAGGACACATTCATTCTCGCCATGTTCTTCTCGGGTCTGAAAAGCTGTATCGAGCCGTCCGCGGTGCGGTACGCCTTCAAGCCCTCGAAAATTTCCTGGGCGTAGTGGAGAACCATGCTCGCGGGGTCGATCTGAAACGGTGCGTACGGAACAATTCTCGCGTCGTGCCAGCCCTGACCCGCGTCATAATTCATTATGAACATATGGTCTGTGTAATACTGTCCGAAACCGAGCTTAGACTCGTCCGCCGGCTTTTGTTTCGGATTGGTGGTCTTTGTAATCTTGATTTCCACTGTGAACACTTCTTTCATTAAATAATCTTTTTAAACCAAAATCTATTTTACTACTTTTTTTTGCCTTTGTAAAGTACTAAAGTAAAAAATCTTGCCGCCGTACACAAAAACGGACGGCATATGCCGTCCGTATGCAAGACCCCCTCTATGAGGGGGTCAAAACTCACTTGTGAGTTTTGGTGGGTGTGGTGCAAGAGTACGCGCAAATTACACCCCCCGAAATCAAAGATTTCGACCCCCTCGGAGAGGGGGTCATACGTAGGGGCGAACCGTGTTCGCCCGTTAAAACCCCTCAGTCACACTACGTGTGACAGCTCCCCTAGTAGGGGAGCCATACGGCACGCGCCGCCTATCGTAAGCCTCCCCTAATAGGGGAGGTGGCGCCGTAGGCGTCGGAGGGGTTTTACATCGCTACATCACAATTTATCCTTAGAACAATCCCAGACCGCCGTAAGCGACGACAACCGACGCGAACACGATCGAAACCATTGACAAAAGTTTTATAAGGATATTAACGGAGGGACCCGACGTATCCTTGAACGGGTCGCCGACGGTATCGCCGACAACAGCCGCCTTATGGTTTTCGCTGCCCTTGCCGCCGAAGTTACCCGCCTCGATATACTTCTTCGCGTTATCCCACGCGCCGCCGGAGTTCGCCATCATAATTGCGAGAACAAATCCCGACACGAGCGCGCCCGCGAGCATACCGACAACGCCGTTGCAGCCGAGTACAAGACCCACCACGATAGGCGAAACGATACCGAGAGCCGCCGGCAAAATCATTTCTTTAAGCGACGACTTCGTGCAGATGTCAACGCACGTCTCGTAATCCGCGTCCGCCTTGCCGTCCATAAGACCCTTGATTTCTCTGAACTGCCGTCTTACCTCAACGACTATCTTCTGCGCCGCGCGTCCTACAGCCTGCATTGTCATCGCGCTGAACAGGAACGGCAGCATCGCGCCTATAAATAAGCCGATAAGCACAGCCGGATTTGTTATTACAAGATTTAATTTGTCAGCCGGAATTTTATCCGTGTACGAAACGATAAGCGCGAGAGCCGTAAGCGCTGCCGAGCCTATCGCAAAGCCCTTACCCGTGGCGGCGGTCGTGTTGCCGAGAGAGTCGAGAGCGTCCGTTCTGTTTCTTACCTCGCCGGGCAGTCCCGACATTTCCGCGATACCGCCCGCGTTATCCGCAACCGGTCCGTACGCGTCCGTAGCAAGCGTGATACCGAGCGTCGAAAGCATACCTACAGCCGAAAGTCCCACGCCGTACAGTCCGCTTTCAAAGCTGCCGTTTCCGCCCGCCGTGAAAAAGCTGACAATAATCGAAATACCGATAATGATTACGGGGATAGCAGTCGATAACATACCGAGCGCTATACCGTCTATGATAATCGTAGCCGAACCCGTCTCCGAAGATGCGGAGAGTTTCTTTGTCGGGTTATATGAGTCGGACGTGTAATACTCGGTGAAGAAACCTATCAAAACGCCCGCTGCAAGTCCCGAAATAACAGCCCAGAACACGTTTGAGTTGTCGGGGAGCAGTGTGAAGATAAGTACAGCCGCGCCGATAGCCGACAAAATCGAGCTTATATATGTTCCGCGGCGCAGCGAGCCGAGAAGTTGTTTCTGGCTTGCGCCTTCCTTTGTCGAAACGAAAAATGTACCGACGATTGACGCTAAAATACCGATTGCCGCGATAAGCATCGGCACGAGCACGCCCTTAAAGCCGAGACCCGCCGATGTCGCGAGCGCGCCGCACGAGATTACCGAGCCTACGTACGACTCGTAAAGGTCAGCGCCCATGCCTGCAACGTCGCCTACGTTATCTCCAACGTTATCGGCGATACAAGCGGGGTTTCTCGGGTCGTCCTCGGGTATGCCCGCCTCAACCTTACCTACGAGGTCAGCGCCTACGTCGGCAGCCTTTGTGAATATACCGCCGCCCACACGAGCGAACAGCGCCATCGAGCTTGCGCCCATACCGAATGTGAGCATCGCCGACATAATATCGGTTTCACTTGGCAGTCTGAATACGAATTTCAAGAGAATGAACCATATGCTTATATCGAGAAGTCCGAGACCTACGACCGTAAGACCCATAACCGTTCCCGACGAGAACGCTATCTTAAGACCCTTGTTAAGTCCCTGTCTCGCGCCCTCAGCCGTTCTCGAATTCGCGTAGGTGGCTATCTTCATGCCGATAAAGCCGGAAAGTCCCGAGAAGAAACCGCCCGTGAGGAACGCGAACGGTACGTACGGCGTAAGCATTCCCGTAAACGCGAGTACGAGAAGTATAACGAACATTACGGCGAAGAAAACGCCGACAGTCTTATACTGTCTCTTAAGATATGCCATAGCGCCCTTGCGTATCTTCAGCGCGATTGCCTTCATCGTGTCCGTTCCCTCGGGCTTTTTCTTAACGGAGAAAAAGTTAATTCCCGCGAAAACGAGGGCGATAATCGCGCAGCCCAGCACGCCGAAAGCGGCAAGAGCCAATTTTGTTTCAAAGTTCATTGAAAACCCTCCTTTTATGATTGTATATGTATAGTATATATATTTTATTACACCCGTCGGAGTTAGTCAATAGCAAAAACAAAATTGTAACCGTAAAATAACAAATTATACCGAATATCAATTCAATTTTATGTAAATTTCGTATTGACAAAACATATCCGTTAGACTAAAATTATATCAATGAAACAGATTGCAATATTGGAGAATATAGAGTTATGAGCATGAGAAAAGCGGCGCTGCTTACCATGATTGCGCTATTTGCGGCGGCAATAGCCGTCGGTATCGTCAGGGTCAAAATGGAAGAGGCTGAAAATAAGGCGAAAGCGGAGTACGTTCCCACGGTTCAGACGGTAACGATAACCGCCGCGGGCGACTGCACGTTCGCGACCGACGTGAACGCCGACCCCGACCGAGGCTTTAACGCGTACGCCGACAGTCTCGGCGGCGACTATTCGTATTTTTTGCAGAACGTAAAGCCCGTGTTTGAGGAGGACGACGTTACAATCGTCAATTTCGAGGGTACGATTTCCGACAGGGGAGAGAGAGCCGACAAGACATTCGCGTTCCGCGGAAAGCCTGAGTATGTGAAGGTTCTCACGACTTCAAGCGTCGAGGCGGCGAACCTCGCGAACAACCACAGCGCGGACTACGGTGAGGAAAGCCTTTCCGACACCATTAAATATTTAAACGAGGCGGGCATAATAAACTGCATAGGCACAAACGCGCCCGTGCAGGAGATAAACGGCATCAAGGTCGGATTTGTCGGCATTGACGCGCTCGACGAAGACGAGGCGGCAAAAATCGACAAGGCGATAGGCTCGGTGAAAAATCTCGGCGCGCAGCTTATTATAGTAAGCATGCACTGGGGTATAGAAAAGGAAAACGAGCCGACGCAGGAGCAGATAGAGCTTGCGCATAAGGCGGTTGACCTCGGCGCGGACGTTGTACTCGGCACGCATCCGCATGTATTGCAGGGAATAGAGAAGTACAACGGCAAGTACATCGTCTACAGCCTCGGCAACTTCTGTTTCGGCGGTAACGATAACCCGTCCGACAAGGACACGATGATTTACCGACAGGTGTTCACGTTTGTTGACGGCGTGCTGCGCCTTGACGACAATTACGTTGTAATTCCCGCCGTAATATCGGGTCACGACGATTATAACGACTACCAGCCCGCCATAGCCGACGGCGACAGAAAAACGGAAATTCAAAACAGAATTACGGAATATTCCGCAAGCCTCGGCACACAGTCGGTTCAGTTCAGATAAATAAAACAGTATGCCGCTCCGCGTAATACGAAAACGGCATACTGTTTTTATTTTACTTTGAATATATCCGCATACTCGGGATGTTCGGCAACCAATACCCATGCCATACTATTCCAAAAATAATTCTTGTCCGCAGATACTTCACCTATCTCCGTGCCGTCATATCCTCTTGGTCTGGTATAATCGCTTATTACTGCCCACTCACTGTCCCAATGTCCTTCACCGGTAAAAATATTTACTTGATACTGTGAATCACTAACATTTTTACCCACTGAATTTGGTCCGTATTTACCTGTTGTTAATGTACCGTTAGCTGTTAAATAATGTGTAGTCTTATTTTTTCCCTGTCCCAATTCATCCATTATACCTACATCCGGAGCAACGCCTTGACCGTAACCTAAGACGCCTGTTACTTCATCTGTTTTCAATACCACCTGCGTGCCGTCCGCCTTGACGAATATATCCCCCTCTCTTGCCAACCGGTTTTCACGCGGCTGACCTTCGTAAATTGTTATGGGGTTGTAATTGTGCAGCGTATCGGGCGGCTGCGAGAAGTCGCGGCTCTCTCTTGCGGACGGTTCGATTATACGGTTCAGCACCGCCGCAGCAGCAGCGCGTGTCAGCGTGCCGTTAGGGTCGAACGTGCCGAGGTCGTCAACGCCGCAGAGTATGCCGTTTTCATATGCCATAAGAACGAAATCGCGGTAGCGGCTGTCGATTTTTTGGTTGTCGGGGATTGATGCCTGAACGTTTGCGGCGTATTGCTTTGAAAGTGTTTCGCCACGCTTTTCAATGGCGCGTACCGCCACCATTGCCATTTCCTGCCGCGTTATGTCCTTGTCCATGTCGGTTTCGCTCATCTCGTTGCTCGCTATTAAATTTGCGTCAACTGCGGCGTGATACACTCCGTACCACCACGTCTCGCCCTTTGCGCTTGTGTCAAGATTTAAAATCCTGTCAACCACGGCGATAAACTCCGCGTGCGTCATAGTGTTTTCAGGCTTAAAATACACCGTTCCGTTTTCCTCGATACCCGCAAACAACCCTTTATTCGTCATTGCCGTAACCGTGTCATAATACCAATCCCCCGACTTTACATCGGGAAACGATGCCGCGCTTGCAGCCGTTCCCATCACAAGCGCCGCCGCAGTTATCGCCGCCGTAATCTTTTTCGTTTTCATATGCTTTACACCTCTTTTTCTTCCTCGTCCTCCGAAACAACACCCTCAATCACATTTGTAACAACTTCGTTGAGCCGAGCGGCGTTATGAGAGGTGACGATAGGTCTGCCGGTTTGCCGTTCTATTTCCTTTCTCGCGTTACCCGCCACTCGTCCACCTCGCTGTGCGACGTCACGGTTTTCCTCAAATGTCTGTGGCTGCTCGGCTTTTGATAATTCCGTCGCGCTGACCTCCGCCAGCATATTGAATACAATCTCTGCCGTGCTCATATTATCGCGCAGGTTTTCTTTGGTTAAGCCTTTATATTTTTTATACTGACGTGTATTCATACCCGACCATGCTCTTGTAATTTCATCGGTAAGAATTGCGTATTCAATCCCCTTTGAAACGCCCCTGTCCTGCCATTCGTCGGTAAGTTCTTTTCTTACTTGAATAGCCTGAAGCCGCTGATTTATCCATTCACGGGGATAACCTTTTTTCGCGTATGTTTCCAACGCTCTGTTAATGGAAATTTCGGGATCAATCGTTTCTTCAATTCTTTCTCTGCCGACCTCGGCAAGCCACACTTTGAAAGGTTCCGCTTTAGGTGACGGAATTGATTGAATTATGCGTAAAAGCTGCGCGGTGTCGGCAACGTCGGTAAAACGTTTTTTCCCATCTGCCGCCGTCATTTTCAAACGGTGACAATTTGTCACCGTTTCATTTCCCTCTTCTTTCAAGCGTTGTTTTAACTTATTCCAATACTTTCGTCCATCAACACTTTCGGTCAAAACCGAAACGACATCTACCACGGAAAAGTACCATTCTTCCTTTTCCTCGTCCCATGCCGTGCGAATTTTTTTGTCCTCAAATAATTGTATTTTGTCGTTATCCATTATTTTTCCTCCGTAATTCAACACAATATCCCTTTGCTCTTGTCATTTGTAATGCCGTAATATTATCATATCATATTTTTCAGCCGTTGTAAATAATTTGCACACACGCCACGCAAAAAGCGGCACGGAAACGGCTTTGCGCCGCACCGCACCGCAGTGGATTTATTATTTTACGACGGTGAACTTATCGTCCTTAACGTCGACCGTTACGCTGTCGCCGCTTTTTACGCTGCCGCCTATGATCTCGTCGGACAGCATATCCTCTATCTCGTTCTGTATTGCGCGTCTTAACGGTCTCGCGCCGTACACGGGGTCAAAGCCGGACTTCGCGATTTTGCCGACAGCCTCGTCCGAGAACGCGACCGTGATGTCGTTCGCCTTAAGTCTTTCCGCAAGCGATTTCAGCATAAGTCTCGCAATATCCTTGATGTTGTCCTCGGTGAGACGGTCGAACACGATAATATCGTCGATTCTGTTGAGGAATTCGGGCTTGAACGCTCTCTTTACCTCGTCCATTACCTTTTCCTTGATTTTCTCGTGCTCCGTTTTTCCGCTGTCAGCCGCGCCATCGGTCTTGAAACCGAGCTTTGACGACATATTTCCGAGAATTTCCTTCGCGCCGAGGTTCGAGGTCATAATGATAACGGTGTTCTTAAAGTCAACCTTCCTGCCCTGCGCGTCGGTGAGGATACCGTCGTCGAGAATTTGCAGCATGATGTTGAACACGTCGGGATGCGCCTTCTCGATTTCGTCGAACAGGATTACCGAGTACGGGTTTTTCCTTATTCTCTCGGTGAGTTGACCGCCCTCCTCAAAGCCGACATATCCCGGGGGCGAACCGATAAACTTCGATACGGCGTGTTTCTCCATGTACTCTGACATATCAATTCTGATAAGCGAGTTTTCGCTGCCGAACATCGCCTCCGCGAGTGCCTTTGAAAGTTCAGTTTTACCGACGCCAGTAGGACCTAAGAACAGGAACGAGCCTATCGGACGTTTCGGGTCTTTAAGTCCGGCTCTGCCGCGCTTTATCGCCTTCGCGACAGCCGTCACAGCTTCGTTCTGACCGATAACGCGGGCATGGAGTACGGTTTCGAGGTTACGCAGCTTTTCCATTTCCTCTTCTTTAAGCCGCGACGCGGGAATGTGCGTCCAATCGGAAAGAATTTCGGCAATGTCGTCCTCCGTTACGGTGAGACCCGACGACGAGCCTGTACCCTTCCAGTCGGCTGTGAGTTTTTTGATTTCCTCCTGAAGAGCTTTTTCCTCGTCGCGTATCTGCGCCGCTTTTTCGTAGTCCTGCGCCGTTACCGCTTCCTGCTTTTCGGAGAGCAGCTTTTCCATGCGCTTTTCCTTTTCCTTAAGCTCCTCGGGTTCTGTCTGCGAGCCGAGACGCTTCTTTGACGCCGCTTCGTCGATAAGGTCGATCGCTTTGTCGGGCAAAAATCTGTCGGTAATGTAGCGCGCCGACATCTTCGCGGCAGCTTTGAGCGCATCGTCGGTGATTGTAACGCTGTGGTGCGCTTCGTAACGGTCGCGTATACCCTTCAAAATCTCGACCGTCTCCTCCTCGGTCGGCTCGCCGACTTGTACCGGCTGGAAACGTCTTTCGAGAGCCGCGTCCTTTTCGATATACTTCTTGTACTCTTTAAGCGTCGTCGCGCCGATAAGCTGCAGCTCGCCCCTCGCGAGGAACGGCTTTAATATGTTCGACGCGTCCATCGAGCCTTCCGCCGCGCCCGCGCCGACAATGGTATGGAACTCATCGACGAACAGAATAACGTTCTGCGCGTCGAGTACCTCTTTGATTACCTTTTTAAGTCTTTCCTCAAACTCGCCGCGGTACTTCGCGCCCGCTACCATGCTCGACAAATCTACCGACACGAGCCTTTTCGTTTTAAGCGGCTCGGGAACGTCGCCCGCCGCAATTCTCTGCGCAAGACCCTCGATAACTGCTGTCTTGCCCACGCCCGGCTCGCCGATAAGGCAGGGGTTGTTTTTTGTGCGGCGCGAGAGTATCTGTATAACTCTCTCGATCTCGTTACTTCTGCCGATTACGGGGTCAAACTTGTTGTCCTTCGCAATCTGCGTGAAATCTCTGCCGAACTGGTCGAGCGTCGGCGTTTTCGTGCGTCCGCTCGGCTTGTAGCCCGAACCCGTTTCGGGAGCGTAACCCGTTTCGCCGCCGTCCTGCGCGTTGTCAAGCGAGTGTACGATGTCGGCGTAAAAACTTCTTATATTAACGCCGAGTTCGGTAAGAATTTTAGCGGCAACGCCGTCGCCGTCACGGATAATCGCCATGAGCAGATGTTCCGTGCCGATGTAGCGGTGACCGAGCCGTTGAGCCTCATACGCGCTTACCTCCAAGAGCCTTTTCGAGCGCGGCGTGAGCGCAAGTTCCGTGTCCTTCGGGAGAGGTTCGCCGGAGTCAAAATACTCGTTGATTTTCTCCGCGACTTTTTCTTCCGTAACGTCCGCACTTTCGAGAGCCTTCGCGGCGACGCCGCTGCCCTCGCGTATAAGACCCATAAGCAGATGCTCGCTGCCTATGTAGTTGTTTCCCATTTCACATGCCGCGTCATGCGCCTCGTTAATCGCAATCCGCGCTTTTTCGGTAAAGTTTGAAAATAACATAACAATCAACCTCCTTTATGTACGCCGCACTGCGGCATACCGTCAAATATTACCGCGGATAAATTCCGCGCGTTTTCTGTCTCTGTCCTCGGGTTTAAGCTCCTCGCCGCCGCAGATAAGCGCCGGTTCCGTCATTACCATACATTCGAGCGGCGTTACCTTGCCCTTAAAGGAAAGTATACCCATATCTGCGCCGAGCATTACATCGGATAAAAGCGATTTTGCTTCGGCTGACGACATATTTCTCGCGTACTTCAGTATTCCGTACGAACGGTACACCTTGTCCGCGAGCGCGTCCGCACTGTTTGTCTTTAACGCCTCACGCGCCTTGTTTTCCATATCGACGATCCTGTCAACCGTACTCTTAAGCCGTTCGAGCGACTTTTCCTCGGATATGCCGAGTGTCGAACGGTTTGAGATTTGGTACAGGCAGCCGTAAGCCTTCGTACCCTCGCCGTACAGTCCGCGCACCTCGATACCGAGACTGCCCGCCGACGAGATGACGCGGTTTATATTCTCCGTCATCGTCAGCGCGGGAAGATGGAGCATTACCGACGCTCTCATACCCGTGCCGGTGTTGGTGGGGCAGGCTGTGAGGTAGCCGAACTCATTGTCAAACGCGTATGTGAGCGACTCCTCTATAACGTCGTCGACCCTGCTCGCCGTCTTGTACGCTTCGTCGAGCGCGTAGCCGCTCTGTATTATCTGCAGGCGTATGTGATCCTCCTCCATGAGCATGATGCTCATCGTCTCGTCCTTGCTCACGAGTACCGACCGACCCTTGCCGCCGCACATATCGGGGCTTATAAGGTGCTTTTCAGCCATTTCCTGCTTGCGTATCGCGGGAGTTTGGTCGAGGTCTATGAAGTCGAAATCCTTCGCGAGCGTCGAGTTGCTTGACAAAACCGCGTTCTTGATACGTTCCGTGACCTCCTTCGTGTCGCCGAGAGCGTTGGGGAACGGCGTTTTGTCGAGATTTCGCGCAAGACGTATTCTTGTCGAAACCGCTATGTCCGAATTATTGTCCTTGTACCAAATCATGACTGTTTCACCTCGTTTTCAATTTCGCGGATCTGCTTGTGCAGCTTTGCAGCCGTTTCGTAATCCTCATTTTTTACCGCCGCGCTGAGCTCCTGTTTAAGCGACTCGTACCGTCTCTTTAACTTAAGCTCCTCGCCGGACTTCGACGGTATTTTTCCCGTGTGCGTGACGGACGGCTGTACGCGCCTTAACGTCTCCGTAATCGGCGCGCGGAACACCTTGTAACATTCGCCGCACCCGATTTTGCCCGTCCTGCGGAAGTCCGAGTACGTGTGACCGCACACCGGACACTTCTTTTCCTCCTTGCTTACCGCGGGCTGCATAAACACGTCAAACCCGCCGAAATCGTTAAAGAAATCAGAAAATAAATCAAACATTTTAACATTCCTCCTTAATCGTAACCGTCACTGCTTTTCCCGCGCTAAAGCACGCTCAGCATATTTTTAAGTATTTTCGCTCTTACCTTGTCGCGCTCGGGGAAAGCGCCGAGAGTGCTGTCCGTTATTGCGCTCGTCATAAGCCTTGCCGTTTTTTCGTCCGTAACGTCCTGTCTTAGCAGGTTCGTTATAAATCCTCTCGCCGTTTTTTCGTCGAGACTGTCGCCCGTAAGCTCTATCGTGTGACGCGTAAGTCCGTCCGCGCTGCGTATTCGTCTTATTTTAAGACAACCGCCGCCGCCGCGCCGCGACTCGACCGCGTAACCCCTTTCGGGCGAAAACCTCGTCTGTATAACGTAATTTATCTGAGAGGGAGCGCAGCCGAAAACCGAGGCAAGCTCGTTTCGCTTTAATTCCAGCCATTCGTCGGTGTCGTCTTTAAGCAGCTCCGTTATGAACGCCTCAATTCTGTCTGACATTCCCATTTTACTCATCTCCTTTTTGACTTTGACTTTCTTTGACCTTACATTTATTATTATACTCGCTTTTTTCCTTTTGTCAATGAATAAAATTTTAACAATTTATGAACATTACGGAATTTTACGCGCGTATTTATATTGAAAAAACCGTCCGCGCATGATACAATATATACATTATAATGCAAAGGAGTAAATATATGCTTGCGGTTGAGCGGAGAAACAGGATAGAGCAGATAATAAATAAAGAAAAAAGCGTTCTCGTAACGGAGCTTGCCAAGCAGTTTGAGGTGACGTCCGAAACGATACGCGGCGATTTGGAAAAACTCGAAAAACAGGGCGTGCTTGTGCGCACATACGGCGGCGCGACGATAGCGGAAAATATCGAGCCGGAGCTTGCGATAACGGAGCGCGACGTGATAAATTACGAGGGCAAGCAGCGTATAGGCGAGTACGCCGCGTCGCTCATACGCGACGGCGAAACGATTTTCCTTGACGCGAGTACGTCCGCGTGGCACCTTGCGCGGTACATAAAAGGAAAGAAGGGTCTCACGGTCATAACGAACGCGGAAAAAATCGTGACGGAGCTTTCGAACTGCGACCACATACACGTCGTATGTACCGGCGGCGAGCTTACGCCGCGCAATATGTCGTTTGTCGGACGCGTCGCGGAACGGACGATCAGGGATAATTATTACGCGAATAAATTTTTCTTCTCCTGCAAGGGCGTTACCGCCGCGCGCGGGCTTGTCGATTCGAGCGAGGGCGAGGCGGAAATAAAAAAAGCCATGCTCGCGTGCAGCGAGTCGGCTGTGTTCCTGTGCGATAAGAATAAAATCGGTAAGCTCGGCGTGCCGCGCATATCGGGACTCGATAAGATCGACACGTTTATCACCGATGAACGCCTTACCGACGAATGGGAAAAAACTCTCGCCGAAAACGACGTAAAGGTCGTTGTGGCGGGGAAGTGAATACGGGTTGTCGGGGGCGCCAACCCCTACGGCGCACGAAATTAAAAATTATCGGTGTAGGGGACGGCGTTTTGCTACGGCGTTTGTTGCTTCGCAACACGCCTACAACACACTATGCGTGTTGTTCACCTCGAAGTCCCGTTAGCCTCCCTTGTTAAAGGGAGGGGGACCGCCGAAGGCGGTGGAGGGATTCCTTTAAAAAATGAAAAGGAATCCCCCAGTCGCGCTACGCGCGCCAGCCCCCTTTGACAAGGGGGCCTTACGTAGCGGGCGACCGCGAGGGTCGCCCCTACGGGATTGTTTGCTCCCGTCGCTTATGTTTTTACAAATTCGCTCTGAAATAATTTTCGAGCGCATTTGCGGCTTCGGTCTCATCTGCGCCCTGAGCGCGGACGGTCACGAAATCGCCCTTCTTCGCGCCGAGACACGTCACCGCGAAAAGTCTTTTCAGATTTTCAATTCTGTCGTTATACACAATACTTATATTCGAATTAAAGTTTCGCGCCTCGGAAACGAGCCTGCCCGCGCCGCCGGCGTGGAGACCCTGCCCGTCTTTTAACGTGTAAGAAAATTCTTTCATTATGTTCTCCTCCAATCTGTCGGAAATTATCGTTAAGGATTATATCCGCGATTTATGCTTATTATACGCGGAAGGGTTAATTTGTCAACAACCAAAACGCAAATCTTACCTTTTTGACGAATTTCGGGGTTGGGTTTACATAAATTTTATACAAAATTGGTCTTGATTTTTTCAAAAACGGGTTTATAGTTCGTATTTTTGATATATTTTTCTTATATGCCGCGCAAATTTATCGGCTTCCTCCTTCGGCGACAATATTTTTGCGCCGCCGCCGAGAGCGGCGAGCCAGCCGTAAAACTGACCGCTGACGTTTACATTTACGGTCGCGGTAAACGCGTCCGCGCCGTGTTTTTGTATACGCGCGTCCGTACCGAAACGGTCTGTGACAACGCCGATAAGACTGTTTGAAAAAAGGATTTTCACTTCCTTTTCCTCGCCCGCGAACATTCCGAATATCCTTTTCGAGAACGCGGCTATGTCAAACTCCGCGAATTGCTCCCTGCCCTCGCGCGGCAGACGCGTTACGGATATGTTCATCATCTTGTCAACGCGGTAATGGCGGATTTCGCCGCTTTCGTGGTCGAACGCAATAAGGTAGTAGTTTTCGTCGTCCCACGTCATAACCCACGGACTGACCTCATACAATGCGCCGCCGCGTTTCGGTTTCAGCTCACGCTCGATTGTCCACTCGCAGTACCTAAAGCGTATTCTGACGTTTCCCGCCACAGCCGAGTGAATTTTATCTACATTATAATATATGCTTTCGTTTGTTGTTTTTACGCGCCCCAAAACGGTGACCTGATTGTGCAGTGCGTTCGCCTCGTAACGTCCGGCAAGCTTTTCTATTTTGCCGATAAGCGAGCGCGACTTCTTTTCGGTGATGAATTTTGACGACTGCACCGCATCAACAAGCAGTCTCAGCTCCGGCAGCTCAAAATCACGAGACGCCAAGCAGTAGCCCTTCGGCTCAAAGCGGCGGTATATTATGTCCAGTCCGAACAGTTTAAGATTTTCAATATCGTCGTAGACGCTCTTGCGCTCAGCCTCGATACCAAGAGCGTTAAGTCTCGATATTATCTCGGTTGCGGACAGCGCGTGATTTTCGTCCGTCTCCTCCGTGAGCATCTTCATTATATATAAAATTTTCAGCTTTTGATTGTTCGCTTTTGGCATAATACCCACCTCCCGAGTATATGTTATCATATAGAAAAGCGTTTGACAATAGGCTCAAAAAAAATTAAAAAAAGTGTTGACAAACCAGATACCGTCTGCTATAATAATTAAGTCGCTGATTAGGGAGCGATATTTTGGGAGTTTAGCTCACCTGGGAGATGGTCGGTTTTTCAAAACCGACAACTTACAAGCAGGATTACTCACAGGTTCGCTGAACGACAATTATTCGGGAGTTTAGCTCAGCTGGGAGAGCGTCTGCCTTACAAGCAGGATGTCACAGGTTCGAGCCCTGTAACTCCCACCACATATGTGGATGCGAAGCAGACACATTAGTAAGTACGCGTTTGCTTCGCAAACGCGTTAGTATGCGGACGCAAAGCGGACGCGTATGGCCCGGTAGTTCAGTTGGTTAGAACGCCAGCCTGTCACGCTGGAGGTCGTGAGTTCGAGCCTCATCCGGGTCG
>CANRKO010000014.1 GCA_947631235.1 uncultured Clostridia bacterium | reverse complement strand
CCCATGTCCATACCGAACCGTCCGCTTTCAGCGCTACAATATGGTCCGCTCCTGCCGCTACTTGCGGCGCGGCAATGTCACTGCTGCGCTTGACTTCAAGTTCAATTATACTTATAACATTGCCTTCCGCATCTTTGCCGATAATCTGGGTGCGTCCGACAGACTGTGCTACAACGGAAGAACCGCTCGACGTTGCAATATTTGTATTAACCACTTGTACAGACGCGGGCGATTGACCGTCAATGTTTCCAAATATTGTACCGACATTCAGCGATCGTCCGACTTCCATTGTCTGGAAACGTTTTTCAAACGTATCAGCCGTTGCCGCAATCGGCATAATACCGTCGTTGCTTATAGGCGCGACTTCCGCTTCGGGTTCGTCGGGTTCTTTCTCCGACTCCGCTTCGGGTTCAACTGCCGGTTCCTCATCAGCCGATTCCTCCTCGGCAACAATCTCTTCCGCAACGGCGCTGACCTGTGCGGAAGCGTTGTATGTTTGTGTGTCAACGTAATATGTACGTACAGACGTCGCCTCATAATCGGGCGCGTCAACCTTCGGCGACGATACGCGCTGCGGCTGTACCGTCGGCGCGGGCGCATCTTCCACAGTTTCGGCTGCGGGCGCGTCAACCTCGACGGTCTGTACTTCCTCAACCTGTACATCTACCGTCTTTTCGACATATTCCGTTACTTCCCGGTCTTCATATGTAGTGGACGAGTCAACCTTTGTGCCGACCTCCGGCGCGTCCGTGGTCGTGTATTCATTGACCGTCGTGGACGTGTTTGTGCCGTCGTCGGTTGTGACTGTTTCGCGCACGGTGTAATTTGTGCCGACTACTTCCTCAACCGTCTCTTCCGTTTCAATCGTTTCGGTGGAAGGTACCGTGATTGTTTCGTATTGAGTTTCGTACGCAGTTTCGCCGGTTTCCTCGTCGTAAGCCGCGGCAACAACCGTCTCCACGCGCATTTCCTTCTCTGTCGGGACTTCCGTGTAGACCGTCTTTGTTGTCGTCTCGACTATCGGTTCTTCGCTTACGATTTCCGTAGTTGTTGTCGTGGTCGTTGTTGTCGCTACCTGCTTGGTCGTCTTTACTTCTTCAACGGTTGCCTGCCGAACCGTCTTTGTTGTGACAATCTCCTTTGTCTCCGCTTGCTCGGGTACGCCGTCGCCGCTATCGACCTGTGCGACCGACTGCGCCGCAACCGGTTCATCCGCCGCCTTTTCCGCCTCGGACTCGGCTGTATCGACCTGTGCCTCATCCTGCGCGGGTACAACGGATTTTTCTGTATCGTTAGACTTATTTTCTTTTATGTCGGAAGTCTCGGCGTTATCATCCGCAGGCGCGGACTTTGCCGTTTCCTCAACTGATTTTTCGTCCGAAACGGTCTCTTTTTTATCCGTTTCCGACTGAGTTTTTTCCTTATTATATATATCGGTATCATTATCCGTTATATTCTCGTTCTCATCTTTATTCTCGTCCATAGCGGTTACGTTCTCAACACCGCTGTTTTCATCGGTCTTATTTTCAGCCTGCTTTTCCTCGAACAACTTTAGAATTTCCTCGTCGGACATGCTGCCGTAATTGGGGTCTGTGTCCTGCGCTCCGAACTCGGACAAGTCGTATACGGAATTGTCCTGTGTAAGTCCGGTCTGATACATTTCCTCGACAAACTTCTTTACCTCCTCCGACTCGAACTTGGTCTTTGTGCCGGCATCGGATTCCTCCTCCTGTTCGTCCTCGGCGGGAACTGTACCGTTGGAAAGGTAAATCGTACCCGTAATTCTGTCTTCCAAATTGGATTTAAGCATTGCGTAGAACGGTGTTCTTTCGATATTTTCCACCGTGTCGCCATCCCATGTAATATCTACCGAACTCTTGTCGCCGTCTACGACAGGTTCCGACAACGACAAAAATCTCGGCTCGCCGACTTCCCACACAATATCGTTACCGTCGCCGTTCGCGGCTGTGGCTGTGAATGTCTTTGTCAGACCGAAGTGATCAAACAGAGCGAATGATTCGTCAAACCACAACTTGTCACTGTCGTTTTCGGTCGAATACGGTTCAAGAATCTTTGACGTATCGACTGACACGTCCGTATCGTAATCGTTCGATGAATTTGCTGCCGATGATGAAGAGCCTGCATTGTAATCCGAAACTGACGAAGTGCCGTCTTCGTTTTGGGAGAGAGTTTCGGAATTATTTTTTACAGCACTTTCAGACGCAGCCCCTGCCTCTTTATTTTGAGCAGTTTCTGCGTCTTCCTTATTACTATTGTCCTCATCATCGGCAGCAGCGGTATCCTCAGACTCCGCGCTGCCTTCGCCGTCCGAGGCGGCGTCCCTCATTTCGACCGCATTATCCGCAATCGCTTGCGAGGCGGTTTGGATTTGTGCCAGCGTAGGCATTTGAACCGATGTACCTATCATTGACGCCATAACCAGCACCGACAAAATTTTTGTCATAATTTTTCCGTACTTCACAATTATATCTCTCCTTATATTGTTGAAGCGTATGGTTTATTAAAGTTTTTTTCCTAAATCCTGTCTCGTCTCATCTCTAAATCTTGTCTAAAAAATGTTGTTAAAAACTATATATAGTGGTGTCCAAAAGACATTTTGGGCATAATAATACTATTATCTACATTATACATCTATTGCCTGAAAAAGTCAATATTTTTTGTGTAAATATATTGAATTTTTTGGGGTTTTATTATATTTTTTAGTTCTTTTACACATTTTTAACGTAACCGTAATTTTGCCGTATCGGCGTCGAAAAATACAATATAATTTTGTATAACAAAAATAACAAATTTAAAATTTCGGAAACACTTTTTAAATATTTTTGGCAAAAAAAATATACGCGGCTCTTTATTTGAGCCGCGCAAACTCCTGCGCCCAATAAATACCGTACTCGCCGCCCTTTACAACGCCGACGCCGAGAGACTTGAACTCGGGATTTAAAATATTCTGTCTGTGTCCGGGACTGTCCATCCACGCTTTCATCGCCGCCTCGGGCGAATACTGTCCGGCGGCGATATTCTCACCCGCCGCATGGTACGATATGCCCGCTTTTTTCATTCTGTCGAACGGCGTCTCGCCGTCGGGATTGTTATGCGCGAAAAAGTTACGGTTAATCATGTCCTCGCAGTGCGTTTTGCCGAGATTTGCGAGAGAGTCGTCCCACTCCAGCGGGTTAAGACCGTTCTTGGCTCTCTCCGCGTTGGTAAGAGCAAGCACCTGCAAAGCCCAGTCCTCAAATTCGCTCTCGCGCGCCGTAATCGTAACCGTTCGGCTCTCCCCGTCCCAGTCAACCTGCGCCTGCGCCGCCTCCGCAACGGCGCGGAGCGGTACCATGGTATAGTCGTTATATATAATCGCGGGGGTGTTAAGTTCCGTCGTCTTGTCGTTTACATACATGACGGGGCTGTCTATAAACAGCGTTATCGCCGTACCCTCGCTCTGCGCCGTGACGCGCCTGTCCTCCTCGAACCACTGCACCGTCATGTCGAGCCGTTCGAATATCGAGCGGAACGGTACGAGCGTCGAATCGTTCCGTATTATGGGCGGCTGCTCAAACGAAAGCTTTTCACCGTTCATATAAACCGCTATGTCATCGTCCGCATATGCCGACGGCGTTAAACAGATGACGGCACACAATGCCGCAATCGCTTTTTTCATGGCTATCACCTCTTAAAACAAGTATACAATAAACACAACCCAAAAACAAGACAAATATAATGATATATTTTGTCAGAGCATAAAAATTCATAAAACACTTGACATTTAGCCCCTAAATAATGTATAATGACATAGTTGCATGAATTGCGGCATTCCATCAAGTCCGTTTTTTCAAAATTGACTTGCCGGAGGGAGGGATATACATGTCTGAAGTTAGAGTAAAAGATAATGAGTCACTCGACAGCGCACTCCGTCGTTTTAAGCGTCAGTGTGCCAAGTCAGGTGTTATGTCTGAAATCAGAAAGCGTGAGCATTACGAAAAGCCCAGCGTAAAGCGCAAGAAGAAGTCTGAGGCGGCGAGAAAGAGAAAGTTCTGATTTCGATTTTGATATGAGGAGATGACTTTAATGGCTTTAAAGGAACAGTTAGCGCAGGATTTGAAGTCGTCAATGAAAAATAAGGAGACCATCCGTAAAAATACCGTTCAGATGATACGGACGGCGATTTTGCAGATTGAAAAGGACAAAAAAGTAACTCTTGAGGATGATGACATTTTAGACGTCATTGCCAAGCAGTTAAAGCAGCGCAAGGACGTACTCCCCGAATACGAAAAGAGCGGCAGAGAGGATTTGATCTCTCAGCTCAAAGAAGAAATGGATGTTTTGATGGGCTACCTTCCCAAACAGCTTACTGACGAGGAACTTCGACCTATCGTCGAAGCGGCGGTTAAGGAAACGGGCGCGTCGTCGATGCGCGATATGGGTAAGGTTATGGCGGCTGTAATGCCGCAGATCAAGGGCAGAGCGGACGGCAAAGCCGTTAACGCTATTGTCAAGGATTTAATAGGTTAATAAAAGCGAGTGCTACTCGCTTACGTATTGCAAAAGCGGGAAATCCCGCTTACGTGCTGGTATAGCTCAGTTGGTAGAGCAGCGCATTCGTAATGCGCAGGCCGCGGGTTCGAGTCCCATTACCAGCTCCACGAAAAAACCGCTTGAAAACAAGCGGTTTTTTTGATGTTTTATTAAAAAGGAAAGGGCGCCGCCCCGTCCGATTACGGAGCGGCGTTCTTTTGAGCGAACCTGTGACGCTCTTTTACCCATCGGTAACAACTTTAAATGATTTTTCAGCTATTGACATTACGGAAAATGTATGCTATACTTTAGATAGACGGGAGCGGAAACAATACTCCGTTTCTATTACACCAAGACTTTTATTATGTTAGAATGACATCATCATTCTACCCAATAACCGCCTTATTGCACTAGGGCGGTTATTTCTTTATTATCCATACAATAAGCAAAATTAAGATTAAATCAATCGTTATTTCACTCATTTGACGAACCTTTCCGAAACAGAGCCGCCACCGCTCCGTATATCAGGGTCGCAAGAAAGTATCTTCACCCGCGGCTATTCGCGCCGCGTATATATTGTACCACAATATCTTGTTTCCAACAACATACATAACATACAAGATATGGATATTATTATTGTGTATTTTGCCTATGCGCTACAGATTTCGACGGCTTTCGAGCCACACTATAAGCACCGACACGTCAGCCGGCGACACGCCCGATATTCGCGACGCCTGACCGATTGATTTCGGCTGCACCTTGTTAAGCTTTTGACGCGCCTCCAGACGCAGACCGTGAATGTCCGAATAATCCTGATTTTCGGGCAGCAGCTTTTCCTCTGTTTTGCGAAACTGCTCCACCTGCGCGATTTGACGCTTTATATACCCGTCGTACTTCAGCTTAATCTCCGCCTGCTCGCAAACCGCGTCGGGGAGCGGTTTTCTGTCCTTATCCACAGGCGCGAGCTTTTCATAGTCAAGCTCGGGGCGTTTTATCATATCGCTTAAACGTATACCGGTCTTTACCGCCGCCGTGCCGTATTTTTCAAGCAGCGGGTTCGCGTCCTTCGGCGGCACGACCACGCTTTCGAGCCTTTTTATCTCGTTTTCCACCATATCCATTTTATCGAGGAATTTCTTGTACCGTTCCTCCGATATAAGCCCCACGCGGTAGCCGAACGGTGTCAGACGCTCGTCGGCGTTGTCCTGTCTTAAAAGCAAACGGTACTCGCTGCGCGACGTCATCATGCGGTACGGCTCGGTCGTGCCTTTCGTTATGAGGTCGTCTATGAGCGTGCCGATATAACCGTCGCTCCTTTTAAGCGTGAGCGGCTCCTCGCCCTTGATTTTAAGCGCGGCGTTTATGCCCGCTATAAGCCCTTGTGCGGCGGCCTCCTCGTAGCCGGACGTACCGTTAAACTGTCCCGCGCCGTACAGACCGCTTATTTTCTTAAATTCGAGCGTCGCCAAAAGCTGCTGCGGGTCGCAGCAGTCGTATTCTATCGCGTAGGCGCTGCGCATTATCTCCACATTTTCCAGACCCTCGACGCTCCTGTACATTTCAAGCTGCACGTCCTCCGGCAGACTTGTCGAAAAGCCCTGCGCGTACATTTCCTTTGTATCCAGACCCATCGGCTCTATAAAAAGCTGATGCCGTTTTTTGTCGGCGAACCGCACGACTTTATCCTCAATCGACGGACAGTAGCGGGGTCCTACGCCCTCAACGTGACCGCCGTACATCGCGGAGCGTTCGAGATTTGCGCGGATAATCTCATGCGTTTTCTCGTTTGTGTAAACGATGTAGCACGGCACAAGGTTCTCCCCCGCTTTTTCCGTCTCAAACGAGAATGGCACGATTTTCTCGTCGCCCTCCTCGACCTCCATTTTGCCGTAATCGAGCGAGTCGGCGTGTATTCTCGCGGGCGTACCCGTTTTAAAACGCATAAGCTCCACACCTATGCGCCGCAGATTTTCCGACAGCTCGTTCGCGGGGAACATACCGTCGGGACCCGACTCACGCGAATACGAGCCTATGAGTATTTTACCTTTTAAATACGTGCCGCTTGCGACAATGACCGCCTTCGTAGTGTACTCTGCGCCCGTACTCGTCACAACGCCCGTAACGGCGTTGTTTTCGGTGAGTATATTCACAATCTCGGCTTGCTTTACGTGCAGGTTTTTCTGTGCCTCGAGACGGTTTTTCATCTCCGCGTGGTACTTTTTTCGGTCGATCTGCGCGCGCAGCGAGTGTACCGCAGGGCCTTTGCCGCGGTTCAGCATCTTAGACTGTATCATCGCCGCGTCCGCAGCCTTACCCATTTCGCCGCCGAGCGCGTCAACCTCGCGCACAAGGTGACCCTTCGCCGTGCCGCCTATGCTCGGGTTGCACGGGAGATTGCCTATCGCGTCAAGGCTTATCGAAAACACGACCGTCCTCATACCGAGCCGCGCGGCGGCAAGAGCCGCTTCACAGCCCGCGTGACCGCCGCCTATCACAGCCACGTCGTAATCGCCCAAAATCATTCCTCGCCTACCTCCGGCTCGTTTTCGTCCTCGTCAAGATATTCTATAACGGGCTTTTTTTCTTCCTTTTTCTTCATGTTTGTGAGTATGGTTTTCTCGATAACTCTCGCCGCGTAGAAATCCGTCACGTAACGCGTGAAACACAGTCCGAAAACAAGCACTATTATTGCCGCGAACAGCGGATTTAAGTTTATTACCATGAATATCGCGTACAAAAATCCGCAGCTTATGGCTGTCGTCAGAATATTGCCGGGCAGCTTTGCAATCGAAAGCAGCAGCGCGTTTTTGTATATCGCGCCAAGCGAACACTCAAACGTCACCATTATCTGATATATATACGAGTGCATCATAGTGTAAAGCACAAACACGACCACCATAATATACGACGGCAATAGCCATATCACGTTGCCGGTCGAGGTGTAAAAGCTGTAATAAAAGTGCATCGCGTTTACGCCGAACACGAGTATAACCGCGTCAATAAGCACAACGAGCATACCCTGCTTGAAATTCTCCAGAAACTTGTCCTTGCCGTCGCTCGCGACCCATACGGGTTCGCCCCGCGTAAAGCAGCGGTTAATATACGCGTAAGCCGCGCTGCTCGGGCCGCTGCCCCACAGCACGAACACGCCGACCGAGAAGAATATCTGCAGCATTACAACCACGTTGCCGCCGAGCTGTGCCGCCTGCTCCGCCGTCAAGCCCTCCGCCTGCCGAATGTTCTCGGTGACGTTATCGACTATGCCCGTTCTGATGAACAGGTAACCGAAAAACATATACAGCGCGGCGATCCACAAAAGGCTCGTGAGCGAGTAAAGCGAGTTCGCAGCCACAAGCTTGCCCATTTTCTGCCATATTATGTCTATATACAGGAAAAACCCTTTCTTTTTGGGCTCGTCCTTGTCCACGCCCGGTCCGGGCTTTAAATATCCGTTAAACAATCCCATACAAATATCTCCTTTTCGTTTTTTACAAAGTATATTGTAACATATTTTCTTTTGTGATACAATATTTACCGCGGAAAAATTTACTTTCGGGGTAATGAAATGAGAGAAATAACGGTAAACAAAAACGACGCAAATCAGCGTCTCGACAAATTCATAACAAAATATATGCCGCGTCTGCCTTTGGGAATGTTATACAAGGGTCTTAGAAAAAACTGCGTGCGCGTGAACGGTAAGCACGTAAAGGACGGCGCGTATGTGATACAAGGCGGCGATGTTCTGACGCTTTATTTTGCCGACGAATTTTTTGACGAGCCGCGCGAGTTCAATGCGGGCAGGAGCGATATTGACGTTGTGTACGAGGACGGCAACATCATACTCATAAACAAGCCCGCCGGACTTGTCGTACACTCGGACGACAAAGGCACGGACGACACGCTGCTCTCGCGTATGCAAAGCTATCTTCTCAAAAAGGGCGAATACGACCCGCAAAACGAACACAGCTTTGCGCCCGCGTTTTGCAACCGTCTCGACCGCAACACTTCGGGAATAATCATCGGCGCGAAAAATGCCGACGCGCTCCGTGTAATGAACGAAAAAATCAAAAACCGCGAGGTTAAAAAGTATTACCTCGCCGTAGCCGAAGGCGTAACGGACGCGGAAGGCGTTATTACGTCGAGCCTTACACGCGGCGACAAAAAGGTAAGCGTCACTGACGGCGAGACGGACGGGTCGAAAAAAGCCGAGCTCCGCTACAAAAGAATTGCCGTAAAAGACAATCTGTCGCTTATCGAGGTCGAGCTTATGACGGGGCGCACGCACCAGATACGCGCACAGATGGCGCACATCGGTCACCCTCTCGCGGGCGACAAAAAGTACGGCGCGAAAACGGCGCAAAAAATACAGCTTGCGTCATACAAGCTGCATTTCGATTTCATATCCGACGCGGGAATTTTAAATTACCTGCGCGGCAGAGAATTTCAGATTACCGTTTCCTTCGCGGCGGTCTTTGACACGGCGAAGTTATAAAGGTCGGCTGTCGCGTTCGGCTTGCCTATATGGCTCACGCTTTCCTCCATAATGCGTATGCGCCACGGACTTGTGAACAGCATATTCAAAGCGTCCTGCACGCCGAAGGTGTCGTTTGTTATAATCGCCGCGCCGGTGTTCACGAGGAAATTGAGGTTTCTGTCCTCCTGACCGGGAATGGGGTTTGAAATAATCATCGGTATACCCTTGCTCAAAGCCTCGGAGGTCGTAAGACCGCCGGGCTTTGTTATCAGAACGTCCGACGCGTCCATCATAATATCCACGTCGTCGGTAAAGCCGTAAACGTGAAAGCTCTTCGTCCAGTCCGACGCGTCCACATATTCTTTAAGCTTTTTGTTCGACCCGCACACGCAGATTATCTGGAACTCGTGCGGGCTTTTGTCTATAGACTCGAGCTGCGGCTTTATGTTGCCGTAACCCATCGATCCCATCATTATGAGCACCGTCGGTATATCGTCTATACCGAGCATACGCCGCGCTTCTTTTTTATCTGTTCTGCGCGCAAACTGTTCCCGCACCGGTATGCCGAACGGTAAAAGCTTATCCTTCGGTATACCCTTCTGCTGCATCTCCGACGCGAGCAGCTCGTCGGGTATCACGTAGTAGTCGAGGAACGTACTCTCCCACAGCGGATGAACGGTGTAATCCGTCACTATTCCCACCGTCGGGCATGAGGTCACGCCCGTTTCGGTCAGTATGCTCATGCACACGCCCGCGTAGCTGTGCGTGCCTATCATAAAATCGGGGTTATATTCGCTCACGTACTTCGACAGCTTTTTCGACACGAACCGCGAAAACAGCGATATGAGCGAATGGTAGTCGTAAGGCTCGTCCTTCTGCGCCAGCTTGCCGTACGCCTTGCCGTACGTTTTCGGTATATATTTCGTCATAAGCAGATAGCTGTCGTTTATATAATCGCCTATGCGGTGGCTTATGTAATCGAATATGTCGAGCATTTCGCATTGGTGACCGTTTTTTTCAAAATACTCTATTATCGCTTTCGCGGTCGAGTGGTGACCGTAGCCCGCCTTAACCGACAGCAGCAGCACCTTCATTATGAAATCCCCCTTTTGTCTGATTTTTGTCCTTTTTTTCATTTTTCTGTTGTTTTTATTATACCAAACCGAAAAAAATTTTTCAACCTATTGACATAAATATTATATTGGACTATAATATGCCGGAAATTTGCTTACGTAAGAGGCGGAATTTATGATATATGATATGACGAAGGGCAGCCCGCTGAAGATGATATTATCGTTTTCCGCGCCGATGCTTATAGGAAATATTTTTCAGCAGATATATAATTTTGTTGACGCGGCGGTGGTCGGAAAATTCGTCGGCGCGCAGTCGCTCGCGGCGGTCGGCGCGACGTCCACCCTTATGACGCTCGCGATATGCTTTATGATGGGTATGACGAACGGTGCGGGCATAATCATCTCGCAGTGTTTCGGCAAGCGCGACTATGTAAAGCTGCGCGAGACGGTCGCGTCGCTCGTGTACATAATAGCCGTTATGGCGGTTGTAACGTCAGCGGCGGGCGTGTGTTTGGCGCGGCGTATTCTGCTGATTTTAAACACTCCGTCCGACGTAATAGACGAGTCGGTACGCTACATTTCGATTATTTTCGCGTTCATGGTGACAACAGCGGCTTACAACGCGTCGGGCGCGGTTTTACGAAGTCTCGGCGACAGCAGAACGCCGCTGTTCGCGCTCATTATTTCGGCTATGCTGAACGTCGGCATGGATCTGCTGTTCGTCGTCGTGTTCCGTATGGGCGTTGCGGGCGCGGCTTGGGCGACGGTCATAGCGCAGATGATAAGCGCGGTGTTCTGTATCATGCATATAGTGCGGCACAGAAAAATATTAAACCTCGACGGCATTATATGGAAGGCGAAAAAGGAAACGGTGTTTAAAATATTCCGCACGGGTCTGCCCGCGTCGCTCGAAAGCTGCCTTATATCGCTCGGCACGATGAGCGTTCAGCGGCTCGTGAACTCCTTCGGCTCAATGACGATGGCTGCGTATACCGCCGCGACGCGTATTGACTCTATCGCGATTATGCCGGTCGTGTCGGTGGGAATGTCGCTGTCGGTATTCACCGGTCAGAACATGGGCGCGGACAACATTGACAGAATAAAAACGGGACTGTACCGTACGCTTGCGGCTCTTATCGGCATATGCGTCGTGATTGCCGCCGCGATAGTGACGTTCCGCGTGCAGCTGCTCGGTATGTTCCTCGACGACACCGCAGCCGAGGCGGTAAAAATCGGCGGCGAGTACCTCACAATAGTAAGCACGGCGTACCTCGTCGCAGCCGTAATGCGAAGTTATCTGAACGTGCTGCGCGGCGCGGGCGACGTGAACACCTCGGCAGTGTCGGGCATTACGGAACTCGGCGCGAGAATTTTGTTCGCGTACATACTCGTAAAATTTTTCGGCGCGACGGGTATATGGATAGCAACGCCGCTCGCCTGGGCTGCCGGCGCGGCTATACCCGTGGCGCGGTATTACTCGGGTAAATGGCAGGAGAAAAAACTGGTGTAAAAACCCGAAAGCGTTGACAATTGCGTAAAAAATGATATAATGATTATGAGGGGTGGTATGGTGGCACTCGAGAATCAGCGTTACGGAAGAAACAAGTCAACGCTTATAAACAGCGCATATATCGAAAGCGGCGAATATCGGCGCAAATTCGACAATTTAACGCCGAACGATGAAGTGAACCGCGTATTATATGCAAAGGCAAAGGAAATGCTAAAGCACAGGAGCGGTACTTTGTATGAGGATATGTACTGGATCGACGGCGATACGGGAAAGATTATAGCAAGAGAAATAAACAGCGAAACGGAGCAGCAAGTCATATATTCAAACGCAACAAAAAAGTCCGTTGCGTCCTATAAAGGCGTCAATTTAATTGCAATACATAATCATCCGAGCAGTATGCCGCCAAGTATGGCGGATTTTAATTCCTGCTGCAGAGGCAATTATAATTGCGGATATATCGCATGTCACAACGGAAAATTATATGGGTATCGCTCCGATCAATCGGTAAGCGAGTCGTTATATAACCTTTGTGTGGGTGATTATCTTGATGAGGGTTTGAGCGAAGATGAGGCACAGATAAAAGCCCTTGAAGATATTAAAAGAAACCATGACATAGATTTTTGGGAGGTGTTTTAAATGTTGGAAGAAAAATTAGATGACAGAGTAATAATTCCCGAGTATATCATGAAAATGACAAAAGCGGAACGGCGTGCGGAAATCGCCCGTCTGGAGGCGGAGGCTGCGGCGGAAAAGCAGCGGATTTTGGAAAGAGAGAAAAAAGCAAGCTGAAAAATCACCGTAGGGGCGGTCATTGGCCGCCCGCAAAAATCAACGCAAAAAAAGGACGCTTTTGCGTCCTTTTTCATATAAATTGAAATGTTTCGCAACACAAAAAAGCGCACAGCCGAAACCATGCGCTAAAAAACACACGGCTCGACTAATGCGACTTAGTTCAATATCCTTTTCGTATACGATATAAAGTATCTTGAAAAGAGCCTGTATTTTTTGCAATGCAAAAAATACTTTATATCCGAAACGGGATATTGTTTAAGTCGCAAAAACAGTATACCATATAAAATACCGATTGTAAAGATAAATTTGTATGTTGCTCTTGATTTTACCGCGGCTTTATAGTAGAATATAAATGTAAAACTATGTTTACAAGGAAGGATTGGATAAACAATGAAAAAACTCGAACAGCTTTACGAAGGCAAGGCAAAAAAGGTTTTCAAAACCGACGACGAAAATTTATACATAGTGGACTACAAGGACGACGCGACGGCGTTCAACGGTCTCAAAAAGGGACAGATTGCGGGTAAGGGCGTTGTGAATAACAAGATGTCGAATTTCCTGATGCAGATTATGGAAAAGAAGGGTATTCCGACACATTTTGTCGAGGAGATTTCCGACAGAGAGACGGTCGTTAAAAAGGTTGAGATCGTGCCGCTCGAAGTTATTATAAGAAACATCGCGGCAGGTTCGTTCTCGAAGCGTTTCGGCGTAGAGGAAGGCAAAAAGCTTAACTGCACCACGCTCGAATACTGCTTAAAGGACGACGCGCTCGGTGACCCGATGATCAACGACCTTCAAATCATCGCGATTGGCGCGGCGACAAAAGAGGATCTCGACACGATAGCCGATTTGACGTTTAAGGTAAACGACGTTTTGAAGGCGTATTTCGAGAGTATCAATATCGAGCTTGTTGATTTTAAGATCGAGTTCGGTAAAACGCCCGACGGTCAGATTATTCTGGCGGACGAGATTTCGCCCGACACCTGCCGTCTGTGGGACGCGACCACGCATGAGAAACTCGATAAAGACCGTTTCCGCCGCGACCTCGGTAACGTCGAGGAGGCGTATGAGGAAGTATTTAAAAGATTGGGATTATAATACAAATTGTGATTTATCTACGCATTAGCGGCGTAGGTGTAGGGGCGGATATCATCCGCCCGCAAGGAAGGCCCCCTTGTCAAAGGGGGCTGTCACGCGGAGCGTGACTGGGGGATTCCTTTTTGATTGTTATAGTGAATCCCTCCACCGCCTTCGGCGGTCCCCCTCCCTTTGACAAGGGAGGCTAACGGGACGTCGAAGGCGCCGTCCCCTACACCCGTATTTCTAAAATTGTGCGCCGTAGGGGCTGGCGCCCCGACAGCCCGTACTCATATAAATCCCATTTACAAGGAGAAAAACATGGCTACAAACACATACGAAAGCCCATTAAATTCGCGTTACGCGTCGAAGGAGATGCAGTACATTTTCTCGCCGGACAAGAAATTCTCGACATGGCGGAAATTATGGATCGCTCTCGCGGAGAGCGAGCAGGAGTTGGGGCTTGACATAACCGACAAGCAGATTGCCCAGATGAAGGAGCATATCTACGATATAAACTACGACGTAGCGAAGGCGCGTGAAAAAGAGGTGCGCCACGACGTTATGTCGCACGTTTACGCATACGGCGTGCAGTGTCCCGACGCGAAACCTATCATACATCTCGGCGCGACAAGCTGCTACGTCGGCGACAACACCGACATCATAATCATGACCGAGGCTATGCGGCTCGTTAAGAAAAAGCTTGTATGCCTTATCGGCGAACTTGCGAAATTCGCGGAGGCGAATAAGGACTTGCCGACGCTCGCATTCACGCACTTCCAGCCCGCACAGCCGACCACCGTCGGAAAACGCGCCACGCTGTGGCTCGAAGATTTGATGATGGACTTGGAGGACGTGGACTATCAGCTTTCAAAGGCTAAGCTTTTGGGCTGCAAGGGTACGACCGGCACGCAGGCAAGCTTTATGGAACTTTTCGAGGGCGACCACGAGAAGTGCAAGGAACTTGACAGAAAAATCGCCGCGAAAATGGGCTATGCCGACACATTCCCCGTAAGCGGTCAGACGTACCCGCGAAAGCTTGACACGCAGATGCTCAACACTTTGAGCCTTATCGCGCAGAGCGCGTACAAATTCTCTAACGATATTCGCCTTTTGCAGCACCTAAAGCAGATAGAAGAGCCGTTCGAGAAATCGCAGATAGGCTCGTCGGCGATGGCGTACAAGCGCAACCCGATGAGAAGTGAAAGAATAGGCTCGCTCGCAAGATACGTTATAGTCGACGCGCTGAACCCCGCTATCACCGCCGCGACGCAGTGGTTCGAGAGAACGCTCGACGACAGCGCGAACAAGCGCATATCCGTTCCCGAGGCGTTTCTGGCGGTCGACGCTATACTCAACTTGTACATCAACGTCGTGGACGGTCTGGTCGTTTACGACAAGGTTATATATCAGCAGTTCATGCGCGAAATACCGTTCATGGCTACCGAAAACATAATGATGGACGCCGTCAAAAAGGGCGGCGACAGACAGGATTTGCACGAGAAAATCCGTGTGTACTCGATGGAGGCGGGCAAGACCGTCAAGGTCGAGGGTAAGGAAAACAACCTTGCCGAACTTATCGCGGCAGACCCCGCGTTCGGACTGACGCTCGACGAAATAAACGCGGTCATGAAACCCGAAAACTACGTTGGACGCGCACCGCAGCAGGTGGAGGATTTCCTCGCGGAATATGTAAAGCCGATGCTCGAAAAAAACAAGGATTTGCTCGGCGTAGAGGTTGAAATTACAGTTTGATGTTGCTTGAAATTTATTCATTGCGAAATGCAGGGAGGTAAAATTATGAAAGCAAAGAAACTTTTATCACTCGTTCTTGCGGCGTCAATGACGCTTGCAACGGCTGTCACGGTTGTAAACGCGGAGGACGATATCAAGGTACTGCTCGACGACAAGGAGATCACGTTCGACGTGCCGCCGCAGATTATCGAGAGCAGAACGGTAGTACCGTTCCGCGCCATATTCGAAGCTCTCGGCTACGAGGTGGACTGGAATGAAGGTACGCAGACGGTAACGGGCGTAAAGGGCGACATGACGCTGACAATGGTAATCGGCTCGACCGAGGCAACGATTAAGACCAAAGAAACTCCGGTAAATATCGGCAGCGGTGAAGCGGATACTTTTTTGGAAAAGGTTGTTACTTTTGACGTGCCGCCGCAAATCGTGGACGGCAGAACGCTCGTTCCCGTGCGCGCGGTAGGCGAAATGAGCAATTATAAGGTTGACTGGGATAATGATGCGCGGAAGGTTTTGATTACCTCGCCGCTCGATATTATGACGGGTCCCGGTCCAGCAGTTCCCGACACGCCGTCCGACATTACGTCGCAGACGGCTCCGAACTCGGCTGTCCCCGAATTCCCGATTACGTACGACGACACGAATGAGCGCGAATCACACAGCGTGCGCGGATTTGAACTTACGTCCGTCGAAAAGAACGCTGAGGGTAAGTACGACATAACGTTTACGCTCAAAACCTTCTTCGAGGGCAGAGGCACGGTTGCGGCGGTGTTTGACTGCCTCGACGAAAACGGCAGCGTCGTAGACTCGTTCAGCGGCAGCTATATAGGCAGCGACTACGCGTGGACGCCGCACGAGGATAAGGCGACGATTTCCGGCAATACGGTAAAAATCGTATTTCATTTAGACAACTGATTTAGAATTAAACGCAAAATATCACAGGAGGAATATACAATATGGTAAAAGCAATAGTGGGCGCGAACTGGGGCGACGAGGGCAAGGGTAAGATAACCGACATGCTTGCCGCCGAGGCGGATATAGTAATACGTTTTCAGGGCGGCGCGAACGCGGGTCACACGATTATAAACGATTACGGAAAATTTGCGCTGCATCTTCTTCCGTCCGGCTCGTTTAACCAAAACGTCACAAACATGATAGGCAACGGCGTCGCGCTCGACATTCCCGAGCTTATCAGCGAGATTGACAGCGTAGTAAAGCGCGGCGTGCCGAAACCGAATATCGTTGTTTCGGAAAGAGTGCAGGTGCTTTTGCCGTATCACAAGCTGTTCGACCAATACGAGGAAGAACGTTTAAGCGACCGTCAGTTCGGCTCGACTAAGTCGGGTATCGCGCCGTTCTTCTCGGATAAGTTCTCGAAGATAGGCTTTCAGGTATGGGAACTTTTCGAGGACGACGACAGGTTAAAGGAAAAAATCAAGAATGTACTCGAAGTTAAAAATCTGCTCCTTGAACACGTCTACCACAAGCCGCTTATTGACGCGGACGAACTTTTCAACACGCTCAAAGAGTACGGCGAGATGATAAAGCCGTACGTTATCGACTCGGTATCGTTCATGCACGACGCGGTAAAGAACGGCAAAAACATACTTCTGGAGGGTCAGCTTGGCTCGCTTAAAGACCCCGATTTCGGTATTTACCCGATGACGACCTCATCCTCCACTCTCGCGGGCTACGGCGCGGTAGGCGCGTGTATTCCGCCGTATGAGATCAAAGAGATCATAACGGTCGTAAAGGCGTATTCGTCGGCTGTGGGTGCGGGAGCGTTTGTTTCCGAGATATTCGGCGACGAGGCTGAAGAACTCAGAAAGCGCGGCGGCGACGGCGGTGAGTACGGCGCGACGACCGGCAGACCGAGACGTATGGGCTGGTTCGACTGCGTCGCGTCGCGTTACGGCTGCCGTGTGCAGGGTACTACGCAGGTCGCGTTTACCGTCCTCGACGTGCTGGGATACCTCGACGAGATACCCGTGTGCGTGGGCTATGAGATTGACGGCGAGGTAACGCGTGACTTCCCGACCACCGCAAGGCTCGAAAGAGCAAAGCCCGTGCTTAAAACGCTGCCCGGCTGGAAAACCGATATACGCGGCATAACGAAGTACGAGGATTTGCCCGAAAACTGCAGAGGTTACATCGAGTTTATCGAGAAGGAGCTTGAAGTTCCGATTAAGATCGTGTCCAACGGTCCCGGCAGAAATGAAATAATTTTGAGATAAAAATGAGATAAATTATGATTTGGCGGGCGACCGCGAGGGTCGCCCCTACGCATGACCCCCTCTATGAGGGGGTCGAAATCTCTGATTTCGGGGGGTGTATGATTTGAAAAATGACACCCCCCAAAACTCACAAGTGAGTTTTGACCCCCTCGGAGAGGGGGTCTTTGTTATTGCCTATTTCACGCACACGCTGTTTTTACCTTTCACGATCCTGAGCGTCAAAAGCATTGACGCGCCTATGCTTACAAGAATTGCACCGAATATTACCATTTGAATTACCTCCCGCTTTATCTTATACCCCGATTATACACGATTGTATGTACGATAAAACGGACTTAATATATTTCAAATATAATATACATAATTCAATGCCATTACAAGTATTTTACATTTTATGTAAACCTATTGCTTTTTTATGACAATTCCGATATACTTTAATTAACGAAAATCAAATATGTACCAAAAATTTTAATACAGGGCAGGGAGCAGTTATGTACAAACTCGTTTCTAAGCGAGAAACTGTGGAAGGGAAAGAGTACGTCGTATACGGCATTAAATATAATGACGAGTACTGTTTCGAGGATATTTCCACAGACGAAAAACCTGTCAAAGAGCTTGCAGATAACTGCAATAAATTTTCTCTTGATCCCGTGCATCTGAAAGATGTAATCGAGGATTTCCTGAATTAAAACAAAAACGCGTTCTCAAACGCGTTTTTTGTTCTGTGCATATATTTTTATTCACCGCTTTTAAGTTCCTCGAACTTCGCAGCCATCGTGGGGTTGTTTTTTGTGAGTTTTTTTATCGACAGTTTCTGCGCCCTCTCGTTCGCGAGACGCAGATTGTTCCCCGACGACAGCAGCGCGTCCTTCGTTTTCTGCAAATGGTCTATCGTTTTGTCGATTTCCTCGATAGCTTTGTCGAATTTTTTGCTCGCCAGATTATAGTTGTATTCAAACCTGTCCTTAAAATCGTTCATATCCGCCTCGAAATGGGAAATATCTATATTTTGATTGCGGATTACGTTAAGTTCCTGTTTGTATGAAAGGGAATTGAGCGCAGCGTTCCTCAAAAGCGTTATCATCGGCACGAAAAACTGCGGACGTATTACGTACATTTTCGGGTAACGGTGCGACATATCGACTATGCCCGTGTTGTAAAATTCGCTGTCCGCCTCCAAAAGCGACACAAGCACGGCGTACTCGCAGCCCTTTTCGTTCCTGTCCTTGTCGAGTTCCTTTAAGAAGTCCTCGTTTTTATGTTTAGTCGCGGTTTGGTCAGCCTCGTTTTTCATTTCAAACATTATGGATATAAATTCCGTACCGTCCTCCGACCATTCGCGGAATATAAAATCCCCCTTGCTGCCCGTCCGTGCGTCGTTGTCCTTTTCAAAATATGCGTTTTTAAATCCTGCCGCGCGCAGCTTGTTAAACTCCGTTTCGCAGTGCTGCTCCAGACTCTCGCCTATCATTTTTGTGGACTGGCGCGCCTTAAAATCCTTGTAATACGCTATCTGCTCGTCTTTGTCTCTAAGCTTATCCTCGTAGCTTTCCTTCAGCGTCTTTTCCCTGAGTTCAGCCGCCTTGCCGTTCGTTTCGATCCGACCGCTGAGCAGTGTTATCTGCTCGCGCTGCCTGGAAATCTCGCTGTCCTTTTCCGACACCGCCTCGTTTATTTCCAGCTTTTTTTGCGTTTCGAGCATGTCAAGCTTTGCTTTGAGCGCGTTTATCTCCGCGTCCTTTGCGGCTATTTTACCGTTAAGCTCGCTCTCCGTTTCGGTACGCGCAAGCTTTACAGCCGTATTTTTCTCGCGCTCGAACTGCGATGTTCGCTCGCTTATTTCTTTCGCGAACTCCTCGTTCCGCACCTGACGCGCTATGGACTCGTAGCTTGACTCGTCCGCCTGAAACACCGCTCCGCAGCTTGGACATTTTATTTCATACATATTTTTTCCTCCGTTTCGCCCGCCATGTATTCCATGCCTTTATTTTAAAGCAAGCGGTAAAAATAGTCAATACCCCAAAGCATATACGGCGCGTTTTGCGAATAAAAAACAAAGGGGTGATATTATGAATTATATCTGGTGCGCGATGATAATCGTGTCGCTCGTCGTGGCGGCGGTAAACGGTACGGTCGGCGAGACGGTCAACGCCGCGTTCGACGGCGCGAAAGAGTCGGTTTTTGTCGTGTTGTCGTTCGCGGGCGTGATGTGTTTTTGGACGGGAATAATGAAAATCGCGGAAAAGTCGGGGCTGCAGAATAAGGTAAAAGGGCTGCTCCGACCGGTGATTTCGTTCCTTTTTCCGGGCGCGGGCGAGGACGCGAAGGGTCATATCGCGATGAATATGAGCGCGAATTTGCTCGGTATGGGCAACGCCGCTACGCCCGAGGGTATTCTGGCGATGCGCGCGCTCGACCGTGAAAACCCGCGTCCGGAATACGCGTCAAGGAATATGTGTATGCTCGTTGTGATAAATACCGCGTCGATACAGCTTATACCGACGACGATTATCGCGCTCCGCGCCGCCGCCGGGTCGGCTGACCCGTTTTCGGTCGTCCTGCCCGTGTGGGTCGCGTCGTTTACCGCCGCCGCCATTGCAGCACTCTCCGCTCGATTGTGGCTGCGGTAGGGACAGATGCAAAGTGAGACCCCCTTGTCAAAGGGGGCTGTCGGCGGAGCCGACTGGGGGATTCTTTTTAGATTTTCATAATGAATCCCTCCACCGCCTTCGGCGGTACCCCTCCCTTTAACAAGGGAGGCTAACGTAGGGGCGGTCATTGGCCGCCCGTTGTGTATGCCTCCCCTACTAGGGGAGGTGTCGGCAAAGCCGACGGAGGGGTTTTTATTGTCGAAAGCAAACCCCTCAGTCACACTACGTGTGACAGCTCCCCTATTAGGGGAGCCTTACGCTTATCGTCCACAAATCAAGGAGGCACATCATGACATACGTAATACCCGCGATAATCGTCGTAATCCTCGTTATTGCGCTCGCGAAAAAACAAAACACATACGACCTGTTCATCTCGGGCGCTACAGACGGAATGAAAATCGCGGCGAACATATTCCCGCCGCTTTTAGCCGCGCTCACCGCCGCGTACATGCTCCGCGCGTCCGGCACGCTCGACCTCATAATAAAACTGCTTTCGCCCGTGACGCGGCTCATACCCGCCGAGGTAATGCCGCTTGCGCTGCTGCGACCCGTATCGGGCAGCGGTGCGCTCGGACTTTTGACCGACATACTCAAAACTTACGGCGCGGACGGCGATATAGGACGTATCGCGTCCGTAATCATGGGCAGCACCGAGACGACGCTCTACTGCCTTTGCGTATACTTCGCCGGTACACGCGCCAAACACACGCTCTGCGCCCTGCCGTT
Source organism: uncultured Clostridia bacterium (assembly GCA_947631235.1). Lineage (GTDB taxonomy): Bacteria > Bacillota > Clostridia > UBA1381 > UBA1381 > Hominilimicola. Next base: position 50,365 of record CANRKO010000014.1, on the reverse strand, counting down.
CGCCGCGGTCGGAGACGTTGTGGGAATACTCATGGCGGTTATCCTGATTAAATTGTTAAATTTTTGATGAAATTGTATTATCCACTTGCAATACGGACAAATTTTATATATAATATAAGATAGAAAAAAATGCGGCTGTGCCGCGCGAAAAGGAGATAAAATTATGTATAACAAAATGACAGTTGAAGATGTTGATGTAAAGGGCAAGAAAGTGCTTGTCCGCTGCGATTTCAACGTTCCGCTGGACGCGGACGGCAACATCACGGACGAGAACCGCATAGTGGGCGCGCTCCCCACGATCAAGTACCTCGCGGACAACGGCGCGAAGGTTATCCTTTGCTCGCATATGGGCAAGCCGAAGGGCGAACCCGTTCCCTCGATGTCGCTTGCTCCGGTTGCGAAGAGCCTTTCGGAAAAACTCGGCAAAGAGGTTGTTTTCGCGGCTGACGACAACGTTGTCGGCGACAACGCGAAGGCTGCCGTTGCGGCAATGAAGGACGGTGACGTTGTTCTTCTCGAAAACACGCGTTACAGAAAGGAAGAAACAAAGAACGAGGAATCGTTCTCTAAAGAGCTCGCCTCGCTCGCGGATTTGTTCGTAAACGACGCATTCGGCACGGCTCACAGAGCGCACTGCTCGAACGTAGGCGTAGCGTCCATATTAAAGCCTGCCGTTGCGGGTTATCTTATCGAAAAGGAAATAAACTTCCTCGGCAACGCCGTTAATAACCCCGTAAGACCGCTTGTTGCTATCCTGGGCGGCAGCAAGGTTTCGTCGAAGATTTCGGTTATCGAGAACCTTTTAAAGAAGGTGGACAAGCTTATAATCGGCGGCGGTATGGCGTACACGTTCTTTGCGGCGCAGGGCAAGACGGTCGGCACGTCGCTGCTCGAGGAGGATTACATCGACTACGCGAAGAAGATGCTCGACGAAGCGGGCGACAAGATTATTCTGCCGATTGACACGGTTATCACCGAAAAGTTTGACAACGACGCTCCCTCAAAGGTTGTCGAGGGCAACATTCCCGACGGCTGGATGGGTCTCGATATAGGCCCGAAGTCGGTCGAGCTGTTCAAGAAGGAGCTTGCGGACGCTAAGACGGTCGTTTGGAACGGTCCCATGGGCGTATTCGAGATGCCGAATTTCGCGAAGGGTACGAATGAAATCGCCGCGCTTTTGGCTGAACTCGACGCTACGACGATTATCGGCGGCGGCGACAGCGTCGCGGCTGTAAATCAGGCGGGTCTCGGCGATAAGATGAGCCACATCTCCACCGGCGGCGGCGCAAGTATGGAATTCCTCGAAGGTAAGGAACTCCCCGGCATCGCGGCATTGACGGATAAATAAACCCCTCCGACGCCTACGGCGCCACCTCCCCTAGTAGGGGAGGCTCACGATGTGCGGCGCTCGCTGTATGGCTCCCCTAGCAGGGGAAACTTACGGTGAGGCTCCCCTACTAGGGGAGCTGTCACACGTAGTGTGACTGAGGGGTTTAAACAAGAGTTTTAACGAGGATTTGAAAATGTACCTAAAATACAACAAAAACCTTATACGCTCCGCAAAGGAGTTAAGAAAAAATATGACAAGACAAGAACGGCATTTATGGTACGATTTTCTAAAATCCTATCCCGTAAAAATAGTCCGACAACGCGCAATCGGATCATATATCGTCGATTTCTACTGTGCATCCGCCAAATTAGCCATAGAACTTGACGGCAGTCAGCATTACGACGGGCAAGAAGATTACGACGCGGCGCGGACAAAAGCGCTGAACGGCATGGGAATAACGGTGATCCGATTTTCCAATTTGGAAATCGACACCAATTTCAAGGGAGTATGTGAGTATATAGATTTAACAATACAAAAACAAAAGGAGAATTAACAATGGGAAAATATATAATAGCGGGAAACTGGAAAATGAACAAGCTGCCGTCGGAGACGTACGATTTCGTTAAAGAGGTCGTTGATGCGACGAAGGGCGCGACGTGCGAGGTAGTATGCTGCACGCCGTACGTGTGCCTTGCTCCGGCGATCGAGGCGGCGAAGGGTACGCACGTAAAAATCGGCGCGGAAAACCTCCACTACGAGGATAAGGGCGCGTTCACGGGCGAGGTATCGGCTGATATGCTCGTTGATTTGGGCGTGCAGTACGTTATAATGGGTCACAGCGAGAGACGCGAGTACAACAACGAAACAGATGAAACAGTCAATTTAAAGGCTAAAAAGGCTCTCGAAAAGGGTCTTATTCCCATCGTTTGCTGCGGTGAAAGTCTGGAGCAGCGCGAGGCGGGCATAACTATGGATTGGATCGCAATTCAGATTAAAAAGGCTTTCGCGGGCATAAGCGCGGACGACGCGAAGAAGGTCGTTGTGGCGTACGAGCCTATCTGGGCAATCGGTACGGGCAAGACCGCGACCGACGAGCAGGCGGAGGAGGTTTGCGGCGCGATAAGAAAGCTTTTAGCCGACCTTTACGATGACGCGACCGCAAAGGCAATCACCATTCAGTACGGCGGCTCAATGAACGCGAAGAACGCGGCGGGATTGCTTTCAAAGCCCAATATCGACGGCGGACTTATAGGCGGCGCATCGCTTAAAGCGGCGGATTTCGCGGTTATTACAGATGCGGCAAAATAAATAGGGGTAAGCGTGATTTAGTATATATAAAACCTCTCCGACGCCTACGGCGCCACCTCCCCTAGTAGGGGAGGCTTGCGAGATGCGGCGCTCACCGTATGGCTCCCCTACTAGGGGAGCTGTCACACGTAGTGTGACTGAGGGGTTTATACGGGCGAACACGGTTCGCCCCTACGCATGACCCCCTCCTCTATGAGGGGGATACCCCACCACCAAAAAAGGAGGATTGCACATGGCAAAGAAACCGACAGCGTTAATCATCATGGACGGATACGGCATCAATCCGTCCACGGAAGGCAACGCGATAGCGGCGGCAAAAAAGCCGAACCTTGACAAATTCATGGCGACGTACCCGCACACGCAGCTGAGCGCAAGCGGTCTCGACGTAGGACTGCCCGACGGTCAAATGGGCAACAGCGAGGTCGGTCACACGAATATCGGCGCGGGCCGCGTCGTGTACCAGATGCTCGTCAAGATTACAAAAGACATAAACGACGGTAAAATAAACGACAACAAAGCGCTTTCGGACGCAATGGACAAGGCAAAGGAAAACGGCAAGTCGCTCCACCTTATGGGACTTTTGTCCGACGGCGGCGTACACAGCCACAACGAACATCTTTACGGTCTTTTGCGCATGGCGAAGAAAAAAGGGCTTACCAAAGTCTACATACACACGTTCCTCGACGGACGCGACGTTCCGCCGACCTCGGGCGCGGAGTACATGGCGCAGCTTGAAAAAGAAATTAAGGAGATAGGCGTGGGCTCTATCGCGACGATTGCCGGACGTTTCTACGCGATGGACAGAGATTTCGCGTGGGACAGAGTTGAAAAGGCGTACGACGCGATCGTGTTCGGCAAGGGCATACAGGAGGACGACGCGGTTACAGCCGTCAAAAACTCCTACGCGAACGACGTTACGGACGAATTTGTCGTTCCGACTGTCGTTGATAAGCAGGGACAGGTCAAAGAGGGCGACAGCGTAATCTTCTTCAACTTCCGCCCCGACAGAGCGAGACAGCTTACAAGAACGTTCGTAGACCCCGATTTCGACGGTTTCGAGCGCGAATACTTCCCCGTAAACTTCGTCTGCATGACGCAGTACGACGAGTCGATGCCGAACGTAACAGTCGCGTACCCGCCCGAATCGCTGCACATGACGTTCGGCGAGTATATAAGCAAAAAGGGCTTGACGCAGCTTAGAATAGCGGAGACGCAGAAGTACGCGCACGTGACGTTTTTCTTCAACGGCGGCGAGGAAAAGCAGTTCGAGGGCGAGGACAGAATACTCATAAAATCGCCGGACGTCGAGACGTTCGACTTAAAGCCCGAAATGAGCGCGTACGAGGTAACGGATGCGGTCATAGATGCGATAAATTCGGACAAATTCGACGTTATAATCCTGAATTACGCCAACTGCGACATGGTAGGCCACACGGGCGTAATGGAGGCTGCGATCAAGGCGGTCGAGGCTGTTGACGAGTGCGTCGGAAGAACGGTTGACGCGATACTCAAAAAGGACGGCAAGGTCATTATCACAGCCGACCACGGCAACGCGGACTGTCTCATTGACCCCGTCACAAAGGCGCCGTTCACGGCTCACACCACGAACCCCGTTCCGATGATTTTGATTGGCGCGGGCGACGTTAAGCTGAAAACCGGTCGTCTGTCCGACCTTTGCCCCACAATGCTGGAGCTTATGAACCTCGAAAAACCCGAGGAAATGACCGGCGAAAGCTTGATTGTAAGATAAATATGAAAAATAACCTTATTAAAATCGTAGGGGCGACCCTTGCGGTCGCCCTTCATAAAAATCCACATATCGGGCGACCGCAAGGGTCGCCCCTACAGTGATTGTTTTCATAGCATTCGCACCTGCAGCGCGATAAAAAAATAACCGCCTTGTAGTTGGAAGCTCAGGCGGTTATTCATAACTTCCGAAGCGACTAACCGTTTTTACGCTCTGCCCGGTCGCATGGGCGAGCAGTGAAGCGATAGCGGAACGGCCAGCCCGTTTCTCTTTAATAACATTATACATTTTATTTGCCCTTTTGTCAAGTATTTCAATAAATCATTCATACAAAATACACACATAAAAATATCTTGACATGTGTTATCATATATGATAACATAATATATAGAAAAAGCATATATTATCGGAGGTGTATAATGGATTGGCAGGTTGAATACTATAAAAAAGAAAACGGCGATATTCCTGTTTTGGATTTTTTGCTTTCTCTAAACCCCAAAATGAGAGCAAAAGCGTTTTCCGAAATCGAATTGCTGGAAAAACATGGGGCAAACCTCCGAGAACCGTATGTAAAACCGATAAAAGGCGAAAAATACAAGGATTTATTTGAACTGAGAATAAAATTTTCATCCGACATAAGCAGAATATTTTATTTTACATTTCAGAATAACACCTTTGTACTGCTTAACGGTTTTACCAAAAAATCCAATAAAACCCCGACAAGCGAATTAAACAGGGCAATAAAATATAAACAAGATTATGAAAGAAGGTGCCGTGATGAGTAGAGCGGGAGCGAAGTTCTCCGAAGTGAAAGACATTCTTATGAAGGACGTTGAATTTAAAGAAGAATACGAAAAACTTAAACCGAGATACGAGGTTGTATCGCAAATTATAAAGGAACGCGCAAAACAGAACATCACACAAGAGGAACTTGCGTTCAGAGTGGGAACACAAAAAACGAATATATCCAGACTGGAAAGCGGGACATATAACCCGTCGCTTGATTTTTTAACAAAAGTGGCTCAATCATTGGGAAAAGAAGTTCAAATAATTTTAAAATAAATTCGGTTTGGAAAGACGGTTCTTTATTGAGAGCCGTTTTTTATTCCTCATACATTCTATCGGCGACGTTAATCACCTTATCGCCGAAATCGGCGGCGGTGCGGATAGTTGCACCAGTACCGCTGCTGGACAAAATACAGAATGCGATACAGAAAAACGCGTCCTCGATCATACGCATATTCCTTTTCTGCATACATCCGTCCACGTAACCTGACTCGGTGACGTAGAGAATATCGTCGGCGGCGTCGAGCATATCGTCGTAACGCATCCGCGACTTTTTATCCCACCTCTTGCTCTGGTCGTAGCACGGCAGGTACAAAACGAGCCTGATATGCGGATATACTTCCCTAAGCTCCGCGACCGTTTCGGCGGCTATCGTGTCAAAACCGAGCGCGCCGCCCGATATAAAATAGCGCACGTCGTAATCGTTTATCAGCCTTTCCGCCTCATCCCATATCAAATTTTTTATCTCGTCAACCCTCGCGGCGGACAGCCGCCTGTGACCTGTAAAAAAGCACGCCCGTATCTTTTCCAAAACAAAACACCCCGCCTATATTTTACAACATACGCGGGGCGTTTGCAAGCCCTATCTCATAAGAAAATACACCGACGCGCCTATCGCGGCGAGCAAAATCACAAAAAGCCCGACCGACCCCGCGCCGTTTTTCTCCTTCGCGGTATAAATGCCGTAGCCCGCGGTACGTGTCAGACACACCGCGATAACCGGCAGTAAAATCAGCTTTTCCATACCTAATCCTCCTTCTGCACCATTCCCGTTTTCTTTATATTGAACTTCACATCCACTGTCACGGCGTACTCGCTGTAATCGACGGAATTTTTAAACTGTTCAAAATCGCCGTAAGTCCAAAAATTCTTTTTCGCGTGCTCGTCAAGGTGGAAAATATCGCTCTTATACTCCCTCGTGACCTTATTCATCAGCGTTTCGCTCTCTTTTTTTATATGCTCCTCGCATTTTTGCTCAAACTCCTCGGCGCTCTCATCCGGCTCGTAATCGGGCGGCGCGGAATAAATACTTCCGTTCAGCGTCAGGCCGACGTGAATTGACTTATTCTTCGTGTCAATCGTATAACGCGGCTGTTTTTTCTGCGCTATTTTTATCGTCACAGGCTTTTGGAGCGTGTCCTCGTTCTGCAGTGTCACAAAACCGCCCGCGAAATCACGGTCGAGAAATTTGTAAAGCTCCGTCTCGTCGCGCTCAAGCTCGCCGACCATCTTACCGCCGTTAAACACCGCGCTTTTCGCGTCTCCGCTGTCGGGCGACACCACGGGCAGAACCGTGTCGTACTCGCCCGTCTCTATACCGTCGAAAAATACCTTCAGCGTGCCGTGCGGCAGACCGGTAAGCTTGTCCTTGTCGAAAAACATCTTGTAATACTTCGCGGGATTTGCCTCATTCTCGGGGTTCATACTTTCGAGATACTCGCGCGCGTTCTCCGACACCGCAAGGTACACGTCGGGACGCAGTTCCTCACTGTTAATGAACATCTCCGACATACTTTCCAATCCCTCTTCCGCGACGGAACGCGAAAAAATTACCACCTTCGTATGCGACAGAAACAGCTTTTTACTGTCCTGCAAATCAGCCGACGCGACAGCCTCGTAAATATCGCTCGCCTCGACCGTCACGTTCTGAACGCCGCTTTCATCAATGTTTATTTCCTCGCCGCCGCTTATCTGCGCGGGATTTGCGTACTGTATAGTAATATTATATTTTCCGTTTTCGCCGCCGTCTATACCGAGCGCGACAATATACGAAAGATCGTTCGGCTCGACGCCGTTGCACGACGCGGTCATAAGAATTACAGCCGCGGCAAAAATAACCGTCAATATTTTTTTCATCCGCTTTTTTCCTTTCGTTTTTTCTCGCGCACTTTCGACACGATACCGAAAATGACCGGCAGCAAAAACGCGGCGGGGTACGCGAGCTTGTTTTCAAATTCGGCGTTCGTCACTATGTCGTTAAGCGTCGCGGGCAAAAGCGAGATCGCGCCGCTTATTATCACGACCGGAAACACAAGCGGTCTGTAAAAATCGAGGTCGAACGTCGTCTGCCACACGCGGCACAGCGCGAAAATGTATAGCGCGGAGTACAAAAGGAGCAGTATCGACCACGCGAACTGGAACACCGGCTCGAACCTTCCCAGAAAATCGCCGAGGTGCAGTATACGCGCAAGTTGGTAAAACGGTATCATAAACTCGCCCGATACGGGGTAAGGGTACACGAGACAGTACGCGAGAATAATCACAACCGTCACGGGCGCGGTTATCAGGAACACGGCGCGTATGCTTTTTTTCGCCTCGCCCGCGTCCTTGTAGTACGGCAGCAGAATGTTTAAAAGCAGCATATCCGAATAAATTGATATGGTGTGAAAGCCGTCGGCGAAGATTTTTTTCGCGCCCGTGCCGAGTATCGGGAGAAGATTATAGATGTTGTAGTGCGGCACGAGCAGCACGATCAAAAGCGCGAGTATCACGCCGATTATCGGTATAAATATATAGTTCACACGCGCGATAGACTCAATGCCGAGAGCCGCGCCCACGCCTATCGCGCCCATAAACAACAGCGTTATGAGGTTCGTGTCGAAATTCTGCAAAAGCACGGTCTTGACCGTCTCGGGGAACACACGTATGATAAGCGCGAAATTTATCATAAACACCGCAAACACGACAAGTCCCGTCGGTATTTTGAGCCACTTTCCGCCTATTTCGCCCGCCATTTCGATGACGTTTTTGTCGCTCACGTAAAGCCACGATATGACGGCGAACACAGCCGCCGCGCACAGCACGTTATATATTACCTGTATCCACGCCGCGCTGCCGCTGTTCGACAGCAGAAGCTTGGGGAACACAAGCACCATTTTTGCCATGATAGCCGTTACCGTCAAAAGCGTCAGTTCTTTTCTTGCAATCATACTTTCCTCTCCGTTGTTTCACGTGAAACATTTTCTTACTGTTCTTCCGTCCACTGCCTGCTTATATTCGGCTCGGAGGTCTTTTGCTGCGCGTGTAAAAATCCGGGGCGTTTCTCCCTGCGCCATATCGGGTTCACGAACAGCAGCGTTGACGAACTCTTGCTGCGCACCCTGAAAGGCGGCGACAGGAACGGTACGCCGAAACTCTTTTGTGCGCCAAGGCTCAATGCGTATATAAAAAGTCCTATTGCGATGCCGTAAAAGCCGGTTGACGCGGCGAACACGATAAAAATCAGCTTTAAAATCCTAAAACTCCAGCTAAGCGAATAGTCGCTCGTCGCGAACGAGCCTATACCTGTTATCGCTATAACGATAATCATAATAGGGCTTACTATCTTCGCGCTTACGGCTGCCTGTCCGAGTATAAGACCGCCGACGATACCGAGCGTCGAGCCTATTTGTCCGGGCATACGTATTCCCGCCTCGCGTATCATTTCGAACGAAAAGTCCATAAGCAGCAGTTCCAGCACGCTCGGAAACGGCACGCTCTCACGCGCCGCGCTTATCGAGTAGAGCAGGTACGTCGGTATGACCTCCTGATGAAACAACGTTATCGCGAGGTACAGCGCGGGCAAAAGCATTGACAGCATGAGAGCCGCCCCGCGCACGAGCCGCGCCATGTTCGCGTACGGCACTCTTAAATAGTCGTCCGACACGGCGTGTGTAAGCTCGAATATGTTCGTCGGCATTATGAGAGCCTGCGGGCTACCGTTTAATAAGAGCGCGACGCGCCCCTGCGTCAATGCGCGCGCAACGCGGTCGGGACGCTCGGTGTGGAGAAAGTGGTTCGTCGCGGTGAACGTGTTTTCCTCTATCATCAGCGCGACCTCCTCGATTGAAATGACGTAGTCCATTTTTATGCCGTCAATTCTTTTCCGCGCCTCGTCCACAAGTTTCGGGTTCGCGATGTCGGAAATGTAAAGCAGCACGCCGCGCGTTTTGCTCTTTTCGCCTATCGTCACGCCCTCGGCGATAAGATGCTCGTCCTTTATAATTTTACGCACAAGCACGGTGTTGGCGCGGAGCATTTCGCCGAACGCCTCCTGCGGGCCGTATATCGACTTTTCGTTTTCGGATTTTTCGATGCTCCTGTGGTCCCAACTCCTGACGTCCATCACAAACGCTTTCGCCACGCCGTCAACAAACAGCGCGCAGCTGCCGAAATTTACCTCGGTCATAACGTCGTCCATCTTCGTCACAACATTAAGCTGTGAGTGTGATATGAACTTTTCGCCGATCACGTCCTCGCCGCTTTTCAGCTTTGAAAACGTCACATACGGCATTGTCTGGAGCGATTGTATAATGTTGTCGTTCACAAATTCGGTGTCGACCATGCCGTCTATGAACACGACAAACGCACGCTTTTCCTGTTTAAGTTCGATTTTACGTATCACAATGTCGTTGTTGACGGGGTAGTTAAAGCGTTCTTTTACGTATTTGAAATTTGTATCTATGTCGGCGGAAATCATGTCGTTTTCCGTGCTTTGTTTTTTTATGCCGTCCTCGCCGCTTTCCGTCAGCACGAACCCTTTTTTCGATGGCACCGTGCGGAATAAGGCGTAGTTTATGAATTTTTCAAATAACATGATTTCCTCCTTGTTGATAGATGGCGCGAGTACCGTAGGGGCGACCTTCGCGGTCGCCCGTCTGCATGGCTCCCCTACTAGGGGAGCTGTCACACGCAGTGTGACTGAGGGGTTGTTTTTGACAATTTTCAAAACCCCTCCGTCGGCTTTGCTGGCTATTGCTGCGCAATAGCACGCGCCGACACCTCCCCTGATAGGGGAGGCTCACGATGTGCGCCGTAGGGGCGACCCTCGCGGTCGCCCGTGTGTATGACCCCCTCTCCGAGGGACGAATTTCTCTTCCCGTATGACCCCCTCTCCGAGGGGGTCGAAATCTTTGATTTCGGGGGGTGTATTCTTCGCCAAACATCACACCCCCCAAAAGCCGTTACCGGCTTTTGACCCCCTCATAGAGGGAGTCTTGCGGGCGGCGAATCGCCGCCCCTACACCCGCCGATACAATTCACCTACCCTTATTATTCACCCAACATACCAAAATATACATTTTTCAAATATTACATCAATATTAAATTTTAATTTGTTTCACGTGAAACATTTACAAATTATTCTTTTATGATATAATGTTCTTATAACAAAAACTTTCGGAGATAATTAAAACATGACCAAAATAATAGCGATAACGAACCAAAAGGGCGGAGTGGGAAAGACCACGACGTCCGTAAATCTCGCGGCGTGTCTGGCGTACCTCGGGAAAAAGACGCTCCTCATAGACTGCGACCCGCAGTGCAACAGCACAAGCGGTCTCGGCGTTGACAGGGGAGACTACTCCGTTTCCGCGTACGAGTGCCTTGCCGACCCCGACAAAACAAACGGCGCAATAATCGAAACGAAGTACGAAAACCTGTACATTCTCCCATCATCGTCCGACATGAGCGCGGCGGAGATAGAACTCGCGTACGAGGACAAGCGCGAATTTTTCCTGAAAGACGCGATTGCGAAAATAAAGGACAAATTCGACTTCATAATAATCGACTCGCCGCCCGCGCTTGGAATGATAACGATAAACATTCTCACCGCCGCCGACAGCGTACTCATACCGATACAGTGCGAGTACTACGCGCTCGAGGGTTTGAGCCAGCTAATCACGACGGTGAAAACGATAAAGAAAAAGCTGAACCCCTCCATTGAAATTGAGGGCGTGCTCGGAACGATGTACGACGGAAGGACAAACCTCTCTATACAGGTTCTCGACGAGGTTAAAAAATTCTTCCCCGACAAGGTGTACAAGACGATTATCCCACGCAATGTGCGGCTGAGCGAGTCGCCGTCGTTCGGCGAACCGATAATCGAATACGACATAACCTCGAAGGGCGCAGACGCGTATTTGTCGCTCGCGAAAGAGGTAATAAGGGACAATCTTTAAAACGGAAAGGTGATTGCATATGGCAAAAAAGGGATTGGGAAAGGGTCTCGGCTCTCTTTTCGGCAGCGACGAAATAGAGACGCTTTCCGTCTCAAAAACGGCTGACGAAAAAAAAGAGGGCGATATACAAAGCATAAAAACATCGCTCATAGAACCGAACAAAAAACAGCCGCGAAGTAAATTCGACGATGAAAAAATAGACGCGCTGGCATCTTCCATAAAGGAACACGGCGTGATTTCACCTATCATCGTAACGCCCGTCAAAAACGGGATGTATAAAATAGTCGCGGGCGAACGGCGCTGGAGGGCGGCGAAAAAAGCCAAAATAAAAGAAATCCCCGCGATAGTCAGAAGTTACAGCGACGAGCAGGTCGCGGAGATAGCGCTCATTGAAAACCTGCAGCGCGAGAACCTGAACCCGATAGAAGAAGCCGTCGGCTACAATCTGCTGATGGAGGAATTTAATCTGACGCAGGAGACGATTAGCAAGCGCGTCGGTAAAAGCCGCAGCGCGGTTGCGAACTCATTAAGGCTTTTAACTCTCGAACCCGCGCTGCAAAAGCTCATAACGGACGGCTCGCTCACAAGCGGTCACGCGCGGGCGGTGCTGTCGGTCGAGGGAAACGAAATGCGCTCCGCGCTCGCGAAAAAAATAATCGAGGGCGGTTTAAACGTCCGACAGGCGGAGTCTCTCGCAAAGGAACTTATGAAGAAAAAGGGCGCGCCGAAGAAAAAGGAAAAAACGGCTGCCGAAATCGAGGCCGAGAAAATCGCAGAAAAGCTTTCGTCGGCTATCGGCACGAAGGTGAATATATCTCACGGCGCGAAAAAGGGTAAAATAGAGATTGAGTATTACGGCGCGGACGACCTCGACCGCATACTCGGCATCTTGGGCTTACGTTAAGAAAGGAGAATTTACATGAATTTTATCGGCAACAACTTTATTCTTATCGCTCTGGGAATATTGATTATTCTCGTGGCGATATGCTTTATATTAAACGCCGTGAACTCGTCGAAAATAAGCACGCTCATGCAGTACAGCGACGAGGGCGATATAATAAGCGCGCTGCGCGATTATTACGACAAGGTCGAGGATCTCTCGAACACGATAAACGACTCGTCCGACGCGGTGCTTATGTCGCGGCTCGAAGAATGTGAGAACAACTCGCACATCTCGATAAAAAAAATCGGTATCGTGAACTTTGACGCGTTTGAGGACGTTACCGGCAACATGAGTTTCGCGCTCGCGCTCTTGAATAATCACGACGACGGCGTAATAATAACGTCAATCTACGGTCACAACTCGTGTAACACGTATCTGCGCGAGGTGACGGAGGGCGAAACTCCGGTTAAGCTTTTAAATGAAGAAAAAGAGGCTCTCGAAAAAGCAAAAAATAAGTTAAAGAAGGCGGATGAATAATGGCTGCACAAAATCAAAACGGGCCGAACAAATCACTTTATATGTACACCTCTCTTATTTTCGTTGTGGCGATTTTACTGATTATTTTGTCGTTTTTCGCGATGTCGAACCGCGACAATAAGATGAACGAAACGGAGCAGGCACAGACTATAACGGAAAAAACGGCGGCTTTAAGTGAAGAAAACAAAAACCTCGCCGAGGAAAACAAGACTTTAAAGGACAGTAACCGCGTGATGTCAGCCGCGCTTTTGAGTATCTCGAACGAATATTACGCGGCGGGCGATACGGCGAAGGCGGCGGAGATTGCCGCGTCGGTCGACGCGTCGTACCTCACCGATGATGAAAAAGCCGTGTTTGCGGCAATAACAGGCACGCCTGTGCCGACCGCCGCACCGACTGCGGAATAATTACGAAAGGATCAATTAACATGTTAGACATCAAAATTTTAAGAACCGAACCCGAAAGAATAAAAGAGGCATTAAAAAACAGAAACAACGACCTCGACATCGAACCGGCGATACAGCTTGACAAGGAACGCCGCGCGCTTTTGACGAGCGTCGAGCAGAAAAAGGCGGAGCAGAACAAGATAAGCAAGCAGATACCGCAGCTTAAAAAGGCGGGCGGGGACACGTCCGCGATATTCGCCGAGATGAAGGAGTTGTCGAACGAAATCAAAGAGGACGACGAGAAGGTAAGGGATATAGACGAAAAACTCCGCGCTTTCATGCTGCGTATACCGAATATCCCGAACAAGGACGTTCCCGTCGGCAAGGACGACAGTGAAAACGTCGAAATAAGAAAGTACGGCGAGCCGAGAAAGTTTGATTTTGAACCTAAGGCGCACTGGGACATCGGCACCGACCTCGATATTCTCGATTTTGAGCGCGGCACGAAGATTGCGGGTACGCGCTTTACCGTTTACAAGGGTCTCGGCGCGAGACTCGAAAGAGCCGTTATAAGCTTTTTCCTCGCGACGCACACCGAGGAAAGCGGCTACACGGAAATCCTGCCGCCGTACATGGTAAACAGAGAGTCGATGACAGGTACGGGTCAGCTGCCGAAATTCGAGGAGGACGCGTTTAAGGTAACGAACAACGGCTTTTTCCTTATCCCAACAGCCGAAGTACCCGTAACGAACCTCCACAGAGACGAAATTCTTTCGGGCGGCGATCTGCCGATAAAATACTGCGCGTACAGCGCTTGTTTCCGCGCCGAAGCCGGAAGCGCCGGACGCGACACGCGCGGTCTTATAAGACAGCACCAGTTCAACAAGGTCGAACTCGTCAAATTCGTAAAGCCCGAAAACAGCTACGACGAACTCGAAAAACTCACGAACGACGCGGAAAAGCTTTTGCAAAAACTCGGTATCGCGTACAGGGTGGTTTGCCTGTCAACGGGCGACCTCGGTTTCTCGTCGGCTAAGACGTACGACATCGAGGTGTGGATGCCCAGCTACGGCAGATATGTGGAAATTTCCTCATGTTCAAACTTTGAGGACTACCAGGCGCGCCGCGCGAACATACGCTACAAGGAAACGCCGAAGGATAAGGCGCAGCTTGTCCACACGCTTAACGGCTCGGGTCTCGCGGTCGGAAGAACGGTCGCGGCAATACTCGAAAATTATCAGAACGCGGACGGAACGGTGACAATTCCCGACGTTCTCGTGCCGTTTATGGGCGTGGATAAAATAGGAAAATAATATATTTTGTCCCAAAACAGGGCAAATATACTATATGTAGTTTAGACTTTATGTAAACCAAATTATCTGCAAAAACATACTGCGGGCGACTTATCAACAATGCTTGTCCGCGCAAAAACGGCGTAGGAACCGTAAAAATATGAAAGTTATCCCCGTTATCCTCGAAGTTATCCCCGTTTTTACGCGTATCCCGAAAACGGCATAACTTCGTCGGCGCGAGGTTTACAAATTTCACCAAAAAAATTTCGGAGGTTCTATACCTTGATTACCCCGAGACTGAAAACCGTAATAAATAATGTAAAACACAAAAAAATAGCGGATATAGGCACGGATCACGCCTATATTCCTATTTTTCTTGCCGAAAAAAATCTTGCCGACCGAGTTATCGCGACCGACATAAACGAGGGACCTTTAAGCATCGCGCGGGCGAACATCGAGAAAAAAGGTCTCGGAAATAAAATAGAGACGCGTCTCGGCGGCGGGCTGTCGGTAATAAGCGCCGGCGAGACAGACGATATAATAATCGCCGGTATGGGCGGTATACTGATAAGCGAAATTATTGACAGCGATATTGACACGGCAAAGCAGAGCCGTCTTGTGCTGCAGCCGATGAACGCGCAGTATGAACTCCGTAAATATCTTCTGTCGCACGGATTTAAAATAACGGGCGAGGATCTGGCTGTCGAGGGGTTCAAGGTGTACAATATCATAACCGCCGAGCGCGGCAAAATGAAACCGTTTGAGACCGATTTTGAGTACCAGATACCGAAATACCTCGCGGAGCATAAGTATTTTAAGGATTTGTGCCGTAAAAAGCGGCGCGAGTTTACGAATGTTATAAAGGGTCTCGAACATTCGGGCGGCGACCACGCGGAAAAATACGAAAAATACAAATACTGGAAAGGGGAACTTGACAAGTATGAAGGTTAAGGAAATCGCGGAAATTATCGAGCGCGTCTGTCCAAAGCGTCTCGCGTACGACTGGGATAACGTCGGACTTCTGTGCGGCGACGCGGAAAAGGATGTTAAAAAGGTGTTCGTGACGCTCGACACAAACCTCGACACCGTAAACGAGGCGGTTAAAAAGGGCGCGGATATGATAGTTTCGCACCATCCTATCTTGCTCGGCGGCATAAAACGGATAGATTACGGCACAGCCGAGGGACAGATGATAAAGCTGCTCGTTGAAAATAATATTCCCGTGTACGCGGCGCATACAAATATGGACACCGCACGCGGCGGCATAAACGACCGTCTCGCGGAAATATTTAATCTCACCGGTGTTTCGGTTCTCGACGTTCACACGGACGACACATCGGCAGGTCTCGGAAGAATAGGAAATTTAAAGGATGCGGTAACGTTTAAGGAGTTCGCAGAAGTGTGCGCAGAAAAATTAAACACGCCCGTAAGGGTCGCCGGCGATGAAAGTAAGATTATTAAAACCGTCGCCGTCGCGTCAGGCAGCTGCAGCGAGGTGATACCGCTTGCCGCCGCGAAGGGTGCGGACGTTATCGTGACGGGCGATTTGAAGTACCATAACACGATGGATATGACGTACCTCGGTATCTGTATCGTCGACGCGGGTCAT
Organism: uncultured Clostridia bacterium; assembly: GCA_947631235.1. Taxonomy (GTDB): domain Bacteria; phylum Bacillota; class Clostridia; order UBA1381; family UBA1381; genus Hominilimicola. Next base: position 34,269 of record CANRKO010000014.1, on the reverse strand, counting down.
TACCCGACCGAAATTTGCGTGATGAATATTTTTGAGGAGATTTTGAGAGACGCGGATGTGGAGGTTGTGAAGTCGGAGAATAAGGATGTGTTTAGATTTGTGATGTAATAAGACCCCTTCTCCGAGGGGGTCAAAAGTCGTTTACGACTTTTGGGGGGTGTTATAATCTTATACAAATTACATACACCCCCCGAAATCAAAGATTTCGACCCCCTCAAAGAGGGGGTCATACGAGAAATATAATACAAACTGGACGTCGAGGGCGCCGTCCCCTACACCTATATTTTATAAATAGTGCATCGTAGGGGCTGGCGCCCTCGACAGCCCGCATTAAAAAAATGACCTCTTTCGAGGTCGTGTAAGCAAACAATAAGCCGGGTTCTGTAATAACGGTCATCTATCTCGACGCATCGTCACCGACGCGCTCAAGCCTTTCAAGGGAACACGCCGAGCAGGCTTAACATTCCCAAAGTTGCTCCGGATGGGGTTTACACGGAACTTCAGTTGCCATCGTTCCCGTGCGCTCTTACCGCACGTTTCCACAATCGCTCCGCAAAAATGCGGAGCATTTATTTTCTGTTGCACTATCCTTAGGGTCGCCCCCACCTGCCGTTAGCAGGCATCCACGCTCTTCGGAGTCCGGACTTTCCTCACCGGTTATGAGTAACCGGCGCGACCGTTTCGTTTACTTACGTGGGTATTATATATTATTTTGATTTATATGTCAAACAATGATTAAATTTTATTTTGCTGTTGACATTCAATATACATTGTGCTAAAATAAATATAGGAAAAGGATTGATGTCCTTATTATTCCGCAAAGGTACTGTAGAAAAGTCAATTTCTACCCATAAGCGTTTATTCGGTAAAATAAACGCTTATTTTTTTCCTATCCATATACATAGCCCCAAAATTACAACCAATATCAAAAATATGATAATAAGGTCTAATGTAACTTCAGACATTATATGCACCCCCTTTTAAGGTGGTGTCGGAATAATAATATCAATCCTTTTCCGGAGTTTTCACTCCGTTTTTTATTTTAACATACTCTTTTTTATTTGTCGATAATTGTAACACACATGTTATTTAACTTTAATCTATATCACCATACCCCCATCGACATTCAAAACCTGACCGGTGATAAAATCGGCGTTTTTCGACGCGAGGAAAAACACTGTTTTCGCAACATCTTCGGGCGTGCCTATTCTCATAAGCGGCGTTTCGTTTTTGAGCGCGTCCAAATCATTATTGCCGAGATGCGCGTTCATATCGGTGTCAATAACGCCCGGAGCGACGCAGTTTACATTTATCCCCGACGGGCCGAGTTCCTTCGCGAGCGCCTTTGTAAAACCTATCACCGCAGCCTTAGACGCGCTGTAATGTACCTCGCAGCTGCCGCCCGTAACGCCCCACATCGACGACACGTTTATTATTTTCCCGCTTTTCGCCGCAATCATATCACCTACAAACGCGCGCGTCACAAGATACATACCCTTAACGTTCACGTTAAACATATTATCCCAGTCACTCTCGGTTATGTCGGTAAACATTTTTATTTGTGAAATTCCGGCGTTGTTCACAAGCACGTCAAGTCTGCCGTACCCGCCTATAATTTCACGCATTTTGTTTACCTCGTCAAAATTCGACACGTCGGCTTTAACGGGTACCGCGCCCGTTTCGGCTGCGATTTTTTCGGCTGCTGTTTTGCTGCTGTTGTAATTTATAAAAACCCTGTCGCCATTACGGGCAAACTCTCTCGCGCACGCCGCGCCTATCCCTCGGCTCGCGCCGGTAATTAAAATATTTCGCATATTTTTCTCCTTTTTAAACTATTATTTAGCACAATAAACCCCTCAGTCAGCTACGCTGACAGCTCCCCTAGTAGGGGAGCCTCACCGTATGCCTCCCCTACTAGGGGAGGTGGCGCCGAAGGCGTCGGAAGGGTTTTACACATCTAAATCATAATTTACCATATCTACCCACCACATATTGTATACCACACATATATTATACACAACTTTTCTCTTTTTCTCAATATTTTCTTGATTATTCCCGATAAATTTGATAATATATACAATGGATGATAATGGAAACGATTACGGTTAGCTTTTCATATAATTGTCAAAACTGATTTAAAGGAGGAGGACGGATATGGACAAAAACGAAATATGGGACAAGGCTCTTTCATATATACACAATAACATAAATTCCGAGGTAAGCTACAATATCCATATAAAGGTCGCCGTACCCGTTTCGTGTGACGAAACATTTTTTGAAATTGTCGTTCCCTCCACCATAAATAAAAATATAATAGAATTTAAATATACAAATCTAATCGAAACGGCTGTGGAAATGGCTGCCGGTAAAAAACTTTCTCTTAAAACAACGGTAATGGAAGAAGAAATAAGAGAATTAAGCAAAGAAGCAAATAAAATAGCCGACGAATACCGCAGACAGACAAAAGAACTGATATACGACCTAAGCCCAAAATACACGTTCGACAATTTTGTCGTCGGCTCGTCGAACGAATTTGCGTCGGCGGCGGCAAAGACCGTTTCCGAGTCGCCCGGACATATATACAACCCGCTGTTTATCTACGGAAAAAGCGGACTTGGCAAAACGCACCTGATGTACGCGATAGGAAATAAAACAAAAGAACTTCATCCCGACATAAACGTACTCTACATCACGGGAGAAAAATTCACGAGCGACTTTATAAAATCGGTACGCATAAACAAAATGCAGGAGTTCACCGAAAAATACCGCACTCCCGACGTGCTGCTCGTTGACGACGTTCAGTTTATCGAGAGTAAAGAGGCTACGCAGGAGGAATTTTTCCATACCTTCAACGAGCTTTTTATAAACAACAAGCAAATAGTTTTAACGAGCGACAGAAAACCGAGCGACCTCACGACGCTTACCGAAAGACTGCGCACCCGTTTCAGCCAGGGGCTTATAATAGACATATCAATACCGACTTACGAAACGAGAGTCGCTATACTCCAAAATAAAGCTGCCGAATACGGCATACGCATAAACGACGACGTTCTGGAATATATAGCCGACAACGTGCGCTCGAACGTGCGCGAGCTTGAGGGAGTTTTAAAAAGCGTAATATCGAAAGCGCAGTTTAAAAAAATACCTCTTACCGTTGACTTTGTGAAAGAAACGATAGGAACAATAACGGTTACCGACAAAATAAAAATAACTCCGGCAAAAATAATCGAAAAAACAGCCTTCTACTATAACATAACCGAGGACGACATCATGGGCAAAATAAAAACGAAGGACATAGCCGTTCCCAGACAAGTGGCTATGTACCTTTGCCGCAAAACGCTCGGCATGAGCGACACCTCGATAGGCAAAGAGTTCGGGAAAGACCGTTCGACGGTAAGCTCCAACATTGAAAAAATAGAAAAAATGCTCAAAAACGGTTCGTCGGTAGAGTTTGACATCAACTATATAATGAAGGATATAGAATCGAGATAGCGCGGATAAGAGGGATGATAAGACGTGTATAAGTGCGGATAAATTATTTTAAAAAACCACACAAAAAATTTATCCTCATTTTACCGTCATTTTTCCACGGCGGGGCGTTTACAATTTTTCCCGTTCCCGCCGCGATTGGGACACTTTTCCTCAAATTCCCGCTCCCTACTACTATTACTATAATATATTATTATATATTTATATATATAAATAAAAGCGGAAATTCACAATTCATATCCACGCTTAAGGTTATCCGCAAAAACAAATAAATTTTACTGTAAAGGAGTAATTAAAAATGAAACTTGTTTGCGATAAGGCACAGCTTGTTGAAATCATAAACACCGTTCAAAGAGCCATAGTTCCGAAAACGTCCTTTCCGATACTCGAATGTATAAAGATAGACGCCGACGGAGCGGGTCATGTTGTATTTACGGGCAACAACATAGATTTATGTATAGAGTACAGCGTGGACTGCACCGTGACGGAGGGCGGAAACATAGCGCTCGCGTCAAGGATGTTCGGCGACATTGTGCGCCGTCTGCCGGAGGGCAGCGTGAGCATAACTGTAAATCCGTCGAATAATGTTACGAAAATAAAAAGCGGTCAGAGCGAGTTCAATATCCAGGGCATCGAGGCGAACGAGTTCCCGTCCGCACCGATACTCGACGAAAAGTTCCGCTTTACTCTTACCCAGTCAGCTTTAAAAAGAGTAATAAGAAAAACTATCGCGTTCGTCGCGCAGAACGAAGGTAAAAAGCCTATTCTGACAGGCACGCTTTTTGAAATAAAAAATAACGTTTTAAGTCTCGTTTCATCGGACGGTCACAGACTCGCGCTCGCGAAAGAGAAAATAAAGGAAACGGTCGAGGACAACAGCTTTGTAGTGCCGGGTCAGACGCAGCGCGAACTTTTGAAGATTTTGAGAGACGAAGACGAAACAGTCACCGTTATAGTATCCGACAGAAATGTGCTTTTTGACTTCGGAAATTACCAGGTGTATTCGAGACTTCTCGACGGTGAGTTTTTAAAGTACAATTCCATAATATCCGTGCAGAATAAAATAAATGTCGTCGCCGAAAAGCAGAGTATAACGGACAGTCTCGAAAGAGCGCTGCTTTTGATAAACGAGGACATAAGCGCGAAATCGGAAAATAAAGTTCCCGTTCGGCTCAACGTGGGCTACGATAAAATAGAACTGTCGTGCATAACGAGCAAGGGACAGGTGAGCGACACTGTTCCCGTGGAGATGAACGAGGGCGATCTCACGATAGGCTTTAACTGCCGTTTTCTTCTCGACGCGCTTTCGACGTGTGACGAGGATAAAATAAGGATAGACTTTTCCGCGCCGACAAGCGGCTGCTTTATAAGAGGCGCGTCGGGCGACGAGAGTTACCTTTATATGATTTTGCCGGTAAGACTGTATAATTAAGGACAAGAAAAATGAAAATTAAGGTTATAAACAATTATTATACCGATGAAAACGCGTATTTGGTTTACGATGAGAACACGCTTTCGGGAATAGTTATAGACCCGGGCAGTGACGCGGATAAAATACTCGGCGCGTGCAACGAGGAAAATGTTATCATAAAATATATTTTTATGACGCACTGCCACTACGATCATATATTGGGACTTCCGAAACTCCGCGAAAAAACGGGCGCAAAGCTTGTAAGCAGCAAATATACAAGTATAAACATAGGCGACCCCAACATTAACCACAGCGTTTCTGGCTTGGGCTATGAAATTTCGGAAAGGTCAAGCGATATTGTACTCGGCGACAACGAGGAGTTTACTCTTGACAGCCTTAAAATAAAATGTATACTTACCCCGGGCCACACGAACGGCGGAGCGTGCTACCTCGTAAACGGCAGAGTTCTGTTTTCGGGCGACACGCTGTTTTTAAGGAGCATCGGCAGGTCGGATTTACCGACAGGAAACAGTGAGGAACTTATAAATTCGATTAAAAATAAGCTGTACACGCTCGATGAAAATATAAAGGTATACCCGGGTCACGGAAAAGAAACCGAGATAGGGTACGAGAAAAAGTATAATATGTTTGTGCGCGGATAAAGTGATGATTATTCAAAACGGCTATGATTGCGAGTATGAGTTAAAAATATTCTACAACCTTTTTTTTGACGGTGACGAGGACGCGATGGTGTTCTCAAATTTTGCGTATGAAAATAAAAAGGTGAACACGTACACCGAAATAGTGTACGGCGGTACGGCGTACTTCGGCGATTATTGGTATGACTTTGACGCGGACGGTAAAAGCGAGAGATATATAAACAGGATTTTTAAAAGCGCGTGTACGAGGTCGTTTTGCCGCGCGGCGATGCAGATTAAAAAAATAAATCTGCCGTGGGGCGTGATGAGCGGAATACGTCCGGCTAAAAACGTCAGGACGCTTATTGATGAAGGATATAGCGAAAGTGAAATTTATGACGAGTTTAAAAACGTGTATGGCGTGTCGGACGAGAAGATAAAGCTTGCGTACACGGTCGCGCAAAATGAAAAAAGGCTCCTCGGCAATATCGGTAAAAACAGCGTCAGCGTATACATAGGCATACCGTTTTGTCCGACGCGGTGCAGGTATTGCTCGTTCGTGTCTACCGATATGCGCGTAAGCGGCAGGTATATGGAGGAATTTGTAAACAAGCTGCTTATTGAAATTGACAAAGCCGCCGAGGTGATTGGGTGGCTCGGAATGTACGCCGAGAATATTTACATAGGCGGCGGTACTCCTTCAACCTTAAGCGCGGAAAATATTACAAGAATATCGGACAGGTTGAAAAGTGATTTTGACTTTAAGAAAATTAAGGAGTTCACGTTTGAGGCTGGCAGACCCGACACATTGACGGATGAAAAGCTTGCCGCGATAAAGTCGGGCGGCGTGAGCCGTATCAGCATAAACCCGCAGACGATGAACGACGCGACGCTTAAAAAGGTCGGCAGGAGCCATACGTCGGAAACGGTGATTGACAGATATCAAGCGGCGAGAAAGATAGGGTTCGGCAATATAAATATGGATCTTATCGCCGGACTTCCCGACGAAACGGCGGAAATGTTTTACAAAAGCATTGACGAAATAATAAACCTCGCGCCGGAAAATATAACGGTTCACTCGATGGCAGTTAAGAGGTCGTCGGATTTTAACCACAGCGGCGGCGAGTTGTCGGCTGCGGAGGTGATAAACGATATGCTGTCGTATGCGCAGCGTGTGACCGATGAAAACGGGTACGTTCCTTACTATATGTACCGCCAGAAAAATATATCGGGCAATCTCGAAAACGTCGGTTACTCCCGCGAGGGCTTTATGAGCGCGTACAACGTGAACATAATGGAGGAAAAACAGACGATTATCGCGCTCGGCGGCGGCGGAAGCAGCAAGCTTGTGATGGGCGACAGGATAGAGAGGGTTTTTAATTTCAAAGACCCCGTCGAGTATATAAACCGTTTCGACGAAATTCTGAAAAAGAAGGACGAAATAGCAAAAATTCTCGGAGGTGAATATAATGGCTGACGAAAAAACGGTAAATAAAATAATGACCGAATACGAGCGTCTGCGCGAAAAGGCGGCAGTGGAGAGAAAAAACCGTATCGCGCTCGTGTACAAAAGCTTGCCGCGCGTTAAGGAGATTGACGCGGAGATAACGCGTCGGGGCGGCGAGAACGTTAAAAACATATTCGAGCATCCCGAAAGAAAGGACGAGTTTAACGCGGATTTTAAGAGTAATTTAAACCGTCTCACCGATGAGAAAAATAAGTTGCTTTTGGAAAACGGAATCGACATTGATTTTGATAAATACAAGTACGAGTGCGAAATTTGCGGCGACACCGGATATGACGAGGACGGTAACAAGTGCGTCTGCTTTAAGCAGAAGCTTATAAACGAGGCTTACGCCGTGTCGAATATGGACAAGATGGTCACGGAGCAGAATTTTGACACGTTCGATATAGATTATTATTCGGACGCGGATAAAAACGGCATTTCGCTGCGTGAAAATATACTGAAGATTTTGTCGGGCTGCAAAAGGTACTGCGAAAATTTTGACAGTGAGGATAAAAGCCTGCTGTTTTACGGCGGCGTGGGTCTCGGCAAGACGTTTATGTCGTGCGCCGTCGCGAAGGACGTTATGGACAAGGGTAAAACTGTTTTGTATATACGCGCGTCGAGACTTTTTACAATGTACGACGATTACCGCTACGGCAGAAGCAGCGACCGTGATTTTCTCGATAACGTGTACGGCTGTGATTTGCTTATTATAGACGACCTCGGCACCGAGATGAACGGCGCGAACAATTCGTCGGTGCTGTTTGATATTGTGAACGAGCGCATGTCGCGCGGTAAGAAGATGATTATTAACACAAACCTCGGTCTCGGTGAATTGGAAAAAGAGTATACGCCGCGATTTACGTCGAGATTGTACGAGAATTTTTATATTTATAAATTCGTCGGCGAGGATATAAGATTGCAGAAATTGAAGAAGAGATAATGTGAATATAAAAACGGGCGACCGCAAGGGTCGCCCCTACGAAAGACCCCCTCAGCAAAGGGTCGAAAAACTCTCACCAACGAAAGACCCCCTCTATGAGGGGGTCGAAATCTTTGATTTCGGGGGGTGTATGTAATTCATATAACATTATGACACCCCCCAAAAGTCGTAAACGGCTTTTGACCCCCTCGGAGAGGGGGTCATACGGGCGGCGGGTCGCCGCCCCTACGACCGTAATTTACCTCATATACACAATTTCCGCATTACCGTCATCGTCTACCTTCAAAAACGCGGTTACTTCAACGTCGTAATACTTCTTATCGGCGTAATTTTCGTTTAACACTTTAATTTTTTCTTTACTTCCTTCCGGGAAGTATTTTTCATTATAGTTTATTGAGTTTTCTATAACAAAATCGCTTGCCGAATTCAGCTTGCCGTCGGCGATATAAATTTGATGTCTGTTCGTAAACAACGTCTGCCAATCGCCGCCATCGCCGTCTTTGACCATAAGCTCAGGACTTATGCCGTTGACGGTGTTGGAATAACCTTTTATGATACACAGGGGAGCGTTCATTGTGTTGTATATAAGTTTTGCCGCCTGTGCGCGTGTTATGGGTGAGTCGTCCGAAATTTTAGGATTTTCATAAATGCCTACCGTATTCGCCCACATTTTATACCCTACGGACCAGCCGCCGGAGTATGTGGCATAAGTATCATAACCCACCGCGCTCACAAGCATTTTCTGCGCCTGTACGTATGTGACATTTTCATCGGGGCGGAACGTGTTGTCTGTGTAGCCCGATATAAAATTGTCGTTTGCGCCGCGGTTGATGTAAAGTCTCGCCCAGTGATCCGTCGTGTCGGTAAAAATAATCTCCGGCTCTTTAATTTTGTTTTCTTCTTCATATTTTGCATTTTCCACCAAATCCGCTTCACCGAGTGCATCAACAATCATTTTCGTCATTTCGGCTCTGGTAACAAGCAGGTCGGGCTTAAACGTTTTGTCCTCATATCCGCCTATCACGCCGATTTTACCGAGCAGCATTATTTCGTCGAAATACTCGCTTTGCGGCGTTAAATCGGTATAAACCGACACGTTTTCTATTTTGTTTTCCGCAGCCATGCAAACGCTTACGGCTGAAAAAGCAGTAACGGCTGCAAGCAGCGATGCTATAATTTTTTTCATTATATTATCATTCCTTTCAGATATATTGAATATATTTTAATTATACTTTAATAAATTTAAAATGTCAAGCATGAAAGTTTTATATTTTTAATAAAATCATATTATATTTTAAATATACTGTATTCTATGTTTGAGGTGATTAAAATGGGTTTTGCGGAAAGATTGCGGGCTTTAAGAGAGGATAACGACGAAAAACAATCGGATATTGCGCGGCTTTTGAATGTGTCGGGAAGTATGATAAGCTTTTACGAGAACGGCGTTCATTTTCCGCGTGACGAGAAAATGCTTTTGAAAATTGCGGAGCATTTTGATGTGAGTATGGATTATCTTTTCGGACTTACGGATATTCCGAATTATAAGCGAATAAAGTCGGTTATGAACGATATGGAAAAGCTCCCGCCCGATGCGGTGGACAGGATTGTGGATTTTGTGGAGTATGTGAAGTTTTGCGAGAAAAGGTAGGGGCGGGCGGCGATACGTGAGCCTCCCCTACTAGGGGAGGGGGACCGCCGAAGGCGGTGGAAGGGTTTTATTATTAAAAATAAACCCCTCAGTCACACTACGTGTGACAGCTCCCCTATTAGGGGAGCCTAACGGGCGGCGGGTCGCATCCCCTACGAAAGACCCCCTCTATGAGGGGGTCGAAATCTTTGATTTCGGGAGGTGTATGAAATTCGTATCATATTATAACACCCCCCAAAAGTCGTAAACGACTTTTGACCCCCTCAGAGAGGGGGTCATACGTGCGGCGCCCCGACGTCCCGTTTTCGTAGGGGCGACCCTTGCGGTCGCCCGTTAATAACATACTTGAAATTTCCCTCAAAATAATATATAATAATCTCATCAAAACAAACGGAGAGAATATATATGCCGAAATTCAATGTAAAACCGAATTACATTCCCATATCTCGGGACTTTATAGAAAACAAAATGCCGTCCGCGAACGGCGCGTACGTGAAGGTGTACCTTGCGTCACTGCTTTTGGGGTATGACGGCGTTGAAATGTCAACATCGGGTATGTCTCGTCTGCTCGGACTTTTGGAGAGTGACATTGTGAACGCGCTCGAATACTGGAATGAAAAAGGCGCGCTCAAATACGACGGCGGGAATGTTCTTTTTGACGGCGCGTCGCCGCTTGCCGGAAGAGATACGGCGGATACAATGGAAACCAAAGAACAAGAGGAAGAAGAACCGAAACCGCCCGTCCGCGACATCGCGGCTGAAATGACGGAGAACAAGGCTCTTGCCGACCTGTGCGCAATAGCGGCGGAAATACTGGAGCGTCCGCTTAAAAAACGCGATATGGAAACGCTCTACTGGTTCTACGACGAGCTGGAGTTGTCGCCCGAGGTTATAACGATGCTGCTCGAATACTGCGTGTCAAAGGACAAGCGCAGTATGTCGTTTATAGAAAAGACTGCCATTAAGTGGCACAGAAACGGTATAACGACGCTCGGCGCGGCAGATGATTTTATCCGCGGCGAAAAGGACAGTGAGAGTTATATCGGCGCGATGAAAAGGCTGTTTAATTTCGGCGACCGCAAGCTTTCAAAGAGCGAGGAGGACACATTTAACAAGTGGCGCGCGGAGTACGGCATGGACGAGGATATGGTGTCTCTCGCGTACGAGTACAGTCTCGACGCCATTCACCAACTGTCGTTCCCGTATATCGACAAAATTCTGAAACGCTGGAAGGAACTCGGCATTACGACGGTCGATGCGGCGAAAAAGGATCACGACGATTTTAAGAACGGTAAAAAGAATATTTCTTCGTTCGGCGACAGCGGTATGTCGGACGAGGAAATAGAAAAAATAATCAGAGAGAAAATGTGATATTATGGTTTTTCCCGAAAAATTTGAGACGCGTATGCGCGAAATGCTGAAGGGTGAATACGATGATTTTGAAAGGGCGATGAACACATCGCCTTTATTTTCGGGCATACGAATCAATACGCTGAAGGACGGCGCGCGCGGCGCGGTGTTAAAGGAGTTCGGGGATATGGAAAGCGTTCCGTGGTGCGCCGACGGTTATTACGCCGACAAAAACGTAATTTCCGGCAACCATCCCTACCACATCGCCGGACTTTTTTATTTCCAGGAGTCGTCCGCGATGTCAACGGTGTCGGCACTCCCGATTGAAAAGGGCGATTACGTTCTCGACCTGTGCGCCGCGCCCGGGGGTAAGACGACGCAAGCCGCCGCAAAAATGAACGGCGCGGGACTTCTCGTCGCGAACGAAATTAACAAAAGCCGCGCTCGTATTTTGTCGGATAATGTAGAACGGTTCGGAATAAAAAACGCCGTCGTCACAAACGAAACGCCGCAGCGTCTCGCCGAAAAGTACACGCGTTTTTTCGACAAAATAATCGTGGACGCGCCGTGCAGCGGCGAGGGTATGTTCCGCAAAGAGCCGCAGGCTGCGGACGAGTGGAGCGCGGAACACGTTTCGTCGTGCGGCGAGCGTCAGAAAAACATACTGTCGAGCGCGATGCAAATGCTGCGCGGCGGCGGTATGCTCGTGTACTCGACCTGCACGTTCGCGCCCGAGGAAAACGAAAGAGTGTGCGCGTATATGCTCGATAATTTTAACGTTGAACTTATAACGCCCGAAAATCTCGGTACGCTGTCGGAGGGCGTGACGGAGTGGTCGCTTTCAGACCACGACATGACGAAAACGCGCCGCGTATTTCCGCACAGGCAAAACGGCGAGGGTCACTTTGTCGCACTGTTTAAAAGCAAGGACGCGCCGAATGAGCGAACCGATGTAAAACAGACGAAACCGCTTGCAGAAGAAAAGCTTTACCGTGAATTTGAGTATAAGTTTTTAAATACGCGCCTTACGGGCAACTTCTCTCTTTTCGGCGAAAATCTGTACCTTCTTCCCGACGGCGCGGATATTGACAAAATAAAGGTACTTCGCGCGGGGCTGCTGCTCGGCGCGTGCCGCAAGAACCGTTTCGAGCCGTCGCACGCGCTTTGTCTCGCGCTCAATGCGTATGATTTTAAAAACGTGATGGATTTTGATTTGTCGGACGGCGGACTTAAAAAATACTTATCGGGCGAAACGGTTGAATGTAAGGAAAACGGCTGGTGCGCCGTGACGGTGAACGGTTTTCCCGTCGGCTGGGGCAAAGCGTCGGGCGGCGTTTTGAAAAACCGTTTTCCAAAATATATGAGACTGAGGGGATAGTATGAATTACTATAAAAACTGCACGCTCTGTCCGCGCAGGTGCGGCGTTGACCGTTCCGTAAAGCGCGGCTTTTGCGGTGAGAGCGACAAACTCCGCGCCGCGAAGGCATACCTGCATATGTGGGAGGAGCCGTGTATTTCCGGCACGCGCGGCAGCGGTACGGTGTTTTTCACGGGATGCAATCTCGGCTGTGTCTACTGTCAGAACGGCGAAATATCGTCGGGCGGTGCGGGGTACGAGATTGACGTTATGCGGCTCGGACAGATTTTTCTGGAATTGCAGGAAAAGGGCGCACACAACATTAACCTCGTCACGCCGACGCATTTTGCGGAGCATATTATCCGCGCCGTGGATTTTACGCGCGGAAAACTCAACATTCCCATCGTGTACAACTGCGGAGGGTACGAGAGCGTAGAGACGCTTAAAAGGCTCGACGGTTATATTGATATTTATCTGACCGATTTTAAATATATGTCGCCCGAAATCGCGAGACGTTACTCCGCCGCGCCCGACTATCCCGAAACCGCGAAGGCGGCTCTCGGCGAAATGGTAAAGCAGACCGTGCGATGCCTGCTTGATAATGACGGCATAATGAAACGCGGCGTGATAGTGCGCCACCTCGTGCTGCCGTCGCACGCGGACGACTCGAAGAAAATTATACGGCACCTGCACGACCGTTACGGCGACGACATTTACATCAGCATAATGAACCAGTACACGCCCGTCGGCGATTTAACAAAGTACCCCGAGCTTAAAGAGCGCGTGAGCGATAGGGAGTACGACGATATTATCGACTTTGCAGCAGATTTGGGCGTGACGAACGCGTTTGTGCAGGAGGGCGGCACAGTGAGCGAGAGTTTTATTCCGTCGTGGAACGGCGAGGGTATATTGAGGGAGGAGGATTAGTATGGAAATAACGAAAATTTCGGAGGGTAATTATTCGACGCTGCTCGGCATGAACGGCGGCACGGTCGAAAGCCCCGACGGAAAAAGGATAATTTACGCGCGTAAAGAAAGTCTTGACGAAAGTACAACGGAAATTTACGTGTGCGGCAGCGACCTCAAAAATCACAGAAAAATTTACACAGTAGATTGCGGCAACCACAACGGACCGTCCGCGACGTTTATAACCGACAGCCTTGTCGTGTTCCGCGGCAGCGAGGGCGGTCTGCCGTATTTTGTGATAATGGACGCGGACACGGGCGAGATTAAATATAAAATCCGCGCGAAGGAGAGCCACTGCGCCGAGAACGGTAAGTACCCGTTTTCGCTGTCGAAGAGCTTTCTTGGTCTTAACGGCGGTTACCCCGAGATAGACGGCTGCGGCATATATATTCTGGACGTTATGTCGGGTAAAATAAGCCGTGCCGCGTCGGAGGATGATATTCTCGATATGGTGCGCTCGCATGGTCTTACGCCGACCGAGCATACCGCCGAGGTGAGCCACGTGCAGTTAAATCCGTCGGCAACGGCGGTGATGATGCGACTGTCGGTGAAGGAGTGTCCGGTGTTCGGCGCGCTCGGCTGTATCGACCTTTTGACAGGCGCGACGCACGTCATACCCGATAAGCCGGTGCATCAGCTTTGGTTCGACGACGACACGTACATTGCGACGCGCCAGTTTTACGACGGAAGTAAGATCGAGTGTGAGACGAGCTATATAGCGAGGTTCACGAAGGATGGCGAGGAATTGGAGGTTCTGGGCGGCATAGCGAACCATACGGACGCGTCCTTTGACAGACAGTGGTTCGCGGGCGACAGGTGCTACCCGAATTACGCGCCGAACGTGTACCTGTACCGACGCGGCTCGAAGGACGCGGCGACGGTTTTTGACGTGCCGCAAAATGAGGAAACGACGTGGAAAAAACAGGTGCATCCGAATCCGTCGTTCTCGCGTGACGGCAAGCGGCTGTATTTTAACCGCCAGACCACGGACGGCAGGTGCGAGGCGGTGTTCGCGGATATTTTGGGTATTGTGGGGTAAGATTTTTATGCGGGACGTCGAGGGCGCCGTCCCCTACGTAAGCCTCCCCTACTAGGGGAGGTGGCGGCGAAGCCGACGGAGGGGTTATATTATTATCAAAAACAAACCCCTCAGTCACACTGCGTGTGACAGCTCCTTTTGCTACGGCATACGAGCAAAGCTCTATGCCTACGACGCTAAAGCGTCGTTCACCTAGTAGGGGAGCCTTACGGCACACATCACCGCCGTAGGGGCGACCCTTGCGGTCGCCCGCTGCAAATTTCCAAAAACACTTGAAATATCCCTCCGAATTTGCTATACTATGTGTAATCACGAATACAAGGAAGGTAAGGAAAAATGATTATCATAATGAAGGACAGCGCGTCGGCGAAGGAAATCAAAGACGTTGAAAAAATACTCGAAGATTTCGGTTTCCAGACGCATCCGATATACGGCGAGGCGAAAACGGTCATCGGCGCGATAGGCGACAAACGCCTTTTGAGCATGAACCAGATACTCACGATGGACGGCGTTGAAAACGTCGTACCCATTATGAAACCGTACAAGCTCGCGTCGAAAGAACTCAAAAAAGAGCCGTCCGTTATCGACGTCGGCAAGGGCGTTACGGTCGGCGGTAAAAAGCTTGCGGTATTCGCGGGTCCGTGCGCGATTGAAAGTCAGGAGCAGTTTTCGTTCGTTTCAAAGCGCGTCAAGGAGAGCGGCGCGAATATTTTAAGGGGCGGCGCGTTTAAGCCGCGCTCGTCGCCGTACTCGTTCCAGGGGCTTGAGGGTGACGGTCTTAAAATAATGTACAACAGCGGCAAGGAACTCGGTATGCCTATCTGCACCGAGGTACTCGACACGCGCGACGTTGAACTGGTCGCGTCGTATGCCGATATTATACAAATTGGCGCACGCAATATGCAGAACTTCAAGCTTCTGCGCGAGGTCGGCAAATGCAAAAAACCGATACTTTTAAAGCGCGGTCTCGCGTGTACGATGGAGGAATGGCTCATGGCTGCCGAGTACATTATGTCCGAGGGCAACGAGGACGTCATTCTGTGCGAGAGAGGCATAAGAACGTACGAGACGGCGACGCGCAACACGTTTGACGTGAGCGCGATACCCGTGTCGAAGGAACTTTCGCACCTCCCGATTATCGGCGACCCGTCGCACGCCACAGGCACGTACAAATATGTTCCCGCGGTCGCGAAAGCGGCGGTCGCGGCGGGCGCGGACGGTCTTATGATAGAGGTTCACAACTGCCCCGAAAAGGCTGCGTCGGACGGCGCGCAGTCGCTCACGCCGGAGAAATTCGACAAGCTTATGAAGGAACTTGACCCGATCGCAAACGCTGTCGGCAGGGAGCTGTTGTAATGCTGGGCTATCTCGGACCGTCGGGTACGTTCTCGCATCAAGCCGCGCTCGACCGGTCGCAGGGCAAAGAGGAAATAAAGGAGTTTCCGACGATTTATTCGGTCATACTCGCCGTAAGCGAGGGCAAGATTGACAAAGCGATCGTGCCTATCGAAAATTCGATCGACGGCAGTATCAACGCGACGCTCGACACGCTCGCGTTCGACGTGGATTTGTTCATAACGGGCGAGTACATTCTGCGCATAAGCGAGAATTTAATGGTGAAAAAAGGCGCGAAAAAAGAGGATATAAAGGTGATAACGTCGCACCCGCAGCCGATAGGTCAGTGTTCGCGGCTTTTGGCGCACGAGTTTGAGAACGTAAACATCGAGTTCGCGAATTCCACCGCCGAGGCGGCGAAACGCGTAAGAGACGGCGACGGTTCGGTCGCGTGTATCGCGTCTCCGTCGAGCGCGGAGCTGTACGGTCTCGATATTCTTTACCCCGACTGCGGCGACGATAAAAATAATTCGACGCGGTTCGTAATTGTGGAGCGCGAGCCGAGCAAGAAGGTGACAAATCACGACAAGTCGTCGATCGTGTTTGCGCTCGATAATAAGTCGGGCAGCCTTTACAAGGCGCTGGAACTGCTCGCGAAGGAAAAGATAAATATGACGAAAATCGAGTCGCGCCCGATGAAGGATAAGCTCGGCAAGTACGCGTTTTTCATCGACATCGACGGCAATATCGACGACGCGGATATTTATTTCGCTCTCGATAAGGTAAGACAGAATACGTATTTTTATAAGTTTTTGGGTTCGTATGAGTATTAAAAAACCCGCATGACCCCCTCTCCGAGGGGGTCAAAACTCATTTATGAGTTTGGGGGGGGGGTGTTATGATGCGAAACGAAATACACCCACCCCCCGAAATCAAAGATTTCGACCCCCTCATAGAGGGGGTCTTTCGTCGATAAAAACAGGGATTGACAAATATATATGCGCGTGATATAATATGTATAGAAAAAGGCAAGACTCAAACGGTTATGCCCCAATTAAGTTATTACAAAATAACCGCCAAGGGTGCAATATGGCGGTTATTTTGCTTTATATGACATTCTTTTCGAACAATATCATAATGATTATTATTGCGATAAGAATTTTGAGAACAATTCTCAAAATGTTTTTTGTCATGTGCAAAAATGTGCTTACTTTTCATAAACACTCCCTCCTTTCTTAAATACTCGGCTAAAAGCCTGTAATATATTAAGTAAGGGAGGGCATAACCGCCGGTGTAATCACCGAAGAGTCTTGCCTTACGGATTTTATCCGCAGTTGTCAGTGTATCATATATGTTGAAATTTGTCTATAATTGTAAATGAAACGTAAATAAAAAGACCCGTATGGGTCTTTTTTTGTGGGCGAACGCGGTTCGCCCCTACGGCGGCGATGTGTATGGCTCCCCTATTAGGGGAGCTGTCACACGTAGTGTGACTGAGGGGTTTGTTTTCAACATATAAAAACCCCTCCACCGCCTACGGCGGTTCCCCTCCCCTAGTAGGGGAGGCTCACGATGCCCCCGCATAAAAAAATTCCTCAAAAACCAAAAAATTCCCGAAATGGTCTTGACAGACGCGGGAATTTGTGATAATATAATAAACTGTACCTTAGGCTTAAAATTGGGGTACTATCCGATAAATTTCATATTATCATTGTATGCAGTATACCACACTTCTATACAAAATGCAACCCCGAATTTCGGGGAAATGAAAATATGGAACGGAAAACAGAAAAGCACAACATATTTATGATGAGGTGATTTAACAAAATGGTTCATGAGGTAAAAGAGGGAAAAAATGTACGTCTGAGCTATTCCAAGATCAAAGAAGTTCTTGAAATGCCGAACCTTATAGAAGTACAGAAAAATTCCTACAAATGGTTCCTTGAGGAAGGACTTAAGGAAGTGTTCCACGACATTTCCCCGATCACTGACCACGCCGGAAAGCTCGTTCTGGAGTTTTTCGACTACAGGCTCGACTATGAGCCGAAGTACAGCGTCGAGGAATGTAAGGAGCGCGACGCGAAGTACTCGTCTCCCCTCAGAGTGAGCGTAAGGCTCATAAACACCGAGACGGGCGAAATCAAGGAGCAGGAAATATTCATGGGCGACTTCCCGCTTATGACCGAGCAGGGTACGTTCATCATAAACGGCGCGGAGCGCGTTATCGTAAGCCAGCTTACGCGTTCGCCCGGTATCTATTACGAATACGAGCGCGACAAGACGGGCAAGCCGCTTTACAAGTCGACCGTTATTCCGTACCGCGGCGCGTGGCTCGAATACGAGACCGACTCGAACGACGTTTTCTCCGTGAGAATCGACCGCACGAGAAAGCTGCCCGTAACCGTTCTTTTGAGGGCTATGGGTCTCGGCACAAACGCGCAGATCACGGATATGTTCGGCGAAGATCCGAGACTTACCGCGACGTTTGAAAAAGACCCCGCCGAGTCGGTCGAGGAAGGCTTGCTCGAAATTTACAAGCGTCTCCGTCCCGGCGAGCCGCTTAACGTGGAAAACGCAGAATCACTCATTATGAACATGTTCTTCGACCCGAAGAGATACGATCTCGCGAAGGTCGGAAGATATAAATTTAACAAAAAACTCGCGCTGTCCGGCAGAATAAAGGGCAGAACGCTTGCCGAGCCGGTAGCGAACCCGTACACGGGCGAAGTTATATTCGACGCGGGTACGGAAATAAACTCCGAAATCGCGGAAAAGATAGAGCGTGCCGGCGTTAATATGGTAGAAGTTTTCGCCGAGGGCAAAAAGGTAAGAGTTTTCTCCAATAATATGGTATACCTCGACGAGTACGTGAAGTGCGACATCAGTAATTTCCCCGTTGATAAGGTGCGCAAGGAAGTTATTGACGAGATAGTCGCCGAGGGCGGCACGGACGAGGAACTTTACGAGAAGATATGGGCGAGAGTAGACGACCTCGCGCCAAAGCATATACTGCGCGATGATATGTACGCGTCGGTAAACTACTGCCTGAACCTCGCGGACGGTCTCGGCAACGTGGACGACATCGACCACCTCGGCAACAGACGCGTGCGCTGTGTCGGCGAACTTTTGCAGAACCAGTTCCGTATCGGTCTTTCGAGAATGGAAAGAACGGTAAGAGAGAGAATGTCGACACAGGAACTTGAAATAATAACTCCGACGTCGCTCATAAATATAAGACCCATAATCGCGACGATAAACGAGTTCTTCGGCTCGTCGCAGCTGTCGCAGTTCATGGATCAGCCCAACCCCTTAGCGGAGGTAAGACACAAGAGAAGAATTTCCGCACTCGGTCCGGGCGGTCTGTCGCGTGAGAGAGCAGGCTTTGAAGTCCGCGACGTTCACTATTCGCACTACGGCAGAATGTGTCCGATAGAGACGCCCGAAGGCCCGAACATCGGTCTTATCACATCGCTTGCGACGTTCGCGAAAATCGACAAGTACGGCTTTATAGAGGCGCCGTACCGCAAGGTTGACAAGGAAAAGGGTATCGTAACGGACGAGATAGTATACATGGCAGCCGACACCGAGGACGAGTACATCGTCGCGCAGGCGAACGAGCCGCTTGACGACGAGGGTCATTTCCTCGACAAGAAGGTTTCGGCGCGTTACCGCGACGAACTTTTGGAGGTTTCGCCCGACAGAGTTGACTACATGGACGTTTCGCCGCGTCAGCTTGTATCGGTCGTAACGGCTTGTATACCGTTCCTCGAAAACGACGACGCGAACCGTGCGCTCATGGGTTCGAACATGCAGTGCCAGGCAGTGCCGCTTTTGACGACCGACTCGCCTATCGTCGGAACGGGTATCGAGCATAAAATAGCGAAAGACTCCGGCAGCGCGGTTCTCGCGAAAGAGGACGGCGTGGTTGAGAAGGTCGCGTCCGACGTTATCGTTATTCGCGGCGACAGCGGCATCAAGCACACGCACGAACTTATAAAGTTCGCGCGCAGTAACCAAAGCTGCTGTATTAACCAGCGTCCTATCGTAAAAGAGGGCGAAAGAGTACAGAAAAACGATATTATCGCCGACGGCCCCGCTATGGACAACGGCGAACTCGCGCTCGGCAAGAATATTCTCATAGGCTTTATGACGTGGGAAGGCTACAACTACGAGGACGCCGTTCTGATAAGCGAGGAACTTGTTAAAAACGACGTGTTCACTTCCATTCATATGGAGGAATACGAGTGCGAGGCGCGTGACACGAAACTGGGCCCCGAGGAGATTACGAGAGATATTCCGAACGTCTCCGAGGACAGCCTGAAAGACCTCGACGACCGCGGCATTATCCGCGTCGGCGCGGAGGTTCACGCGGGCGATATACTCGTCGGCAAAGTCACGCCGAAGGGCGAGACGGAACTCACGGCTGAGGAAAGACTTTTGAGAGCCATCTTCGGCGAGAAGGCGAGAGAGGTAAGAGACACCTCGCTCCGCGTTCCGCACGGAGAGCAGGGCATTATTATATCGGTAAACAAATTTACCCGCGACAACGGCGACGAACTTTCGCCCGGCGTAAACGAGGTCGTTCGCTGCATAATCGCGCAGAAACGTAAGATTTCGGTCGGCGACAAGATGGCGGGCCGTCACGGTAACAAGGGCGTTGTGTCGAGAGTGCTGCCGCAGGAGGATATGCCGTTTTTGGAGGACGGTACGCCGCTGCAGATAGTTCTGAACCCCTTGGGTGTTCCGTCGCGTATGAATATAGGACAGGTGCTTGAAATGCATCTCGGTTACGCGTACAGGTGTTTGAGCCTCAAAACGCGCGAGGAACTTGAAAGCATCATGGTCGACGACAACTTTAAAAAATGTTTCATAGACGCAAAGGAAAAAGCGCGTGAAGGACGTTTCGTAAAGCTTGAAACGCCGGTATTCGACGGCGCGGAGGACGAGGACATTAAAACGGCGTTTAAGGAGGCGGGTCTGAGCCCCGACTACAAGTCGGTCGTATACGACGGACGCACGGGCGAGAAGTTCGACAACCCCGTTACGGTCGGCATAATGTATTATCTTAAACTGCACCACCTCGTTGACGATAAGATACACGCGCGTTCGACCGGCCCATATTCGCTCGTTACGCAGCAGCCGCTGGGCGGTAAAGCCCAGTTCGGCGGACAGCGTTTCGGCGAAATGGAGGTTTGGGCTTTGGAGGCTTACGGCGCGGCTTACACGCTGCAGGAAATACTGACCGTTAAGTCGGACGATATTGTCGGACGTGTTAAGACGTACGAGGCTATAGTAAAGGGAGAAAATATCCCGAAATCCGGCATACCCGAGTCGTTCAAGGTAATGGTCAAGGAGCTGCAGTCGCTTGCGCTTGACATAAGAATACTGAACCACAACATGGAAGAAATCGACCTCGACGCGTCGTTTGAGGACGACGACGAGGGCGGCTACAGTGAAGAAATGATTGCCACGATGTCCGAAGGCGACGGCGTTTCCGACGAGTTCGGCGAGGACGACCTTGCCGGAGCCGGCATGGTAATGGACGATGATTACAACGGCGACGACGATTACGACGAGGATTTTGATGAGGACGAGTCCTTTGAGGACGAGGACGATTTTTAATTCTTAATCGAAGGCGGAATTGTTTAATAGACTATGGAGGTTTTTAAATGTTGGAATTTAACAGCTTTGAAGCAATAAAAATCGGTTTGGCGTCCCCCGAGACAATTTTAAGCTGGTCGCACGGCGAGGTTTTAAAACCCGAAACCATAAATTACCGCACCTTAAAGCCGGAAAAGGACGGTCTTTTCTGCGAAAGGATTTTCGGTCCGACGAAGGACTGGGAGTGTCACTGCGGAAAGTACAAGAAGATACGCTTTAAGGGTAAAATCTGCGAACGCTGCGGCGTTGAGGTAACAAAGGCGAAGGTAAGACGCGAGAGAATGGGTCACATCGAACTTGCGACGCCGGTTTCGCATATCTGGTACTTTAAGGGCGTTCCGTCGTCGATGGGTCTTATCATCGACATTTCGCCCAGACAGCTTGAAAAGGTTTTGTACTTCGCGTCGTATATCGTTACCGACCCGGGCGATACGGGTCTTATGCAGAACCAGATATTGTCCGAGGCGGAGTACCGCGACGCGCTCGAAAAGTACGGCGATAAGTTTGTCGCCGGTATGGGTGCGGAGGCTATAAAGACGCTGCTCGAAAGGATAGACCTCGAAGAACTGAGCGCCGAGCTTAAAGAAGAACTCGAAGGCGCGCAGGGTCAGAAAAAGGCGAGAATTATAAAGCGTCTCGAAATTGTTGAGTCGTTCAGAATTTCGGGCAACCGCCCCGAATGGATGATACTGACGGTCGTTCCCGTAATACCGCCGGAACTGCGCCCGATGGTACAGCTTGACGGCGGACGTTTCGCGACGTCCGACCTTAACGACCTTTACAGACGCGTAATAAACAGAAACAACAGACTTAAAAGACTTTTGGAACTCGGTGCGCCGGATATCATTATCCGCAACGAAAAGCGTATGCTCCAGGAAGCTGTCGACGCGCTCATAAATAACGGCAGACGCGGCAGAACCGTGACGGGCCCCGGAAACAGACCGCTTAAATCGCTTTCCGATATGCTTAAAGGTAAGCAGGGTCGTTTCCGTCAGAACCTTCTCGGTAAGAGAGTCGACTATTCGGGACGTTCGGTTATCGTCGTTGGCCCCGAAATGAAGATATATCAGTGCGGACTGCCGAAGGAAATGGCGATAGAACTCTTTAAGCCGTTCGTAATGAAGGAACTTGTCGCACGCGGTCTCGCGCACAATATAAAGAGCGCGAAACGTATGGTTGAACGTACAAGACCCGAAGTGTGGGACGTTTTGGAGGATGTTATAAAGGAGCATCCCGTACTGCTTAACCGTGCGCCTACGCTGCACAGACTGGGTATTCAGGCGTTTGAGCCGAGACTTGTCGAAGGACACGCCTTAAAGCTGCATCCGCTTGTATGTACCGCTTACAACGCGGACTTCGACGGCGACCAGATGGCTATCCACGTTCCGCTTTCGCCCGAGGCGCAGGCGGAGGCGCGTTTCCTGATGCTGAGCGCGAACAACCTTTTAAAGCCGCAGGACGGTCATCCCGTAACCGTGCCGACACAGGACATGATTCTTGGTTCGTATTATCTGACGCTGCAAAAGGAGCATTACGACAGAATAATAAATTCCGTGCTTGACGACGATATAAAGCTTGGCTTGCTCGAGGAGAATCTTATCGCGCAGGGCAGCGAGGAGAACCTCGTGTTCTACGACAGCGAAGAGCCGATAAAAAGCTTTACGTCGCTCAAAAAGGCGCTCGAATACACGCGCGATTTGCCGGAGGTTATGAAGAACGAAACGGCAATACACGCGAACCCGATCACGCTTGTATTTAAGAAGAATACCGTTCAGATTTCACTCAAAAAACTCACCGACGAGTGTAAGAAACTCGTTATAAAGAAGTACCAGTCGCCCGACGAGGCGCTGCTCGCGTACGACAACGGCTGCTGCACGCTCCACGAGAGAATACTCGTCGAGAGAACGGGCGAGGTCAACGGCGAGATGAAGTCGAAACTCATCCCGACGACGGTCGGCAGAATTATATTCAACAACAATATACCCCAGAAGATGGGTTATATCGACCGCAGCGACCCCGAACACGCGCTCGATTTTGAGGTCGATTTCATCGTCGGCAAGAGCCAGCTTGAAAAGCTTATCGACCGCTGCATAAGAGTGTGCGGAACGTCGAGAACGGCTGAGGTACTCGATAAAATCAAGGCTACGGGCTACAAGTATTCGACGCAGGGCGCGATAACCGTCGCGGTGTCGGATATCGAGGTGCCGGAGCAGAAACAGGAAATACTGCAGAACGCCGAAAAAGAGGTTGAGTTCATTCTTCAAAAGTACATGATGGGCGAACTTACGAACGACGAGCGTTACCAGCAGACGATAAAGATTTGGTCGCAGGCGTCGGGCGACGTTACAAACGCCATGATGGAGCATCTGGGCGAGTTTAACCCGATATTTATGATGGCTGACTCCGGCGCTCGAGGCAGCGTGAACCAGATTCGTCAGCTTGCCGCGATGCGCGGACTTATGGCCGATACGCAGGGACGCACGGTTGAAATTCCTATCCGCGCGAACTTCCGAGAGGGTCTTAACGTGCTCGAATACTTCATTTCGTCGCACGGCGCGAGAAAGGGTCTTACCGATACCGCGCTCCGTACGGCAGACTCGGGTTATCTGACGCGCCGTCTCGTGGACGTATCGCAGAACGTTATCATCCGCGAGGTTGACTGCGGCACGACCGAGGGCGAATGGGTGTCGGAGATAACGGACGGTAAGGAGAGCATCGAGCCGCTGTACGACAGAATTGTCGGACGTACCGCGCTTGAAGATGTAAAGCATCCCGAAACGGGCGAAATACTCATTCATTCGGGCGAGCTTATCTCCGACGACGACGCGAGAGCCGTTATAAACGCGGGTATCACGAAGGTTTATATAAGAACGGTTCTCACGTGCCGCAGCAAGATAGGTATCTGTGCGAAGTGCTACGGTACGAACCTCGCTACGGGCGATCTCGTAAACGTCGGCGAAGCGGTAGGTATTATCGCGGCTCAGTCGATAGGCGAGCCGGGTACACAGCTTACGATGCGTAACTTCCATGCCGGCGGCGTTGCGGGCAGTAACGATATTACACAGGGTCTGCCGCGTGTCGAGGAACTTTTCGAGGCGAGAAAGCCGAAGGGTCTCGCGATTATTTCGGAGATTGGCGGCACGATTACCGTGAACGAGTCAAAGCGTAAGCGCGAGGTCACCGTCCAGAACGACGAGACGGGCGAGGCAAAGACGTATTCCATTCCGTACGGTTCGAGCATAAAGGTGCATGACGGCGACGTTATCGAGGCGGGCGACGAGCTGACGGTCGGCAGCGTCAACCCGAACGACCTCCTGCACATCAAGGGACCGAAAGCCGTTCAGGTATATATTTCGCGAGAGGTTCAGAGAACGTACCGTATGCAGGGCGTTGACATCAACGATAAGCACGTCGAGGTTATAACGCGTCAGATGCTCCGCAAGGTTCGCGTTGACGAGGCGGGTGCGACCGACCTTCTTATAGGCTCGCTCATCGACCGTTTCGAGCTTGACGACGCGAACGACAGAGTCCGCGAGGCGGGCGGTACGGAGTTCGCGACCGCGTCGCCGGTGCTGCTCGGTATCACGAAGGCGTCGCTCGCGACCGATTCGTTCCTTTCGGCCGCGTCGTTCCAGGAGACGACAAAGGTTCTCACCGAGGCGGCTATCAAGGGTAAGATCGACCCGCTGCAGGGACTTAAAGAGAACGTTATTATCGGTAAGCTTATCCCCGCCGGTACGGGTATGAGTATGTATAAGGATATTAACATCACAATCGACGGCGTCGAGGTTGACGACGCGGAAATCGAGTAAATTGAAAAACCACCCATTTGGGTGGTTTTTTTGTGGGGACGAAGGCGGTTGACAATTCGGTCGGAAGTGGTATAATTAAATCAAAGAATGTCGAAACGGCGGTAAACGATGTGAATTATATTGGAAAAATTGACAGAGAAATATATAAGTGCGTTACGGAAGATATAGTTACAGATGAGGTTATAATCACAGAAAACCAAATATCCCATATTTGTGAGAAACACCCGACTGACTATGAAAGATTTGGTAAATATATACCACAAATTTTAGCTGAGCCCGATTATATCCTTGAGGCTAATAAACCCAATACCGCCTTTGTTCTAAAGCGGATTGAGGAAGAGGGAAAGAATTTTCAATTGATTTTGCGCATAAAGACTTCAAAAGATATAGAAGACTATAAAAATTCAATCATTACTTTTCTTAAAATAAAAGATAAGGAATGGCGCAGATGTATAAGAAACAAAAAAATTCTTTACAAAAGAGAATAGTTATGGTATAATGAATATACAATAAAAAGGCTGTTTGAGGTGGTAAATTTCGTACCGACCACACGCCGATGGTAACGACAAGAACGCAAGTTCTGAGAGATGCAGGAGAGGGGTACGCCTGCCAAGCAGCAATTTTATAAAACCGCTTTGAGAAATCAAAGCGGTTTTTCCTATCCCTTTAAAAATTCCTCATATCCTCGTCTACGCAGCGTACACGCGGGGCAATGACCGCAGCCCATGCCCTTAACGCCGTTATAGCAGGTGAGTGTCTTATTATACACAACGTCCAGTACGCCCAAATCGTCAGCCATTTTCCACGTCGCCGCCTTGTCGAGCCACATCAGCGGCGTGTGTATCACGAAATTGTAGTCCATAGCGAGGTTGAGAGTTACATTTAAGGACTTCACGAAAATATCCCTGCAGTCGGGGTAGCCGGAAAAATCCGTCTCGCACACGCCGGTGACTATTTCGGTCGCGCCGTGGGTTTTCGCGTAAATCGCGGCGTAGCTTAAAAACAAAAGGTTGCGCCCCTCGACAAAAGTATTCGGCGGCGCGCCGTCGGGCTTTGTTTCCTCGACTGGTATATCCTCACGCGTAAGCGAGTTCGCGCTGAGCCGGTTTATGATTGGCGTGGGGATAACTTCGTACGCGATACCCGCGTCCGCGCAGATCTCCGCCGCACATTCGAGTTCAAGCTTGTGACGCTGACCGTAATCGAAACCGACAGCCGACACGTTTTCCCTGCCGAATTTGTCTATCGCCCAGAACAGACACGTCGTGCTGTCCTGACCGCCCGACAAAACGACTATTGCCTTTTTTTCCTTTATCATTTCAAATTCTCCTTTAAGCTGTCGAAAAGTCTTTCTTCAGCGATTTTTTCATATTTCGTGCCTTTTTCGCCGTAATTCGCGAACGGGTAGATTGATATTCCGCCGCGCGGCGTGAATATGCCCTTGACTTCGAGATATTTTGGCTGCATCAGCTTTACGAGATCCTTCATTATAATATTGACGCAGTCCTCGTGGAAGTCGCCGCGGTTGCGGAAACTGAAAAGGTACAGTTTCAGCGATTTCGACTCGACCATTTTTTCGTTCGGGATGTAGTTGATGATGATACGCGCAAAGTCCGGCTGACCCGTTATCGGGCAGAGCGACGTGAATTCGGGACAGTTAAACGTCACCATGTAGTCGTTGTCGGGGTGCTTGTTCACGAATGTTTCAAGTACCTCCGGCGCGTAGTTATCGCGGTATTCTGTTTTTTTGTTTCCGAGAAGGGTGAGACCTTCCGTTTCCGATTTCGTTCTCGGCATGGTATCTGCTCCTTTGTTTTGGTTTTTGTATGAGACCCCCCTCGTTGAGGGGGCTAAATATTCTCCACATATGACCCCCTCGGAGAGGGGGTCATACGGGCGACCGCGAGGGTCGCCCCTACGGTGCGTAATTTATAAAATACAGGTGTAGGGTCGCCCCTTGCGGGCGACCGTAAAAACCCCTCAGTCACACTACGTGTGACAGCTCCCCTAGTAGGGGAGCCATACGGTGAGCGCCGCATATCGTGAGCCTCCCCTACTAGGGGAGGTGGCGCCGTAGGCGTCGGAGGGGTTTGTGCGCCGAATTGTGATACACCGCTAAATCATAATTTATCACTCCATTAACCATTTCATTGTCTGCTTAATAGACGCGGGCGGCTATTTTACTCTTGCGCCAAATCCTGCGTTTAATATGCAGACCTGTCCCACCTCGCTTGTGAGGAACGCGGCGAGTTTTCTTGCGGGCGAGTTTTCCGGCTCGTCCTTTCTTATTACCGCGAAATAGTGCGTCGCGAGCGGATAGCTGCCGTCCGAAAGCCCCTCCGCCGTCGGCTTAACTCCGTCAACCGACAACAGTTTCAGACTTTCGTCCGTTCCCAAAAACCGTTTTGTGTTTTCAAAATAGTAATACATACTGTACCCGAGCGCGTAGCTGCCGGGATTGTGCGCGTTGTACGCTTCCACCTCGGTGAGAATGCTCGACATTGCAAGCGACATGTGCTCGCGGCGGATATTCTCGTTTATTTCGCGCCCTTTCAGGAAAAATTGCTCCATCTGCGCGTGAGAGCCGCTGTCGTTGTTGCGGCAAAACGGCGTAAAGCCCGCGTCCGAGCCGCCTATCTCGTTCCAGTTCGTAACCGAATTATCAATGTAGATACGCTCAATATCCGCGCTTATGAGGTTTTCAGCCGGATTATCCGACGCGGTAAAGAACACGAGCGCCTCGTCCGCGATTGGGATATATTCAAGTTCCACGCCTTTTTCCTCCGACAGCTCCTTGACCTCGCTGTTCGGGTCGGGAACGAGAATAACGTCCGTCTTGCCGTCTATGAGCAGCCTGTACGATTCAATCGTCTTATCGTGGCTTTTCGGGAATAGCGGGTGATTTCCGTAATTTTCAAACAGCGCTATGTAAAGCGATTCCGTGATAGGATATGACGAAGTTGAACCCGTAATGCGCGGCATTTCCTTATCGAGCCCGAACGCTGCGGCTGCGTCCGTCGGAATTGCGGGCGCGTTGTTTCTGATAAAGTCGCGTATCAGACAATAATAAAGGTACATCGCCGCATCGCCGCGCGTAACGGTGTTTTGCGGATTAAGCAGACGCGGCTCATTAAGACTTTCATAAAAATTTCCGTACTCGTCAATATACGGCTCGAAGACGTTATCGAACGGAATCGTATATTCCGATACGTCCATAGCCGCATACGTGCTTTTCGCGTAATCGGAAACCGCGTCAAAATCCTTGTAACTCTCCGGCGTTTCCGCGCTTTCCTCGATATTTCCGCCGAGCTCCTTTATTATCCTGTATTCCATTGTGACAAACTCCTCGCGCGTAACAGGTCTGTCGGGGTTGAACAGCTCGTCGCCCGCGACAATTCCGCGTTTGTATAGCGCGTACACCGGCGAGGCGAACCACGAATTTTGCGGTACGTCGGTAAACGGCATATCTCCCGCCGTTTCGCCGACCGCACCGATTATTCTCGCCAGAAGCGCCGTCATCTGCGCGCGCGTGAGGATTTCGTTCTCATTGAAATTTCCGTTTTCGTCGCCCGTAAACACGCCGCGCCGCGATAAGTCGTCCAACCCTGCCGGCTCGCCGTATTCGGGTATGTCGTTAAATTTGATTTTTTCGCGCTTTTCAAACGAGATTTCCGTCCCTTCGGGAACATACGCGTAACCGTAGTCCGTAGTGCAGTCGCTTATCGGAATAACTTTCCCCGTCGCCTTATCGACAGCGGCAAGCTTGTAAATGTCGCCCCATTCCAAACCCTCGGGCATTTTTTCGTAATACATCACATAATTTGTGCTTGCCGCACATATCGACGAAGCGGTGAGTATAATTATCGCTGCGGCAACGGTCAGTATTTTTTTCATTGCGGTTAATCCTTTCTGTTTTTTGCGGGCGGCCAATGACCGCCCCTACGGTGCTGTTACATTCGGGTTGCCGTGGACGGGCGAACACGGTTCACCCCCTACGGTGTGATGTGAACGCGGGCGACCGCAAGGGTCGCCCCTACGGTGCGTAATTTATAAAATACAGGTGTAGGGTCGCCCCTTGCGTGCGACCGTAAAAACCCCTCAGTCACACTACGTGTGACAGCTCCCCTAGTAGGGGAGCCATACGGTGAGCGCCGCATATCGTGAGCCTCCCCTACTAGGGGAGGTGGCGTCGCAGGCGTCGGAGGGGTTTGTTCATTTCTCCCCCTTATTCCTTCTCTTCCAGCCATTTGAGTTTCTGTGCGCAGGCGTGGCGCATAATATTTTCAAGCTCGTTTCTATCCTCATTCTCGGTTGCGACCGCCATTTTTTCAAGGCTCGCCTCCATTTCGCGTATACGCTTTACAAGTTCCGTCTTATTCTCGATAAACAGTTCGCTCCACATTACCTCGTTTATCTTCGCAACTCTTGTACAGTCGCGCAGACTGCCCGCGCTGAAAAACGTCGAACGTTCAATCATCGGGTTATCGCACAGCGCGACCGCGACGACGTGCATAAGCTGCGACGTGTACGCTATAATCGCGTCATGCTCCTCGGCGGTCGTCGTTACGACGTGCTTACAGCCGATGTAATCCGCAAGTTCACGTACGAGCGCGACGCTTTCGGGCTTATTGTTCTTCGTCGGCGTGACGAGGAACGACGCTTTCTCAAACAGCGTGTCGGTCGAGGACTTGTAACCGCCGACCTCGCGCCCAGCCATCGGATGCGCGCCGACAAAATCAACGGTATCGGGAAGAATTTCCGAAAGATTTTCTATCATAAACCGCTTAACGCCCGACACGTCCGTAATAACCGCGCCCGCCTTAATGCGGCTTAAATTATCGCGAACCATGTCTATGTTAAGCTGCGGGTACAGGCAGAGAATTATTAAATCCGCCCCGTCCATAGCGTCGCCCGCGTTTTGGTACGCCTCGTCGATCACTCCGTCGCGCATCGCGAGATTAAGCGACTCCTCGCTGCGGTTGTACGCCGCGACGGTGCAGCCGCCGTGAAAACCGCGCAGACGGCGCGCTATTGAGCCGCCGATAAGACCCAAACCTATTATTGCAACCTTCATTTTTTCCACTCCGTTTCAATATATTATTTACAGCCACCTGTCCATAAGCTCCGTGAACCACGGCGCGCCCGTTTCGTAATTCATGTGCGTCGCGTCGTAAAAGCACTCGCTGCCGACCTCGTCTTCAAGGTCGTAAAATTCAATGTTGTTTTCGTTTAAGAGCGTTTCCGCCTCGCTCCGTGCCGCCTTCATGTAATCGGGTTTCGCGTACCGACCGTTCCACGGCAGGAACACCGTCCTAAGACGTATTTTGTTCTCATCGCAGTAGTCTATTATACCTTTGAGCGCGGCGAGATTGTTTTCAAGACGTTCCGTGTCCCTTTCACCGCTCACCCTAACATTGTCCGTGCTGCCGTGGTACAGCGTTTTTTCTTGATTTTCGTTTTTGTTTTTACCCGACAGACATTCCGAGATGCGTTCGCGGTCGTAGTACACGTACGGCACAATCGGACTTTTGCGCCACGCGTAACGGTGGTTCGCGCCGCCGCCCGTGAGAACGGGGTAGTTCAGACCTATCACAAGCTCCTTGCCTATCCTTATGAACCGTCCGTCAATAAGTTTTTTGAGATCCGTAAGACCGCAGTCCTCAAGCCCCAGATTTATATACATCGCCGTCGAAATTTCCTCGACGTAACCCGACGCGACCGAGCCGTCGCCGAAATACACTCTGTCCCATACCGTTTCGGGATGCTTGAGCCGCGTTATCTCAAAATCGTTTCGCGCGAAGCCGTCCTTGCTTCTTATTATATAGTCGTTCCGCCACAGTGCGAGGTCGCACACGACGAGCGTCAGTATGACCGCCAATGCGGCGGCAAGCTTTTTCATCTTAATCACCGACCTTTTAATATAGTATACCATATTATAATAATTTTGTAAAACCGTATTTTTATCTTTGCTTTATTAAAAAATTGTGATAGAATATATATAATAATTTGTATGAAAAGTAAAGGAAGCGGTAATATGCTTAAAGGAAAAACGATACTGCTCGGCGTTACGGGTTCGATAGCGGCGTACAAGATACCGAACCTCGCGCGTATGCTCGTAAAACTCGGTGCGAACGTTCATGTGCTGATGACAAAAAACGCGCTGAATTTTATAAACCCTATCACGTTTGAAACGCTTACGCAGAATAAATGTCTCGTTGACACGTTCGACAGGAATTTCGAGTACAGCGTCGAGCATGTCGCGCTGGCGAAGGCTGCCGACGCGGTTATGGTTGCGCCCGCGAGCGCGGACGTTATCGGTAAGATAGCGAACGGTATAGCGGACGATATGCTTACGACAACGGTTATGGCGTGTCCGTGCGTTAAGATAATCGCGCCCGCGATGAACCACAATATGTACCACAACCCAATCGTGCAGGATAATATAAGGAAGCTTTCGGAATACGGGTATGAAATCGCCGACCCCGAACACGGTATGCTCGCGAACGGCGACGTCGGCGACGGCAGAATGGCTGATGAAAGTTTTTTGCTCGAATATATATTGAAGGAAGCCGCGTTCGTGAAGGATATGGCGGGTAAGAGGGTGCTCGTCACCGCCGGCGCGACCGCCGAGGCTATAGACCCCGTGCGGTACATCACAAATCATTCGACCGGCAAGATGGGCTTCGCTCTCGCGAAAAACGCCATGCGCCGGGGCGCGGACGTGACGCTCGTCATGGGTATGTGCGACCGTGAGCCGCCCGCGTTCGTAAACGCCGTAAAAGCCGAAACGGCGGCGGAAATGTATTACGCGTGCATGAAGCTCGCGCCCGATATGGATATAATCGTAAAAGCCGCCGCGATTGCCGATTACAGACCGAAGGTAGTCGGCGAGGAAAAGATAAAGAAATCCGACGGCGACGCGGTGATAGAGTTGGAGCGTACAAAGGACGTTTTGAAGGCTTTGGGCGAGATGAAAAGAAAAGGACAGTTTTTGTGCGGATTTTCGATGGAGACGAAAAATCTTATCAAAAACTCGCATAAAAAGCTGACGGAGAAAAACGCCGACATGATCGTTGCAAACAGCCTAAAGGAAAAAGGCGCGGGTTTCGGCGTCGATACGAACATTATAACGCTTATAACGCGCGGCGGTGAAAAGGAGTTTGCGCTGATGAGCAAGGACGACGCGGCGAAGGCGATTTTCGACGAGATACTCGATATGCAAAAACACTGACAATTTTTTCCTCTTATAAAAATCCATAAAAGCATAATAATAAGTATGTATTAAATTTTTATCGGAGGAATAAAAGATGAAAAATATAAAACTTATTATAGCGGCGACGCTTGCCGTGCTTGCTCTCGCGTCATGCGGCGCGAAAAATGTTGACGACCGTGCGAATGCGAAATCTCCCGCGCCCGCAGCTACCGCAACGCCGAATATGATGGATAAAGCGGAGAACGCTGCGGATAAGGCGGCTGACAGAACGGGCGACGCGGCAAACGACATCGGAAACGCCGCGGGTAATGTTGCGCGTGACGCGGGCGACGCGGTCGGTGACGCAGCCGAGGGCGTGGGCGATGCAGCCGACGATATAATGCGCGGCGCGGGCGACGCTGCCGATATGAACGACGCGAACAACAATAACAACGGGTAAATTTATAAGCCGCCTTCGGGCGGTTTTTTTGTGGCTGTAACAGGGCTTATATACAATATATTGTACGCCGAAAAAATTTTTAAAAAAATCAAAAAATTTTTTAAAAAAAGGCTTGACAATGGGAAAAGAGTGTGTTAATATATTAAAGCTGTCGCGAGAGCGGGGGCATGTACATTGAAAGATGAACAGTGTTGGTATTTACGAAACGTAAGTACGGAACCAAGTCAAAAGAATTTGAGTTTTTTATGACAGTAAACGGATAATGGAAATTAACGTAATGTCAGAGTTAGTTTAAAGAGCTGACGGAAACGAACTTTTAACTCTCTAAGGAGAGTTTTTCCCGACAGAGTAAGTACGGGAATAGAATTGATTTACAAGGCGTTTTGCTTGTCATGTGCGTATAAATTTCGTATTACAAGGAGATAAGCGGAGCAATACTTGATGTATTGCGAGCATTAACGACGAAGTAATACGGAAGAATAGACGTGCAGGACAAGTAAACAAGACGCAGTAAAGCAATTCAGATTTAAACGAGAGTTTGATCCTGGCTCAGGACGAACGCTGGCGGCGTGCCTAACACATGCAAGTCGAACGAGAATCCAATGATTGATTTCTTCGGAATGATTGAAATGGAGGAAAGTGGCGGACGGGCGAGTAACGCGTGAGTAACCTGCCCATAAGAGGGGGATAATCCTTGGAAACGAGGACTAATACCGCATATTGTAAAGGAATCGCATGATTTCTTTATGAAAGCTTTAGCGCTTATGGATGGACTCGCGTCAGATTAGCTTGTTGGTGAGGTAACGGCTCACCAAGGCGACGATCTGTAGCCGAACTGAGAGGTTGATCGGCCGCATTGGGACTGAGACACGGCCCAGACTCCTACGGGAGGCAGCAGTGGGGAATATTGCGCAATGGGGGGAACCCTGACGCAGCAACGCCGCGTGCAGGAAGAAGGTCTTCGGATTGTAAACTGTTGTCGCAAGGGAAGAAGACAGTGACGGTACCTTGTGAGAAAGTCACGGCTAACTACGTGCCAGCAGCCGCGGTAATACGTAGGTGACAAGCGTTGTCCGGATTTACTGGGTGTAAAGGGCGCGTAGGCGGGCTGTCAAGTCAGCCGTGAAATGCCGGGGCTTAACCCCGGAGCTGCGGTTGAAACTGACAGTCTTGAGTATCGGAGAGGAAAGCGGAATTCCCAGTGTAGCGGTGAAATGCGTAGATATTGGGAGGAACACCAGTGGCGAAGGCGGCTTTCTGGACGACAACTGACGCTCAGGCGCGAAAGTGTGGGGAGCAAACAGGATTAGATACCCTGGTAGTCCACACCGTAAACGATGGATACTAGGTGTAGGAGGTATCGACCCCTTCTGTGCCGCAGTTAACACAATAAGTATCCCACCTGGGGAGTACGACCGCAAGGTTGAAACTCAAAGGAATTGACGGGGGCCCGCACAAGC
>CANRKO010000013.1 GCA_947631235.1 uncultured Clostridia bacterium | reverse complement strand
ACTACAAAATAATCGCTGTCCGTGCCTTCCGTGGCATAGAATCCGACTTTTGTCTGGTACGCGAGTGTTCTGTTGCCTATGCCGCCTATTATCGTGCTGCTGTAGCCGCCGGCATAGTTCTGCTCTCCGCCCACGACAGTAGTGTTGCTGTAGTCCGTCTCAATGCCGCCTTCGCCGATAGCAACGGACGAACTGCCGCCGTGATTAAGCGTGCCCACAAGCCGATAATCCGTGCCGTCATATACAAACATATACAGTATGTTGGAATTTATTTCGCTTTTATTCAGAACCGTTCCTCCCTGAGAGCGCATATTCGCCGCACCCGTGCCGTTTACGTTCAGCGTGGGAACGTTCACCGTATTTTTGTTCGTAAATTTCACAAACACAACCGCGCCCTCAACGCGCTTGAACCCCGATACGCTGACGGTCTTTGCGGCGGTATCTCCTGCAGTGGAGCATACGCCGTAATGCGTGACTGCGCCCGAACCGTCGAAGTTGACGCCGTCTATCGCGCGCGGAGTCGTGAGCCGCGCCGCCGTCGTTCCCGCCGGACCTTGCGGGCCCTGCGGCCCCGTGTCGCCTTTCGGGCCTGTCGCGCCTGTCGCGCCCTGTGCGCCTGCCGCGCCTTTGAGGCAGCCTCGGTATGTCCATTTTGCGGTTGCGCCGCTGCCTGCGGTCGTACATTCGTACACGTTTCCATTTGAGGTGTTCAAATACATATCTCCAAGCTTGACAAGCGGACACGCGTCATAGCTGTACGTACCCGACGCGCCGGTCATATCCGTGCCGCTGTACCAATGCGTACCGCCCATGTTGACGTTGCCGCCGCCCGTGCCGACATATAATTCGTGAGTGTCGGTCGTGTACGCGGGTTCGCCCTGCGTGAGCGTCGGGAGTTTGGACTTAACACCACGTTTTAATTGTATTCTGTTGGCCATGGCTCACCCTCCTTAAAACGTGCCGCCGTCAACCGTGCTGTCCGCGCCGAGCTTTGCGCTCCACGTTGACTTTTCCGCGTCGGTTGTAAAGCGGTGCGTGCTGTCTTCGGTAACAGCCGCCGCCTTGACGTTGGTTTCGACGGATACGGGTGTGCCGTTCGCGCCTCCGACGTAGAGATGCGCTGTGCTTTTGTCATCATTGTACGCAATCGCAGCCTCTCCCTCTTGGAGTTTAAGCGAACTGATGTTCTTTGTCTGTCCTCTTTTAAGTAAAATAGTAGCCATATTATCCTCCTTACTTTGGTATGACTCCCCGTTTCATACCTCAAACATATAAATTCAGAAGATAATCTGCGATACGGGTTTTTCGTATCTTATAAAGATATTATACCACATTTTATATCTTTTGTCAATACTTTTTTCATATGCAGGTATCTTTTTAGGCAACTAAGGTTGATATATTTATACTTTCCTTATATTTTCTGTTTTCTTTTAATTTACTTTGAATATATCTGCATATTCAGGATGTTCAGCAACTAATACCCAAGTTAGGCTATTCCAAAAATAATTCTTATCTGCAGATATTTCCCCTACTTCTGTTCCGGTTTCTGTAGGTCTTGTATAATCATTTATCACATTCCATTCACCTGCCCAATGACCTTCACCTGTTAAAATATTTACTTGATACTGTGTATCACTTGTTCCTTTACCTACTGAATCTACGCCATATTTACCCGTTAACAACCTACCATTAGCCTCTAATGGTCTATACGTTTTAGCGTCACCAACTCCTACCTCATCCATTAACCCTACATCCGGGGCAACTCCCTGTCCTTCACCAAGTACCCCATGTGGTCCAATAGCAAGCACTATCTCTGTCCCATCTGCCTTAACGAATATATCGCCTTCTCTCGCGAGGCGGTTATCACGCGGCTGATCCTCGTAAATTGTGATAGTTCCGTCGGTATTTATGGGTTCGGGCGGTTGCTCGGACGGCTCGGATTGCGATGTGTTTATGGTAATTGTATTATTTGTAAAGCCGACAGTAAATCCGCCTACCGCGTCGGCGATGTCGCGCAATTTGAAGTATGTACTGTCGTTTATATTGTAGCCCTCTATGGATTTTTCAACACCGTCAACCCTGATAGGGAACGGGTTAGCCGTTACCGCGTACTCTACCGCAAAGCCCGTCAGCGCGGAACAAATAACCCCGCCTATTATAAAACCTAAAGTAAATCTCTTCATAAAAAATCCCCCTTTTAGTGTATTATACATCATCTGACGGGGAAAATCAAGGCGGACGATAAAGCGTCCAAACTTTTATTCCTGCAATAATTCACATAACTGTTGAAAAATAACAAAGAATATAGTATAATATATATGTGAAACTATTGTCCTGCGAGGTGCGATCATATGACCGATACTGTTTCAATAGTAAAATGCGGACGCTACGGCGACTCGGCGGACGCGGTAAGAAAAGCGGTCGGACTTATCGGCGGTATCGGTCGGTATGTGAAAAAGGGCGACAAGGTTCTTATAAAGCCCAATCTTGTGTCACGGAAAAATCCCGACGAGGCGGTCACAACGCACCCCGATATTCTCCGAGCGGTAATAGAACTTGTAGAGGAAGCGGGCGGTAAGGTGACCGTTGCCGAAAGCCCCGGCGGACTCTATAACGCCGCGATTTTAAAGGGCGTGTACTCCGCGTGCGGCGTTGACAAAGCCGCAGAGGGTACAGGCGCGGCGCTCAATTACGACACATCGTTTACCGATGTGCATTTTCCCGAGGGCAGGACGATAAAGCAAATACCGATAATCAATCCCGCGCTTGAGGCTGACGTTATAATTTCGCTGCCGAAACTCAAAACGCACGCCATGACAAGCTACACCGGCGCGGTAAAAAATCTGTTCGGCGTAATCCCCGGAACACACAAGGCGGAACTGCATTTCAGGCTCGACGACCGACGCGCGTTCTGTTCCATGCTTGTGGATTTGTGCGAGTGCGTCAAGCCGACGCTCAGCATAATGGACGCGGTGTGGGGCATGGAGGGCAACGGGCCGACAGCCGGACAGAGCCGCCATATAGGACTTGTAATGGCGTCCGCGAACGCGTACTCGCTTGACAAGGCTGCATGCGAGCTTATAGGATATGCCCCCGACGAGGTTGACACGGTGAGAGAGTCGATTGAGCGCGGGCTTACGGGCGAGGTCGAAACGGTCGGCGAACCGTTCGAGCCGCTTATTATGCGTGATTTCGTAAAGCCGGAGAGCCACTTTAACCTTTTAAGGCTGCTGTCGCTGCCGCCGGCGGTAAACGCGTGGGCGAAAAACGCTCTTGCGTCGCGTCCGAAAATTGATTACAAAACGTGCGTAAAGTGCGGCGCGTGCGCAGACTGCTGTCCGCCGAAGGCGATAAGCATGGCGGGCGGTAAGCCGGTTATAGATAAAAAGAAGTGCATAAAATGTTTCTGCTGTCAGGAGCTTTGCCCGCAGAGGGCGGTGGGGATAAAACGTCCGCTGCTTAACAGATTTATGCTGAAATTTCTGAAGTAAAGGATATGGTATCGCTTGTTTAACATAGTATTGGTAGAGCCGCGTATTCCGCAGAATACCGGCAACATAGCGCGTACCTGCGCGGCGACGGGGTGCGGGCTGCACATAGTCCGTCCGACGGCGTTTCAGATTACGGACAAGAATTTAAAGCGCGCGGGGCTCGATTACTGGCATTTACTGAATGTCAAGTATTACGATAATTTGGCTGACTTTTTTAAAAAGACCGATGGTGCGCGTTACTTCTACGCGACCACAAAAGCGCCGCACACATACGTTGACGTGGAGTACAAGGACAACGACTACCTGATGTTCGGGCGCGAGGACGCGGGACTTCCCGAGGAACTTCTGCACGAGCACGAGGAGCGATGTATAAGAATACCGATGATACCCGACGCGCGCAGTCTGAATTTGTCAAACTCCGTCGCGGTAATAGTGTACGAGGCGTTAAGGCAGCAGGGGTTTGACAACCTGAAAAAATTGGGACAATTAACAAAATTTACGTGGTAGGGCTAAACCCTTCCGACGCCTTCGGCGTCACCTCCCCTAGTAGGGGAGGCTTACACAATGCGGCGCTTTTCGAGAGACTCCCCTAATAGGGGAGCTGTCGCCGAAGGCGACTGAGAGGTGGTTTCTTAAAAATGCGTATTGCCACCTCTCCGTCATTGCTTTGCAATGCCACCTCTCCTTAAGGAGAGGCTTACGAGCGTAACACCACACCGTAGGGGCGGTCATCGGCCGCCCGCATAACGCGAACGCCGTAGGGGCGACCCTCGCGGTCGCCCGATGTAGATACATAAAAGGGAGGAGATTATCCTATGAGCGATATCAAAATCATAGTGGACACCGGCTCGGACATACCCGACGAGGTACTTGAAAAATACAATATCGGCATTATCCCGTTCATAACACTGTTCGGCGAAGAGCAGTACGTCCAGCGGCGCGACATAACGAACGACCGATTCCTCGATATGCAGGAGCAATTCGACGGCGTGCCCAGAAGTTCGCAGACGCCGTACGCGGATATGTACGACTATCTCAAAAAGGCGACCGACGAGCATGAGAGCGTGATATACTTCACACTGTCGAGCGCGGCAAGCGGACAGTATAACACGGCGTGTCTTGTGAGAGAGGAAATAATGGAGGAAAATCCGAAAGCTGATCTTCATATTTTCGACTCGTACAAATTCTCGCTCTACATAGCGCAGACGGCTGTACACGCGGCTCAAATGGCTGCGGAGGGAAAAAACGTCGATGAGATTATAAAGGACTGCGAGCAGTACATAGTTTCGTGGCGGTGCTACCTTCTCGTAGACACGCTCGAATATCTGCAAAAGGGCGGCAGACTGTCAAAAACGGCGGCGTTTGTCGGCACGCTTCTCGACATCAAGCCGATACTCACGATAGAAAACGGACTTGTGGAAAATCTTGACAAACTCCGCGGCAAGAAAAAGCTGATACATAAGCTCGTCGAAAAGATAAAAGAGGACGAGGACGTTGATTTTGAAAATCCCGAATTTCTGATAGTGGAGTCGGACAAAAATAAGTACGATGAGGCTATGGAAGTGTTAAAGGAAGAATTCGGCGAGGACGTAAAAATAACGATGCACGGCGAGTTCAGTCCGCTTATCGCGACCCACGTCGGACGCGGCGCACTTGCGATTATCCCGAGGATAAAAAGCGGATTTAAGTATAAAAATTAACCAAAAGGAGACATAAATATGAAATACATTGTAATTTTAGGCGACGGTATGGCGGATTATCCGGTGGATTATTTCGGCGGAAAGACAATTCTCGAAGTTGCGGATAAGCCGACCATTGATTATATGTCAAAGCACGGCGAACTCGGCATGGTAAAGACCGTGCAGGACGGCATGAAACCCGGCTCGGACGTGGCTAATCTGTCGGTCATGGGCTATGACACGAAAAAATGCTACAGCGGACGCTCACCGCTGGAGGCCGCGTCAATCGGCGTTGATATGAAGGACGACGACGTTACTTTCCGCACAAATTTAGTGACGCTCTCCGACGAGGAAAATTACGAGGATAAAACCATGCTCGACTATTCCTCCGGCGAAATCACGACGGCGGAGTCGGCTGAGTTAATGAAGGCTGTCGCGGCTGAACTTAACACCGATAAAATCAAGTTTTACCCCGGCATCAGCTACCGCCACCTGTGCGTATGGAGCGGCGGCTCGACAAATGTGGATTTGACTCCGCCGCACGACATTTCCGACAGGAAAATCGGCGAATATCTCCCGAAGGGCGACGGCGCGGAGAAATTCCTCGAAATGATGAAAAAGAGCGTGGAAATTTTAAAGGAACACCCCGTCAACAAGGCTCGCGTCGCGGCGGGTAAAAATCCCGCGACTTCGATCTGGCCCTGGGGCGAGGGAACAAAACCGCAGCTTGAAAACTTCTACGAAAAATACGGCTTAAAGGGCAGCGTTATTTCGGCTGTCGATTTGATAAAGGGCATAGCAAAGTGCGCCGGAATGAACTCAATCGACGTAGAGGGCGCGACCGGTAACTGCGAAACCAACTGGGACGGCAAGGCTCAGGCGGCTTTGAAGGCTATCACCGGTGACAGCGATTTTGTGTACATTCACATGGAGGCTCCCGATGAAATGGGACACCAGGGACTTCCCGAAAAGAAGAAGTACGCGGTTGAAACGATAGATAAAAAGGTTGTAAAATTCCTGAAAGACGAGCTTGAAAAGCGCGGTATAGACTATAAAATGCTGATAATGCCCGACCACCCGACGCCAATCAAGCTGAAAACCCATGTGTCAGACCCCGTACCGTATGTTATCTACGACAGCACGAAGGACGGCGGCTCGGGTCTTGCGTATACCGAGGAAAACGGCAAGAAAACGGGTATATTTATTGAAAAGGGTTATACGTTGATGGAGAGATTTTTGGATAAAATATGATTTGGCGTAACAAACCCCTCCGACGCCTGCGGCGTCACCTCCCCTAGTAGGGGAGGCTCACGATGCGAGTCATTCATTGCAAGGCTCCCCTACTAGGGGAGCTGTCGCTGAAAGCGACTGAGGGGTTTAATCCCCACAACACAACTGAAAGGAGTCCATATACATGGAAAAATTCTACATTACAACGGCAATCGCGTACACGTCGAAAAAGCCGCACATCGGCAACACGTACGAGATAATCCTCACCGACGCGATAGCGCGGTTTAACCGATTTATCGGCAAGGACGTATTCTTCCTTACCGGCACGGACGAGCACGGTCAGAAGATACAGGAAATAGCCGAAGCGGAGGGTATTACGCCAAAAGAGCATGTCGATAAAATAGCCGGCGAGATAAAACAGATTGCCGATATGCTCAACATAAGCTACGACAAATTTATCCGCACCACCGACGATTACCACGAAAAGGCGGTGCAGAAGATATTCAAGACGCTCTACAAAAAGGGCGATATATACAAGTCGGAGTACGAGGGCTGGTACTGTACGCCGTGCGAGTCGTTCTGGACGAACACGCAGCTTGTTGACGGCAAATGCCCCGACTGCGGACGCGAGGTAAAGAAGGCGAAGGAGGAGGCGTACTTCTTCAAAATGAGCAAGTACCAAGACAAGCTCATGGAGTACATCGAGACGCATCCCGAATTTATACAACCCGAGTCGCGCAAGAACGAGATGGTAAACAACTTCCTAAAGCCCGGACTGCAGGATTTGTGCGTGTCGCGCACAAGCTTTTCATGGGGAATACCCGTGGACTTCGACCCCGGACACGTCGTGTACGTGTGGATCGACGCGCTTTCGAACTATATCACCGCGCTCGGCTATTCGCCCG
Organism: uncultured Clostridia bacterium; assembly: GCA_947631235.1. Classification (GTDB taxonomy): domain Bacteria; phylum Bacillota; class Clostridia; order UBA1381; family UBA1381; genus Hominilimicola. The sequence goes on along the minus strand of CANRKO010000013.1, from coordinate 71,723 downwards.
ACGAAAAGGGCGAGTTATACAAGAAATACTGGCCCGCGGACGTGCATATTATAGGTAAGGATATTCTGCGTTTCCACACGATTTACTGGCCCATAATGCTAATGGCTCTCGGCGAGCCGCTGCCGAAACAGGTGTTCGGTCATCCGTGGATGCTCGTGGGCGAGGAAAAAATGAGCAAGTCACGCGGAAACGTGATATACGCCGAGGATCTGGTAAAGCACTTCGGCGTTGACGCGGTGCGTTACTATTCGCTCCACGAAATGCCGTTCGCGCAGGACGGAACAATCACGTACGAGGTATTCATAAGCCGCTTTAACAGCGACCTCGCGAACACTCTCGGCAACCTTGTGAACCGTACCGTCGCGATGATAAACAAGTATTTCGGCGGCGTAATACAGTCGGGCGACACGGCGGGAGAGTTTGACGACGACTTAAAGGCGGTCGCGACAAGTGCGCTCGGTAAGATTATGAAGAAGATGGAGACGCTCCATGTCGCGGACAGTCTCGATGAAATATGGACGGTCGTAAACCGTGCGAACAAATATATCGACGAAACGATGCCGTGGGCGCTCGCGAAGGACGAGAGTCAAAGAGCGCGTCTCGGCACGGTGCTGTATAACCTCATAGAGACAATCAGAATTATAACGTCGCTTTTAAGCCCGTACATGCCCGAAACGGCAGAAAAAATAGCGGCGCAGACGGGCGCGAGCAAGCTTGATTTTGAGAACGCGGACAAATTCGGCGTGACCGCAGCGGGCGTAAAGGTCGGCGAGGCAGTGCCGCTGTTCGCGAGAATAGACGCGGAAAAGAAACTCGCGGAACTTGAAGAGGAACTCTCGGCGGGCGCGGAGGAAGAAAAAATCGAAATCGCGCCGTACAAGGACTATATCGAATTTGAGGAATTTGAAAAGCTCGACATACGCGTCGGCAAGGTAATAGAGTGCGAAAAAGTGCCGAAGTCATCAAAGCTGCTGCGCTTTACTTTGCAGGTAGGCAGCGACACGCGCCAGATTTTGTCGGGAATTTCAAAGTACCACACGCCGGAGGAACTTATCGGCAAAAACGTGCTGTTCGTCGCGAATTTAAAGCCGCGCAAGATGATGGGGCTTGAATCGTGCGGCATGATTTTATCAGCCGAACACGGCGACGACTTAACCGTTCTCACGACGCTCAATGACATTCAGTCGGGCGCGGAAATAGTGTAATCGAATATTATGGAGGAAGATGAAAATGGGCAAGCTATTCGGAACCGACGGCATAAGAGGTATAGCGAACAAGGATTTGACAGCCGATTTGGCGTTTAAAACGGGTCAAAGCGGCGCGTACGTGCTGACAAAGCACAGCACGGGTCACCGCCCCCGTATACTCATAGGCAAGGACACGAGAAAGTCGGGCGACATGCTCGAGGCGGCGCTCACTGCGGGACTTTGTTCGATGGGCGCGAAAGTAATACCGCTCGGCGTTGTGCCGACCCCTGCGGTCGCGTATCTGACGCGTCTTTACAAGGCTGACGCGGGCGTTGTGATAAGCGCGTCGCACAACCCCTGCGAGTACAACGGCATAAAATTCTTCAATCAGGACGGCTACAAGCTGAGCGACGCGATTGAAAACGAGATTGAAAGCTACATTCTGGGCGAAAAGAAAATAGAAAATCTCCCGACGCACGGCGGCGTGGGCTACGTCAGCGCGAATCACAACGCGGTCGAGGATTACGTCGCGTTTGCGGTATCGACAATAGACTGCCGTCTCGACGGTATGAAAATAGCGATTGACTGCGCGAACGGTGCGGCGTACGAAGCGGCGTTCAAGGCGCTGAACAAGCTCGGCGCTAACGTCGAGGCGATCCACAACACGCCCGACGGCGTGAACATAAATTACAAATGCGGCTCGACGCATATGGAGAGCCTTCAGGCGTATGTTACGTCAATCGGCGCGGACGTGGGACTCGCGTTCGACGGCGACGCGGACAGACTGCTCGCGGTTGATGAGAACGGCAACCTCATAGACGGCGACCAGATCATGGCTGCGTGCGCGAAGTTTATGCGCGAGAACGGCACGCTGAAACAGAACACGCTCGTCGCGACCGTTATGAGTAACCTCGGCTTGTTCATCGCGGGCGACAAATTGGGTCTGCACATACCGCGCACGAAGGTCGGCGACCGTTACGTGCTTGAAGAAATGCTCGCGAACGGCTACAACATCGGCGGCGAGCAGTCGGGACACATAATCTTCCTCGACCACAATACAACCGGAGACGGACTTGTGAGCGCGCTGCAGTTTTTGGCGGTACTGAAAAAAACGGGCATGAAAGCGTCGGAGGCGGCTGGAATAGTAAAGGTGATGCCGCAGGTGCTCAAAAACGCGACAGTAAAGCCCGAAAACAAAAACACATACATGGACAACGAGGAAATAGCGGCTGCGTGCAAGTCGCTGGAGGACGAGTTCGCGGGCGAGGGCAGAGTGCTTATCCGTCCGTCGGGAACAGAGCCGCTCGTAAGAGTAATGATTGAAGGCAAGGACGTTGAGTACATAACGAAAAAGGCTAAAGAACTTGCCGATATGATAGAGAGGATACTCGGGTAAGCATACAAACACAAAAAACGATATGAAAAATCTTATACAAAACGGTGCTGAGCAGCTTAATATACAGCTTGACGACAGACAGGCGGAGCAGCTTGTGCGTTACGCGAAGATGCTCGTTTTACGGAACGAAAAGGTAAATCTCACCGCCATAACGGACGACGAGGGCATAGCGATAAAGCATTTCCTCGACAGTCTTACGGCTCTTTGCACGAACCGCGTTCACGGCAGGGTCATAGACGTCGGCACGGGCGCGGGTTTTCCGGGGCTTGTGCTTAAAATAGCGAAACCGGAAGTGGATTTAACGCTTTTGGACAGCCTTAACAAGCGGCTTACGTTCCTAAAGGACGTGTGCGGCGAACTTAATATTGACGGCGTGGAGTTTGTGCACGCCCGCGCCGAGGATGGCGGACGCGATAGGAAGTACCGAGGCATGTTCGACACTGCAGTATCGCGCGCCGTGGCAAATTTAACGGTGCTGTCCGAGTGGTGTCTGCCGTTTTTAAAACAGGGCGGTTACTTTCTTGCGCTAAAAGGCCCGCTTGCCGAAAAGGAACTTAAAGACGCGCGCCGCGCGATAAAAATTCTCGGCGGCGAGGTTGAGGACGTGTACGAGGCGGAAATACCGTTTACCGACCTCAAACACAGGATAATCGTGATAAAAAAAGTAGGACAAACTCCCCTAAAATACCCGCGCAAAGCCGGTATTGCGACAAAAACTCCTATCGGAACTCCGTATAATTTATCGAAATAAAAAAATAATGTAAAACGGTGTCAAAACGCGGCGCACGATAACGCTTGCGTGCGCCGAAAAAAGTGCTATAATAATAACTGTAAGACAGACAAGTATCAAAAAGGTACATCACAACAGGGTTTCCCCAAGGCCCTGTCTACCCCCAAAATTGTCTTACACCTTCCACCACCGAGGGTAAATGGCGATAATGTATATACATCATGTGTTTTCATCAATGGCGTACATTATCGCCGCTTACTCTTTTTATTTTGTGAATTACACGGAAAATCTGCCGATAGGAGACGCCGACATGATAAAATTACTGAGAAAACAAACCGACCCCGACACGCCGCACGCGGAGCTTTTGCCGCTTGACATTATCGCGCCCAACCCGAACCAGCCGAGAAGATATTTTGACAGGTCGGCTATGGAGGAGCTGCGCGACTCGATACTCGAATACGGCGTGATACAGCCGATAACGGTGCGCCGCCTACACGGCGCTTACGAACTTGTGGCGGGGGAGAGACGTTTCCGCGCGGCGCAGATGGCGGGGCTTACGGAAATACCGGCTATAGTCATTGACGCGGACAGCGACAAGTCCGCAATTCTCGCACTTTTGGAAAATTTGCAGCGCGAGGATCTGTCGTTTTTTGAGGTAGCCGAAAGCTACAAAAGCCTTATACGCCGTCAGGGCATGACGCAGACGGAGATAGCCGAAAAGGTAGGGAAAAGCAGGTCGTCCGTTGCCAATAAGATACGTCTGTTAAAGCTGCCGCCGCTTGTCAAAAAGGTGATACGTGACTACGATTTAACGGAGCGTCACGCGCGTGCTCTTTTGCTGCTCTCCGATGAGGAAAAACAGCTTGAGGCGGTAAAAACCGTGTGCCGCGACAATTTGAGCGTGGCACAGACGGAGCAGCTTGTGCGCGATATGAACGCAGCGGCAAGAAAACGCATGATGCCGATAAACGAACTGCGCGTAACAAAGAAGAATGATGTAAAGGTATTCCGAAACACCGTCACAAAGGCTGTCGGTATGATGAAAAAAAGCGGTATCGACGCGGACATTGAGGAAAAAACGTACGACTGGGGTACGGAATACATAATAAAGGTTAAGAAATAAGGTGAAAAAGGTAAAAAAATGCTTGACAATGCGGATTAAAACCTATATAATAGATGAGGTGTCTTGAATTAAGGATAGTTTACTAAGCCCGTCAAGCGGGGCGGGAGAAAGCAGAGGAGGTGCTTTAGAATGAAAATGACATATCAGCCGAAAAAGCGTCAGCGCTCAAAGGAACACGGCTTCAGAAAGAGAATGTCCACAAAGTCGGGAAGAAAAATTCTTGCGGGAAGAAGACTGAGAGGCAGAAAGAAGTTATCTGCGTAATATGGGACTTTGGCAGGAAGCATGAAGGGATTGTGCTTGCTGCTTTTTTTCTTAAAGGGTGCGAAAGAAACATGAAAAACACTCAAAGCTTAAAGCTCAACCGCGACTTTCGGCGCGTCTACAAGGGCGCGAGCCATGCGGGCGGTTACACCGTGGTATACGCGAGAAAGAACCGTTACGGCTTTAACCGTCTCGGACTTACCGTCAGCAAAACGGCGGGCAAGGCGGTCGTGCGCAACCGTTTAAAGCGGCTTATGCGCGAAAGCTACCGTTTAATGGAGGACGATATACGCGAGGGTTACGACATAATAATCGTGGCGCGCAACCGTGCGGTCGGTAAGACGTTTGAGCAGATAAGAGGCGATATCAGCTTTTCGCTGAACAAGCTGGAAATGAAGAAATGAAAAAGGTTTTAACGAAATCAATCGAATTTTACAGACACCACATATCACCGTATAAGGGCGGGTCATGCTGCCGATTTTATCCGACCTGCTCGCAATATGCCTTGGAAGCAATCGAAACACACGGTGCGGCAAAGGGAACGTACCTTGCCGTAAGGCGGCTTTTAAAGTGTCATCCGTTCCATGAGGGGGGATACGATCCCGTTCCCCCGAAAAAGGAAAAGGACGGCGGAAAGGAAAAATAGCACATATGTTTGAGTTTCTTATTACTCGTCCGATGGGCTTTATCATAAAGTTTATTTATGATTTCGCGCAGAACTACGGCTTAGCCATAATTCTGTTTACCATCGTAATAAAGATGATTTTGCTGCCGCTCAATGTAAAATCGCAGAAATCATTACGCAAGCAGCAGAAAATTCAACCGTATATCATGGAACTGCAGGAGAAATATAAAAACGATCAGCAGAAACTCCAGCAGGAAATGATGAAGGTCTATAAGAACAACAACGTAAGCATGACGGGCGGCTGTCTGCCGATGCTTATACAGTTCCCGATACTCATAGGTCTTTATCAGGTTATCCAGCGACCGCTGCAGTACATGCTCGGCGTGGTATGGGAAGGCGCGTACGATGAAATACTTCACCTGCGCGACGCGGCGGCAAACCTTGCCGCGAGTATTCCCGGTATTATGGGAAATTACGCGGGCGCGGAACCGTTAAACATCTGGAACCAAGGGCAGATATTCATATCGAAATGGGCTGCAGCCGTGGGAACGCAGGGCTCGACGCTCGAAGGCGTTTCCGGCATGGCGCAGCATCCGTGGATAGTCAATTTTGACTTCCTCGGTCTCGATTTGTCAACCGTTCCGGGCGACGCGTTTAATCACGCCATTTCAAGCGGCGCATGGATGGGACTTATAATCTTCATTATCCCGCTTTTGGCGGTTATAGCGTCGGTGGCGTCGATGAAGATTTCCCAGATACAGGCGGGACAGAACAGCGGCGCGAACGACCAGGCAAACCAGATGAACAAGACGATGAATTTGATTATGCCGATAATGACCGGCTTTTTCACGATTATTCTGCCGGCAGGTCTCGGACTTTACTGGATAATAAGCTCCGTCGTACAGATAGTACAGCAGCTTGCGGTTAATTTTTATTTAGAAAAGAAAGGGGAGGACATAGTTGTCACCATTCCTGAGAAAAAACAGCTCCACGGAAAAAAGCGCAAGAAATAAGGAAGAAGCGATAGAACTCGCTCTTGCCGAACTTGGCGTATCGCGTGAGGACGCTGAAATAGAAATTTTGGACGAAGGCTCGAAAGGCTTTCTCGGAATAGGCGCGAGAGACGCTCGCGTAAGAGTTACCGTAAAGGGCGCGCAGGAAACGGAAATTGAGGATTACAATGAACCGGTTGAACCTGCGGCAAAGAATGAAGTAAAAAAAGAAGTCAGACGAGAGACAAAGAGAGAACCGAAGAGAAACAAGCCTACGCGCGAGTCGCTCGGCTCTCCCGACGCGGACGCGAAGAAGTTTCTCGATGATATGTTCACGGCTATGGGTCTCGACGTTAAGGTGGACGCAAGCTTTGACGGCGACACCGTTACCGTAAATCTCGCCGGAGACAATATGGGTATCGTAATCGGCAAGCGCGGTGACACGCTTGACAGTATCCAGTACCTCACCTCACTCGTTGTAAACCAGCGTAACGAGGAGTATATCAAGGTTTCGATAGATACCGAAAACTACCGTGAAAAGCGCACGGACGCGCTTTTGGCATTGTCAAACCGCCTTGCGGCGAAGGTTGCGCGCACGGGCAAGAAGTTTACGTTAGAGCCGATGAACCCGTACGAGAGACGCGTTATCCACTCGAATTTGCAGGATCACCCCGACGTGACGACCTTCTCGGTCGGACAGGAGCCGTACAGAAAGGTTGTTATCGCGCCGAAAAACTCCAAGCCCTACAAGAAGGACGGCTACAAAAAGAGAGGAAACAGACGCAAGCCGCAGCACCACGACAAGCCGGTAGCGGAAAAGACGGGCGAGAGCTACATCACAACGTACGACAAGCCCGCCGAACCCCTCACGTACAAGGCTGACTTTAAACCGCCCGCGCATAAGGCTGAATTCAAAAATATCGACGAATATTTTGAGGCGCACAGCGGCGACGACACAATTTAAAAAAACAAAACCGACGTCTTTCGGGGCGTCGGTTTTTACGTTTAACATTTATTTGTTTTCTTGTAATTCGTAACGTTTGATTTAAGCAGCACCGCGAGCTTTTCCGCGCCGTTATCGGCGACCTCGCTTTTCACGACGATGCTCACGCTGTCCTCGGCGTGGAAAATGAAAATGTATTTTTTACTCTCCACGACCTCCTGTAAATCCGCGTACTTGTAATCCGTTTCCTCGCCGTTTGTCTTTTCGATAACGTGAGTGTCGAAAAAACGGAAACGCGTCGTCTGCCGCGACTTGCTCGCGCGCTTGCTCGGACGGCGGTACGCAAGTCTCGGATAGATAAACATCACAATCGCAATCCACAGCGCGATAAGTATCCACATTGTACCGAAGTTCATAACGTAAAAGTACGCCGTCAGCGCGAACGCCGCTATGGAGATGCACGTTGATATAATGTTGAAGGTGCGGTAGTGTTTTTTAAAATAAAATTTGTAAAAATCCTTGTAAATCTGCGGGTTCATTTCCGTAACCGCTTTGTATAACGCCTTTTCCATTACACGCGCCCCCTTAATCCATCTTAAACACACGCTTTATATACGCGCCTATGAGTATGCCGATAAACGAAAACAGCACGTACACAAGCCCGAACGCGAACAGCATATGCAGCGCCTGGCTCGGCATATACTCGACGTAAAACACGATTGAAAGAATTGCTATCACACTGATAAAGAACGGCAGCTTTAAATTAAAGCCCTTCTTTATGCCGTATAGGAACGCTATAACCGCGAGCAGAGAGCTGTTGAAGTAAATCGCGAATTGCGTGTACAGGCTCATAAGATTCTGTTTCATTGCGAACGTCAGCCCCACAAACACAAGCGGAACGATATGGAATATAATCAGCGTCGCCAGAATGTACGCCTTTGAATCGTACGTGTTGAACTCGGCGCGAGGCAGCGTTTCCTTGCGCGCCGGCAGCGTCTTTCTTCTGTTTTTCTTACTCATAATCTCACACTCTCCCCGTTATCCTTTAAATATTTTTTCAAATCCGATATTTCAATCTCGCGGAAATGGAACAAACTTGCCGCAAGCACCGCGTCCGCCTTGCCCTCGCGCAGCACGTTGAGAAAATGCTCCGACGTTCCCGCGCCGCCCGACGCTATGACGGGGATTTTCGCGTTTTCGCTCACGGCTCGCGTAAGCTCCACGTCGTAACCCGCCTTCGTGCCGTCGCAGTCCATGCTTGTCAGAAGTATCTCGCCCGCGCCGAGTTCCTCAGCGCGTTTCGCCCACCAAAGAGCGTCTATGCCGGTGTTGACGCGTCCGCCGTTGAGGTACGCGTCCCAGCCGCCTTTGCCGTTTCTTTTCGCGTCGATCGCGCACACGACGCACTGACTGCCGAAACGTTCAGCCGCCTCGCTGATAAACTCGGGACGTTTGAGCGCGGAACTGTTTACCGATACCTTGTCCGCTCCGGCGTTGAGTATTTTGCGGAAATCCTCGACCGTTCGTATACCGCCGCCGACCGTGAACGGGATAAACACCTCCCGCGCCACCGCGCGAACCATATCCTCAACCGTGTCTCTCGCGTCGGACGACGCCGTTATGTCGAGGAACACAAGCTCGTCCGCGCCGGCTTTGTTGTACACCTTCGCGCACTCCACAGGGTCGCCCGCGTCCGTCAGATTTACGAAATTTACTCCCTTTACGACCCTGCCGTTCTTAACGTCGAGACAGGGGATTATTCTTTTAGCGTACATATTTACTCCTTACAGGCTCACAAAATTCTTCAAAATCGTCATGCCGATGTCGCCGCTTTTTTCGGGGTGGAACTGCGTCGCGAACACATTATCCTTCTCGACCGCAATCGCGAGACGCGCGCCGTACTTCGTGTACGCGCTCACAATTTCCCTATCCTCGGGCTTGATGTAATACGAGTGTACAAAGTAAACGTACGGCTCAGTGCCGATACCTTTAAGTATGCGGCTGTCCTTTACAATGTCTATGCTGTTCCAGCCCATGTGCGGGATTTTAAGACCCGTGTCGGGGATTTTGACGATTTTGCCCTTGAAAACGCCGAGTCCGTTCGCTCCGACACTTTCCTCGCTTTCCTCGAAAAGCATATGCAGTCCGAGACAAATACCGAGAAACGGCTTACCGTCCGCTATTGCGCGTTTTACCGGCTCCGTGAGCGAGCTTTCGTTAAGCCTTGCCATAGCGTCGCCGAACGCGCCCACGCCCGGCAGTATTACCTTGTCCGCGTCCGCGATAACGTCCGCGCCGCTTGTGACAACGCTTTTCGCGCCTATAAAATCGAGCGCGTTTTTGACGCTGTGCAGATTACCCGCGCCGTAGTCAACTATTGCTATCATTCTGTTCTACCTCGTCTATGAATATAAGCTCCTGCGCGTAGGGGAGCGACCGCGCCCAGTCTATAAACGCTTTTGACCACTCCGTCAGCTTATGGAAACGCCGCTGTCCCTTTGAACACATCGCGAGCAGGTTTTCGTACGACATCGTTACCGTCCGCGTCTGCTGCCACGACGACGGCAGCCAGCGTATAAGCTCCTTCCAGTACGATTTATCCTTCGTTTCAAGGTACTTTACGCGCATACTTTCCAAAAATTCGATATGCTTGTCTATAACATCGCCGAGCCTTACGCCGCCGTAATCGAGGTCGGGCGCGTAATCGTCAATTTCAAAGCACTCACGCGTTATTGGTGTGGACGAGAGCTTGTGCATAGTGGACGTGCTGTTCGCGACCGTGCCGACCTTGTACGTGTCAAACTCCTTCCACCAGTACAGCGGACCTGTTATATCGACCGACACGAAAATCTGGCGCATGAATTTACGGTGTTCGCTGCCCGACCGTATGAGCCGCTGCGCGAGACCCAAGTCGTTTTCGCCTATCACGACGCGTCCGTTTTCTTCAACGGTGTCGTTCTTTTTCCACGATTCGAGCGGGTTCCTCATACCGCGCATCGCCCGCGCAAAACCGTAAACCTCGGTATTCTCAAACTTCATTTTGTTTCTCCCTCATCATTTCAATATACTCGTCAAACGTACACATTCTGTCAACGATAGTTCCGTCCGATTTTATGTCGATTATTCTGTTCGCTACGGTGTTCACAAACTCGTGGTCGTGCGACGCGAATATGACGTTGCCCTTGAACGCCTTCAGACCGTTGTTCACAGCCGTTATCGACTCCAGATCGAGATGGTTCGTCGGCTGGTCGAGGATAAGCACGTTCGAGCCGTAAAGCATCATGCGCGACAGCATACATCTCACCTTTTCGCCGCCCGACAGTACGTTTACGGGCTTGAACACGTCGTCGCCGGAAAATAACATTCTGCCGAGAAATCCGCGTATATAGCTTTCGTTCTGCGTTTCAAAGCCCTCCGCGCTGTACTGGCGCAGCCAGTCTACGAGGTTAAGCGTGCAGCCGTCGAAATATTTTGAGTTGTCCTTCGGGAAATAGCTTTGCGACGTGCTTACGCCCCACTTGACCGTTCCCGCGTCGGGTTCTTCCTCGCCCGCGAGTATTTGCAGAAGAGCCGTTACGGCAAGCTCGTTTTCACCGATTACCGCTATTTTGTCGTCGTGGTTCATCGTGAACGAAACGTTATTCAAAAGTGTTTCGCCGTTTATCGTCTTTGACACGTCGCTCACCGTGAGCAAATCGCGTCCCGCCTCTCTATCCATATCAAAACCGACGAACGGGTAGCGCCGCGACGACGCGGGCATTTCCTCAACCGTCAGCTTGTCGAGCATCTTTTTGCGGCTTGTCGCCTGTTTTGACTTCGACTTGTTCGCCGAGAAACGCTGTATAAAGCTTTGCAGCTCCTTTATTTTTTCCTCCGCCTTCTTGTTCTGCTGCTTTACGAGAGCCTGAACCATCTGGCTCGACTCGTACCAGAACTCGTAGTTTCCGACGTACATCTTGACCTTGGAGTAATCTATATCGACTATGTGCGTGCAGACGACGTTTAGGAAATATCTGTCGTGCGACACGACGATGACCGTACCCTCGTAGTCGAGCAGGAAGTTTTCGAGCCACTCTATCGCCTGTAAATCGAGACCGTTCGTCGGCTCGTCCATGAGGAGTATATCGGGGTTACCGAAAAGCGCCTGCGCGAGCAGCGCCTTGACCTTTTCGTTACCGTCAAGCTCCGACATTGTTTTGTAAAGCGTGCTCTCGTCAAGACCGAGACCCTGCAAAAGCTTTGACGCGTTCGACTCCGCCTCCCAGCCGTCCATTTCGGCAAATTCAGCCTCAAGGTCGGCGGCTCTTAAACCGTCCTCATCGGAGAAATCCTCCTTCATATACAGAGCGTCCTTCTCCTTCATTATATCGTACAGCTTTTTGTCGCCCATTATAATCGTGTCGAGAACCGTATACTCGTCGAACGCGAAATGGTCTTGTTTGAGAACCGACATACGGCAGTTGGGGTCGATAGTCACCTCGCCGGTCGTTGAGTCAAGTTCGCCCGACAGGATTTTAAGGAAGGTCGATTTACCCGCGCCGTTCGCGCCGATTACGCCGTAGCAGTTGCCAGGCGTGAATTTGAGGTTTACGTCCGAAAAAAGGTTCTGCCCGCTGAAGTTCAGGCTCAGATTTGTTACGTTTATCATTTATTTTCTCCCGATTTAGTTGATTTTACCAATAAATTATACTATAATAAGTATATAATTGCAAGCGAAAAAACGATTTACGCCGAATTATGATAAAAAGTGCGGCGTATATGTAAGATAATTCGGAGGTAAAACAATGCACGTACTGAAATCGCTTTGTCTCGCGTTCTCGACATATTCGAGAATACCCATGATTCGGGTGTACCCGAACAAGAAAAATATGCGTTATATGCTGTGCTTTCTGCCGCTTGTCGGGGCGGCTGTCGGCGCGGTTTTTATGCTGTGGTTTCACGTGTGTTTGCACATCGGGATAGACCACGCGTGCTTTTCGGCGGGCGCGGCTGTGCTGCCGGTGCTTATGACGGGCGGTATACACGCCTGCGGCTACCTTGAAACAAACGACGCGCTGTCCTCCCACGGCACAAAACAGAAAATGCTTGAAATGCTTAAAGACCCGCACGTCGGAGCGTTCAGTATAGTGACGGCGATAGTTTACTACATTCTTTATTTGGGCTTTTTGAACGAGGTTTCCATATACGGCGAGGCGGGAATGATCGCGCTCGGTTTCGTGCTGTCGCGGTCGCTGTGCGCGCTCGAAATGTCGCTTATGCGCGGCGCGAAAAACAGCGGTATACTTTACGAGGTAACGACAAATTCCAACAAAGCCGTGGCCGTGTTCGTGTCCGTTTTCACAACTGCGGTCTGCGCCGCGGTAATGGTGATTTTGAGCGCGTATATAGGCTTTCTCGTAATGCTGTGTCAGGCGGGGCTTATACTTTACTACAAATTTTTCGTCGCCAAAAAAATGGGCGGAATAACGAACGATACGTGCGGTTACTATATACAGATGAGCGAGCTTTTGACCGTTATCGCGGTCGTAATTGGCGGCAAGCTTGTGCCGTTTCTGCCGGTAATACCGTCGCCTGTGCTGCTGCTGTTATGACGGAGGAACGGTTATGATACATATTTACACCGGAGACGGTAAGGGCAAGACGACCGCCGCCGCGGGAATGGCTGCGCGTATGGCGGGTCACTGCAGGAAAGTGCTTTTTGCGCAGTTTTTAAAGGGTTCGCCGACGGGTGAAACAGTCTCGCTTGAAAGGTTAAACGTGACGGTGCTGCGCTGCGACAAAGATTACGGATTTTTTAACTCTATGACGGACGCAGACAAAATTGCAATCACAAAATGTCACAATGATAATCTCCGTTATATATCGGAGCATATGTCGGAATACGATATGATTGTGCTTGACGAGATATTCGCCGCGCTCGCGCTCGGTCTTGCCGACGGTAAGGCGACAGCGGAAATAGCTGACACATATGGCGGCGAGCTTGTAATGACGGGACGCAATGCGCCGAAGGAGTATATCGAAAAAGCCGACTACGTATCGGAAATAATGAAGATAAAGCACCCTTACGACAAGGGTACAGCCGCGAGAGAGGGCGTAGAGTTTTAGCGCGGCTGCGAAATGCGAATTAAACGAACGGAAGAACGGATTATGAACAAGCTTGTAATAGGAATACTCGCGCACGTCGATTCGGGCAAAACGACGCTGACGGAGGCTATGCTGTATACGTCCGGCGCACTTCGAAGTCTCGGGCGCGTGGATCACGGCGACGCGTTCCTCGACACGAACGAAATAGAGCGCGAGCGCGGCATTACAATATTTTCAAAACAGGCGGTACTGCGTTACGGAGATGTGGAGTTTACGCTCCTCGACACGCCCGGACACGTCGATTTTTCGACGGAGACTGAGCGTGTTTTGAGCGTGCTCGATTACGCCGTGCTTGTGATAAGCGGCACCGACGGCGTTCAGAACCACACCGAAACGCTGTGGCGGCTTTTGGAGCGTTACGACGTGCCGGTCTTTATTTTCGTGAACAAAATGGACTTGCCGTCCGACAAGGACGCGGTTATGAGCGAACTTAAATACCGTTTCGGCGACGGATGCGTAGATTTCACAAACGGCATAGACACGGACGAAACGATGGACGAGCTTTCCATGTGCGATGAAACGCTGATGAACTTGTACCTCGAAAGCGGCTCTCTTAAAGCGGGCGACGTGCGCAACGCGATAGCAAGGCGAGCGGTGTTCCCGTGCTATTTCGGCTCGGCGCTCAAAATGACGGGCGTAAAGGAGTTTATGGACGGCTTTTCGTTTTATGCGCGGCGCGTGATATACGACGATATTTTTGGCGCGCAGGTGTACAAGATAACGGAGGAAAACGGCACGCGGCTGACGCATATGAAGATAACGGGCGGCACGCTCAAAGTAAAGGACGAGCTTACGGGCAGCGGTAAAAACGAGTGGCGCGAAAAGGTAAATCAGATACGTGTTTACTCGGGAGAAAAGTATACGGCGGTTGACGCGGCGGAGGCGGGTACGGTCTGCGCCGTGACGGGGCTTACCGAAACGTACCCCGGCGAGGGCATAGGCAACAGACCCGACACGAAAAGGGCTGTACTCGAAAGCGTTTTGACGTACAAAATGGAGCTGCCCGACGGCGTTGACGAGCATACCGCCGTGACGGAATTAAGTCGTTTAACCGAGGAGGATCCGCAGCTTAAAATCATATGGAACGAGCAGCTGCGCGAAATACACGTAAACGTCATGGGCGAGGTGCAGCTTGAAGTGCTGACGCGCGTGATACGCGACAGGTTCGGGTTTGACGTGACGTTCACGCAGGGTTCAATCGCGTACAAGGAGACGATAGCCGCGCCGTCGTTGGGCGTGGGGCATTACGAGCCGCTGCGCCACTACGCGGAGGTATAACTTTTGCTCGAACCCTCCGAGCGCGGCAGCGGTCTGACGTTCGACACCGTTTGCCCGACCGACGAGCTTGACCGTAACTGGCAGCGGCTCATACTGACGCATTTAAAGGAAAAGGAGCATATCGGCGTGCTTACGGGTTCGCCCGTTACCGATATGAAAATAACGCTCGTCGCGGGGCGTGCGCATATAAAGCACACCGAGGGCGGCGATTTCAGACAGGCTACCTACCGCGCCGTGCGTCAGGGACTACGTATGGCGCAAAGCGTTCTGCTCGAGCCGTATTACGAGTTTCGGCTCGAAGTGCCGACGGAGAGCGTCGGACGCGCGATGACCGATATACAGAACATGGGCGGCAGCTTTGCCGCGCCCGAAACACGCGGCGAAACGGCACTTATAACGGGCAGCGCGCCCGTGGCGGGTATGCGCGGTTACGCGAGAGACGTTGCCGCATATACCGGCGGACGCGGACGGCTCAACTGTATTTTAAGCGGCTACGAGCCGTGCCAAAATGCCGACGAGGTAATAACACAAATCGGCTACGACGCGGACGGCGACCTTGAAAACAGCGCGGACTCGGTATTCTGCTTGCACGGTGCGGGCTACGTCGTGCCGTGGGACGAGGTTTACGGTCACGCGCATACCGAGCTCATAAGTCTTGAAGAAGGCGACGGCGAGGAAGAAACGCCCGACGAGAAGGCGGAGAGGTACGTGCGCGAGGCGGTAAGCGACAGTGAGCTTATGCGGATATTCGAGCGCACATACGGTCAAATCACGCGCAGGACGGAGCAGACGCAGACGGTCAGAAAAGCCGCGCCGAAGGAAAAGAAATTCAAGGCACGTCTTATGCCTAAAGGACCGGAGTACCTTCTCGTGGACGGCTACAACATTATTTTCGCGTGGGAGGAACTTCGAGAACTTGCGAAGGTCAGCCTTGAAACGGCACGCGACAGGCTTATAGACATACTCTGCAACTACAAGGGCTACAGCCGATGCGAGGTGATACTCGTTTTTGACGCGTACAAGGTGAAGGGAAACACGGGGAGCGTTGAGAAAGTAAACAACATAAACGTCGTGTACACAAAAGAGGCTGAAACAGCCGATATGTATATAGAAAAGGTCACGCGCGAGCTCGGCAAAAAACACCGCGTGCGCGTGGCAACGTCGGACGGAGTGGAACAGATAATTATTTTTTCGGGCGGCGCGGTGCGTGTCAGCGCGAACGAATTTTTGAAAGAGGTAAAAGACGCGGAAAAGGAAATACTTAAAATTATATCACAGATGAAATAATGAATATGTACACCGCCCTTTTCGGGGCGGTTTTGTTTGTATAATCAGGCAATCATTCCCGTAACGGTAATGGTTAAAATGCCCGGGCCGTCCATGGTAGCGGCGGGTACTGTGAGAGTAAGCGAGCCTGTTTCCGACGGAATTGTGAGGGTATTGCCTTGAATTGAATAATCTGCGGTGGTAATCGGCGTGTCCTGACCGCCCGTGTTGTAGGAAACGGTCTGAACCGTGAACTCCGGAGGGAGTACGTCCGTGAACTTCACATTTTCCGCGTCCGCGCTGCCCGTGTTCATAAGCGTAAAGGTGTAAGTGAGCGTGTCGCCGCTTGTGACCGTATCCTTATCTGCGGATTTAAAGATGGATACGTTCGGTACGGCTGTTATCGTTATCGTTTCTTCAGCCGTAGCGGTAATCGCCGCGGGAACGGTTGACGCGGCGGTCGCGTTAGCCGTAACTGTGTTCGTTATCGGCTCTGTTTGGTTCGCACCGGTAGACGCGGAGTAAACGACGATGAGGTTCTCACCGGGTTCAAGCGTTTCGGTCGTCGTGAATACGACATTTCCCATGTTTACCGCAGCCGTACCCGTAACGCTGCTGCCGTTTATAAAGAACTGCGCCGTGCCGTCGGAATAGGTGAGCGCGCCCATGCCGAGGTTATCGGTAATCGAAATGTTTGTGAGGTTGTTCGCGCCCGTGTTTTCGAGACGCACAACGTAAACCGCGTCCGTGCCCGCGACTATTGACATGTCAACAGCCTTTTTGGTAATCTCCATTGTGTTTGTATCAACGAGCGTCGTGTTCGTCTGGTTCGACAGTACAACCGCCGAGCCGTCATACGTCAACTGCGCTCTGTTTGGCAAATTTGTCGCCATAGTATTTCCTCCTGATTTTTTATTCGGTATTTTCATACCTGATATATACTATGAAAAAGGTAGGAATTTTGTGACGCGTAAGTTTTTTTGACATATCGCGGGAAAAATGGTATACTATATAATACGTAAAAGAACGGAAAGGAGAATATAATTATGAAGGTAATTCTTGTAAACGGCAGTCCGAGGGAAAAGGGCTGCACATACACGGCTCTTACGGAGTGCGCGAAGGCTCTTGAAGAAAACGGCGTTGAAACGGAGATAATGTGGGTAGGAAAGGACTCGTTCGGCGGAGTATACGACTACGGCGCGCTCGTTGACGAGTTTGCCGCGAAAGCGGGGGAGGCAGACGGATTTGTATTCGGTTCGCCGGTGTACTACGCCGCCGCGACCGGTATAATCTCAATGTTTCTCGACAAGGCGTTCGGCGCTGCGGGCGACAAGATGCGCGGCAAGGTCGGAGCATCGGTCGTAAGCTGCCGCAGGGGCGGCGCGAGCGCGGCGTTCGACGAGCTTAACAAGTATTTCACGATAAACTCGATGCCCATTGTGTCGTCGCAGTACTGGAACCAGGTTCACGGCAATACGCCCGAGGAGGTCATGCGTGACGAGGAGGGTATGCAGACGATGCGCACGCTCGGCAAGAACATGGCGTGGCTCATAAAGTGCATAGAACTCGGCAAGCAAAACGGCGTCGAGATACCGCCGCAGGAAACAAAGACAATGACCAATTTTATAAGGTAAAAAGGTTTTTACCCGTACAAGTACCAAAAAAAGCGTATCGCGCGATACGCTTTTTTCTATGTCTCGTTTTATTTAGTTGAGCGCGCTTTTGGCAGTCTCAACAAGCTTTGCGAAAGCAGCCGCGTCCGCGATAGCTATCTCGGAAAGGCTCTTTCTGTTGAGGTCGATACCCGCCTTTTTAAGACCGTTCATAAACGTCGAATAGTTCATGCCGTTCATCTTGCACGCGGCGGATATTCTCGTTATCCACAGACGGCGGAAGTCTCTCTTCTTTCTTCTTCTGCCGATGTACGCGTTCTGCATCGAGCGCATAACAGCCTGGTTAGCCGTTCTGAACTGCTTGCTCTCCGCGCCGCGGAAACCCTTTGCGAGCTTTAATATCTTCTTGTGTCTTTTTCTTGTATTTAAAGCGCCTTTTACTCTTGCCATTAGTATTTACCTCTCTTTCGGATTACTTGTAAGGAATAAGCTTTTTGATTACCGCGGCGTTCGCCTTCGAGCAGTAAGCCTGCTTTCTCAAATGTCTTTTTCTCTTTGTTGTTTTCTTGTTCAGAATGTGACGTCTGAACGCCTTGTTCATCTTAACCTTACCGTTCTTCGTCAGGTTAAATCTCTTGGCTGCGCCTCTGTGCGTCTTTATCTTTGTCTTAGCCATGACCTTTCTCCTCTCAATGTTAAAAATTAGTCTTTTTTCGGTGCGAGGAACATTGTCATGTTCCTGCCCTCAAGCTTTGCGGGTTTCTCTATGTTTCCCGCCTCGCTCGCCTGCGAGGCGAACTTTTCAAGAAGTGTAAAACCAATCTGCGAATGACTTAATTCACGTCCGCGGAAACGCACGATTACCTTGACCTTATCGCCCTTTTTAAGAAACTTTATCGCGTGACTGCACTTCGTATTGAAATCGTTGGTATCTATCGAGGGGGAAAGCTGTACCTCCTTGATATTGATGACCTTCTGATTTTTACGGTTTTCTCTCTCGCGCTTGTTAAGTTCAAACTTGTACTTTCCGTAGTCCATAATCTTGCACACGGGCGGTTTTGCCTGCGGCGCGATTTTAACAAGATCCATACCCTTCTCGTACGCCATATCCTGCGCCTCTTTCGCGCTCATAATGCCGAGCTGCGAGCCGTCGGCTGCGACAACGCGTATTTCGGGGTCGCGGATTTGCTCGTTAATCTGCACATCATTCTTGCTAATTGTTGATCACTCCTCTCCACACAAAAGAAAAACGGACCGCATAACGCGTCCGCACACAAAAATACCCTTCGGTAAATCTGTATTTGCCGTGTCGCTTTGCGCTGACGGCGAGAACGGAGCGTTCTGCTTGTTTTCAAATTCCTGTGTATTGTATCAGATATTTTTCCGTTTGTCAAGGGTTTTGTATTATTTTTTCAGTTTCCCCGCAAGTTCCTTGTCCTCGGGCGAAATTCTGTACGAGTCGCGTATCTTCCGCACCGCCATATTCTGCGTTTCGGCGTTAAGGCGGTTGCCGGCAAGAAACGCGAACGCTTTATCCCTCTGCTTTGCCGCGGCTGTCGCGACAAGCCACGCCTGCATCATTTGCACGTAGTAAAAATCCGAGTTGATTTCGCCGACGTATTCAAGCACGCCGTCAATGTACTCGTCCGTGAGATAAAAGCTCATAAGATGCAGAAATCCGAACCGAACCTCCCACGGATTGGAGCTGTGTATAAAGTCCCCGACGTCGTTCCAAAATTCGGCGAGGTGCTTTTTTACGCCCTTAAACGTCACTGTGTCGCACGTGTCCCAGCTGTTTATGATTTTTGCGTAGCTTTTCATATAAGAAAGCATCTGCTCATAGCCGCACTTTACGAGCGACATCACAAACCCGCGCATCATTATTTCTTCGCGGTACGCGCCGATTTTACAGTTAAGAAATTCCCCGTAATTACCCTTAACGATTTCCTTCGCCGCATTCCTCAAAAGAGGCACTCTCACGCCGAAGGAAAGCTCCGCGCTGGGAGTAAGTCCGTCGCTGAATTCCTTGTACTTCTTATCCGAAAGAGATTTGAGATAATCTGTAAATTCGCCGTAATCGCTTTGTGACCAATGTTCGCGTGTCAAGTCCATTTTTTCTCCTTAAAATATAGGGACGGCGAAAGCCGTCCCCGAATTTTTTCATCAATCCTTCATAGCCGTAACTTCGTCGAAAATTTCAACCGTTTCCTTATCCGGCGCTTTTGTAAGCAGACTTACGACTATAATTGCGATAAGTCCGAATATGAACGCCGGCAGAAGTTCGTATATAGCCAAAACTCCGCCAAGCTTTGCGATACCGTACTTCCAGATGAATACCATCGCGCCGCCGGCTATCATTCCGGCAAGAGCGCCCTGCTTTGTCGTGCGTTTCCAGAACAGCGCCGCGAGCATAACAGGTCCGAATGCCGCGCCGAAGCCTGCCCACGCGAACGATACTATGTTAAATACCGAGCTGTTCGGGTCGCGCGCGAGGAACACCGCAACCACCGCGATAGCCACGAGCGTGAAACGTGCAACTATCATCGTCGTTTCCTCCGTCATCTTCGGGAACAGCTTTTCCTTTATGATGTTCTGCGATACCGACGAGGACGCCGCAAGCAGCTGCGAGTCGGCGGTTGACATCGTTGCCGCGAGTATACCGGCGAGTATTACGCCCGCCACGATCGCCGCGAGCGCACCGTTATGCGCTATAAGCTTAGATATTTCAATAAGTACGTTTTCCGACTGTGCGCCCGCCGTGCCTGCAGCAACGGCAGCATTGTCGTAAAGTGGGTTCATAAAGCCGCTTTTAACGAGAGCCATACCCGTTATACCGATAAATACAGCCACAGCCAGCGAAATAACGACCCAAACCGACGCAACGCGTCTTGACAGCTTTAACTTTTTCGCGTCCTCGATAGCCATAAATCTCAAAAGGATATGCGGCATACCGAAGTAACCGAGACCCCACGCGAGCATGGAGCAGCTGCGGAACGCTCCGTAAACCGCCGAACTGTTCGTCGCGGGGTCGTACGTGTTCGTCAGGCTGAAGTAACCCGGGATCGCCTTCGCGTTCTCAACGACCGCACCGAAACCGCCCGCGTGTACAACGCCGTAGCCGACTACGACGACAAGACCGATTGTCATAATAATACTCTGTAAAAAGTCGCTCGTACTCGCCGCCATAAAGCCGCCGAGCATCGTGTACATGATGATTACGAACGCGCATATTATCATGGCAATCTTGTAATCAACGCCGAAAAGCGAGTTAAACAGCTTTCCGCACGCCACAAAGCCCGACGCTGTGTAGGGTACGAAGAAGATAATGATTACGATTGCCGCGATAACGCTTAAAATTCTCGATTTGTCCTTGAAACGCTCGGAGAAGAACGCGGGGATCGTCGTCGCGCCTATGCGGCTCGAATAATGTCTCAATTTTTTCGCGACTATAAGCCAGTTTAAATATGTACCGACAACAAGACCAATCGCCGTCCACGACGCGTCCGCGATACCCGTGAGGAACGCGAGTCCCGGCACGCCCATAAGCAGGTAGCTGCTCATGTCCGACGCTTCCGCGCTCATCGCCGTTACGAACGGGCCGAGCTTTCTGCCGCCGAGGTAGAAATCGTCGGCGGTCTTGTTTCTGCGTGAAAACCATACGCCGATACCCAGCACCACGAGCAGGTACGCGACTATGGAAATCATAATGCAAATATTTTCCTTTGTCATAATAAACCTCCGTATTTATATAACTTTAATTAGTATACCGTGCAATTATATTACGTTATTTGAAATTTGTCAACACTTTAGTGTGTTAAAACGCTGATTTTTATAATATCCGCAAAAGTTCGGAAACCGCGTTGATCGTCATGTCGGGGTTCTCGACCTCGCCCAGCCCGTACGCGGCGTAAATCATCGGTACGTCCGCCCTTTTACAAGCGTCAAGGTCACCCTGCGTGTCGCCGACGTAAACGGGATTTTTAAGCTTGTTTTTCTCAATCAGCATACGCATGGTAACGTCCTTCTGTGCGCCTGTATCGCCGTAGCAGAGCCAATCGGTAAAATATTTTTCTATCCCCGTCGCCTTAAACAGACACTCGATATACCCCTTCTGCGCGTTCGTCACGATAAAAAGCGGGTACCGTTCGGCAAGGCGGCGGAGCGTTTCCTCCGTGCCGTCGTAGAGCGCTGGCGGGTGCGACGCGAGGTAACGGTGCTCGTACGTGTAAAACACGGGTATAAGCTCGTTCATTCTCTCCTCGCTCATATCGGGGAAAACAGCCGCGAAAATCTCGTTCATCGGCTTGCCGAACAGCTTTCCGAGCTTTTCGTAGTCGAGCGTAATATCGTAATCGGTATGATCTCGCAGTGCCATGTTCCAGCTTGCGGCAACGCCCTTGCGCGAATCCCACAGCGTGCCGTCTATGTCAAAAATAATTCCGTCGTACATATTATCCCTCCGACTTGCAGTATACCACATATTTACGCGTAAAGCAATCACACATTTTTCCGCGTCACATATTCTATACCAAGGGATTTACCCCGAATTTACAGAAAGGAATGATTTGTAATGGCAGATTGCAAAAACGCAGGTGCAAACGAAACATGCAGCGGCAGAGAGTACCCCGGTACAAACTTCAATGACGCCGTATGTATACATACCGATAAAGTTTACGATTCGTGCCGTGATAAGGATTGTCTTGAAAATATCAGAGTATATTTAACAAATTGCGGTCAGGAAGTCGTTGACAAAGCGATAAGCGTTAAGGTGACAAAGGCTGAGGTAATATGGGTATTCACGGATGTTGAACCCGTGCCTTTCGACAGGGGCTTTTACTCCATAGACCTCCAGTACTATTTCAAGGTAACGCTCCAGGTTTACACGGGACTCGGAAACCCGACGGAGGTTGAGGGTCTCGCGACGTTCGAGAAGAAGGTTATTCTTTTCGGCAGCGAAGGCAACGCGAAAATATTCGAGTCGAAGTACAAGGAGGACGCGTTCGACGCGCAGCTTTGGAAAAAGACGAATATGCCCCACGCGGTAGTCGAGGTCGTAGAGCCTATCGCGCTCGGCGCGAGAGTGCTTGACGCGAGAGACAAGAATTCATGCTGCTGCTGTGACGACGACTTCGATATTGCGTCGGTGCCGTCGGCGGTATGCAATGTCTTTAACGACAGCATAATCCCCGGCAGCGAGGCTAAGAATGTGTACGTATCGCTCGGCGTATTCTCGATAATCAAGCTTGAGAGACACGTGCAGCTCCTTATTCCCTCGTACGACTTCTGTATTCCGACAAAGGAATGTGTATCGGCGACGGACGACAACCCGTGCGACCTGTTCGACCGTATCGACTTCCCTGTTGACGAGTTCTTCCCGCCCGAGAGATGCGAGTTCCTCGAGGACGGCGACGAAGACCCGTCCGTAGCGGGCGGCAGTCAGAACTGTGACTGTGGCTGCGGCTGTAAGTAAAAATCGGTACAAAAAACGCCTTCCGCATTACGCGGGCGGCGTTTTTTCGTTATCCGTTTATTACCTTATATTCATACTTGCTCTCAAAGCTGTCTTGAAGTCCGTCCGTAACGTACACCTCGCCGCCGTCGGTCACAAGCACAGTCTCAAAGCCGCCGTGTTCCCTGTAATATTTTTCCGCGCCGTCAAGCCCCATGACGAACAGCGCGGTTGACAGCGCGTCCGCCCTCTCTCCGTCCTCCGACACGACCGTTACGGATGAAAGACCGCTTTCCGCGTTCACGCCCGTTTTCGGGTCAATGATGTGGTGGTACGTTTTGCCGTTGCTCTCAAAATACCGCTGATACCCGCCCGACGTCACGACCGCCTTATCCGTGACCGACAAAACGCCGATATAACCCTCGCCCGACGGGTTTTGCACCGCGACGCGCCACGCTCCGCCGTCGGGTCTTGTACCGAGACAATGCACGTTGCCGCCGAGCGACACGATACCCGACGAAACGCCATGCTCCTTAAAAATATTTATAATGCGTCCCGACAGATACCCTTTCGCTATGCCGCCAAGGTCGAGTTTCATGCCGTTTTCGACGTTCACGCGTGTGCCGCTTACGCTCACGAGGCGGTAATCCACGTATTTGAGCGCGTCCTTGATTTCATCGTCGGACGGCACGCGGTAGTCCTTCGTGAAAAACCCCCACAAATCCATGACGGGCGCGATCGTGATGTCAAACGCGCCGTCCGTGGACGACGACACATCGAGAGCCGTTTCTATAAGCTCAGCCGTTTCGGGCGCAACGTCAGCCGACGCGCCGTCGTTTATTCTGCCTATGTCGCTGTCGGCGTTTCCACGTGAAAAGAGCGTTTCGAGCCGCTTTATTTCGTTTTCGGCATTATCGACAGCCGCCCTCGCGCCCGCGCCGTACGCTTTTATATTCATAACGGTGTCCATCGCGAATATCGTTTTTTCGGTTTCCTTTGCGCCGCCGCACGAGACGAGAAACGCCGCGCACACGGCAGCCGCAAGTAATTTTTTTATCCTCACTCCGTTATCCTCCGTACATCTGCTTTATTTAATTTTACCACCCGCGCCGAAAATGTCAAGCGAAATCATTACGCACAATATTGTCAATATTTTACGCAAAAATCGCAAGGAATATTTGATTTTTTTGTGCTACAATAACCACATAATAAGCTTTAAAGGGGATAAATATGGATTTTGTTATAAACGCGGGAACGCGTATCGAATATGACGGCGCGTCCGGCGCGGTAATCAATGCCGTGAATATACTGTCGCGTGACATAAAGAAAAAGTTTACCGACCCTACGCGCGGCAATATCATAAAACTCACGCGTGACGCGTCGCTCGGAGAGGAGGAGTTTACCGTTACGGTCGGCGAAACGATAACAGTCGCCGCGTCGGACAGTCTCGGCTTTGTGTACGGACTGCTTTACATAAGCGAAAAATTCCTCGGTATACTGCCGTTTTGGTTCTGGATGGATCAAAAAATCGAAAAGACGGACGAAATAACGGTAAAAGGCGGACAATATAAGTCGGTAAAACCCGCCGTAAAATACCGCGGATGGTTCATAAACGACGAGGTTCTCATAATGAAATGGGCGATTGACGGCGACAGCGAAGAGCCGTGGCGTATGGCTTTCGAGGCGCTTTTGCGCTGCGGCGGCAACATGGTAATACCCGGCACGGACAAAAACTCGCGTCTGCACCGCCGTCTTGCCGCCGATATGGGGCTGTGGATAACGCACCACCACGCCGAACCGCTCGGCGCGGAAATGTTCGCGAGAGCGTACCCCGACCTTAAACCCAACTACCTCGACCACCCCGACCTTTTCAATAAGCTGTGGGAGGACGCGGTAACCGAGCAGAAGGACGGTAAGACGATATGGTGTCTCGGTTTCCGCGGACAGGGCGACGCGCCTTTCTGGAGCCACGACACGAGCGGTAAATTCGACACCGACGAAAAGCGCGGCAAGATGATAAGCGATATAATAGAACTGCAGCGTCGGATAGTGCTTAAACACGTCAAAAACCCCGTTTTCTGCACAAACCTCTACGGCGAGGTAATGGAGCTGTACGACAAGGGCTTAATAACGCTGCCCGAGGACGTTATAAAAATAAGCGCGGACAACGGTTTCGGCAAAATGGTTACGCGCCGCCGCGACAACCACACCGTGCGCGTGTCGTCCATGCCGAAGGAACGGCAGAAAAGCGGCGGTATATACTACCACGTGTCTTTTTACGACCTTCAGGCGGCGAACCATATCACGATGTTCCCGAACAGCGTCGATTTCGTGGACAGGGAGCTTACCGAGGTCACGGACAAGAACATGACCGACTACTGGCTCATAAACTGCTCGAACGTGCGCCCGCACGCGTATTTTCTCGACGCGGTGCGTAAAAAATGGATGGGGGAGAGCGTGAGCGATGAAACGCAAAGCGTAAGCTTTGCAGCCGATTACTACGGCGGAAACGCCGACGTTGCGGCGGTTTACCGCGACTACCACACGGCGATGCTAAATTTTGGTGAAAACGAGGACGAGCACGCGGGAGAGCAGTTTTACAACGACCCGATGCGCGTGGCTGTGAACGCCGTGTTCAAGGGCAAAAGCGATGTACCCGGACTCAACTGGATTTCCGGCGCGGGTACGATACGGGAGCAGATAAAGAAGTACACCGATTTTGCCGCCGACAATACAGACAACATAGCCGCGTTTTACAAGCGGTGTCAAAGCGTGAGCGAAAAGCTTAACGGTGACGCAAAGCGGCTTTTTGACGCGACGATTTTAATGCAGACCGCCATTCACCGCTACTGCACCGAAGGCTTAAAGACATTCGGCGAGGGGTACGAGTACTACGCGGACGGCGACTTTAAAAACGCGTTTATGACGTTCGGACGGTGCGCCGAGCTTTACAAAACGTCGAACCGCGTAATGCGCGGGAGCGAGTACGGCGTGTGGAAGGATTTTTACTATAACGACTGTTTCGCCGACATAAAACACAGCGCGTACATGGCTGAAAAAATAATGGGTCTCGCGCGCGAAAAGGGCGACAGCGCGAGCCACGTAAGGTGGTACCGCGACGCGGTGTACGCGCCAGAGGACAGGGAAATAATGACGCTGCTCGTAAACGACAACCATATGACAGATTGGGAGCTTTACGAGGCGTTTAAGAGAAAGGAAAATGTAAAATGAAACTGAACCTGAACGGAATTGCCGACCGCGCGGAGTGGGAAAAGGCGGGTATCGCGCTGCCGAAGTTCGACATAACCGCCATGCGCGAGCAGACAAAGAATTTCCCCGAATGGGTACACTTCGGGGCGGGAAATATTTTCCGCGGCTTTATCGGCTCTATCGCGCAGCGGCTTTTAAACGCGGGCGAGATGAACACGGGCATAATCGCCGCCGAGAGTTTTGACTTTGACATCATAGACAAAATTTACGAGCCTTACGACAATCTGACGCTTAACGTCCTCATGGGCAAAAGCTCCGACCTGCACGCCGAGGTGCTGGCGGGCATAGCCGAAGGCGTGAAGGCTGATGATTTCGGGCGTTTAAAGGAAATAGCCGAAAACCCGTCGCTTAAAATGATAAGCTTTACAATCACCGAAAAGGGCTACGCCACGTCCGACGTAAACGGCAGGCTGCTCCCCGTGGTCGAGAGCGACATCGCAAACGGTCTCGTGTCGCCGAAACACACGATGAGCGTAATTGCGGCTATGCTGTACGCGCGGTATAAAAGCTGTGAAACGCCCGTCGCCGTCGTCAGCATGGACAACTGCTCCCACAACGGCGAAAAACTCCAAGACGGCGTTATGCGCGTCGTGAAGGGCTGGCTCGACAACGGCAGCGTGGATAATGACTTTGCCGCGTATATGACGCAGAAGGTGTCGTTCCCGTGGAGCATGATCGACAAAATAACGCCGCGCCCCGACGACAGCGTTAAAACGCGCCTTGAGGAAATGGGCGCGGAGGATATGTCGCCTGTCGTGACGGATAAGGGAACATACATCGCTCCGTTTGTAAACGCCGAGATACCCGAATACCTCGTGATTGAGGACGATTTCCCCAACGGCAGACCGCCTCTTGAAAAGGCGGGCGTGTACATGACGACGCGCGAAACGGTAAACAAGGCAGAGACAATGAAGGTAACGACCTGCCTTAACCCGCTGCATACCGCTCTTGCCGTGTTCGGCTGCCTTTTGGGGTACAAGACGATTTGGGAGGAAATGAAGGACGCAGACCTTGTAAAGCTTGTCCGCGCAGTGAGAGAAGAGGGCATGAAGGTCGTTGTAAATCCGGTCATAATCGACCCCGAAAAATTCGCCGACGAGGTTATAAACGACCGTCTCCCGAACCCGTATATCCCCGACGCGCCGCAGAGGATAGCGACCGACACGTCGCAGAAAATCCCCGTGCGCTACGGCGAGACGATTAAGGCGTATATGATTTCGGACGAACTCGATGCGTCCGACCTTAACGCGGTACCGCTCGTAATAGCGGGCTGGCTGCGTTACGCGCTCGCCGTTGACGACGAGGGCAATGCGTTTACGCCGTCGCCCGACCCGTCGCTCGCGGACGTGCAGAAATCGCTCGGCGGCATACGCTTGGGCGAACCGCAGATAGACGACGAGGTACTAAAGCCGATACTATCGAACGCCAATCTTTTCGGCGTTGACCTGTACGACGCGGGTCTCGGCGAAAAGGTCGAGAACCTGTTCTCGCAAATGCTCGCCGGTACCGGCGCGGTACGGCTTGCGCTTAAAAATATGTAAACCAAAAACCGACGCTCAAAAGCGTCGGTTTTCTTAATCATACATAAAATCGCACTTATTTATCGGTTTTTGTTAATGCGCTTATGATTATTTTTTCCATCAAATCATATTCACAGGCATATGCTTTAACACTCGCCTCAAGCATATCCTGACTGCTTATTTTCATAAAATCCAGTTCATACCCTGCATGATAAGCAAGATGCTCGATAAACAGTCTTTGTGTTCTTCCGTTACCCTCGCGGAACGGATGTATTACATTTATTTCACCCAAATAATATGCAAGCCGCTTTCCGATTTCATTTATGGTTTTACAGTCGAGCAAATAATTTTCATCTTTCAGTTTCTTAAAAAGGTCGTTTATTTGTGTTTCGATATAATCAACTCGGCAAAATTGATTACCTTTAGATATATTTACAGTCCTGATACAACCTGCCCAATCATATATA
Organism: uncultured Clostridia bacterium; assembly: GCA_947631235.1. GTDB lineage: Bacteria > Bacillota > Clostridia > UBA1381 > UBA1381 > Hominilimicola. The sequence goes on along the minus strand of CANRKO010000013.1, from coordinate 43,456 downwards.
TCCTCAAATAAAAACTTATGAATTCTTTTCAGATGTTTAAAATCAAAATTACCTTTTATACGATTAACACTTGCCTGAGAAGTTTTAACAGCGGTTATGGCACGTTCTGCAGTATCAAGTTCGTCTTGATTGGTTATATTTAATTTGTTCTTCAGCACATGAGATTGGGGGTAACAGTATTTACTGTCCCATTCATACTCATAGTAATATTTATTATTCATACTGCTTTCCTGTAAAAGTCCACAAGTTCTTTAACCGTTTCGTCAAAACTTTTTTTTCCTTCAAGACAGTCGCGTATTCTCATCTTATCGTCGTTCGTCAAAGGCATACCTTCCATTGCCATTGTTGCGTTTACATTGGCAATAATTCTTTCTGTATCGCTCATGGCAATCACTCTCCTTACTACTATATATTATACCATATTTCTGCCCGATTGTAAATACAAAATAAAAAAATGTTACGCCCCTATTTGTCAATTTATACTATAAAAAGTCGCCAAATTTTACATATATAATAATTGAAAAATGCGCGGCGCGGTGGTATAATCTAATTATCTACAAGAAATTTCAAGGAGGATAATTCGATGGGTTACAAAGAGACATATAACCGCTGGCTGACGAGCGACGCCGTTGACGACGACACAAAAGCGGAGCTGCGCGCCATAGCGGACAACGAAAAGGAGATAGAGGAGCGTTTTTACCGCGACCTTGAATTCGGCACGGCGGGCATGAGAGGTATACTCGGCGCGGGTACGAACAGACTGAACATCTACAACGTGCGCCAGGCGAGCCAGGGAGTCGCGAAATACGTTAAGTCGCGGGGCGATGACGCGGCGAAGGCGGGCGTTCTTATCGGCTACGACACGCGTAATTTCTCGCGCGTATTCGCCGAAGAAACGGCTAAGGTTCTCACCGCCGCGGGCGTTAAGGCGTATTTGTTCCCGATAGTACATTCCGTGCCGGAGGTTTCGTTCGGTATAAGAGAACTCGGCTGTGCGGCGGGCGTTATGATTACCGCGAGCCACAACCCGAAGGAGTACAACGGTTATAAGGTGTACGGTCCCGACGGCGGACAGCTGCCGCCCGACGCGGCTGACGTTGTTGTCGCGGCGATAAACAGCTACGACATATTCGACGACGTAAAGTATATCTCGCTCAACGAGGCGAAGGAAAAGGGACTTCTCGAAATTCCCGGCAGCGAGCTTGACGAGAAATTCCTCGACGTTGTACAGACACAGCAGCAGAACCCCGAAGCGGTAAAGGCGGTAGCGGACACGTTTAAGCTGATATATACGCCTCTCCACGGCACAGGTTCTCGCCCCGTGCAGGCTATCTTAAAGCGCATAGGCTTTAAAAACGTGCTTGTCGTTAAGGAGCAGGACACCGAGGACGGCAACTTCCCGACGGTCGTTTCGCCGAACCCCGAGAACAAAGAGGCGTTCGACATCGCTATCGAAATGGCAAAGCAGAACGACGTTGACGTTATTATAGGCACAGACCCCGACTGCGACCGCGTGGGTATCGTTGTCCGCGACGCGGACGGCGTTTACAGGACGCTCACGGGTAACCAGACGGGTGCGCTGCTCGTTGAGTACATTCTCCGTTCGAAGAAGGAAAAGGGCGTTCTTCCCGCCGACGGCGTTGTTATAAAGACAATCGTAACGACCGAACTTGCGGCTGCGATTGCCGAAAGCTACGGCATTGAGGTTATGAATGTTCTCACCGGCTTTAAATACATCGGCGAAAAAATGACCGAGTTTGCCGAGAAGAAGAACCACACGTACCTCATCGGCTTTGAGGAAAGCTACGGCTACCTCGTCGGCACGCACGCACGCGATAAGGACGGCGTAGTCGCGACAATGCTTATCGCGGAAATGGCGGCGTACTATAAGACAAAGGGCATGTCGCTTTACGAGGCGCTTATGGACGTGTACAAGAGATACGGCTATTACGCGGAAAAGACCGTTTCGTTCACGATGCCCGGCAAGGACGGCATGGAGAAAATGGCTGCGCTGCTTAAGGGTCTGCGCGAAAACCCGCCCGTAAAGGCCGCAGGTATGGACATTGTGCTTTACACCGACTATCAGTCGCAGACAATCAAGGACACCAAGGGCAGCGTCAAGCCGCTTACGGGATTGCCCAAGTCGAACGTGCTGAAGTACAACCTGTCGGACGATAAGACGTATTTCATCGTCCGTCCGTCGGGTACGGAGCCGAAGATTAAGATTTATCTCGGCACGTTCGCCGAAAGCTTTGAGACTGCAACGGCGGAGATAGAGAAAGTTCTCGCCGACTGTAAGGCGCAGTTCGGACTGGACTGATAAGGTAATTATAATTTCAATAAAAATGACCCGAAACACATGGTTTCGGGTCATTTTTGGTGCCGATGACCGGGGTCGAACCGGTACGGGAATCACTTCCCACGGGATTTTAAGTTGATTTGTCCCATGATTAGATAGCATTTTTTATTATTTTTATAGGTTAATATATATTTTTTAAGATTCCTTCAAACCGAGATATAGAGCCATTTTTAGGCTCTTTTTATTTCTTTAATGTCCAAAACGCAGTTATAATCATACAATTCGAAAAATGCAGATTTTTTAACAAAAAGGTGGTAAAATGGTGGTAAAATTTATTTTAGATTAAGGGTGGTATACTTGATTACCGAACGAGAAACAGTGTGTCCGAAATGCGGAAGAAAATTGAAATACTATGACAGCGTTAAGAGAATTGTACGGACGAAGATGCGAAGAACGGTTTGGATAAGAATAAAAAGATTCCGGTGCAAAGCATGTGGTACTATACATAGAATGATTCCTAAAATTATATTTCCGTACAAACAATATGAGTCGGAAATAATAATCGGAGTAACAGAAGGACTTATAACGTCCGATACTCTTGGATATGAAGATTATCCATGCGAAATGACCATGAAACGCTGGCGTGCGCGAAATTTACAAACGCTATTATGAAGAGGCTGATTATTCGGCTTCTTTTTATTTTTGACGAAAGGAGCTAAAAACATGGTACAGAGCAAAAAGAGGCAGACATGTTATTTCCACCGACTTTGTTTTTACATAAGCGTATTTCTAATTTAGAATAGAAAATGACAGAAAAACACCCCATATTATTATATTTTGAAAGGAGAAAAAGAAAATGGGAGTAAGAGCGGAAGTATCAGAAAAGAACAAATGGTGGTTGCCGAGGCATCGGTATTACGAGCTTAAACATTTTTGCTTACAGTATCCGGCGTGGAAGAAAATACTTGCCAAATTACAAGGAGCGAGTGTTTACCCAATGGACTTGGAAAAAGTTTCCAGAACAAACAACATCGACGACCCGACGGCTCGATGCGTCATTGAACGGTCATATTATTTCGAGCGGATCGAGTTAATCGAGAAAACAGCAAAGAAAGCGTGCTTGGAATTAGCGGAATACGTTCTCAAAGGCGTAACCGAGGGATTATCGTATGATGTGCTTAATGCGCGTATCGGCGTACCGTGCTGCCGAGATACATACTATGATTTGTACAGGAAGTTCTTCTGGTTGCTGGATAAAGAGAGAGGGTGAAAGGAGGCACACGTTTGTGAATATACTTGGCATTTCTTTAAGCGTAGCTGAAATTATTCTTCTTATTGCATCTATTATAACAAGTATCGGCGTTGGATATTATATCGGCAAGCATAAACATCGTATAATATCCGTCGGGATATTAAGGGTGGACAATTCGGATAAAAGCGAGCCCCCTTACCTGTTTTTAGAGTTAGGCAATATCGAGGACATCTACCTTAATGATTACGTACAATTTGAAGTAAAAATAGAGGATTATATTCCGCGCAAATAACATTTGCTTTTATGGACCGTATTGGTTACATTTTGAGAAAGGAGGAAAACGAATGGAAGAAGGAATCAAGGAATTGCTTGATGAAGAAATCGAGAGGCAGATTAGAGATTTGCCCCTTAGAGGTGACGGAAAACTCAGAACGGAAGTCATTGACGATTTAACAAAGCTTCACAAACTGAGAATCGACGAAGCTAAGCTCGAAGCTGAAATCGAGGAAAGGTCAATCCGGCGCGAGCTTGACGAGAGAAAGCTTGACAGCGATATCGAAGGTCGGCAGAACGAGGAAACCTTTAAGCGAAATCAGGAAAGAGAAGATCACAAAGGTCGATATTTCAGATATGGACTTGAGGCTGCGGGAATCGTATTACCGCTTGTGTTCTATGGGATCTGGATGCACAAAGGGTTCAAATTCGAAGAGACTGGCTCGATTACTTCATCAACGTTCCGGAGTTTAATCAGTCGTTTCAGACCGACAAAAGGAATCTGATACGGAAATTTAAGAGGCGTGCAAATAGCATTGCCTCTTATTTTTTTGCGCAAATTTTACATAGCATATTAAGAGAGCATAAAGCTTTATCTCTTGACTAATTCACAGATAGCTTGTACAATGTTAGTATAAACTATTTGTAAACGGAAAGGAGGTAATCTTATGGGATTTTTTAACAAAGACGTTGTAGACGCTATGTTTGGCGGAAATTATATTTGCAGTCGGTGCGGAGCTAAAATGGAATTTGAAAATGAAGATTCGTTGGTATGTCCCGAATGCGGTCATTCACTGGATTACGACCGATACGGACATGAGGACGATGAAGATTATGATGCTCTATACCCGAGTGAAGAGGAATTCCTCGGGTCTGATGATGAAGAAGACGAAGATGACTGCAGCGAAACATATGATGATGTTTACGGCGAGTTAGACGATTGATTACCGAAAGAAGCCCCGAACAAGGGCTTCTTTTTTTTCATCACATACTTTACCAAAATACATGTTATATTTTTATCTGAAAATCTTTTGTTTTCGGAGGAAACTCATGCGTTACCACTATAAAAAGCCGGCGCTATACCTCTCTATGTACGGACGGACTTATATTTGCAATCATCCGGTATATAGCAGATGCACGCTTTTGGAAATAGACGAAAGAGGTTTAGCTATCATACAGCAGCGATTTGACCCAAATACCAAAACTACGTGGTGGAGCGAAATTGATCCGTGGCTTACGGATAGTTTATATTTACATCCACAGTTCAAGGAATATTTTGATAAACGCGCATCAATCTGCGTAAATGGATTATATCCTACGGTAACAATACGGCAAATTATGTGGGCTCTTAAAATGAAACCGCTGCCTAAAGAACGCTGGGAAACAGTATTCGACCGACGTGATATTTAAGGACGCAAAATTTACAAGTGCTATTATGAAACTATATGTTTAAGGAGGAATTATTATGGTATTAAAGAATGGAGAAGAGGTTGCGGTAAGACTCATTACTTTGACCGGAAAGGACGCTGATAAATTATTACGGTACGCCAGAATAGGGCGTGTAATGGTAATATGTACCGGCGTATATTACGGATTAAGAATAATTGACGTTTTACTGGACGCGGCTACAAAGAGAAAAACAGACAATTCAACCGAACAAAATAGCGAAGAAGATGAGTCCTAACAAGGGCTCTTTCTTTTTACGCGAAATTTACAAACGCTATTATGGAGAAACGGTTTAACTGTTTCTTTTATATTTTTTTCGAAAGGAGACAAGAAAATGAACAAACAAAAACTACATCAAACGTGTTATAAGTCTTTGGCACGTTTGAAAAAAGCATCACCGACTATTTTAACCTGTATAGGAGTAGTCGGTGTTATCGTCACGGCAGTGCTGGCAGCAAGAGCCGCACCGAAGGCTTTGAAATGTGTACAAGAGGTACCACAAAAACCAACAGCATTAGAAGTGGTACGCTTGTCATGGAAGTATTATATTCCTACGGCGATAGCAGGAACCGCGACAATAGCTTGCATATTCGGAGCCAATGCCATAAATAGACGGCAAAATGCTTTACTTATCGGCGCTTATACGATGCTTAGTAAATCGTATAAAGACTATCGCGAAGTGACGAAAAAGTTATATGGCGAGGATTCTGATGCGAAAATTATAGCCGAGGTTGCTAAAAACGTTTATGTCGATGCAGATGGTACGGGATTATATTCACGGGAAGATGATACAGAAAGCGAAGAAACACTGTTTTATGACAGTTGGTCACAAAGATATTTTACGTCAACCTTACCCGCAGTAATCAACGCCGAATACCATGTCAATCGAAATCTTCAACTGTATAGGTACGTTCCGTTAAATGAGTACTATGATTTTTTAGGAATAGAAAGGACAATGGGCGGTGACCATATCGGCTGGTATTTAGACGAGATGATGGAAGGCGGGTTAATGTGGCTTGATTTTGACAATTCATTCGTAAAACTTGACGATGGATTAGAATGTTATATCATCACACCAATGCTTTATCCGGCTACAGAACCTGATTATGACGATGTTTATTAATACGCAAAAAATACAACTTATATTATGAAAGGAGGAAGAGTTTATGAAAAATAAATGGTTGATAAGCGTAATCGGTTGTGCGGCTACACTGTTCGGTGGAATAGCTACAATGGTGTCCAACTGGGCGGAAGAGCGTAAGACCGAGGAATTGATTAACACAAAAATAAAAGAAGCTTTTGCCGAAAGAGACGAAAAAGAGTCTGATGAAGACAATGGGTCCTGATTCAAGGACTCTTTTTCTTTTGCAATTATCTTTGAAAGGAGAAAACGATGAGGACACTAAGTTTAACAAAAGCGCGAGAATGGCTGAAAACGACCGGCAGCGAAAACACTCTTATATTTAATAAAACTGCTGCTAATGGCTATGAGTTATATACGTTTATGGCTATGCTCGAAAGCAAAGAGAAAACCGAGAACTATCCCGAAGAGATGGCTATTAATTTCTACGGCAAAAGCGGTTGGACACTAACGAAAAGGGAACTGTCAAATCGCGCTCCAAACGGTACTCTTATTGATAAACTTGTCGAGGAACAGGGATACCATGCGGGAGATATGTACATTGGAGGAGGGAAAGGCGTAATCGATGACTACTTAGGATATGCAAAAAGTTATTACGCCATATTCATACTTGGTACCGATGAGGATATTCAACGAGAATTACCGAATTTAAAAAATGGTACATATTGCTTTATGTTCGAAGAAAAAAAATAAAATTTAATAAGGGAGGAGAAAAATCATGAAAGTAAGAAGGCTAATTCAAGAGCTAAGCAAATACAAATCCGATGCTGATGTAATATGTAGCGGCGATGGTCGTCCTGTTATATTTGTATTTGGGTATAAGGATAAACCGGATAATGTTCTTCTTGAAACGGAAAATGATTGCGACATGGCGTCACAGCTTGAAGAACATTTCAAAGATGCAGCAAATAACCCTAATACAGATGAACTTGATTTCTATACGGATCTTCTCGAAGTAGGTATAACAGTAGATTGCGTACGCCGCTATATGGGAGACGAAGCCGCGCAGCACATGTCGGACTTCTGTCAGGAACACGGATTATTGCTGACTGCGGATATTTCTAAGGAAGGTGAGAAGGCATGAAAAAGGTAAACCTATCCAAATTTGCAAGAAATGTGGGCTTTATGCTGAAAAAGCATAGTCCAGAAATACTCATCGGTATGGGTATAGCGGGGATGGTCACCACAATCGTAATGGCTGTCCGAGCCACGCCGAAAGCAATGGAGCGCATCGATGAAATTTCATATGACGAGAATGACAAGTGCTTCGTCGAAACCACGAAGTTTGAGAAAGTAAAAGCGGCATGGACTTGTTATATTCCGACAGCTATAACGGGTGGTTTATCCATTGCTTGTATTATCGGTGCAAGCTCGGTAAACTTACACAGAAATGCTGCTCTTGCTACAGCCTATACTCTGTCTGAAACGGCTTTAAGAGAATACCGCGAAAAGGCGGTCGAGCTTATAGGCGAGAAAAAAGAACAGACTATACGCGATGCAGTCGCCAAAGGGAAAATACAGAATGATCCCGTAAGCAAAAAGGAAGTCATAATCACCGGAGACGGGGATGCGCTCTGTTATGATACGATATCGGGACGATATTTTAAATCAACCGCCGAGAAACTCAGACGTGTTGAAAACAATCTAAATCGACGTATGAGGGACGAAATGTATATTTCGCTCAACGATTTCTACTATGAAATAGGACTCGGCGAAATAAAAATAGGTTACGGATTGGGCTGGAATGTTGATAAAGGTTACATCGACTTGGATTTCAGTTCTCAACTTACCGAGGACAACAGACCTTGTCTGGTTGTGGACTATAAAGTTGCGCCGATTTATGACTATCGCGGGTACTGATACGCGAAATTTACAAAGGCTTTAATGGACGGAATGTTCGTAAAATTTATTTAAGAAAGGAAGTTTTTACAATGGAAGAAACGAAAATCATGGAAAGCGGAGAGGCAATCGAGGCGGTAGAAGAAATCGCTAAGACTTCGGGAAAAGGCTGGAAGATTGCGGCAGGATTCGGTTTAACGGCTATCGTAGGCGTATTAGCCTACAGATACGCGTATAAGCCGATTATGCGCAAGATTAAGGAAAAGAAGAAGTCTCAGCAGGCATCGACCATCGAGATTGTACGGAATGATTACGATGATTCGGATGATAAGACGGAAGAATAAAAAACGGATATTCATCAAAGGGTTAGCGCCTGTAACACGGGCGCTTTCTCTTTTTTGTTTGCCACGAAAGAAGTGATTTATAATGAACAGATACGAATATAACGGTCCTGTCATGGAATTTGACAAATATATCGACCGTGATTGGAGCGGAACGACTTATGCTCCTACCGCAAAAAAGGCTAAAAGCAATCTTGCCTACCAATACAAAATAAAACACAACAAGTGCGCGAACGCTAAAATCAGTCTTCCGGAAGACGTTGTAGAAGTTCGGTGAAAGGAGGAAAGAAATGGATAGAGATGATTTTAAGCCTAATTCATACAAATACAAGGCTCAACAGCAGGAAAAAGCCGAACGAAAGGTTGGAAAAGTTATAAGCGGCTCGGCAAGAGTTAAGAAAAAAGGCGGAATTGAAAAACTGGCTGACACGTTTATATCTGAAGACGCCGGCAATCTGAAATCGTATATCATCATGGATATTTTAATTCCTACGATAAAAAATACGGTTTCAGATATTGTAAAAAACGGCATTGACATGATTCTCGGAATAGATTCGAGAAATCGCAGGCGAGGCGTATCGGAAAGAGTATCATACCGTGATTATTACGATAAACCGCGAGGAAGATATAATTCCGATAATTCGCGGATAAGAGGCGGCTACAGCTATGACGATATTATTCTCGACAGCCGAGGAGAAGCCGAGGAAGTTCTTGCAAGCATGGACGACCTTATAGAGCGATACCAGATTGTAAGCGTTGCCGACTTCTATGATTTAGTCGGTGTTACGGGAAGCTGGACCGATAACAATTTCGGTTGGACGGATATACGCAGCGCGGAAGTTGTTCGGACACGAGACGGCGGATACAAAATAAAGATGCCGAGGGCGATACCGTTGGATTAAAAATTATATTTTTCGAAAGGAAAGAAAGAAAATGGTCATTATAAAAATCTTAGGAGCAATCGGGCTGTTCGCAAGCGGAGCGGCAGCTATGCATGTAACAATGTGTATTTTGCTCAAGAAAGAACTTGATGATATGCACACCGAACGCTGTCTAATGGGATCTGATTTCACTCGAACATTCTACAATGAAAAAAGAGCCGTGGCAGCTTATCAAGGATTGTGTGATATTATTAAAAAACGCGGTTACGCATCGGTATCCGATTTTAACAAATTGGTCGGGGATACGAGTGGCTGGAAAGCCGATAAGTACGGTTGGCGCGTTCTATCTGATCATCGTATATTAAAGATGGGCGGTAGTTGTGTTTTGTGCATTCCAAACCCGATACCGTTGGATTAAAAATTATATTTCATAAAAGGAGAGAAAAACATGAAAAAGACAGAATTGATGGTGAAAGCCGGCAGAACATTGAGCAAAGCCGGTCTTAAAATAAAGAAATACAGCCCGGAAATACTTATTATATCCGGTGTTGCGGGAGTTGTGGTAAGCGCAGTTATGGCGTGCAGGGCTACGACAAAAATCGGCGAAGTCGTTGACGATACCAAAGAAACGGTCAAAAACATTCACGAATCTGACGTCGTATCGGAAGGTGACTCGCTTGTTCCGTATACAGATGACAGAAAGAAGAAGGATCTCGCTCTGACGTATACTCAAGCGGGTGTGAAACTTGCGAAAATCTATGCTCCGTCCGTAATTCTCGGAGTATTATCGATTACGAGCATTCTTGCGTCAAACAATATTCTCAGAAAACGAAACGCGGCTATAGCAGCGGCGTATGCGGCGGTGGACGGAAGTTTTAAAGCTTACCGTAAGCGAGTTAAAGAACGATTCGGTGAAGATGTCGAACGGGAAATAATGGTCGGCTCAAGCCTTGACAGTAAAAATGATGCCGGCGACACAAAAGTTATAAAAAAACGGCTCGACCTAAGCCCGCATGCTCGGATATTCGACGAAACAAACTTAAACTGGCAGAGAAAGCCCGACTACAATCTTATGTTTTTAAAGCAGCAGGAGCAATGGGCGAACGATAAACTAAGAGCACAAGGATTCTTGTTCTTGAACGACGTATACGAGTCGCTCGGCTTTTGTAAAACATCGTCGGGACAGTTGATCGGTTGGATATACGATCCGGATGATCCCGAAAGAGACGGTTTCATAGATTTCGGACTTTACCGTTCCGACCAAAAAGCTCACGATTTTATCAATGCGGACGAACCGTCGATAATACTCGATTTCAATGTAGACGGCATTATATACGATTTAATCTAAGAAGGGAGAAACAAAAGAAATGAAAAAGATACTTTCAGCCGCGGTTGCGGCTATTATATTTTCGGCGGGACTTTCGGCTCAAGCCGTGAACGTTACATACAATCCGTTGGGAGTTCCCCGAATGGACAGTTCGTTTAAAACATACATGGACTATAGAACCGTGACCAATACCGCAAGCCCTCAGTACAAGTATATTCATACATGGGGCTGGAGCGACGGAGACGGTTTCATGCGCGCGAACGGAGAGCGTGATTTGGGTATTTCCGATGATTATTACATGATCGCGCTCGGAAGTTATTATGGCACAGAAATCGGAACAAAATATCGCATTACAACAGACACTGGAAATGTCTTTTACGGCGTTTTATGCGATCAAAAAAGTGACTGCGATACAAATTCAACGCATCAGTACGCTTATAATGACGACATTGTGGAATTTATCGTCAATACCGATAAACTTGACTCAACGGTCAAATTGTTCGGAAGCGCCAACACTTATATGCCGCTTAACGGTAAAATTGCAAACATCGAACAAATAAATTTTGATTTTTGAAAGGAGTGTTTAAAATGACACACGGATTAGCATTTCTCTCTTACGCATTCGCGGCAATGTCGGGAATCTGTTTTGTTACAGGACTTGCCGTTATTACAGGGAAAAGGAGTAAATAAAGATGGAAGGATTTGAAAGTTTAATAGCCATACTGGATTTTACTCTGGATACCAAAAGAAAGCGACATATTGTAGGCGGTATATTATTGAGCGTATCAATGCTTTTCGGCGGACTTGCTCTTACCGCTATGACATTAAGGACGGAGGAAAATAAGAATGAAGAATAAAACAGGCTACATAATCGCTTTTATTGTCGGCGCGCTTGCAGGCTCTGCGGTATCGATACGAATAATGAAAGATAAGTATGCCCGCATTGCTCAAGAGGAAATCGATTCTGTAAAAGAAACATTTTCCAAAAGGCATGAGCGCGATGCAAAAGTTGATGAAATAAGGAAAATGACCGAAGACGGGCATGACATGAGTGAAATTGCGGAAAAACTCGGGTATGCCGGCGGTACCGATGATGAAGAAATTGAGGAAAAGGAGGAAAAGCCCGCAGTAGGACCGTATATAATATCTCCGGAAGAATTCGACGAAAAAGCTGAAGACGGTTATGAGGCTATTACTCTGACCTATTACAGCGACGGAGTTCTTGCCGATGAAAACGACGAACCGATAGATGACATCGAAAACACAATCGGCGAGGACTCGCTTAATCATTTCGGAGAATATGACGACGATTCAGTATATGTGAGAGACGATTGGCGTAAAGTTGATTACGAAATTTTACGCGACGAACGACCGTATTCGCAAATACTCGACGAAAATCCTTATCTGCGGAATAAGGTAGTATGACACGATATGAACTGAATAACAGATATTTTGAATGGATGTACGACAAAGTAATCCGCAATGCTTTGAAACAGGTGAAGTCTTATAAAAAGCTGTTCACGCACCTTCACGGTGTTGATTTCAATTATATTCTGGACATGGACAGCAACCGAGCAGAAGATGGGATTGATTTACGTTATCGTTTTGCATACGAGCAAGGTGTCGACTCTCGGCTCGCGGCAGCATATTTAGATAACAGACCATGCAGCGTATTAGAAATGATAATCGCGCTCGCTATCAGGTGCGAAGAGGATATTGCGGATGACCCGGAAATCGGTGATAGAACGAGCGGTTGGTTCTGGAGTATGATAAGCAATCTCGGTTTGAACTATTATGACGATGAGTGGTATGACGAAAAGCAAGTAGCAATTATCGTAGACAAATTTTTAAACCGTAAATATGCACGAAACGGAAAGGGCGGACTTTTCTGCATACCGGGAATCGATAAAGATATGCGTTCGGCTGAAATCTGGTATCAGGCGATGTGGTACTTTGATACGTGTCTTATATCTTAAGGAAAGGAGAGTTAATAATGTAATGCTTGACTTTCTAATGATTGCAACACGTGCGGCTAAGCACGGAGTAATAGAGATATATCCGAAATTCATTATAAAAAAGAGTGCCGATCTTATGATAAGAGGCGGAGATTTTTATGCGGTATGGATTGAAGAATACAAATTATGGTCGACCGATGAGCAGGAGGCGCTGCGTCTTATAGACCGTGAACTCGACAAATATGCTGACGAAAATGGTCGACGCTTTGACAGTGGTTACAGAGTTCTGCACATGTGGGATGCGGAGTCGGGAATGATAGATCGATGGCATAAGTATTGTCAAAAGCAAATGCGGGATTGTTTTCACATGCTGGACGAGAAAATTATATTTTCCAATATGGAAACAAGTAAGCAAGACTATGCGAGTAAAAAGCTCTCTTATCCGCTTGAACCGGGTAAGACGGATGCTTATGACAGACTTATGTCCGTATTATATTCTCCGGAAGAGCGACATAAAATCGAATGGGCTATAGGAAGTATCGTGAACGGTGATTCGAAGAAAATCCAGAAATTTATGGTTCTTTACGGTTCGCACGGAACGGGTAAATCTACGGTGCTGAACATCATTATGAAACTATTTGACGGGTATCATACGGTATTCAGCGCAAAAGACCTCGGCTCATCGAATAATGCGTTCGCACTGGAGTCTTTCCGTAACAATCCGCTTGTGGCAATTCAGCATGATGGAGATTTGTCGAGAATAGAAGACAATACTCGATTAAACAGCTTGGTTTCTCATGAAATTATGACCGTTAATGAGAAGTTCAAATCGACATATTCAAATCAATTCAAATGTTTCCTGTTCGTAGGTACGAATAAGCCTGTCAAGATTACGGACGCGAAATCGGGATTGATACGTCGATTGATAGACGTATCTCCTACCGGAAATAAACTAAGTTTCAAAGAATACAATTCGCTCATTAAGCAGATTGACTTTGAATTGGGGGCTATTGCTTATCATTGCGGCGAGGTATATTACGATGATCCGGACTTCTATAATGATTATATTCCGGTGGCAATGCTTGGCGCGTCAAATGATTTCTACAACTTCGTGGTCGACTCGTATCATGTATTCAAAAAGAATAACGGAGTTTCGCTAAAGGCGGCATGGGCGATGTATAACGAGTATAACGAAGAAGCGAAGGTCAATTATCCGTATTCAAAGCGTTTGTTCAAGGAAGAGCTGAAGAATTATTTTTATGAGTATAAGGAAAGGTTTAACCTTGACGACGGAACTCGTGTTCGGAGCTATTATATTGGTTTCAGAGCGGACAAATTTGACGGTTCAAACACGAATATTGTGCCGGAAGAACCGGAAAAATCTTGGCTTAGCTTTGATTGTAGCAGTTCGGAGTTTGACAAAGCGTGTGCCGATTGCCCGGCTCAGTATGCGTCCGACAAGGAACGTCCGATAAAAAAGTGGAGCAATGTTGATACAAAGTTATCGGATTTGGACACGACCAAACTTCATTATGTCAAGGTTCCGAAAAATCACATAGTGATTGACTTTGATATTCCCGATGAAAACGGAGAGAAAAACTTTGAACTCAATCGCAAAGCTGCCGAAAAATTTCCGGCTACATATGCAGAGCTCAGTAAAAGCGGTGCAGGTATACATCTGCATTATATTTATACCGGCGATCCGGTTAAGCTCAAGCGGATATATGATGAGCATATTGAAATCAAGGTCGCGGTCGGAGACAGTTCGTTAAGGCGTAAACTGACGAAATGTAATAATCTGGCTGTTGCCGAGATAAGTTCCGGATTGCCGTTGAAAGGAGAAGATAAAATGGTGAATTTTGAGGGCATAAAGAGTGAAAAAGCTCTCAGGACTTTCATAAAAAAGAACTTGAATAAAGGATACCACGCTTTTACCAAGCCAAGCGTGGATTTTATATTTAAGGGACTTGAGGATGCGTATGCAAGTGATTTGCATTATGATGTGACCGATATGAGGAACGCTGTTTTGTCGTTTGCAGCAAACAGCACAAATAAATCGGATTATTGCATTAAGCTTGTAAATAAAATGAAATTCAAATCGGAAGAGATTTCGGAAGTATCTTCGGGAGACGATTCGGAGTTGATATTTTACGACGTTGAGGTGTTTCCGAACTTGTTCCTTGTGAACTGGAAATCGGCAGGTGAAGGTAAGAAGGTAGTCCGTATGATTAATCCGACACCGGAAGAGATAGAAAATCTGATGAGATTTAAACTGGTCGGATTCAACTGTCGTCGATATGACAATCATATTTTGTATGCAAGGATGATGGGGTACGACAACGAACAGTTATTCAGGCTGTCTCAGAGAATCATATCCGGCAGTACAAATTGTTTCTTCGGAGAGGCGTATAACGTATCGTATACGGATGTTTACGACTTTTCGAGCAAGAAACAGTCTTTGAAGAAATTCGAGATTGAGCTCGGAATACATCATCAGGAGCTCGGTCTTCCTTGGGATAAGCCTGTACCCGAAAAAATGTGGATAAAAGTCGCCGAATATTGCGATAATGATGTAATCGCAACCGAAGCCGTATTCAATGCTCGTAAGTCCGATTTTCTCGCAAGACAAATTCTGGCGGATGTAGCGGGCATGACTGTGAACGATACCACAAATTCACTGACTATGAGAATTATATTCGGGAGAAATAAAAACCCGCAAAGTCAGTTTAACTATCGCAATCTTGCTGAGCCTGTACACGACTTGGATGAGCATGAGTATTCCGTATTATCGGAGTTATGCCCCGATATGATGACAAAAACCCATGGCGAGGCGGGAAGTTTCTTGCCTTATTTTCCCGGTTATGTTTACGACCATGGAAAGTCCATTTACCGCGGTGAAGAAGTCGGCGAAGGCGGTTATGTTTATGCCGAACCGGGTATGTACGGTAATGTTGCTCTGCTCGATATAGCATCCATGCATCCGTCAAGCATAGTCGCAGAAAATTTATTCGGCGATGAGTATACACAACGATTCAAAGATATTTTAGACGCTCGTATCGCTATCAAGCATAAAGAATTCAATAAGGCAAAGAAAATGCTCGGTGGGAAACTTGCGAAATATCTAACCGATGAAGGTACGGCTAAAGATTTGGCACAGGCACTGAAAATCGCTATAAATTCGGTATACGGTTTAACTTCGGCAAGCTTTGATAATCCGTTCAGAGATAGCCGGAATATAGACAATATTGTTGCTAAACGCGGCGCGCTGTTTATGATAAATCTTAAACACGAGGTTCAAAAACGAGGATATACCGTTGCACATATTAAAACCGATTCCATAAAGATTCCGGATGCGACTCAGGAAATTATAGACTTCGTCATATCCTATGGTAAGAGATACGGATATACGTTTGAACACGAGGCTACATATGACCGTATATGCCTTGTCAATGATGCCGTATATATCGCAAAGTATAAGGACGGCGACTGGACGGCAACAGGAACTGAGTTTCAGGTTCCGTATGTATTTAAGAAGCTGTTTAGTCGCGAAGAAATTATATTTGACGATATGTGTGAAACGAAATCGGTAAGTACGGCGTTGTATCTGGATATGAACGAAGGCTTACGGGATGAGGACGAACATGACTACAAATTTGTCGGAAAAGTCGGAAGGTTTTGTCCGATAAAGCCGGGATGCGGCGGCGGATTGCTTATGCGAGAAAAAGACGGAAAGTATTATGCCGCCGGCGGAACAAAAGGGTATAGATGGCTCGAAGCTGAAATGGTCAAGACTCTTGGGAAAGAGGCGGATATTGACCGTTCATACTACGATAACATGGTAGACAATGCCGTAATGGATATTTCACAGTACGGCGACATTGAATGGTTTGTTTCGAACGATCCTTATATTCCCAAGGTAAAAGAGGACTACGCGGCGAAAGTGCCGTGTGGGGACAACAAGTATTTGACATGCTTTGATTGCCCTCATTATTACGAAGATAAATTTCATGCCGACTGTCAGCACGGGCATGATATTTCAAGTGTTGTGCTGAACAGTAAAGAAAAAGGAGAATAAAATTATGCCTACTAACAATTTAATAATCGAAAACGCCCGCATTATGTTCAGGAATTTTGCGGGCAAAGCGTCGCAATATAATCGCGAAGGAAACCGTAATTTCTGCGTTGTCATTGATGATCCAAAGAAGGCAAATCAGCTCATAGATGACGGCTGGAATGTAAGAGTTCTGGCTCCCAGAGACGATGGAGAAGAACCGACTCATTATATTCAAGTGGCAGTAAGTTATGCAAAGCGACCGCCGAAAATCGTTATGATTACAGGCAGAGGAAGACAGACATTGCTCGACGAGGATTCGGTTGAATCGCTTGACTACGCTGAAATCCGCTGCGTTGACATGACAATACGCCCATATTCGTGGGAAGTAAACGGCAAGACAGGCATTAAGGCATACTTAAAAAGCCTTTACGTGACCATTGAGGAAGATGAACTTGCGGGTAAGTATGCCGAGTTGGAAGGTCCGGACGAAGACCTCGGATTTTAAACATCGGAGGTGTGCTGACGAATGAATTTTTGGAAAAAAGTGCGCGATTGGAATGCAAAATATAAGACCGAATCGAGAGAACGGGTCGCAAACGGTAATTTACAATCGAATATAAATACAAAGCGAGAAATTCCAAAAGAACCAGCGAAAGAACCGGAGAAAACTGCCGTTAACAATCGTCTTGAAAAGAGCAATAAGGCGTCGGACTATAAAAAAGAGTTTTTAAAAACATTCAAAAGTCTGACGTATAATCATCAGTCTTGGAGCGTATGGTACGATTTTGTCACAATGCTTGCATGTTCCATATCCAATTCCGTGGATAAAACTCATTATGATGAACGTGAAAAATTATATTTGAGCATTATCGAAAAGTATAATAAAGAAGAGCAAATCCTGTTTCCGGAGCTTGCAGCGCATCTTATTATGGCGTTGGAAGAGAATCCGGAGCAGGATTTTCTTGGTACGATTTTTATGGATTTGGGGTTTAGTAACAAGCGTAATGGACAATTCTTTACTCCGTATCATATTTCCGAATTTATGGCTAAGGCTGTTACTCATGATTTCGAGGGCGAAATAGAAGAGCATGGTTACATATCGGTACATGATCCATGCTGCGGCTCCGGTGTTATGCTTATTGCGGAAATCAACGAGGTAAAGAACCAGCTGAAAGATAGTGAGCTGAATTTTCAGAATCATTTGCTTGTTGTCGGACAAGATATAGATTTCACCGCGGCAATGATGTGCTATATTCAGATTTCTCTTTTGGGCGTTGCCGGTTATGTCAAAGTCGGTGACGCACTGAGTAAGCCTATTACGGACGGCGATTCGACTGATAACTATTGGTTTACTCCGATGTATTTCTCGAAGATTTGGCATATGAGGCGGATATTTCATAGTATCGGTGAATTGACGAAAGGAGAAAAAGAAAATGGCTAAATTCGAATTAGATCGTATAGTTGTTACTCGTGGGATCGAATTGGCAAGGAGCGATTTGAGTTTCGCAGAATTTGTAAACAGATCGATTGAACGCTATAAAAATTGCGACTGGGGTGATACTTGCGAGGACGACAGGAGAACAAATGAAATTGCACTGAAAAATGGGAATCGAATACTCGCAGTATATAAATACCCCAAAGGCGAAAAAACAATCTGGATAATTACAGAGTGGGACCGGAGTGTTACAACCATTTTATTTAAGGATGAATATTATGAATATTGAGGTGGAAAATGTCAGCAATAAAATTATACGATTATCAAAGCGATGCTCTGTCAAGAATGAAAAACGGATGTATTCTTTGCGGCGGCGTAGGAAGCGGAAAATCACGGACTGCGCTCGCTTATTATTTTTTTAAAAACGGCGGGGCAGACCTTGACTATGTGGCAGACGACGGTTATTTGCCTATGGGCGATCCCCCGCAGGATTTGTATATTATAACGACCGCTCGGAAAAGGGACACGCTGGAATGGGAGGGCGAACTTACGCCCTTCCTTATTTCCACCCATAAAGAAACAAACTTATATTCTAACACGGTCGTTGTGGATTCGTGGAATAACATCAAAAAATACGCCGAAGTCAAGAACGCATTCTTTATATTTGATGAACAGCGTGTAGTTGGTTCCGGAGTCTGGGTTAAGTCGTTTCTGAAAATCGCCAAAAATAACGAGTGGATCCTGCTTTCAGCGACTCCGGGAGATACGTGGATGGATTATATTCCGGTGTTTATTGCAAACGGGTTTTACAAGAACAAAACCGAGTTCATACGCGAACACGTGGTTTACAAACAAACCGTCAAATTCCCTATGGTTGACAGATATTTGAACACCGGACGGCTTATACGGCTGCGTAACAATATATTGGTGAATATGGATTTCAAAAGAGAAACTATTTCCCATCACGAGGACATATATACAAGGTATGATATTTCAAAGTATAAAGACATCATTCGTACTCGCTGGAATCCATGGGAGAATAAGCCGATTGAGTCACCGGGAGAATACTGCTATTCGCTCCGTAAAATTGTCAATAGTGACGAGTCGCGGCAGGTGGCGTTGCTTGAACTGTTTGAGAAGCATCCGAAAGTAATTATATTTTACAATTTTGATTACGAATTGGAAATTCTCAAAAATCTGAGCTATGGCGATAACGTGGAGATAGCCGAATGGAACGGGCATAAACATCAGCCTGTTCCCGAAAGTAAAAGTTGGGTTTATCTTGTTCAGTATAACGCTGGAGCCGAAGGGTGGAACTGTATTAAGACCGATACAATTATATTTTACTCGCAGAACTATTCGTATAAGGTTATGGTTCAGGCAAGCGGACGAATAGACCGGCTTAATACGCCGTACAAGGATTTATATTATTATCATATGAAATCGCGGTCGGGAATCGATTTGGCAATAAGCCGCGCACTTCGGGAGAAAAAGAAATTTAACGAGGCGCGGTTTGCTAAGTGGTGACGCGAAAAATACAATGGCTATTATGGAAAGGAGAGCGATTTACTATGAATAAATTTATACAGCAAGGGCTCTTTCTTTTTTCGAAAAGACTTGATATTCGTAATAAAATCTGATACAATAATTATAAAGAAAGCGAGGCGATAATTATGCCGACGTTGAGTGTATTTTTAGGAATACTTATTAAAATGAATTGGGGTGACACCGGGCAGCACAAAAGACCGCATTTCCATGCTTTTTACGGCGGTGAGGAAGCAGTATTCGGGCTTGACGGAGAGATTATTTCGGGTAAGTTCCCGAAAAAACAATCGGCTTTTGTGAAGGCGTGGGCACTTATGCATGAAGACGAATTGGTTGAGAACTGGAACAGAGCTGTTAATAGCGAGGAAACATTTGGTATTGATCCTTTAAGATAGGAGGGTTTATATTATGGATGAATTTGTTTATGGTGAACCGCTCGGTCCGCGCGTAATAGAAGCGATTCCGAATGACAATTATGAAATAACGCTCACGTTTGATAACGGAGAACGCAGAAAATTTGACGCAAAACCTTTGCTTAAGTATGAGGTATTTTCGAAGTTGAAGGACAGGGATTTCTTTAAGGCGATGAAAGTAGAATACGGAACAATAATGTGGGCGGACGATATTGATTATTGTCCGGATACGTTGTACGAGCAGAGTGTGCTGGTAGCGTAAATAATAGCCAAAGAATTGCTTAAATAGGGAGTTTCGAATGGATGAAATTATTTATGGCTCACCATTGGGACCGAGAGCCACTTCTGTTGTTCCGACGGACGATTTCAAACTATTACTTACGTTTAATAACGGTGAGCAACGAATATTTGACGCCAAACCGTTATTTCAATATTCTATGTATGAGCCTTTGAAAAATATCGGGTTTTTTAAACAAGTAAAACTGGATCGCATGTGTGTATATTGGAATGACGATATAGATATTTGCCCCGATACTCTGTACAGACAGAGTGTGCCAATATGATAATCAAGTTATAAGACTGTTACTTATGTAGCAGTCTTTTTTTGTTGCAAAAAAAAAAAAAAAAAAGAAAAAAATAAAGAAAAAAAATTAAAAAAAAAAAAAAAAAAGAGGAGAAAATCATGGATATAACTTTAAAAGAGGAAAAAGCGAGAAAAGCAAACAAAACGGCGTGGAATTTGATCGAATTTGTAACCGAGTTCGGACAGGATATGACAACATTCGCCGAAACAATCTGTGCTCGACCTAAACCTTTACAACAGTCAATAATGAGATTGTTTATATTTACCATTGAAAAAATGGCGGATGTACCCTTTGATGAACGGAATCAGGCAACTGTTGAAATGGCAAAGCGGATACGCGAAATTGCTGATTATAATGATCTTCCTTTGATTATATAGAGGAGAAAGGAATAAATTATGCGATTTGGTACTTTTTTAGTTCTAATGATATTTGCCCTATTTTTTAGTAGTGCATTTAACGATTATAAAAAAGAAGGTAAAGTCATGGATCTTTTTATCGTAGTGTTGTCGACAACATCTATATTAATGATGCTTATTGATTATTTAATTATTTGTATGAAAGGATAGGATATTTATGAGCAAAATAGGAAAAGAAATGCCTAAAGAATACAGTGACAAGTTTGACGAGCTGCGTCAGAACCGTGTGAGAGCAAGCTATTATAAATACGGTACGGCAGCCGACAACTTCGGCATGAAACTTGTAAACGCGCTGGAATCCATGGAATTATGCGTAAAAAAGTATAAAGATACCGGCAATACGGAATATTTATGCGATGCCGCGAACTATTTGATGTTTGAGTTTATGTATCCTCAGAAGGATGGGGCGTATTTTAAAGCTACCGGTTCAGAGGATTCGGCAGGCGTGGCAGGTACACCGGTCAAAGAATTGTATTCCGATAAACATTTCGATGCTGTTACTGGGAGGTAAATATGATGAAAGAAATTAAAATAAGAATACCGGAAGAATGCGGCTCTGAATGTATTTGTTTTAAAGAGGCAACCACTAAGGATGGAACAAGTATTCCGTTGTGCTTGGCGTTCGACCGTATATTATCAAAAGGCTGCATAGTTATATACAGATGCGACGAATGTATAAAAGCTATATCAGAAGCGGAAGGAGAAAATGAATGACCGAAAAAGTAATAGCTGTCGATTTTGACGGAACGTTATGCGAAAATAAATTTCCCGAAATTGGCGAACCGAAAAAAGATATTCTTGTTTGGTTGATGTTGATTTGCCCGGCCCGGATTGGGACACCATAGATATTCGTTTTAACGATATCGAAAGTGTAATATCTGATGATAAATATAAAACATTAACCGAAAAATTAATAAAATAACGTACGGAATACTCCGAACTGTGTAAAAGTGGTTCGGGGTATTTTTTATATTTGAGAGAAGGTGAATAATAATGAGTTGCAAGTATAAGGACGAATGTCCGAGTTATACCGGATGGTGTGAATGTGAAAAGCAAAAATACGAAGAGTGTCCGCAATTTCTCATTACAGCATATGAAAATGAGAAAAAGCGTGCAAATAAGCTGCAGGAACAGTTTGATACGATTGTGCATGACATACTGGGCTCCGATTTCGTTATGGCAGGTTATAAGGATGACGAGCACAGAAATGATGTTTTGACCGGAGCGGTGCTTTTGGAATTAAACAAAACAAAATTCAAACGGAAAGAAAAATTAATTTCCAGACCGAAACGGAAATGTAGGTTGATGAATTCTGATACAGTTGCAAAATTTATTGACTGGGAGCATTATTCTATGCCACTTGAGGCAAGTCCGTTGGTTGGCGGCGCTCCCGCTGGAGTATTCAGCCGAATTTATGCCGTTGTAGAGCTTGAGGATGGACAAGTTGTACGTACTGACGCAGATAATATTATATTTATATAATAATCTATTGTGGAGGTCCTAAAATGTATTTTATGGAACTGGGAGCATATATAAAAAGCAACGTTTCTGATATTAAGAAGTTCTCTGAAAATACCGGTTATTCGCTTAAGGACATAGGGCGTATATTTGATGGAAGGTTGATGTTATCACCATCGCAACTAAGAGAAATTTCCGAAGCCATTGGTGTTTCAATGGATGAGATGATTAATCATAAGCATAACATGAATATAGAACTGGTAGGTCAATTCAGTAACGAACACAACAAGATAATGATGTTAGATTATATAGACCGATACATAGATTTAATAGAGGCAATAAAAATGGAAAGGAGAAAAATATGATTAAACTTGAAAAAACAGAAGTATTCGGCTGGGAGGCGGCGATTCGCGGAATGCGGAATCCTATGAACAGTTGGGATAGGAGTGATAGTAGGTATTGCGGTGGTTTTGATATGGGGGAAGAATGTCCCTACCATTCGGAAGATGGCTGCCGACGATATAACAAAGAATGTGTTGGGCTGACACCGTTGGTTATTGGTCCCAATGACCACGACTTAATGATGCAGCTTGCCGAGGGCGGTTCAGTTCATGCGAAGTATCGCCGAATGATTACGGTATACGTTGATATTACCGCTCCATTATATTGGTGGAAGGAATTTGATACGTATAAGGTTGGTACGGTGGCGAACTCGTGTTCTACTATGCATAAAATCGCTGATAAGAAATTTACTTTGGATGATTTCAGTCATGAACATTTAATAGTAGCCAGCCTTAATTGCTTAAAGAAAACGATAGAAGCATTGAATATGTGCCGTGAGGGATATTTAAGTGAGGATGTCTCAAAAAATCCAGAATGGAAAAAAGAAGTATGGTGGCAGATGATACAGCTGCTGCCGTCTTCATACAATCAAAAGCGGACGGTTATGCTGAATTACGAGGTCCTTGCCGGCATCTATGAATATCGCCGTGACCATAAGCTTGATGAATGGCGGGAATTTTGTGGATGGATTAAGGAGTTACCGTACAGCAAGATTATCACAGGAGTGAGGGAGGATAAGAACAATGAGTAATACGAGCATTATTATATTAAACGTTTTTACGATTTGCTGCTATATAGCAGCCTTTTTTATTATAGCGATAATCACAAACGCTGTAACAAGAATATATCGCCGCCATAAAAGACGGATATTTTTACACAGGCGCCGATACCTGAAAATCAACAAAGAAATCAGGCGTAAATTTGACGATATGAAGTATCGTTATAAAAGCGAATCGGGGAAGTCGTCCAACGAAAAGCATAGGAACGTGGTGTTAAAAGGAGTATTCAACACTCCGGAAGGTAATCAATATATGGATTTGGTGATGGGAAGGTAACAAAATTTAGGAGCGTAAGACAAACTTGCGCTCTTATTTTTTGCTGAAATGACGCCCGTTTTTGACTTAAAAAATGGTCAAAAGCCCACTTTCGTTTAAAAAAATGGTCAAAAATTGTTACAAAATTGTTAAGAAATCTGAAAAGATGGTCAAAAAAGTGGTCAAAAGCCCACTTTTAGCCCACTTTTAAAATCAAAAATGGGCTTGAAAAAATGGCTTAGCTATGCGGTTTTCAGGCGTTTTTGGTCAAAAACCCACTTTTTATCTTAATTAATTGCGAAGAAAAAAGTAATAAATTATATATAATATGCGAAAAAAAGTGGGCAAGTGGGCATAAACGGAAAATTATATTTTCTGCTTTTTATTTTCCACGCGAAAAAAACATGTTCTTTTATGAAGAGAGAGGTTAGAATAGGCATTTTTAGCTTATTCTCCTCTTTTTTATATTTGTTAAAAGGAGGCTCAGTCTTATGCTGGAGAGGGATTTTCAATCTAAACTTATTAGAGAAATCAAAAGCTTGTTTCCGGAGTGCTTGGTTATTAAAAATGACTCTGTTCAAGGTTATCCCGATTTGCTTATATTGCATAAAGATAAATGGGCATCCTTGGAATGTAAACGAAGCGCGGGAGCTAAAAAGCAACCAAATCAAGAATATTATGTCGGAAAGATGAACAAGATGTCATTCTCGCGGTTTATCTGTCCCGAAAACAAGGAGGAAGTATTAAATGAACTTCAACAAGCATTTGGCTCTCGAAGGGCAGCACGCCTTTCTCGGCGCCAGTAAATACCATTGGATTAATTACAGCGAATCCAAGGTTAAGGAAGCATACTCAAATTATATTGCAGCGCAAAGGGGTACGGAACTGCACGCGTTCGCGGCTCAATGTATCAGACTCGGACAAAAGCTTCCGAAATCTCGGAAAACATTGAACTTATATGTGAACGACGCCATAGGCTACAAAATGACGCCGGAACAAATATTATATTTTTCCGATAATTGTTTCGGAACCGCGGATGCTATTTCGTTCCGCGACAGGAAACTTCGTATTCACGATTTGAAAACCGGAGTTACTCCGGCTCATATGGAGCAGCTTGAAATATATGCTGCTCTTTTTTGTTTGGAGTACAAAACCAAACCCTCTGATATTGATATTGAGTTAAGGCTTTATCAGTCTGACGAGGTTCTTGTCCATATTCCGGAAGCTGATGATATTATGACGATTATTGATAAGATTATCAGCTTTGACAAAATTATATCTAAAATCAGAGAACAGGAGGGGTAAGCCGTGAACGAAACAGCAAAAGATATTTTGATGCATTATGGTATAAAGCGTCGTTCGGGACGGTATCCTTGGGGTTCGGGAGAGCATCCGTATCAACACAGCGGCGATTTTCTTGCTCGTGTCGATGAGCTTAGAGGTCAGAATTTCAGTTATATTGATGAAAAAGGTAAAACTTGGACGGGCGATACCGCTATTGCCAAATCCATGGGACTGAGTACCACTCAATTTCGAGTTCAGATGAGCTTGGCAAAAGATGAACGCCGTACCTTGCTTGTTGATGAGGCTAAAGGACTTCGTGAAAAAGGATATAGTCTTAATGAAATCGCCAAGAAAATGGGGTTCGAGAACGATTCCTCTGTTCGTTCACTTTTGAATGAAGATTCTGAAGCCCGTATGAATCAGGCGAGAAAAACGGCAGAATTTCTGAAACAACAGGTTGATGAGAAAGGAATGATTGACGTCGGAACCGGCGTGGAACGAGAGCTTGGCGTATCAAAGGAAAAACTTAACGAGGCTCTTTATATTTTGGAGCTTGAAGGTTATCCCGTATACGGCGGAGGCGTTCCGCAGGTTACTAATCCCGGAAAGCAGACAAACATCAAAGTAATCTGTCCTCCGGGAACGGAGCATAAGGAATTTTATAACTATGAGAACATTCATTCTTTGAAAGATTATATTTCCTATGACGACGGCGAAACGTTTAAGAAATCGTTTGTGTATCCCGAAAGTATGGATTCGAGCAGGCTTAAGATACGTTATGCCGAGGAAGGCGGCATCGACAAAGACGGAGTTATAGAACTTCGGAGAGGTGTTGATGATTTATCGCTTGGTGATTCGCTTTATGCTCAAGTCAGGATACTTGTGGATGGAACACACTATTTGAAAGGCATGGCTGTATATTCTGACGACCTTCCTGAAGGCGTCGACGTAATGTTTAACACCAATAAAAAGCTCGGCACGCCAACTAAAGATGTGTTGAAGAAGATAAGCAGCGATCCCGACAACCCGTTTGGTTCATTGATTAAAGAGCATGGCGGTCAAAGTTATTACATAGATGAAGACGGCAACGAAAGACTATCGCTTATTAACAAGCGTGCGGAAGAAGGTGATTGGAACGATTGGAGTGACCATTTACCGTCACAGTTCTTATCGAAACAACCGTTGCCGTTGGTAAAAAAGCAGCTTAATCTTGCCGCAGCAGATAAAGTGGCAGAGTTTGATGAGATTTGTTCGCTGACCAATCCGACAATTAAGAAGAATTTACTTAAATCATTCGCCGATGACTGCGATTCTGCCGCTGTTCATTTGCAGGCGGCAGCTCTGCCAAGACAGAAATACAGAGTTATTCTTCCTGTTACATCGTTAAAGGATAACGAAGTATATGCTCCGACATATAACGAGGGTGAGACGGTAGCCCTTGTAAGATACCCCCATGGCGGGACATTCGAGATCCCCATACTCACCGTTAAGAACAAGAATGCCGAGGCAAGAAAGACCATAGGAAACAGTAAAGATGCTGTCGGTATCAATAGTAAGGCGGCAAGTATCTTATCGGGAGCTGACTTTGACGGCGATACGGTTATGGTGATACCATTCAGCAGTAAGGTAAAGATTACATCACGTCCTCCGCTTGAAGAACTTAAAGGTTTCGATCCAAAGATGGAATACCCGGAACGCAAAGGTATGAAGGTTATGAAGAATACCCAGACCGAAATGGGTATCATTTCCAACCTTATCACCGATATGACTTTGAAAGGTGCCACTCCCGACGAGCTTGCCAGAGCGGTTAAGCATAGTATGGTCGTCATAGATGCGGAGAAGCATCACCTCGATTACAAGAAGAGCGAGTCTGATAATAACATAGCTGCTCTTAAGAAGAAGTATCAGGGTACTGTAGATGAGAACGGTCGGTACCACGAAGGAGCGGCTACTCTTATCTCTCGTGCGAAGTCGGAGACACAGGTTGAGAAACGTAAAGGCAGTCCTAAAGTCAATGAACCGGGTAAGAGTTGGTATAATCCTGATAAGCCAGAAGGTTCTTTGATATGGAATACAGTACATGAAAAGTATACTGATAAAAAAGGAAACATCAAGGTTCGTACTCAGAAGAGCACGAAGATGGCTGAAACTGATGACGCTTATTCTTTGGTCTCCGATTTGGACAATCCTAAGGAAAGAGCTTACGCTGATTATGCTAATAAGATGAAATCGTTAGCTAATCAAGCTCGTAAAGAAATGGTCAACACAGGAAGAATCAAATACAGCACTTCGGCTAAAACAACGTACAGTCACGAAGTCGCGTCTCTTAACGACAAACTTAAAGTTGCATTAATGAATGCGCCTCGTGAAAGACAGGCACAGGTTATCGCCAACTCCGTGATAAGGGCTAAGAAGCAAACCAACCCGGATATGACTAAGAGTGAGATTAAGAAAGCAAGTCAGCAGGCTTTGGTTAAGGCTCGGCTATCTGTTGGAGCTAAGCGTACAACGGTGGACATTACCGATAAGGAATGGGAAGCGATTCAGTCGGGCGCTGTCAGCGAGAATGTGTTAAAGCAGATACTTAATCACACTGATGTTGATAAGCTTAGAGAAAGAGCAACTCCAAGAACAAGAACAGCTTTAAGTGACGCTAAAATCAGTAAAATTGCATCGATGAAGGCTTCCGGTTATACTATTGCGGAGATAGCAAAAGCTATTGGCTGCTCTACAACCACTGTATCGAAATATTTGAATTGAAAGGAGTGATTGACTCATGGTTTCAGATTGTGCACTGACAACAACAGATAATCCGTACAATCCGTTCAAAAACTTTAATCAATGGTTCTTGTTTGATGTGCAAAAAGGGTACAATTCGTGCTCATATCTGGCACGGGTGGCAAGAACTTCTGACCAATTCACAGATGATGAGAACAAACAAGAGATTGAACGCGCTATTGATGAGATTATTAAATATGATTTCATGAATATTTATAAAAAAATAAGGCGAAAATCGGTTGAAAAAGTTTAAAATCTGCCATACCGACACCTTTTATAAAGATGTAGGGTCGAAAAGACATAGAGGGGGTGTTTCAAAAATCCACCCCCTCCCTGCATCGCGCCGGTCCTAAAAAATTCCCCGGGGGAAGATTTTTGAAATTCGTTTTTCAGATTTTAGGGATAGTGTTCAACAGCAGGCAGCATTTAGGCAGGCTCATAAAACCATGGTATATTTTTTACGTTAAAAAAGCTTCATTATCCGCATTGCTTTTCGAAAAATCTCCTTTCGGTATATCATAAATGTGTTTTATGAGCCTACTTAAGTGCTGTTGAAGTTTGTCGAACTATACCAAAATCATGTATATTTTAAAAGAAAGGAGACAGAAAGTATGGGGAGACCAAGAACATCGGAATCATCAAGAAAAATGCGCCCCGCTCTGACTCCGGAGGCACATGAAAATCAGATGATTTCTTTGGCAATGGATTTAGCCGAGAAGAAACTCAGAGACGGAACAGCGTCGTCACAGCTGATAACTCATTTTTTGAAACTCGGTTCGACCAAGGCCGAGATAGAAAAGGAAACTTTGAAGATGCAAAATCGGCTTGCAGAGGCTAAGATAGAGTCCCTACAGTCGGACAAGAGATTGGAGGAGCTGTACATAAATGCCATGAATGCTATGAAACGTTACAGCGGACAGAATGATGAGGACGAAGAATACGATGAATATTAAAACATATTCCGAGCTATCAGAGCTTAAGACTTTTGATGAGCGTTTTCAATATTTATGCCTGAACGGTAAAGTAGGGAAAGACACTTTCGGTTTTGACAGATACATTAACCAGCGGTTTTATAAATCGCGCGAGTGGAAATCTGTCCGCGATAAAGTAATAGTTCGTGATAACGGCTGCGACCTTGGTGTTGACGGTTATGATATTTACGGCAAAATTCTAATTCATCATATGAATCCGATAATGCTTGAGGACTTTCGGGTGTCAAGCGATTTCCTGCTAAATCCTGAATATTTAATTTGCGTTACACATAGAACGCACAATGCTATACATTACGGAGATGAGAATCTGTTGGATTCCGCTCCGGTCGAACGGCACAGGAATGATACCTGCCCGTGGAAACATTGAAAAAGAGAGACGATTGCTCGCCCCTCTTTCGGCTTAATGAGTCTTTATCGAAGCCTTGGAAGTAATATTTTTGTTACCGCATGAAGTATTGACAGTAATGACCTTTTTATTACCTGTTTGACTTACAGACTTTGAAGCCTTTATAGACACTTTTCTCATATTATCACCTCTTTTCGCAGTGATGAATCGATCATGTGGTCAGGGTGGTGATATGAGAAGCGTCTATATAAATTGTACTATATTAAACAATAAAAATCTAGAGGTGATTATTATGAGCGAGGACAGTATTCTGACTTCAATAAAGAAACTGCTTGGCATAGCGAAAGATTATGAACACTTCGATACCGACATCATTATACACATCAATGCGGCGTTCTCAGTTCTGACTCAGCTCGGTGTCGGACCTCCGACGGGCTTTGTAATCAACGGAGCGGATACACTATGGAAAGATTTCATTCCCGATAACTTACAGATAGAGATGATCAAGTCGTATGTGTATCAGAAAGTACGGTTGATGTTTGACCCACCGACAAGTGCGGCGGCGATAGACGCTTTGCAGCGTTCAATAAACGAGTTTGAGTGGAGAATAAATGTGGCAGTCGATCCTTCCAAACAAGGCGAGTATGACAGTAACGGTAATACGCTTGACGAACATGAATCCACTATCGCAACGGAAGAGAAGCTCGGACACGTTAAGATAGGCAAAAACATAGAAGTAGACAGCGACGGCACAATTTCATCGGTCACAGATCCTAATGCCGTTCTGGATGGGGGAAAATATTAATTAGGAGGAAAAATCAAAATGGATTACAAAGAATTATACCACCACGGCATTCTCGGAATGAAGTGGGGTAAACGAAACGGTCCGCCATATCCGCTTCATGAATCCGATAAGAGTGCCGCGGAGAAAAAGCAGCAAAGAAAATCCGACATGGATAATATGTCTGATGATGAATTAAAAAAGAGAGTTCAAAGGCTTAATCTCGAAAAGTCGTATAAAAATTTATCCAAACCGCAGGATAAGCCCTCCAAACTTGATAAAACAAAAAAGATAGTCGACTCGTCCTCAAATCTTATAAATCAAGCTAAAAGGATAAATCAGGAGTCTATTAACAAATCGACGAAACGCGAAACACTCGACCTCAGCAAGATGACCGATAAAGAACTGCAAGATCGAATAAACCGGTATAATCTTGAAAGACGTTACAATGATATATTCGCAAAGGAGACGACAAATGTGTCACGTGGGCGTGAGTATTTGTCCGATATACTCGACATAGGAGGCAGTGCGCTGGCTGTCGGAAGTTCGGCGCTTGCTATTGCGTTGGCGATAAAAGAATTGAAGCACTAATCTATTAGTCTTATATACATGTTTTTATCGTCAAACAAAATCTGCGTTGGATTATTATACATTTGATTTATATGTCTGAGATTGTCTATGAATGTTTGAACTCCTCCGTTACGGCTTGCAATAAGGGTTTCGGCAATTTTTGAATTTTTTGCGGATTTAGCAGCATCTATGGAATCATGCGCTTTTATGAGTTTTTCATCGAGCTGTACACGGTTCGCTAAAGGCAGCTTCGCAATAAGGTTACCAATTCCTTTAGCAGCATTGGCAACCAAATCGGCAGCGAGAGTGTCAAGCGATTTACCGGTCTGTTCTTCAATGATATTGTAGCATTTCGTATACAATTCGCGATATTGGTACGAGCAGTCCTCAAGACGATCTATTACACTGTTTAGATAGTCTTCGTTGAAATTTTCAAGAAGCATAACATTAAGGAATGACGAAAAGCAGTATAAATACAGAGCAAGTCTGTATTCGGAAAATTGGGAAATCATCTTATTGAGCATGTTTTTTATGGACTTATCAACAATAAGAAAAGAGTCTTTATCAGCAAGTCTGTTTATTTGCTCGGTGTAGAATAATACGTTGTGCTTCGCGCTTTGCAATATATCCTGAACCTTTACGTGGGCTGTTGCTTTATATGTATCGTTGTCGAGATTGTATTGGTAGTCATTGATGACAGTACCGAGATAGAGCAACTTGCTTTTTAAAGACGCAAGCTTATCGTCATGTATAAAATCCATAATTCGCTGTTGAGTTTCTTTGATGTCTGATATTTCTTTTTGCATACTTATCATAGCAGCGCCCATAAAGAGAGTGCTTGGGTTGTATACAAGGGACGTGGCTTTTGAGGAAACAGAATCTACCGGTACAAAACTTGCATTCCTTAACGAATCCCCAACCTTATAAGAATGAGCATAGCCCGATCCGTCTTTTCTTGCAAATGGCAGAGTTATGATATTCCCTAAATAATCAACGGGTCTGTACAAATTCCCACCGCCGGAAGTAACGACTTCCTGTACGGTTTTTGTAAAAGGAGTGAACATTGCTCCGAGAGAAGCAAGCGAACCAAACGGGATTTTCACATATTGCTGTAAATCTGGTTTTTTGCTCTCGACTAACGGCATCGGTTCTATATTCATCAGGGCATTGGCAATAATCTGGTTTTTATCGGTATTCATGGCTTTTTCTCCTTGGTTAAGGTTGATTTATACATAGATTATAGCACATAGAATAATTTTTGGCAATAGTAAACAGAAAGAATTGTTATTATGAATTATTATGATGAATTATATCATCACGGCATTCTCGGAATGAAATGGGGTGTCAGACGCTACCAAAACAAAGACGGGACATTAACTCCGCTTGGTAGACGTCGATTGCAAAAAGAGGCTCAAAAGGATGCGACAGAGTTCGCAAGAGCAAAAATGTACTATGGAGATGGCGCCGGTACTCGAAGAAAACTTATTAAGGCTAAAGTAGAGCAAAAATCGAAAGATCCATATTATAAATCCGAGTTTGATAGGGCTCTTTCAGGACAAGATATGGCTAAACGAGCTGCGGAAGCGCGAAGTAAACGACATCGTGAGGATGTTAAAGCAACTACAGCTAAAACAGCTCGTGGTATAGTCAATGTCGCTACCGGTAACGCAGCGAGAGCCGGCGCAGCAGTCGCTGCCACATATGGTGTTCTTCGTGTTACCGGATTGGACAGGAAAATTATCGATTATGGTAGACAATATGCTGAGCAAATAATCAGAAAAGTTAGGATGTGATTTTTCAATGAACTATAATGAACTATACCACCACGGCATTCTCGGAATGAAGTGGGGTAAACGAAATGGTCCGCCGTACCCGCTTCATGAATCTGATAAGAGTGCTGCGGAGAAGAAAAAGATAAGTAGAACTGAAAAAAAACACGTAGATTATCTTTATAAAAGACTTGCTGAAAAAGGTTCCGGGCTTCCGGTAGCCAGAGGAGCAACCGCGGCACGAATAGATAAATCATTATATCGCGAATTTGCCGAGGCAGTTACCAGCGGCGAATATTATTTACGTGGTCGATTTGAAAAAAATTATAAAGAAAAATCGGTTGATTATTATGTTGGAAATGATAAGGAACCAACGGTGCGTGCTCGATATAAGGATAAAAAGGACTATGTGTATGATTTCATTGATAAGACCTCGGACATACGTTACAATGAATTTGTTGATTATTTCGAGAACGAATATTTAAAAGAAAAAAATACAACAAAATAATCTGAATGGAGGTTCACATGGCATTATCGAATACTGCTGTACCAAAATACTACGGCATGTTTCGAGATGCCGTAATTCGCGGGGAAATCCCGGTTTGCAATGAAATTTCTTTGGAAATGAACCGTATCGATGACCTTATAGCTGACCCTGATGTTTACTATGACGATAAGGCGGTTGAAGGGTGGATTGACTATTGCGAGAGTGAACTGACACTTACCGATGGCTCCGATTTAAAGATGATTGACAGTTTCAAGCTATGGGGCGAGCAGATATTCGGTTGGTACGAGTTTGAAGAAAGACGCGTGTATAAGCCCAATGAAAACGGGAGAGGCGGACGATATGTGTATAAGCGAATAAAGAAACGGCTTATAAATAAGCAATTCTTAATTGTCGGCAGAAGTGCGGCAAAATCGCTTTATGCCTCTTGCGTTCAGTCATATGAACAGAATGTAGACACTTCGACTACACAGCAGATAACAACAGCGCCGACCATGAAGTTGGCGGAAGAGGTTATTTCTCCTATAAAAACTGCAATTACTCGAGCGAGAGGACCGCTATTCCAATTTTTAACGGAGGGCTCATTGCAAAATACTACGGGTTCTCGATCAAACAGAATGAAACTTGCATCTACCAAAAAGGGCATTGAGAATTTTATGACTAATTCCTTGATTGAAATTCGTCCGATGTCGATTGATAAGCTTCAGGGCTTGAGGGTTAAAGTGGCAACCGTAGACGAATGGCTTTCCTGCGACATTCGAGAAGATGTTATCGGAGCTATTGAGCAAGGCGCTTCCAAGGTTGACGATTACATAATAATAGCTACAAGCTCGGAGGGAACTGTTCGTAATGGAGCGGGCGACACAATCAAAATGGAATTGGCAAGCATTCTCAAGGGTGATTATCCGGCAAAGCACGTTTCCATCTGGTGGTATAAACTTGACTCCGTAGACGAGGTGGCAAATCCCGAATTATGGATCAAAGCCAATCCTAATATTGGAAAAACTGTGAGCTACGAAACATATCAGCGAGATGTTGAGAAAGCGGAAAACGCTCCGGCAGCGCGTAATGATATTTTGGCAAAGCGTTTCGGAATACCGATGGAGGGTTATACGTATTTCTTTACTTACGAAGAAACTCTTCCTCATAAGAAGCGCGATTATTGGCAGATGCCTTGTGCGCTCGGAGCAGACTTGTCGCGCGGAGACGACTTCTGCGCGTTTGTATTTTTATTCCCGCTTTCTGACGGCAGATTTGGCATTAAGGCTCGTGCTTATATTTCGGAGCTCACCGAACACAAGTTACCGGCTGCAATGAGAGCGAAATATGAGGAATTCAAGAAAGAAGGAACTCTTATTGTTCAGGAAGGTTCTGTACTTGACATGATGCAGGTATACGAGGATTTGGACGATTATATTATTGAAATGGAGTATGACGTCCGTTGCTTCGGATACGATCCGTATAATGCTAAAGACTTTGTGGCTCGGTGGGAAACAGAAAACGGTCCATTCGGAATTACCAAGGTTATACAGGGCGCCAAGACGGAGTCCGTTCCTTTGGGAGAATTAAAGAAGCTTTCCGAATCTCGAATGCTTTTGTTCGATGAGGAGATTATGACATTCGCTATGGGAAACGCGATTACTTTGGAGGATACGAATGGAAACAGAAAACTCTTCAAGAAGCGATATGAGCAAAAGATCGACCCCGTGGCGGCTATGATGGATGCTTATGTTGCTTATAAATTAAACAGAGATGCTTTTGAATAATTGACCGCTTCGGCGGTTTTTTTTATGCCTAAAATTAAGGAGGAAATCACATGGAATTAGCACTTGGTTCCAGATTAAAACATGGCTGGAACGCTTTCAAAAACAACCGGGACCCTACAAATTATTATGCGGGTGTTGGGGTTCCGAGTTCATATAGACCGGACAGACCGCGATTGACGCGTGGAAATGAGCGTTCGATCATCACGGCTATTTACAATCGGCTTTCATTGGACATCGCTTCTATGACCATACAGCATGTTCAGCTTGATGATAACGGCAGATTTACAGAAACCAAGAAGTCGCCGCTTAATAATTGTCTTACACTTGAAGCCAATATTGACCAGACAGCGAGAGCATTTATACAGGATATAGCGCTTTCGATGATGGACGAGGGCTGTGTGGCGATTGTTCCTATTGATACGTCCATAGACCCGAAGGTTTCAGGTTCATACGACATTGAAACAATGCGCACGGGTAAGATTGTCGATTGGTATCCGCGTGATGTGCGGGTTCGCGTGTATAACGATAACACGGGATTAAAGGAAGACCTTTTACTTCCGAAAAGAGTTGTCGGTATTATAGAGAATCCGTTCTACGTGGTGATGAACGAGTCGAGTTCGACAATGCAGCGACTTATACGCAAACTGACGCTTTTGGATGCTATTGATGAGCAGAGTGGTTCCGGAAAACTCGACCTTATCATACAGCTTCCGTATGTTGTAAAATCTCAGGCTCGAAGAGAGCAGGCGCGAGCCCGCCGTGATGAAATAGAGCAGCAGCTTTCGGGCACGAAATACGGTATTGCCTATACAGACGGCACGGAAAGAATAACTCAGCTTAATCGACCTATCGAAAACAATCTGATGAAGCAGATTGAATATCTGACGAGTATGCTTTACAGCCAGTTGGGTATCACTCAGAGCGTATTGGATGGTACAGCCGATGAGAAGACAATGCTGAATTATCTCAACAGAACCGTGGAGCCGTTTGTTTCGGCTATTGTCAATGAGATGAAGCGTAAATTCCTTACAAAAACTGCTCGTTCTCAGGGACAGACTATCATGTTCTATAATGATCCGTTTAGGCTTGTTCCTGTTTCGGACATAGCGGAAATCGCCGATAAGTTTACGCGTAACGAGATTATGACGTCAAACGAAATTCGTCAGGTTATCGGAATGAAACCCGCAGACGACCCGAAAGCTGATGAACTGAGGAACAGTAACATCAGTAAACCCGACACTCAGATGTCGGTGGACAATGGAACAACTCAAAAGGAGGAGGAAAATCAAAATGGACAAAACGTATGACTTCGGCGGCTGGGCTACAAGGAATAACCTTAAATGCTCAGACGGTCGGATAATCATGAAAGACGCGTTTAAGCATAATGACGGACAAACTGTTCCGCTTGTGTGGAACCATAAGCACAATGAAGCTTTCAACGTGCTCGGTCACGCACAGCTTGAAAATCGCGATGAAGGCGTTTATGCCTATTGTACGTTCAATGATACGGAACAGGGCAAAAACGCTAAGATGCTGGTTCAGCATGGCGATGTGGTGTCATTATCGATTTATGCAAATCAGCTTAAACAGAAGGGCTCCGAGGTTATGCACGGCGTTATCAGAGAAGTGAGTTTGGTACTTGCCGGCGCAAATCCCGGAGCCTTTATAGATTCCGTTATAGTACACGGAGAAGAATCCGATGAAGAGGCTTTCATCTATACAGGAGAAGAAAGCCTTTCGTTATATCATGCGGATGATAAGAAGGAGGATCCTATGGATAAAGAAGATAAGAAGGAAAAATCAAAGGATAAGCCCGAAGACGAGGAAACCATTAAGGATGTGTTTGATACTCTTAATGAGAAACAGAAAACGGTTGTAAATGCCTTAATAGGAATGGCTCTCACAGATTCGGGCAAAGCCGATGATGACAAAGATGACGAGGAGGATAAGGAAATGAAACATAATATTTTTGACCGCGATGAGCAGGAGAACGAGAACTTTCTGTCTCACGCAGCCGAAGAGGAAATTATTTCACTGGCGAAGACTAAGGGCGTAGGCAGCCTTCAGGACGCTATCAGATTTTACATCGAAGAACATATAGACACGCTCTCTCATGGTTTTGAGAGCATAGAGCAGCTGTTCCCCGAGTATAAGGATGTTTATCCGGGCGCGCCGGAGCTTCTGACAAGAGACCAGACGTGGATTGCATCGGTAATGCAGAAGACGCACAAGAGCCCAATAAGCCGTGTTCGTACCCGTCAGATCGACGCTCGCGGTAAGGATCTGAGAGCACTCGGATACAAGAAGAAAGGCGCTCAGAAGAAGGATATGGCGAATGTTAAGCTGCTCAGCAGAACAACGGATCCACAGACAATTTACGTTAAGGACAAGCTGGAGCGCGACGACGTTATCGATATTACGGATTTCGATGTTGTAGAGTATCAGTTCAATATTATGCGTCAGCTTCTCAACGAAGAGATCGCGCTCGCCGTTATGGTAGGCGATGGACGAGAAGACGGCGACGAAGGCAAGATTTCGGAAGATCACATTCGCTCGATCTGGCATGATGATGACCTTTATACAATTCACGCTGACGTTGATGTCGCAAAGGCGAAGGAAGAGCTTCAGGGTACCGGAACAGGAGCAAGTTTCGGCGAAAATTACATTTACGCGGAAGCGATTATCAACGCAGCTCTGTATGCACGCGAGGATTATAAAGGCAGCGGTTCGCTCGACTTCTACTGCACTCCGCATTTACTTAATGTGATGCTTCTCGCTCGTGATATGAACGGCAGACGAATTTATGATTCAAAGAGCGACTTGGCGGCAGCGCTGAACGTAGGCGAAATTCATACCGTAGAGCAGTTCGAGGGATTGGAGCGTACGGACAAGGATCAGAAGAAGCATAAGCTTCTAGGCATATTCGTAAATCTCACGGATTATCAGATAGGTTCAACGAAGGGCGGCGAAATTACGAGGTTTGACGATTTCGACATTGACTTCAACCAGTACAAGTACCTCATGGAAACAAGACTTTCCGGCGCGCTTACACGCGTTTATTCGGCTATCGCTCTGGAGGAGCCCGTCGCGGGGGAATGAGTAGTCTCACCGCAAGCGCCGTGAGCGTTGAGACGGAAGCAGTCAGCGATACTGACAACAAAACGGCAAGAACTATTAATGTAAGGCGTGGCGAAAAGATAAACATTCCGACAATGCCAGAAGGCGAGTTGGCAATAAACA
The DNA here is from genome assembly GCA_947631235.1 of uncultured Clostridia bacterium. GTDB lineage: Bacteria > Bacillota > Clostridia > UBA1381 > UBA1381 > Hominilimicola. The sequence goes on along the minus strand of CANRKO010000013.1, from coordinate 5,390 downwards.
AAGACGAGGAGCCTACGCTTGACTAAGGAGGAAAATTCAAAATGGCTAAATTTTACGGAAAAATCGGCTTTGCAGAAATGGCGGAAACCGCCCCGGGAGTTTGGGTTGAGAACATCACAGAGAGAGAATATTACGGAGATGTGAACCGCAATATTCGCAGACTTCAGACCGGTATGGGGCTTAACGATGATATTAGCGTCAGCAATGAAATCAGCATAGTAGCCGACCCGTATGCCAATGAGAATTTCCATTCTATGAGATACGTTCGGTATATGGGCGCCAAATGGAAGATTTCTTCGGTTGACGTCCAGTATCCGAGGTTAATTCTGACTTTGGGAGGCGAGTACAATGAACAGACGACTTGAACTGCATGAGTTATTATGTGAAGCGCTTGGAAGCAGGCAAGTATATTTTCAGCCTCCCACAAATGTCAGTATGCGGTATCCGGCAATAGTTTATTCCAGAGATGATATCCGGAATAACTTTGCCGATAACGATGTGTATTTACAGCACTATATGTATCAAGTTATTGTGATTGATAAAGATCCGGACAGCGCGATAGTTCAGAAAGTATCACTTCTTCCGAAGTGTAAATTTGACAGGCACTATGTCGCGGACAATCTCAATCATGATGTTTTTACAATTTATTATTAAGGAGGACAAATAACATGGCTAAGATTAAATGGGATCAGATTGGCGAACGCTTGTACGAAACAGGCGTTTCTAAAGGCGTATTGTTTCCTTTCAAGGACGGACAGTATGCCAGCGGCGTTGCGTGGAACGGTTTGACAGCCGTTAATGAAAATCCGTCCGGAGGAGAACCTACGCCGCTTTACGCGGATAATATCAAATACCTCAACCTTATGTCGGCTGAGCAGTTCGGCGCGACAATCGAGGCATATACATATCCGCCGGAATTTGAGGAATGTGACGGCGCGGTTAAAGTCGGAAAAGGTGTAACCGTCGGACAGCAGAGAAGACTTCCGTTTGGACTTTGTTACAGAACGGAGATAGGCAATGACACGGAAGGCAGCAAGCACGGCTATACGATTCACCTTGTTTACGGTTTGCAGGCTTCGCCGAGCGGCAAGGAATACGGAACGATAAACGAAGATCCGGAGGCGATTACTTTCTCATGGGAGACTACAGCCACTCCGGTGGACGTGCCTTGGGAAAACTGCGATCCTACCGCGCATATAAAAATCAACAGCACGGATTGCGTTAAGAGCGAGCTTGAAGAACTCGAAAAGATGCTTTACGGTTCCGAAGATACAGAGCCGAAGTTCCCGATGCCGGAAGATCTTGTAAAGATTTTTAAAACCTCGGCGGGGGAATGATTAGTCTCTCCGTAAATGCCATGGACGGAGAGACGGACGTATATGGGCTTAACGTAAGTGACCTTCAGTCCGGTATAGTTATCGGAGAATCTGATATTTCGGGAACGCTTTTGTATGTTTCCGAATATCCCGGATTCAATGGTTCGGATATATCGGAGCAGTCGGGAAACTATCTCGCCTTGAAAGTTGATGTTCCCGAAGGAGCGAATGTAACTACGGAGCTCGTTAATGGCAAAAAGGGCGCAGTAGATTTGACCGCTGATAAGTTCTGTGTTTATCGCATTACCGATAAAGACACCCAGCAGATTAAATTTACCGTTTCCAAAAATGAGGAATCAAAAGTCAGCGTATATAGCCTTACCGGCTTGACGCTCAACGAAGAATAATGCAATAAGCGATAGGGGGCGATTTCCAAGCATGGTTTTCGCCCCTTTTTACTTTTGAAAGGAGAAAATTAATCATGATTAAGAAAACAATCACTTATACCGATTATAACGGTTCTAAAAGAACGGAAGACTTTTTCTTCAATTTATCCAAAGCCGAGCTTATAGATATGGAGTTCGGCGTATACGGCGGTTATTCGGAAGCAATCAAGAAAATCGTTGATTCAAACGATACGCCGTCGATTATGAAATGCTTTAAGGAGATAATTCTCAAGGCATACGGCAAAAAAACCGATGACGGCAGACGATTCGTCAAATCGAAAGAATTGTCCAAGGAATTCGAGCAGACAGAGGCTTATTCGGAAATGATTGTCGACTTCATACAGCATCCCGAAGTCGCCGCTGAATTTATCAGAAAGGTTATGCCTTCTGATATTGCAGAAGAAGCGATGAAAAATCCGAACCATCCGGCGCTTAAGGAGAGCCAGAATTAAATTGAAAATGAGGAGGGAGAGAAAATGCTTCATATAACAGTACCGGCTTCGGAGCTGTGGGACGAAAAACACAATGAGTTCGTTTACATTAAAGAACAGCATCTCGCACTGGAGCATTCTCTCGTCTCTCTTTCAAAATGGGAATCCAAGTGGCATAAGCCGTTTCTCTCGCCCAAAAAGAAAACGGTGGAAGAAAATATTGATTATGTAAGATGTATGACTCTTACGCAAAATGTTGATCCGAATGTATATTTTTCGCTTACCAACGAGAATATTGCGGCTATAAACGATTACATCGAGTCTCCAATGACCGCTACGGTAATTAAGGAGCGTCGAAAAGGCAATACCAATGGGCAGTTGCTTACGAGTGAGCTTATATATTATTACATGATAGAACACGGTATCCCCGTTGAGTTCCAAAAGTGGCATTTAAACAGGCTTATGACACTTATAAGGATTTGCGATATAAAAAGCAGAAAACCGAAAAAAATGTCCGCGTCTGAGGCGGCAAGAGAGCGTGCGGCTTTGAACGCGGCACGCCGAAATAAATACAAAACGAGAGGATAGCTATGGAAAGGTGGGTTTTGACATGATTAGTTTCGGGCATAAAGGGGACTTTTCCAAAGCTACAAGATATTTCGAAAAATTAAGAAAAGCGGCAAGATTGGAGATTTTAAACAAATACGGACAAGAGGGCGTAACTGCATTGGCGGCTGCAACACCGATTGATTCAGGAGAAACAGCCGCTTCGTGGTATTACGAGATCAAAGAGGGAAAAAACAGCGCGGAGCTGGTATTCTATAACTCGAACATCAATCAGGGTGTTTCTATTGCTATTATTTTGCAATATGGACACGGAACCGGAACAGGAGGTTATGTTCAAGGACAAGATTACATAAATCCCGCCATGCGCCCTATATTTGAAAAAATCGCAAAAGAGTTATGGGAGGAGGTTATTAGGATATGAGCAGGTCTATTGATGAGCGTGTTCTTGAAATGCGCTTTGATAACCAGCAGTTCGAAAGCGGAGTAAGCACGAGTTTGTCGACATTGGACAAGCTTAAGCAAAGCCTGAACTTTAAAGGTGCCGGAAAGGGACTTGAAAGCATAGGTGCTGCTACCAAAAAAGTAGATATGTCCGGTCTTGGACGTGCGGTTGAAAGCGTAGGCGTTAAATTTTCCGCACTGCAAGTCATGGGCGTGACCGCTCTTTCTAAAATAACCAATTCCGCTCTCGATGCCGGTAAGAGAATTGCCTCAGCCTTAACAGATCCTTTGATTGAGGGCGGTAAAACAAGATCTCAGAATATTGAACAGGCTAAGTTCCAACTTGAAGGGTTGGGCGTAGCTTGGGATAAGATTAAGGACGATATAAACTATGGCGTAAAAGATACTGCATACGGACTTGACGCGGCGGCTAAAGTAGCCGCACAGCTGACAGCTTCCGGAATAGAAACAGGCGAGGCAATGCGAACCTCACTGCGAGGTATATCCGGTCTTGCGTCGATGACAGGAAGCTCTTATGAGGATATAGGCAGAATTTTCACCACTGTCGCAGGAAATGGGCGAATGTTTGCTACCGAATTAAACGAAATTGGCAGCAGAGGCGTAAACGCGGCGGCGACTCTTGGAAAGTATCTTGGCAAAACGGAAGCAGAAGTCCGTGATATGGTGAGCAAAGGGAAAATAGACTTTGCCACGTTTGCCGCAGCGATGGATTCGGCATTCGGAGAACACGCAAAAGACGCGAATAAACTGTTTTCCGGCGCCATGTCAAATGTGAGGGCAGCCTTATCGAGAATAGGCGCTGATTTTGCAACTCCTGCTTATGACAACCTTAAAAACGTTTTTAACGCTTTAATTCCCGTAATAGATAACGTTCACGAAAAACTTAATCCGCTTATTGCCGATGTATCCAAGGCTATGGAAGTGATCGGTAATTTCGCCGTAAGTAAGCTCGAAGGTCTCAATCTTGATTGGATGACTCCGGCGATTGAAGGCATAGAGAATGTTTTCAGAAACCTTTTAACTGTATTTCAGCCTATTAGAGAGGCGTTTTCCGAAGTGTTTTCGCCGATAACTGCCGAACAAGTAACTTCCGTTGCTGAACGCTTTAGAGATTTAACGGCAAATTTCAAAATGAGTGAAACAACTGCGAATAATCTCAAGAGCGTATTTAAAGGCGTATTCACGATAATAAATGTCGGATTAAAAGGCGTAACAGCGTTGGTAAAAGGTTTCGCAAGCCTTATCAGTGCCTCGGCTCCTATAGGCGATGTGTTTCTTGGTATAGCAGCATCCATAGGAAACTTCGTTACCAAATTATCCGATTCTATAAAATCTATGGATATTTTGGATAAAATCGGTAATGGTCTGAAAAGTTTTATATCATGGATTTCCGAAGCCTTAAAAAATCTTAATATTGACAAGCTGCTTAACTTTACGAACACAGGATTATTCGGTGGACTCATTCTCGGGCTTAAGAAGTTTATCGACACGCTTTCCAAATTTACCGAGTCGAAGGATATGTTCTCTTCGATAAAGGATTTGCTTGATGGCGTTAAAGGGAGTCTTGCGTCATGGCAAAGCTCTCTGAAAGCCGATACATTGATAAAAATTGCCACTGCGGTTGGTATATTGGCAGCATCTCTAATCGCATTATCATTCGTTGATTCGGAGAAACTCACGGATTCGCTTTTAGCACTTGGCGGAGTTTTCGGAGAATTGATGGCGGCTTTAGCGATATTTGAGAAGATTTCTCCGAGAGGTGGAATAAGAGGTACATTTACATTAATTGGAATGGCTACGGCTGTTCTTATTATGTCCGCGGCTATAAAAAATATCGCAGGGCTCGATTGGAATGAATGGGCGGTTGGCTTAGCCGGAATGACCGTTGCTCTCGGAGAAATGGTTGGAGCAATGGCGTTGTTACAGAAAATAGGCGGTGGAAAGAAGTTAACCGGAACAACCGCCTTAATCGGTATGGCATTATCTCTCGTAACCGTGGGATTCGCGATAAAGCAATTAGCCGCTTTGGGATGGATAGAACTCGGAAGAGGCTTAGCCGGAATGACCGTTGCTCTCGGCGAAATGGTCGGGGCAATGGCGTTGTTACAGAAAATAGGCGGTGGAAAGAAATTAACCGGAACAACCGCTTTAATCGGTATGGCGTTATC
>CANRKO010000012.1 GCA_947631235.1 uncultured Clostridia bacterium | reverse complement strand
TCTTCCTGACGAAGACGGGAGAGGTATGGTCAACAGGTTACGGAGTGAACGGAATTCTTGGAACGGGAAATACAAACGCAACTAACACGCCCGGTAAGATAGCGAGTTTGTCGGAAGTAACACAGATAGCGACGAGTATAGGTACTACCACTGCAAGCAGTGACACAACAGGCTTTATAGGGGCGGCTGTAAGGAAAGACGGAACGGTTTGGACATGGGGTCTTAATAATGTAGGTCAGCTTGGTCAGACTAACTATAATTCACCTGTGACAACCCCGAAGAATGTCGGATTTCCCCCGACTTCTCGTTTCACAATTCAGGATGCAACTCTCATCCATGCTGATGGCTCAGTGCGTCAATTCTCTCATGCTGACCCGCTCCCATCAAGCATGACGGGTTCCTTCGCTATCTCTGAGGATGATGTTCTTGAAATTGATACATCAAAAATTATCGGCGAGGAAATTTTTGGATTTAATTTGATAAGCGATAACCAGGCAACATACTCGAAACAAGAGGATATTGATATAAAAGTATTCGATGATTCGATAGTTTCGATTGAAAATGGCAATAGAATTGTACCAAATAAGACCAAAAAATATGGTGTTGGAGTAGTAATTATACGCGATACTGAGCGCGGCTTTATAGGACTCCTCCGCATACAGGTTAAACCTACCGGAAGCGTGGCTGCGCCTCAGGTTGCGGCGAATCAGTACAACACAATTGCTCTGAAAGCGGACGGCTCCGTCTGGACTTGGGGTGATAATGCCGTGGGTCAACTCGGAATTGCCGAAACCGGCTCTAACACTATCATTCCGGTACGCGTTGCGTCCGGAGAACAGGGTACTTCCGAGTACTTGAATAATATTGTACAAGTAGCCGTAGGCGGTACGCATAACGATGGTGACAGATACTTCATGCTCGCGCTTGACAATACCGGTCATGTCTGGGCTTGGGGCAATAATTCGTATGGTCAGCTCGGTAACGGAACACGCACAGCAAGCGATGTGCCTGTAAAAGTTTTAAATATAGCAAACAGTGACGGTGAATGGCTTGGTGACGATGGTGAAATCGTACAGGTGGCAGCAGGCGGCACGTTTGCAATGGCGCTTGACAGATACGGTAATGTGTATACGTGGGGACGCGACAATGTCGGTCAACTTGGCGACGCACAGAACGTAGACTCATCAATACCCGTGCGTCCTACGGGCGGTGAGGCATACACTGTAAATCTCGGAGAGACAGTACAGATAGCAGCAGGCGGCAACTGGACAAGTAACTCTGCGTATGACTTTGCCGTAGTTTTGAAAAATGACGGCAGCGTCCTGACTTGGGGTACAAATAATTATGGTCAGCTTGGCAATAATGGTGCGACAAATACCAATTCATCGTCACCGGTACGCGTGTATGATGGTACGGAGAATGGCTTGCATGAAATTGTGCAGGTATCTGCGGGCGGTCTTAACGGTGCAGCGCTCGGTCTCGACGGTAAGATACGCACGTGGGGTTATAATTATTACGGACAGCTCGGTATTGGCGTAGGTGACAGCAGTAGAAACAATTCCGTAAGAACAGCACCCGAGACAGTGCTGCGCAGTGCGGGTGTTCCGCTTACGGGTGCCGTTGAGGTGTCTGTGGGTATGCAGCATATGGCTGCGCGCGTAGTTGATACGATTACATCTACGAAAGAAGAGTCGGAAGAAGACGATTTGGAAGAAACCGAAAGTTATAACGTAGAAAGAGTTTATACTTGGGGTTACGGTGCGCAAGGTCAGCTCGGTAACGGCACCAGCCCGACACAGTCAAACTATCCGGTTCTTGTTTCGGGAGGCAAAACAGGTAGCGAGTATCTTGAAAATCCGGTATCATTGTTCGCGGGTACAAATTATACCGGCGCGATTATGCCTGACTATTCCGTATGGGATTGGGGATATAATGCGCACGGCGAACTTGCCGATGCTACATTTACGAACAGAAATACGCCTGTTCAGGTAGTTTCCGACAAGGGTCAGCCGCAGCTTACAATTCCATCCGCAACGCTTAACCATGCGGGTAAATCGAATAATGTAACCATTCACTATGATACATTAAAAATAACAAATGAAAACAGAAGCATTACGGCTATTCAGCAAGGCGACACTCTTGCTATAGATACAGATGCTATTACAGGCATATCTTCGTTTAATCTTTTGAGAGATGCGGAGTATGCGCCGGAGGATTTGACGTTTGAGTCGTTAGATCCGTCTGTTGCGACAGTAAATACACAAGGTGTTGTAAGCGCTGTTGCTACAGGTATTACATATATTATAGTAAGAGACAAGAACGGATTGGAAGGATTCTTCAAACTCAATGTTATTCCGCAGGGTCAGAGTTATATAGCATATCCTGAAATTAAAGCAGGTTATGCTCACGTTGTTGCGCTTAAAGCTGACGGTACCGTATGGTCATGGGGTCTTAATAACTACGGACAGCTTGGTATCGGAGTGACGGGCGATACCTATGATCAGCCTGTGCAAGTACTCAGGATGATAAATCAAAGCATACCCGACTCAGGCACAGAACCGCTTGCAAATGTTGTAAAGATTTCTGTGGGTGCGTACCATAACCTTGCTCTTACGGCAGACGGTCAAGTATATTCATGGGGCTTCGGAAACTACGGAGTCTTAGGCGACGGCATTACCACAAATCATTCGTCAGACATAGCAATGAAGGTTGTCGGCACGGGCTACAGCAGTTCAAACACAGATACGTTCCTTGGTGACAGCAGTGACAGCAACTCCGACTTTATAGTAGATATAGCCGCAGCCGGCTATACAACGTCAGGAGCATACTCTATGGCGCTTGACGCAAACGGAGCAGTCTTCACATGGGGCAGAAATTATTTGCGCAGCGTAGACCCGCAGACATATAATGACAGCTTATTTATAGGAACTCCCAATCGGATTTCCGACGCCAATTCAATGCTCAAGGGCACCGTGAAGCTTGTACCCGATACGCTTGGTTATACGGCAGCGGTACTTCGCAGCGACGGACAGGTTATTTCGTGGGGCTATAACGGCTACGGCGAATTCGGCAATAATACGTCGGGCAGTTCCGGAGGCACAACTCAGGCAGACCTTAACGGCAGAAGAGTCGTTTATGCAAAAGGCGGATGGGAAAATGTCATCGCGCTGACAAGCGATAAGACTGTTCTAACGTGGGGTTACGGCGGAGACAGAGCGTTGGCTAACGGCGGTACAGGTAATATTACAGTACCGACTGAGATTACATCGTACGGCACACATCAATATGAAGAAGAAATAATGACGGCAAGCCTTATGGCGATTGCCGAAAATGCGGCTCCGCTGCAAAGCGTATCCGCAAAGGTTACAGCAAAAGACGGCACCGAACAAACCGTAAACGGTCAGATCACAGAGGAGATAGTTGACGGTGTTGACGGTGTGTATAAAATAGAACTTCCGCTCGGCTCGGCAAGCGCCGTACCGGTTGTGTTTGCGGTGGACAATACCGCACAGATACAGTTCTTCAACGACGACATGACAGAACTTGAAGGGGATATATTCAGAGGCAATGATCCCGATTACGAGGGAGCGCACGGAAAGACGCTTGATGTAACGGCAACCGAGAGTGTTGTTGAAAAGACGGTAAAGGTTCATGTAACCGTTTCGGGAGACGAGGGCGATGTTTATTCGGATTATCTCATTAAGATTATAAATCGTCCGTCGGAGACGATAACAGCGTCGCCGAAGTTTGTTGATATAGCTCGCGCATCTGCAGTTTTGATGACAGACGGAACAATATTAACGGCAGGTTCAAGCGCACTTGGACGTTTGTCAACATACAGTGCTTATGATCCTTATCCGGGTTATGTGCTCGCGGGCGATGCGGGAAAAGAAGGCGAATACTTTAAGGATGCGATCAATGTATCCATGTCAAACGGTGAAAGACAGTCCATGTACGCCATAAGAGAAAACGGTAGTGTATGGTCATGGGGCGACAATACCTCATATAAGCTCGGCAACGGCTCAAACATTTCGGAAGCTTATCCCGTAAGAGTAGGTAAGTCTTACCTTACAATGAGTACATACCTGTACTCGCTTAAGGTTGGCGGCGATAATATCACCTTACCGCCACCGACGGTTGATGCGTTCAACGTATTTAATTCCGGTTCGGGCGAGAGTTCGACGGCAGAACTTCTGTGGCAGACATACGACGGAAGCGAGAGTATAGTGAAGGTAAATTCCGCAACAGGCGTTGTAACGCCGGTTAGTGTAGGTACTACGTATATAATTGTATCTGTTGCCAACGATCCGCTTACAACGGGAGTTGTTAAGATTGAGGTTCGTCCTTCGGACGCGGAAGTTAACGCGGGAGCAAACGGAAGCGTTGCGTATCCGCAAATAGCGGCCGGTACTGACTTTACGGTAGCGCTGAAGGCAGACGGTACGGTTTGGACATGGGGTTCCAATTCGTACGGTCAGCTTGGCAACGGACAATTTAACGGTTCTGTTGTATATCCGACTAAGATAGAGACACTCAAAAATATAGTTAAGATAACGGCGGCAGGTCAATTTGCGGCTGCTCTTGACAATGCCGGCAAGGTATGGACTTGGGGCAGAAACGATAAGGGTCAGCTCGGTACGGGGGACACTGTAAACTCTAACGTTCCCGTACAGGTTAAGAAGGGTGACCAGAATGCTGCCGATGAAGGAAAAGAATTCCTTGAAGATATTGTGGCGATCGCAGCAGGCGGCGCCAACGATGCGCAAGGATTTATGGTTGCGCTCGACAAAACGGGCACAGTATACGGATTCGGTTCGAATAGCGGAAATCCGATTGTAAATGTAAAACCTGCCAGTATGTATACGACGCCGGCAGCTTTACCCGCATCAAATGTTGTTGATGTCAAAGCAGGTAAGGATTCGGTAGTCTATATGCTTACATCAAGCGGTAATGTGGACGCGTTCGGTAACAATAGTTCGTTTGAATACGGCACGGGCAGAAACACAACGACATCGGCTCTTACCACCGTACCTCTTACCGAGCGTGCAATGGCTATCGGTTCGGGAGCGGGCAACGGTATGGCGGTTACATACTCGCTTGACACAGCAAGCAAGCCGAGTACCGTTATCTATGCATGGGGCGCGAATAATAATTACGCAATATCGCCGCAGAACGCTCAGCAGATTAAGACACCGACTGTTATGACGGGAAGAACCAACATTATTCTTGTCGGCGGCGGAGACAGTGTATATACCGTAGATAAAGACGGAGTTGTAAGATTGTCCGGTCTCGGAAATTACGGTCAGCTTGCAAATGGCTCTGAATTGAGTTCTACTTCGGTTGCTCCGTCATCTGTTCTCCAAAAGAACGATGGAACAACAGCGGATGACGCTATAGGAGCGGCTTCGTCGATAGGCGGTACACACTCTCTGTATATCGATAATCAGGGTTATGTATGGAGCGTGGGTAACAATCTGTCGTCTCAGCTGGGTCTGCAAAATGCGGGCGACTATATAAACACGGCGCAGCAAATAGGCGCAGAACCTACAGTAACACTTAAGGATAGAGAAATCCTTGTTAAAATAGGAAAGTCAAAATCAATAACAGATTTTGTAAATATTGAGGGCAGTTTCAATCTGTTTGCCGCAAAGAATTCAGATGCGTACAATATAGAGTATTCGATATGGGACGATACGGTAGCGTCAAATAACGGAAACGGCGAAATTCAAGGCGTTGCTGTCGGACAGACTTACGCGGTAATTACGATTAAGAATAAAGCCGGCGAAGAAATCAATAAGCAGCATGTTCTCATATCGGTAGTTCCCGATAAGGACGAATATATTACATATCCTATGGTTGAAGCGGGACAGGAATATACCGTAGCATTAAAAGCAGACGGTACTGTATGGTCATGGGGTAAAAACGCGTCGGGACAACTCGGTCTCGGATATACCGGCGGTATGGAAACAGAACCGCAGCAGGTAATGTCAGACGTAAGAAAGATTGCTGTTGGTGATAATTTCGCAATGGCGATTAAAACTGATGGAAGCTTGTGGACATGGGGCGTTAACAATGTCGGTCAGCTTGGTCTCAACCTCGCATCAAGGGATGCGGCAAACGTAAACAAGCCGACAGAAGTAACATGGTTTAAGGACAACGGTCTGACGATAACGGATATTTCCGCAGGCGGAAACGGTACAAATGAGTTTGCGCTTGCATTGGCAAGTTCAATGGATGTATACGGCTGGGGTTATAACGGCAGCAGTACAACGCCGAGACCTGTGACATCACAGTCCGTAAACTCGTACATTGCTCCTGTTTACACCGGAGTTTCGAGAGCAATTGCAGTTGCTGCGGGACGTAATCTTACAAGTTATGCTCTTACCGAAACGGGCAGAGTATACGCTTGGGGTTCAAACAGAACTATGGAACACGGTACGGAAGGACTTGCCGCGTCCATATACACGAAGTCACAGGTATCAATCCCCGATAAAGTTGTTGCGATTGCCGCAGGTAACGGAAGCGGTTTCGCAATAACCGAAAAGAAGAATGTGTTTGTATGGGGTCAGAATGTGAGTCCTCAGCTTGGTATAAACAACAGTTCAGGTATACCTGTTAAGAATTCTGTACTGGATAACGCGGTTCATATAAGCGGTGCGAGAACCACCTTCGCCGTTAATGAAAATCAAAAACTTCTCCGCTCGACTCAAGTTTCGGGTGAGGAGCCCACATTCACGGAAGTAACAAACGAGGACGGCTCGGAATTCGGAGTTTCTATATGGGCTGACGCAAGCAATGCGGGCGGTCATTATGCCGCTATTAAGCTTGACGGAAGCGTTTATACGTGGGGCAGCGGAAGCGGCGGTCAGCTTGGTAACGGAACGTTCAGCAACAGCGCGTACCCGTCGCCGGCAGGCGTAGAAAAGATAGAATTCTCGGCTATTGAGAATAACAGACTGCTCACATACGAGGGAGCGATAACTACAGGTTTCCAGCCTCATATTATCGCAGGCTTTAACGTATTTGAAGCTACACAAAAGGTTGGCTCGTTTGAGATTACATCCACTAATCCTGCGGTTGCGGATGTGGATGGAGTATTAAATCAAATAACGGCTAAATCCGTAGGCGAAGCAAAAGTAGTTGTGGCGGACAGAGACACAGGTCTGTACGCTTTGCTTGAAGTACGCGTAATGCCCGAAAGCTATAAGGATAAGGTAGAAGATGGTACAGCGGTATATCCGAAGATTGCCACGGGCTACGAACATTCAATTGCTCTGAAAGCTGACGGCACGGTTTGGACGTGGGGTTCCAATAACTACGGACAACTTGGTGTAAGCGGCATTTCCGAGTCAGGTGTTCCTGTACAGGTTACTCTTGCCGACGGCAATAAGATGAAAGACATTAAGGATATATCGGCAAGTAATTATACATCTTATGCATTAACAAAAGACGGTCAAATATATGCATGGGGACGTAACTATGAAGGCGAACTCGGTCAGAATACAACCGACAACTCAACACACGCTGTTCCTGTAATAGTGAAGAGTACGGATGGTCAGGGTCAGTTAGGTACAGAAACAGAAGGCGGCATTATAGAAATTGCTGCCGGTCCGTATAATGTTATGGCTGTTCTTGATAACGGAACTGTATACTCATGGGGTTACAACTCAGATTATCAGCTTGGTATAAACTTGCTCGGAAACACCGGACTTCCGAAGAAAGTCATAGGTGTAAATAACGCACTTCATGCGTTACCCGGCAGAAACACAAGCGCATTTCTTAATAAGAATGCTACCGCCTCAACTGTGGGACGAAATTATTACGGTGAAGGATCTGTAGGTACACGTGATCGTTTCGGACTTGTCCAGATAGCTAAAAAATCTGATGAAGAAACTTTAAAGGGTATAACGGACGTAGATTTCGGAGATTATCATGTTGAATTTGTAACATACGAATTGAAGGATGATAAGTCACTTCAAAACGCCGATGCATTTGACAATTACGTATATGCGGCGGGTTATAATGGTAACGGTATAACCGCAACTGGTACGACTTCTAACAGAGTTTTGTATCCCGTAGTTGCTCAAAAGGATGCAAGCAGCGGCGCGCTTACTGGTATTGCATCAGTATCGGCGGGTTACAGGGCGAACTACGCTCTTACAAACGATGATAATGCCAATGTATACGCTTGGGGATACAACGAGTCGGGCAAACTCGGTCTCGGAACAACCGGCGGAAATGTATATTATCCGGCGCCTGTAAAGAAGAACAATACAGGCATAGACAGTCTGTCCGGTATAATGATGGTAGAGTCCGGCGGCGAGAGCAGACATGTTATCGCAGCGGCAAAGTCGGGCGGAGTTTACACATGGGGCGCGAACGGCTATGGACAGCTTGGCGACCAAACAAAGACGAGCAGTGCATATCCGGTTGTTGTGGGCAGCAGTCCGGTCAAGATAGACACCCAGCGGATAAGAATAAATCTTGAAGACAGCGGAGATCATACAGCCAACGTTACCGCAAGCACAACATCTCAGCCGTTCTCATTGTTTGATACAGATCTTGAAAATGCAAGTAATATTACATGGAGAATACTGGATGAAACAATTGCAACCATAAAAAATGATCCCGAAAATAAGAAAGAGAACGATACAACATCCACAACAGCTATTGTAGAAGGTCATAAGGTTGGCTCAACTGTTATTATTGCAACAGATGAAATGACAGGAAAGACTGTTGCGGCATGGATTACCGTTTCTGAGGGATTCACCGCTCCGAAGATAGTAATGGGCGACGACTATGCAATCGCGCTTCGTTCGGATGGTACTATTTGGGGCTGGGGTTCGAATACATACGGCAAGACGGGTACGGGTACATCCAATTCCAAGGTAGCCACACCGACAAGAATAGATACATATCTCAATCCGTCAAACAATCAGCAGTTTGCACTTGATCCTGAAATGATAGTTGATATTGCAGCAGGTGCAGACCATGCAATCGCTCTTGATAAGAACGGTCAGATTTATACATGGGGCTATAACAATTACGGGCAGCTTGGCGTAAGCAGCGGCTCACGCAGCTATGTCAACATACCCATGATGGTTAAAGACTCAGGCAGAGTTCAGCTTGCCGGTAATGTAGTAGCGATTGCGGCAGGTAATGACCATACAATGGTTCTTACAACTGACGGCGCCGTATACAGTTTCGGTAAAAATGTCAACGGACAGCTTGGTATAACGGCAAATACAAGTCAAAATCCGACTCCGACAGCGATGCGTGGCGTGGAAGGTAATGGTACGCTTGGTGAAGTTGTAATGATTGCCGCAGGCGGCGAGCACTCAATGATGCTTCTTGGCAACGGAACTTTGTGGACTGTTGGCGATAACACACGCGGACAACTCGGCATCGGTTTAAATGACGCGCATTTAGATATAATACAACAAGTTCCTGCACAAGTTGAAGCAGAAAATCATATAGTAACGATTTCGGCGGGCAATTATAACTCGGCGTATATTGACTACCTCGGAAAAGCGTATGTATGGGGTGACAATGATAGCAGTCAGATTCTCAAAAATACGTTTGGCGAAATTGTAAATACTCCGCAAGTTATAGAAATTCCGGATGAAGATAGCAATATTAAAGAAGTGCAGTTTGGCGGTGTACGCAACTATAACACATCTCATATTGCGGTCGTAACGCAAGACGGTGAACTTTATACTTGGGGTACGAATAATCGTGCTCAGATAGGTAACGGCGCACATATCGTAGAAGGAGATACTCACGCCAAAGTGAATACTCCGTATAAAGTAAAGATGTCTGAATTCGGCGATGCGTTAAGCGTTTGGTCTGTTGCGGCAGGCAGTAAGAACACGGCTGTAATTCTGAACGACGGATATGTTTATGCATGGGGCGCTTCGGATAACGGTCAGATAGGTAACGGTATGGCAGGTCAGACCGTTTCGGATATTACAAATGAGCTTTGGCCCGCAAAGACGGGTGAGGACTATATTGCCCTTGACCGTTACTTCGCAGTGGTAGACGATGATACTCCTGCTGAAATTACAGCACAGTATATTAAGTTCTTCAACGTTATGAAGAGCGTTGACGAAAATGTAACGTTTACAACAAACTCGTTTAACAGTACGGTTGCCAACAGCCGGATTGACGGCAATAAAATAACAATAAGTGCGGTTTCACCCGGAATCACTCAGATATTTGTAAACGGTAACGACAAGCGCGCAGCTATTCAAATAACATCTTTGACAGGTGAATACAAGGCTATACCGCAAGTTGGTTCGGGCGACGGATTTACGGTCGCTCTCGATAAGGACGGCGTGGTATACACATGGGGTAAAAACGACTACGGTCAGCTTGGTGACGGCAGCACGGCAAACCGTATAACGATTGAGCCGATTACTTTCGACTTCCCCGATTCGTCAAATTATATTACAAGAATAGAGACGGGTAACAGTCATACCATAGCTCTCGACAACACAGGTAAGTTATGGGCATGGGGTTATAATTATTACGGACAGCTTGGTACAAACAACCGTAGTTTAAGCAAAAAACCGGTTCGTATTACTCTTCCCAATGACGTTAACGCGGCGGATATAGCTGTTGGTGAAACGACAAGCTATGCTCTTGACGAACAAGGACACATATATGCATGGGGCAACACGACGTACAGAACGGGTTACGGCACAGTCCCCGTAGAACTTGATATATTCGACAGAATGCTGCAGGTTTCCGGCAAATACGCTCTGAAATCTGACGGAACTATATGGCAGGTACCGACTACAAACAACGCTATAGTTATTATCCAGAAGGAAACGGTAGCGGCGGATAAAGAAGTACACTTTGTAAAGATTGCTTCAAGCGACCATGTTCCCGACGGAATGGATGGTTCTGTCACATCCGGTCATACTTTGCTTATATCAACGGATAAGAAACTTTACAGCTTCGGCGATAATGAGCACGGCGAACTTGGTTCTCCTACCGAAACATCAGGTAGAGATAAAATAGAAGAAGTTACATTTGATAATGTTTCGGGAGTGGCGGATATTGATTCCGGCTATCTCTACAGTGTCGCTGTATTGGAAGACGGCACAGTCTGGGGTTGGGGTTCAAACGATAAATATCAAATCGGCGGTCCGACTACGATCAATTATCTCAATCCGACCAAGATTGAATATCCCGAGATGGACGGCAGAAAGATAATCGCGGTCGAAGCGGGAGCAGACCATACCGTGACCATTGATGACCAAGGTTATGTATGGAGTTTTGGCGCTAACAGATACAGCCAGCTCGGCAACCAGGACAATACAGATTCATACACACCGGTAATGGCAGGTAAAATTCAGCTCGGAGTAAAACCGCAGGTTCTGCGTATAAACGAAGGAGATTCGCTTAATGTCAAGACGGGTGACAGCGTTAATAAAGCTCTTGAGGTAAGTATAGCAGAGGCTCTTAACCTGATTAAGAGTGACGCGGGAGGTCTCAAGAATGATTATACGGTTGAGTCTCTTGATACGAGCATAGTAACGGTTGACAGCGATGGCATTACAATTAGAGGTAATGCTAAAGGCAGAGTTATGCTCAGGGTAAAGAAGGCTTCAAACGCAACGGCAATCGGCTACGTAATGGTTTACGTAGGCGAAAACGGCGGTATCTATCCGATGGTAGACGGCGGCGACGCGTTCACGATAGCGCTTAAATCGAACGGTACTGTTTGGGCATGGGGACGCAACAACTACGGACAACTTGGTGACAGCACATCGAAGGCGGACGTATTGTCACCGACGCAGGTAGCTATTCCCGATGATGAAAAGTCTGTAATGGTAGCGGCAGGCACGAACCATGTTGCGGCAGTAACCGAAAACGGCAAGGTTTACACATGGGGTTACAATAACTACGGACAACTCGGTAACGGTAACGACGACAGAGCGGTTACGGATATAGATACGGTTAAGTACGAGAACGGTGAGGACGTTACGGGCGCGGTAGGCGTTACAGCCAACGATGCGTCTACGTATATCCTTCTTGCAAATGGTACGGTAGCTGTTACCGGACGTGATTTCGGCAGCGCAAACTATGCGGTAATAGTTCCGGGTATCTCTAACATACTTCAGGTAAGCGGCAATTACGCTTTAAGTGTAAGCGGCGAAGTATGGCGGATAACAAACGGCGCTCTGCCGGCAAAGGTTATGGGCTACAAGGATGATTCGGGTAAAGAAATTCCGATTCTTAAGATAGCTTACGGCGCGGATCACCTGCTTGCTCTGGACAACCAGTACAATGTATGGGCGCTTGGCGCAAATAATTACGGACAGCTTGGCAACGGAACTTCATCAAGCGGTACCACTAACACGCCTGTAAAGGTTAAGAGAGGCGATCAAGGCGGCAGACAGGAAAATCTTAAAGACATCGTTGATATTTCTGCCGACAGATACGTATCTGCAGCAATTGATCGTTCCGGTGATGTATACAGATGGGGTTATAACAACTACGGACAGCTCGGTATTGGCAGTACAGAAAATAAGACAACACCGGCTAAGGTTGCCAATACTGTAGAAGGGCTCAAATTTGACCTTGTGGCAGGCGGCACATCACATCAGATGGCTGTTGACAACAAAGGTAATATTTGGGCAGTAGGTGACAACGCTGACGGTGAAATCGGCGACTCCGGCAACATATCAAAGAATATACCCGTTATGGTAGGCGGCAACGATGTTGTAATTAGTGACAGCGTCGGTACGCCCGTTTACGGTACGTTCTATATGAAGCAAGGAGAGACTGAGGACTTTAGCGCATCATTTGATGTATTCAATCTCTATGAAGACGCAACTCTTGAAATGAATGATTTTGTATTCACTTCAAGTGATAACGAGACTCTGAATGTGACAGAGTCCACAGGTGAGGCGAAAGCAGCAAAGACGGGTACAGTTTACCTGCGGGCTATGGAGAATGAACTCAGTAGGAAGAGCGCATTTATAAAGATTGTTATAACCGATAACGATATCGAGTTCCCGCCAAAGGCGATTACAAAAGGCAATCATTCGCTCGCATTAAGAACAGACGGCACAATCTGGGCTTGGGGTGTAAATAACAAAGGACAGCTCGGCACAGGTGATACCGTTAATGTTGACGAGCCTGTAAACGTAACGCCGACAGGTGTAACGTTCAGAGAAATAGCGGTAGGCAATGAGTTTGCGCTTGCGGTTGACAGCGACGGAAATGTTTGGTCTACAGGAGACAATACGTTCAGTCAGCTTGGTGTTGATAAGACAACAACTGCTCAGCGCACAACCTTTGAGAAAATAGACGGTCTTGAGGACATAACCGCGGTAAGCGCCGGCTACTCGTTTGCAATGGCTCTTGATAAGCATGGCTATGTATGGTCATGGGGAAGCAATAACAGAGGTCAGCTCGGCGTAGGCAATATCGGCAGTGAGGTCAGCACACCGACGAGGGTTTCTTCTATAGACCACGTTATAGAAATTTCCGCAGGATATGAGAATGCAATGATGGTTCGCTCCGGCGGCACGGTTTGGGCAGTCGGAGAAAACAACGGTCAGGCAGGTAACGGTTATTCATCCGGTACACTGTGGACTCCTGTTGAAATAAGGGATATTCCCGATCCGATAGTTTCGGTTTCAACATCCAGAAATCACAGCTTAGCATTGGCGTTTACGGGATATGTATATGCTTCCGGATCAAATTCGAACGGACAGCTCGGAACAGCTTACGCAAGAGGCGGTACAAACACGTTTGTACCTGTAAGCAACGATATTGTTGGTATAACACAGGTAACAGCGGGTAATATGTACAGCTATCTGCTTAATAATCAAGGTCAGCTTTACGGCTTTGGTCTTAATAATGTGGGACAGCTCGGTATGAACGATACTGTCTTAAAGACTGTACCTACACTCAATACCTATGCCGAATCAAATGTTGAAGGCGTAAGCGCCGGTACCGAGTATACGTTATTCTATACGACAGACGGATATGTATACGGCTTTGGTGATTACTCGCTCGGCGCGAAACTGAGCAGAAACGAAACAAAGAGTACTGTTCCTGTACTTATCGGAGAAAGAACAGACCTTGTTTCACAATCTGAGTTAACAATTAAAGTCGGAGAAACGGCAGTTCTCGAAACATACTCGGGAGATAAATTTAATCTCCGTCAGAATGTATCATCAGGCGTATCCGACGTTAACTTTAAGTCAATTAACAGTGGTATTGCATCTGTTGAGGCAGACAACGGTCATGCTGAAATTACAGGTATCCGTACAGGTATAACACATGTGGTTGTAACAAAGGGCGATCTGACATCGGTTACGATAGTACACGTAATAGATGATTCCGATGATGACGACACAGAAATTACAACTTATCCGATGGTTTCCGGCGGTTATGCTCATGTTGTGGCATTGAAAGCTGACGGTACTGTTTGGACGTGGGGTTATAACGAATACGGACAACTCGGCAACGGTACAATTGCAAATTCGTACGAGCCGATAAATGTTACCGCGCTTAACGGAAAAGATATAGTAAGTGTTCAGGCGGGCGAATATCATTCGCTGGCTCTGACGCGCAATGGTGACGTTTATGCTTGGGGAAGAAATGATAAAGGACAGCTTGGTCTTGGCGACGCAAGCGGATGGATTTCCAGTCCGAGAAGAATATCCGGATTACCCAAGATAAAGTCCATTTCCGCAGGAACATATCATTCGGTATTCCTCGATGAAGAAGGATATGTATATAGCAGCGGTGACAACAACTTAGGACAGCTTGGTGTTCCGAGAGTAAGCTATATCAGTACGTATAGACCTATACAGGTATCCGGACTCAATAAGGTTCTCAGTATCAGTGTAGGTGCGGGAGGCAACTCAACGAAGGTTGTACGTTATGACGGTACAATATGGAGTTGGGGTCAAAACGCAAAGATCGATGAAGACGGAAGATACGAAGATATTGACGTACCGACACAAATTGTACTCGGCAGCGAGTATGACGGTAAAGTAATAAGAATTTATGAGGGCAGCACACATACTGTGGCAATGCTCAATAACGGTAAACTTGTTTCTTGGGGACCGAACAATGAATACGGTCAACTCGGAAGAAGCACTTCGAATACATTCGGTACTGTTGAAATATTCGATGGCAGCAAGGGACATTACGTTGTTGAAGTTTCTGCAGGTTCCATACATAATCTTGCTATCACAGAAGACGGCAAGGTATGGACGTGGGGCGCTACCGAAAACGGCCGTCTTGGTATCGGCTCTACGGTCAACATGGATAGAGCGATGACAACGCCTAAGCAGATAAATATAGATGACACAAACAGTTATCACGCTATGGAAGTAGGTACAGGCGGTTCATCCTCTTATGTTGTTCTTGATGATGGCTTCGTATGGAGTTTTGGTCATAACTTAAGAGGTCAGCTCGGTGACGGCTACGCACAGGAAGACACAGCGTATAACAAGAGTGAAGACGGTATGGACGAGGATGAGTTTACAAGCGTTCTCGTAACGGGCAGAGATTTGAAGCTTGAACCCGAAAGTCTTGTAATAATCAAGGGTTCAAGTCCGCGTCAGCTTAATGTATCGTTTAACAGATTCAATCTCATCACAAACGATGCTACTATGGGTAATACTTACTCATGGAGCGTATCGGATGAAATTGACCCTGAAGGCAAACCTCCTATGTATTCGGGAGACTTGGTTTCGGTTGATGCTAACGGATTTGTAACAGGTCATGATCCGGGTTCGGCTACGGTTACTGTTACGGATACAAAGACAGGACTTTCGAAATCAGCATACATAGAAGTTGTAGACCTGAAGGATATGCGTCTTGAAAAGGTGGTATTTGATTACTCACCTCTTGATATTGTGCCTATAAGACAGGCAGTTGTAGACGCTTTCCTGAATACAAATGAATATACGGAAACTCAAAATGAGTACGGAATTAACGTATATTCGTTTGTAGAGCCGCTCAGAAATATCTATGCGGGACAGGTAGAAACCGAAACGCCTGACGCGACAACGGTAACCGTACGTGTTAAGAGTTATGTTGACCGCGATAAGATTTATTGGGTTAAGGAAGAAGGCAATGAAATAGAAGGTACGCTCAACACTAAGGAGGGCGACCAGTTCTACGGATATTACGAATTCTTCGATGTTCCGATAAGTGATCTGTCGGATAATTATTACTTCCGTGTAGTAAATGATTCCGATGACGGAAAGTATGACGCTCAAATTAAAGCTCATACTATAAGATTCTCAAAGAACGGCGCTCTTAAGCTTCTTAAGGTAGCTGTTGGCGAAAAGGAAGAATTTGACGAAAAGTATATGAAAGACGCTGCCGCGCATAAGGCTCTTAAAGATGAGCCGCTCGGCAAGGATGTCAAGCTGGCAGTACAGGTAAGTGATACGGGCGAGTATTACGTTATCGTGGAAGAGGATGATACAGAAGAAATTACCGCAAAGGATATTTATATCTATGCTGAAGCAGTAGTTTCGAGCAAGGGTATTAAAATAGGTCAAAGATCGGTTAATACGGATCATCCCGACGCAAGACATGAAGTATATTACGATGTTCAAAAAGTAACTCTGGAAGCGGATGAAATGTCTAAACAGGTTGCGATTGTTGTAACGCCGCAAAGCGGTGCACCGATATCGCACGCATTGACAATTTACAGACAATCTGAGGCAACAACCGTTTCGAGCATACAGCTTGTAACAAAGGACGATGAGGGTAATAGCGCTGCAACGTATAACGCATACATGTCCAATCCGAATGACCCGCAGCAGTATGAGGTAGTAATCCCTGCTGATGTGAAACTTACGGACATCATCACAATTCCGTCTGTTGCGGAAGCGGCAATCGTATCATACATACCGACGTCGCTTATCAACAGTCCGAGAACGAACAGTGAACCCGGCAAATTCATTTATGAGGATTATATCCTTGATGATGAGACTGATTCGGAGCAAATAACGATCCAGCTTACAGCTTCATCGCTTGCCGGCGCACCGTACACACTTACAATTTATAAAGTAAAATCGGATGAAGATCCGTTTGTTTCGGTTGATAACAGCGGCAAACTTTCACCGATGATTATAAATGATGACGGTACGTTCAAAGAAATGTATGTATGGTCTGTTGCCGACGATGCGACGACGGCACGCGTAACAATAGCGACATCGCTTCCGAAAGCGAAAGTAAAGATAGGTGAAGGCACTGAGGCTGAATATCACCTGACAGACAACGTGGATCTCAGCGAAGTGAACGATAGCGGTTATATGGACGTAACTCTGAACGTAATCCCCGTTTCCGGAGCTTCCGTTCCGTACACGCTGCGTTTGTATAAAGAATCCGCGGACCCGAGAATAGGCGCTCTTAATGTTAACAAACTGAGCGATTTGAATGATTTACTTGAAGAATATTCGGTTGAGTATGACATAAAGAATAACAGATATGTCGCGAAAGTCAAGAATGACACAACAAAAGTAAGAGTACACGCGAAGGCGGCTCAGGAAGGTGCGCTTATAGGTATCGCTGCAATCGAATCAGATGCGAGAAGTGAGGCTTCAGATTCGTCTGCTGCGTCGGATGAAGCTTATGAAGACGTACAGCTCAGCGGTGAAACAACCACTGTTTATATCGCGGTAACACCTGCCGGTTCGCAGTACAAGGCTAATCAAACGGCTTACCGTCTTGATATAGTTAAGATGTCCGCAAATACGGCGATTAAGGTAACGTTCGGCGGTGTTGAACTGCACAGAAACAGTAACGGCGAGTATGAATATACACTGCCCGCATCAACGGACGAGACGGACAACACAACGCAAATGCTGAGAGCAGAAGGCGTTATAATAAGCGACGATGATGAAACGCCCGATAAGACACTTAAGATAACAATTTCAGACAGTAGTACATTCAGTATGGATAAGGATGCTACGTATTTTGACGAGGCTAAATATACCGCAAAAGAGCCTGAGCCGACAATTGCGTACATTCACGTACAGGCTGAGGACGGCACAGTCAGACCTCCTGTTATAGTGAAACTTTACAAGCTGCCTGAAACTTCAGGTATTGTAAAAGTTGAGTTGACGGAGCAGCATGCGCCGACGAACTATAAGTCGGCGATTAATACGTACAGCGGTCAGGCTCCGTATTCGGAAGACGGTATTGATATTTACGTTTACACGTCGGATGCTCGTTCGCAGGTTGCGGTAGGAGCAAACGGCAAGCACGGCGAATTTGTAATGCCTGAGCCGATAGACCCCGACAAGCCCGAAAACGGTGGTATAGCTCATGTTGTTCTGCCGGCGTCACAGCTTGCATCTCTCTCTTCCGGCGGCACATCGGCAACTCTGTACGTAAAGAGAGCCGACGGCATAGTTGAAAAGGTAGACGGCGCAGCCGTTGCCGGCGCTATGAATGAGGCAGGTCTTGACATTACCTACGCTTCAAATGACGTAAGGCTGCTTAAGGTAGATTCAATACCTGTTCCCGAAGATGTGACAAGTCCGAACTATACGGGCATGGTTAAGACGCTTACCTCTACCGACGAAGAAGGAAATGAAACAATATCGTATTATCTCGGTATCAACGACGACGATATTGTAATCGACGGTAACAGTAAGCACATAATCATAACGGCAGAGGCAAACGACTTTAATGCAAAGGTAGTAATTCTTGATACCGATGAAGCATTAAACGATGACATGAAGACCTTGGCTGCATATAAAGCCTCGAAGGAAATCTCAATTCCTGCTGAACTTATGGATACCCCCAAGGAATTAACAATTCTTGTCTTTGCGGAAGATAACTTCAGCACCGAGAGTTATACACTTACGCTGCGCAGAAAGTCCTCAGACACCGGACTTGAATTTGTGAAGGCTATTGATATAGAGGATGAGGACGCTAACCTCAGCACAAATTCGGACGGCTATTATTACACTTATGTCGAAGAAGGCAGAACAGTCCTTCCGCTCAGAGCAAAAGCTCTTGACCACGAGGCAAAGGTTGCAATAGAGACAAATTACAAGAATCCTGTCGGTGCAACCGGTATGCAATTTACTTCTAACGACACAACCGTTAAGATAGACATATCCGGCGCGACGGAAGAAGAACTTGCGGAGGGTATCCTTATACCGATTTACGTCAAGTCGGAAAACGGTACTGTACAGGAATACAATGTAAAGGTATCTTCGGTAGCAAACAACGCAGAACTTGCCAAAGTTGAGGTTGTTGTTGACGGTATTCCGAGAGAGGCAAAGAAGGATGACAACTTTGAATCGAACGGTAAATACGTAATCAAGATTGCCGATACGCTGAATATAGTCGATATTATAGCAACTCCCGAGACGCCTATGGTTCAGTATGTTCATATCGGCGGCTCCTATGACGACAAGAACGAGGAAACCGGCGCGGTAACACGCTTCAGCGTACCCGTATCGAGCGCGTCTACCACGGTAGTACTCGAAGTAAAGGCTAAGAACGGTATTGTTAAGCAGTACACGCTTGAAATTCAGAAGGTACACATAGACACAAGTCTTGCATATGTGCGTGTAGAGGATAACGAAGTAACGCAGAATAACGGCGTATATACGTACTATCAGAAGGGCGTATCGATAATGGATGCCGTAAGGGCTGCTGTCGGTGCGGTTGATGTGAACGCTACCGTTAAAGTAGAGGCTATAAAGAGAGACACAACCAAGTCTCCGTACGGTATATTGTCAGCAACGGAGTTGGATGACAGTGAGCCTGATTCGAACAAGTGGGGCAACAACTCTACGGATCTGCACGACCAGCCTGTTAACAGATACCGTATCACGGTTACTGCTGCAGACGAGTACACAACCAAGGAATACACGCTTATAATAAGAGACGATTCTGACAATACTGAAGTTGAATACATCATGGTAGACACATACATGGCGGTCAAGGGTGATGACGGAAAGACATGGACCGTGCATGTGCCGGAGACTATGAAGTTTGCGGACTTCAAGATACAGGCGGCTGACGAGTGGGCTAAACTCTCGTACATAGAAAACAGCCGGTCTGCTGCTTCTGCGGCGCAGACTCCGAACACGGGCAGCGTATTCCAGACTGTTTCGGATATAAATGTTGAAACGGGCGATCAGTATAAATACTTCAAGCTTCTCTCGCAAGATGAGAGCAGTTCAGAGGTTTATATATTGAGAATTGTCGGCACAGACGCAGCGCCCGGTATCGACAGCGTAACCGTAAACGGTATTGATGCAAATGCGCCGACGGAGGAAGAAAAGAGATATACCTTCTATGATATTCTTCCAAACGCGAGTACAGCGCTTGTAGGAGTGAAAGCCGTAAGCAAAGATCTGTATGTTCAGATTGACAACGGCGAAATAACGCCTGACGGTTATGCCGAGAGTATCGTGGAACTCAAGCTTTCGGAAACGGAAGAAATGGAAGTTCCGTTCAGACTGTACGCTCAGCCTGATGGCAGCCCCGTATATCAGAACACGTTGGTACTGAAACGTCTCGGCGATGAATTTACCATTACCGTGAAGGTAGACGGCGATGAAGTTAAGAATCATAACCTCGATGGCTCGTACGTTTACTACATAGACGGCACAGAAACAGATGCTGAGGTATCTGCGGTTGCGAACAGTGAGCATATTGTTGAAATTATAGGTCTGAACGGTGTTATGAGCGATAACAGTGATAATCCGTCAATGAATGCGGTAATTACTACAGACCTTGAAGACAGTATAAACAGCAATGTAACCGTTGTAACGATTAACGTTACTCCGGTTGACGAAACAGCCGCAGGCAAGGCTGAATACAAGCTTTACATTTACAAGAAGAGCAACAACGCGAACATAGCGTCCGTAACGGCAAATCCGAACGATCCTGATAACAAGAATACGGACGATACCGCAAACGATGTTGTTACGATAGATGTACATAGCGAGGACACGGACGACGATATTCCGACAGATTTCGAGGCATTCAGAGTATTTGTTCCGAAGGTTGAGGATAATTACAACGCGTTTGAACTGCAAATCAAGCTTGATGATATTTACGCGACGGTTGTAAGTGTCGGTGAAAATTCGTCAGTAACTACGGAAAACGGAGTTGCGACTGTATCCGTTCAGGAAATCGTGGCTAACTATGACTATGACAAGGATGATGAAAACGAATCGTTCCTTGTTCCCGTGGTTGTTCAGGCTCAGAGCGGCAATAAAAAGACATATTATGTCATTGTCACTCCGACCGACATGAATATGACGCTTGAGGTATTCTACGATAATGACTCTGTTCCCAAGGAGGAGAACAGCAACGACTTTATCGTATACGTTCCGACGAGCAGAAATGACGCTAATGTAAGAGTAGTATCTAACAGCACAATATCCGGAATAAGAAACGTAACGGACATCACGAAGGTTGTAACGGTTGCAACACCCAATGCCGAAAGGTATCAGTTCACCGTTAATAACCTGTCGGGAGTTACGGAAGAGAACCCGTATATATACGAGGTAGACGTTGTTAAGGACGGCTTATCATTCGTAAAGACCTATAGGCTGATAATCAAGCCTCAGAGCACGAGTACCGAGATCGATGTCACGGTAAACGGTGTAAAGGCTAATTGGGTATCGGCAGGTACGGGATATTATGACGGAAGTATCGCCGTAGATACAGCAATAGCGAATGTTTATGTGAGCGCGGCGAACAAATATACAAAGCTGTTGATTACAACGCAGGAGGAAGCAAATAGTATTACCGAGGCGAACATCCGCGATAAGGGAGAAACGTCAAAGGTATTCAATATTCCGCTTACCGAGGCGCTTACGGGAGATACGGCTAAGTATTACACGATATTTATTCTTCCGCAAAACGTAGACGAAGGAATTACAAAGAGAACACTGCGTATTGTAAGACGCAGCAATGACAATAGTATTATAAGCGTAAAGCGTGGTAATGAAGAAGCCGAGAAGGAAACGATTTCAAACGACGACGGCAGCGAAAGCATTACTTATGTATTCTACGTTGACCGGATGACAGAAACGCCGGTAATCGATATAGAATCCGCGCCGCGTTCAACTCTGAGAGTCGGATACTATGACGCTGACGCACATTGGCACAATAACGGCAGTGATAACGCATCACCCGACGGCGAAACGTCCGGCTGGACGTCCGGCAACACGTGGAAGAACGTACTTTCGGCAGGCGTTAACAACGGTAAGTACACAATTGAAGTAGCGGCGGAGAACGGAGAGAAGAAGTCATACGCTCTCGAATTCCGTACCAAGTCCGCTGACACCTCGATAAAGAGCATAATTACCGAAAAGGGCAAGAAGGGCGAATATAACGTTGATACATCGCTTGAAGTATTGTACGAGGCGAATGTACCAACAAGACAGACAACGCTTGAAATTGCTCTGACTGAGAAACATGCTAAGATTACCGCCGTGCACGAAGTTGTAACTCCGGACGACTTATCGAACATAACGGATGCTGACGGTGATATAATATCGCAGGGTAAGACAGAGGAAGGCGCATATAAGTACGTGCTCAAGAAGGGCGCTGATCTTGATGCAAAGAGATATCTGAGAATTACGGTTAAGCCTCAGAATGAGAGTTTGCTGTCGAAGAACTACTACCTGCTCTTGAAGGGCACATCGGATGACCTGTCCTTAAAGCAGGTTACCGTAGACGATGTAACAAGAACCGATAAGGATGCCATTTCGGACGGCACAAGATTTGTATTCAACGTTCCGACAAATTCAACGGAAGCTGATATAACGATTACAGCAAATAATCTTGCAAAGCTTGTGAAACTGAACGAAACGAACCTGTCGATGCCGTACTCTAACGTACTCAGCAGAAAGTCATACACGCTTTCGGACGAGGAAGTTACGGAACTTGTCGTAGAACTTCATTCACAGCTCTATGTAAACGATATACGTACTCCGAACGCTAAGGCGGTATACACGGTTGCTATTTACAAGAGCAGCAATAACGCAGGCGTTGGCGAGGTTATCGTAAACGGTATTACTGCGGTTCAGCGCAGGAGCAATCCGACGATTTATGAGGTTGCAATTCCGTCAACACTCAACGCGGAGGGTGTTCCGAGCGCGGCAAATCCGGCTGAAGTAATAATCCGTACATCAAGCGGTATTGCGCAGATACTCGTAGACGGATACGAGCCGGTATACGGCGAGTTCACCACGGGCGATGAAGGCTTCATGCTTGACAGCCCCGAGGTTTCTACGGTAAATGAACTTGACTTTACGATAGTTTCATCGTCAGGCACAGTTAAACAGAATTATATTCTGTACGTATATACCGATTACGAGAATACGGACGTTAAGTCTGTTTACCTCAATAAGCAGCAGCTTAAGGCGGGCGATACAACAGATGTTGACATATCACTTCTCTCGCTTGAACCGCTTGATGATGACAGCCGCGTCTACACGGCGGTTGTAAATAAGCGCGGACCGGTTGATATTTCAATCGTTCCCGAGGGATATATGTCCAAGGTAATGCTGTATGGCAACGGTATATCCGAGGATGAACCGCTTGTAAGCGGCGGAAGCGACACGGGCGTAGGCCGCGTGTTTGAGAACCTTGCCCTCAATGAGGTGGAGGATACCGTATTCAACTTCAGAATTATAAGCTATGACGGCGCTGTTGTAAGCGATCCGTATCAGATAGTAATCAAGTATGTTGAAGAATCCGACGCCGACATAAAGAGTGTGGTATTCGACGGTATACAGGCTGAAAAACTTGACTTTATACCGAATACATACGCTGTAAGAATAGACAGCGCTGTTATATACGGCGTACTCACGATCACTGCCGCGAACGAGGACGTAACCGTTAAACTCGGCGCTAATACATCTGTGGGCGGCGTGCTGGACGTTCCGTACAACAAAATTACGGATAATGTTATAAAGGCTGAATTTACGGCGACGTCAAGCGACGGTAATGTAACAAAGACATACACTGCGTACATTATAAGAAATAATGTCGGAACAAGAGAGATTTACGTAAACGGCGACAAGGTTGAAAGAACAAGCGAAGGCTACGTTTACGAAGCAAGCTATGAAGCCACCGCGGCAGAGATACTCGCGGTTGCCGATAACGAAATCTCAATGGTACAAATCGGCTCCGGCGAAAGAAGAACATACAGGAGTAAGCAGACCATAACGCTTACGGGAAATGTTACAACCGTTCCGGTAAGAGTTTACTCATATCCGTACGGTGGTTCGGATTACGTTGAGGAAACGGTTAAAATTGTAAGACAAGACGCTTCACTCGGACTTTCAAGCTTACTTATAAAGTCCGAATCCGAGGATGAGTACAGGTCCGTACTTCCCGATAAATTCGGTAATTATCTTACAACCATTCCGTCGTCAGATGACAGTGCAAGCGCTGTTATCATAGTTCATGACACTGCTAATGTAGGACTCATAAGAGTAAATGACGGTTCTGACAACACAGTGCTTGCTCAGGGTAAGATGCAGATTACCGTGGATAACATCCCCGATTTAACGGAAGAAAATCTGTTCTATATTGTACTCAGCAGCGGTACAAAGACCGGCAGACGTGAGTTCAGAATAGTTAAAGAGAGAAGCAACACAAGCGTTGCGGAGGTTATCGCGGAGAGAGGCACCGAAGATGAATATAAAGCTGCGGATGCTTCTTGCGGCGGCGGAAGCGTAATTACGCCTGAGGAACCCGACGGCAGCGAGAAATATCCGTTCGAGATTTCGCATCCTGAGGACTTACAAAACATTAAGGACGACCTTGACGCGCATTACGTGCTGATGAGCGACCTTGATATGTCAAGCGTGGAATGGACGCCTATAGGAACCGAAGACAAACCGTTTACGGGTAGTCTAAAGGGTAACGGAAAGACGATTTCAAACCTTACAATTAGGGCAAACAGTGATAAAAACTATGGTATTTTTGGTGTAAATAACGGTGTTATTGATAACTTTAAGCTTGAAAATCTTACAATAACAACGGATATTTCATCAGGCGACCAGTATGTAGGCGCCATAGCCGGAATTAACGGTGAGAGCGCACGCGTAAGCCGCGTTGCGGTTTCCTCCGGTTCAATAGACTCCGCTTACGCGGCGGGAGGTATTGCGGGCGAAAACAGAGGCACAATCATCAACTCCTACAACAAGGCAACCGTATCGTCCTCCGAATACGCGGCAGGTATTGCGGCTATCAACAAGGGCGGCATAGAAAACGTATACAGTGTCGGCGCGATATCAACGAGAACATCGTCAAATCGTGACGACCGCATGGCAGGTATAACAGTATCAAATCTTGACAGTGCAACTGTGAAGAGCGCATACACCGTGATACCGAACCAGGTATACGGCAAGTCGGTAAGTAGCACGAACGTTACGGACAGCAGGTCGGTTATGCCCGAGAGCCTGTCAGATATAAGTACGTTTGTCGGCTGGGATTTCGACGATGTATGGACTATATCGGCGAACCAGTATCCGACAATAGCGGTTCAGACTTCTGACAGTGATGTTTCGGATTTAAATATTCCGGACGGCAGCGAGGAAAATCCGTTCAGGATCTCCTCGGCTGTAGGACTCATGAGCATCGGCAACGATTCGGAGAGCCTGACAAAGTACTATGTGCTCGAAAATAACATCTCGTTTATGACAGACGATTCGCAATACATCGTGGCAGAACCGATAGGCAGCGCCGACGATCCGTTCACGGGAACACTTGATGGTAACGGTTATGCGATCACGGGTCTTGTACTCTCGTCAGCTAAGAGCATAGACGGTGAGGATTATTCGGCACTGTTCGCAGTGAACAACGGTACAATTAAAAATCTCGTTGTTATGCCGAATACAATCGGCTCCGCAGCGATACAAAACGCTGCTGCAATAGCCGGTGTGAACAACGGAACGATTTCACAGACTGCTGTATTGTCGGGCGATATTACGGCAAAGAATTTGTCGGCGGGTATTGCGGTTGTGAATAACGGCACGATAGAGAACTCTTACGTAAGCGAAACAGACCTCAGGAGCAATGAAGGCTCTGCGGGTATCGCTGCAAAGAATACAAATAAGATAAGTTATGTATACAGCACGGCAGACGTTTCCGGAGCGCTTGAATACGGTTCGTCCATCGCAGTTGAAAACAGCGGTACAATCGAGTATTCACACGCTATAGCCGGCGTACCGTTCTCCGCGAAGGATACAGGCGCGGAAACCAAGAACAACAACAGTGTTCTGTCAGCAATCGATATGACCAGAGAAGCAAGCTATATCGGTTGGAACTTCGACACGGTATGGAGTACCGACGGAAGTTCCGCTCCGACACTTCTTGTTGAGAAGTATAAAGCTATGTCTATATCACTGATGTCAGTTGGTATAGGAGCGCTTGACAACGATGACGAACACTGCGAGCATATTGTATACATAAGAAACACAAAGAACTCTGCTATGATTTACATTAAGGCTCAAGACCCGAATGCTTCAATCATCATAACAAGCAGTACGGGCAAGGGTACTTATGTGGGCGAATTCGAGGGTATTATCAATAACCTTATCGAAACGCGCAGCGAAATTCCGTTTACTATAAGAGCGACAAACGGGGATGAGGAGCAGCACACGCTTGTAATCATAAAAGAGCCGATAGTGGCATCGCTTAACAAGGTTATTATCAATGACGTTGAAATTCCGCGTATAAACAATACATACGTTGCGAATGTGGACGCAAACGCAAACGATGTCTTTGCTCAGTTTGTTCCGGTATCGGGAACAATTGAAGTGATTGACAGCAACGGCAGCAGTGTACACCTTACAACCGATGATAATAAGACCTGGTATAATGAGCAGTTGCCTGTAACGCCGGGTGAGGTAACGAGATATACGCTGAAGGTTACAAACGGCAACGGATTATCACATGCTGAATACACTCTTATGCTTAAGCCTAACGAGTATCATACCGGACTTAAGTATGTTCAGGTTGACCGACTTGAACTCTCCAACGGTTATCTTGTAGGAGACGGATATGAGAATGTTACAGATGTAGAGGATAACGTATACACGTACGTTATTGATCAGGAACTCGCGTATATCGCTATCAAAGCCGAGGCGGTAAACAAAAATTCAGTCGTAAGAATTGCGTCAAACAGCAACAATTCATACATACATGAGTTGACACAGTTCTCACTTGACACGGCAATAAAGGAATTCTATATTCCGATAGATGTAACATCAGACGAAAATGTTGTTGAGCGCTTTGTTCTCCATGTTTCGAGAAAGAGCATCGATGACAGTCTCAAAGACGGCGGTATAATTGTTAAATACGGTTCATACACGTATACACCGTCTCCCGAGCAGAAGGTTATTAACGAAGAGACGGGCGAGAAGGCAACAGTTTATGTTGTCAAGCTTGACAACCCTGCCGACGCTTCGTTTAAGAACGCGACATACGTTGATATATCGATCGAAGCAAACGATATATATTCGATAGTCAACGCGGGCAAAAATATACCTATAAACGAACCGACCTCGGCGAACACAAACAAGTGGGAGGTTAAGAACGAACTTCTTGACAGCGCTGAACTTACAATCTATCAAATCAAGACAAAAGCTGCCGATAAGGAAGAGTCCTCAGTATCGTATCTGTACATCTACAAGCAGAGCGACAACACTGAGATTGAAAAGATTACGGCAAGCTACGAGGATGATGGAGTGACAACGTCGGTTGAGGCGGTACTTGACGAAAATAATATATATCAGTTGTGGATACCGTCCGATGTTACAATGTTAGACGTTGAAGCTGTGACAAAGACATTGCTTGCTCAGGTTAAGATTGAGGACAATAAGTATACGCAGCATAAGAATAACTACGATGACCTTAACATTGCGGATAAGAGCGTCATAAATGTAACAGTACAATCCTCATCGGAAACCTACGAGAAGAAGTATCCCGTAAATATCAACAGGCTTGACCTTAGCCTTGATGCGGTATCGGTTGCTCCTCACGGTTCATCATCATACAGCGACGCGGTATTTAACAAAGAGCTTGACGCTTACGTGGTACGTATCGATCCCAAGAATATGTCCGCAATTGTAAACGCTGTTGCCAAGAACCATGACAATTACGTAAGAATAGGTCATCTTCAGAGACCTAATGAACCTGTCAAGTCAGGCAGTATGAGCGAGGACGAGTTTAACAGACTCTATGCGCAATATCTGAGGGATCTTGCAGCGTTTAACAAGAATGCCGTAAATTACGGTTTAAGTGCAGACGTCAAGTGGGACGGTCAGGAAAACGGTAACGATGGTTGGGTATTATACAGCAATGAATCGTTTAACGTACCTCTTACGGATACCGACGGAGGATTCACAATGGTTAAGCTGCAGGTAGGTGCGGCGAACCAAAAGGGCGATACCCTCGCAGAAAGAATAGGCGCGGTTAAGACGTATAATCTGTTAATAGGCAGAAAGTACACCGACTCGGAGAAGGATATTGACATTTACATTGACAATAAGAAGCTGACAGAGTATGAAACCGAGGAAGACGGAACCATTGTCTTCAGATACGGTATCAGAAAAGACGCTACGTCAGAGGTATTGTTCAATACTTATGAGTACGCGCCGAAGCCGTACGACCCGAAGGTAAGCGTTCAATTCCCGATGGGTGAGACTGAGCCTGACTTCAATCCTCAGGCGAAACCTTATACAGTCAAAGTGAATGATGCCGGTGAACCTGATTCAGAAATTAGGTTGACATCTGTTCCGGAGGCGGGAAGTGAGTACACCAAGAAGTATGTAGTAATCATCTACAGACTGTCTCAGGACACGTCGCTGGAGCACACACCGAGTCTTGACGCGTCAGCAAAGACGACTGTGAACGAGGTTGGCAGAACATCAAGTTCAAATGTGTCGTCAAAGATAGTGGATAACTTCATCGTGAGTGAGTCCACGATGACGGTTGACCCCGTAACAAAACAGAAATATCTGAGAGTTCATATTAAGACGGTTTCGGATAAGGCTGTTATCAAACTCAGCGGCAGCAATACGAAGTATGTCGGTGAGACAGATTTGCCGGATGATGATATAGTAGGTATACTTATACCTGTCAATGACGGTGAATTTGAAAAGACTATACCGTTTACCGTAACGGCGGAAGATACAAGATTTACATCGTCAAACGAACTGAGAGTAACAATTCAGTCCGTAAGTACAGACGTAGATTATGTACAAGTAAACGGCTCGACAGCGTTCGGACCGTATGTGGATGAAGCCACCAACACAAGATACTTCAATGGTTTCATACCAAAGAGCGTGTATGAAGCAGCGCTTAATGACGGTACAAAGACTACGGTGCTTGTACAGGCGAAGAACCACACCAACGAGGAGAACAACAAGACTATTGCCGCACTCATGGACGATGATGATCCGTATCTCAGGAACACAATAATCAATACGACATACGCACCGTATATAGTATCTCATCCGTATCTGCTCGACCAGGTTGACTATATTGAGAACGAGATGCCGCAGATCATCACATTCTCAATTACGTCAGAGGCGGGTGTTACGGAAGAATATGAACTGCGCGTATATCTCGCGGATAGTGACAATAATGACGTTGAACCTATCGATAA
Source organism: uncultured Clostridia bacterium (assembly GCA_947631235.1). Taxonomy (GTDB): domain Bacteria; phylum Bacillota; class Clostridia; order UBA1381; family UBA1381; genus Hominilimicola. The sequence continues at coordinate 71,158 of CANRKO010000012.1, read as the reverse complement.
GGAAAATCATATTGACAAGGTATGGGTCGGCGTTATCGGCACACTCGACCATATCGAGCCTGCAGAGTATGATGAGACTGAAGTAGACACGTATATAGCGGGAATAGAAGCCGGTATAACCTCGATTGAGATGAGAGTTGTAGCCGATTCCGAATACGCGGGTGTTGATATTAAAGACCCGATTACAGGTCAGTATTCGTCGAACTATGTACTCAAGTCTAAGACGATACAGATTTCACATCTCGAACCCGACAGAGGCTATGAGCTGCACTTCAGAATAAGAACGCAGGATCAGATGCTTTCGGGCGTAGGTGATGTGAGAGAGTACACCGTAAAACTTGAGAGACGTTCAAACAACAGAAATCTTAAAGAAGTAACGGCGTATCCGTACGATACACGGATACAGACGTCTACCGAAATTACGACCGATAAACCGGTTGTAATTAAGACAGCATACGCTGAGACGTATGTTCCGGTTCGTATAACCGCAGAGTTTGGAACGGCGCGCGTAGGCTTAACGATAGACGGTGAAAGCATAGCTTCTTCAAGCAGTACGCTCGACACTACAATGATGAAACTTCCGGGACTGCCGTTCAAGGAAGAAAACGATACCATAGACCCGATAACCGGCGAGCATTCACAGAATTATACCGTAACGGTATGGAGTTATGAGGGAGACGTAAATCCCGCGTACTATACGATTAAACTTGTCAGAAGAACCAATGATCTTACTGTTAAGAATATTGAGTTCAACCAGGGACGTGCAGCTACGCAGGATGAAAATAACCCGCACATATTCAGAATAGATATAGACTATGATGAAAAGGGACTTGTTGATATTTTCGCTGAAGCGAATGACTCAAATGAGTACATTAAGATAAAGGATAACGCATTTGCGAAGAAATTTGACGAGTATAACGGTCTTGACATAACTGACATAACTATTGATCAGCCTATGGAGGTTATCTTAACCGTAGGTTCTGCGGATCTTCTTGTTAACGGTATGCCGGATCAGACAGAGGTTACAAAGCTGATTATTACAAGGAATCCTCCTGAAAAGCTTAGAGACGACCTTATTCTTAATATGTTTGTACATCATATTAAGAATGACGACTCGAACTATACGAAGGCGGCACTCAGCAGTATTACACCGGCGGCGGGAGATAAAGGTAAGATTTATAACTATATCAGCTTTATCTCACCCGCGGCAACGGAAGCGTTTATCAAGTCGCAGACCAAGTCCCCGACATCAAAGATAACGTTCTATCCGATTAACAGCGGAGTGAAACAGGCGGGACCGCAGCTTCAGCAATTGGATACGTCGGTAATAATGGCGTCCGATACAGAGCAGATAAGAGCGATTGTAGAAGCAGCGGACGGTAAGACACAGGAATACACCTTAACCATACAGCATTCAAAGAGTGAAGTAGGTCTTAAGTCAGTATTTGTTGATTATTGGCAGGATAGCTATAATCCGGGTGTTGTGGCTCAGGAAGAAGGTATGATTACGGGTATCACGAGAGATGACGTAACCGAATACCTGATAAATGTACCGGCGCATACCACAAGCATTAAACCATACGTTCTGCCTATTGACCAGTGGGCTTACGTACAGTATGAGGACGAATCCGGCGTACTGCTCGATAAGCAGCAGCAGGGTATGAACTCAAGCTACAGAGGCGCTACTGTGGATGAAGTATATGTTGGTGAGAAACTCGAACATGTGTTTAACTTCACGGTAATATCCAGAACCAACAGTTCGCCCACGAAGTACAGGATAATCGTTGTCAACAGACCCGAAGGTTCAGAACTTGTATCTGCGGAAGTTGGTATAAGGAAAGAGGACTTTATAGCTGTAGATCCCACAACACTTCTGACAGAGGATCAACAGAACAACGCAGTATCATTCTCCAACGCTGTTCCGACAGGTAATGCAGCGTACGAGGGTTCTGTTCCGTATGATTATAAGACGACGGATGAAAACGGTTTACAAAGACCTACAGCAGTAATCAGAATTAAAGCGGCAGAAGGCGCTGTTATAACTGTTGCCGATGCTCTTAGCGAAAAGAAAGCTATCGGTATGTTTATCGGAGAGGTTCTGCTCAATGACGATGATCCTCCGAAGCCGACAACAGTTCCGCTGACGATAACAGACCCGTCAGGCAGAGTAACCGCACCTTACAGAATAAATATCATAAGATATAAATTTCCGCATGATCTTACGATTTATGCTAATGGTGAATTAACCGAATATCAGGGTATGGATGATTCGTCTGTACCTACACGGTATTACTACGAGAAACCGACAGAACTTCCGTTCATGGCTGATACAGCTACGCTGAATGTTATCATGGCGGCTCCGGGACTCAATGAGGATCATGTAACGCCTATTACATACTCAATTGCGGTAGGCTCAAACTCTCCTGTTGAGATAACGAAGGAAAAACCGTATACCATAAGCACAGTACCGCTGTACGGCGATGTAACGAGTGTTCCCATTAAGGTTTACGGACAGAAGGATTCTGATATTAGCAGTGATATGCCGCTGTTGTCAGAGTACTTTGTAACGATAAGACGCAGACAGGCGAACTCCAATATTCGCGGCGTAATGGTAGACGACAATGAGGCGGCGTCGACGGTTATTAACAGTGAGCCTGCATTTGAGGCATATTCGTACTCGGCAGAGCAACCGCCGACAGCGAAGGTAACAATTCTTGCGGCAAATAATCATGCTAAGCTGTCATTGTCGGGTCAAACGATAGACCAGGCTTATGCCGGCGAGGCAAACGGTTTCCTTGAAACAAATGTTAAGTTACAAGAGGGCGAGAACTACTTTGAAATTCAGGTTGACAACCCGAATGAGCTCCCGTACTTCTACACGCTGAGAATTATTCAGATTCCTGTTGACGTATATCTCGATGATTTATACGCTACAAAACAGGATGATGAAAATCGTCTGTCGTTCTATAACTCAACATTCCATAAGACAATAACGAGTTACACGATATTGTCAGATAATGAAACGAGTGATTACGACGTATTCGCGAAAGCTTTTGAAACCGCTACGGCGCTTCAGACTTACGCGGAAACAAAGGGATTGGATAAGTCAGAGTATCAAACAAGAATAAAGATTGGTAATTCTGTTGAACAAATCCAGTCTACAACGGACATTAACAAGTACATACAGGAATACATCAGTACTCTTCAAGACGGTGAGATACCGCATTACAGCAGTATACCTATTGAGTTGATGGTACCGCACTTCACAAGAACGTACAAGATTGAAGTACATGATCCGTCGGATGATGCGACGCTTGATAATCTGAGAGTATTTGACCATAGCGAGCAAATACCCGAGGATACGAAACTCGACTACATGCTTGACCCGTCATTCAATCCGGATACGCTTGAATATACGATTGATATACCGTCAGATGTGACTAATGTTGACATTTACGCGAGAGCAAATCATCAGCATGAAGGTTCACAGACGCTTGTGGCGCTTGTTAAGGAAGGCGATACTAACCCGATTGAGAGCAGCTTCGTCATACTTCATCATAACGTTCAGCTTGACTACGGCAATAACGTATTCTATGTGAATGTAACAAGTGAAATATCGTCGATGCTTGCATACAAACTCAACATTTATCGTAAACCGTTAGATGCGGATCTCAGTCAGCTTACTGTAAATGATATGCCTGTAACAAAGCAGGCTGACGGAACGTATCTGGCGTATGTACCGATGAATTCTAACCCTGTAGTAAAAGCTAAGGCAAGTGATACGAGAGCCGTAACAACTCTTAAATCCGGCAGTTCAACAGCCGTTTCAGACAATACAAGCACTGATCCGGAGAAGCAGTATTGGGCAACGCTCGTTATGCCGCTGATTACACAGCAGAACACAAATGTAAATGTAAATGTGACCTTGTCAGTTGATGGACTGTCAATCAACAAGGATTACACATTAACAATCATAGGTGTCGAGGCTAAACCTGAACTCAACGGCAATGACATTGTAAGTATTTACATGGATGTAGAGGGCAATAGTTTCACGGATGATCCGTCAATTCCGTATGCAAATCCGATAGGTGCGGTATGGAATGATGTCGATGGTTATTACGAGATAGGTATACCTTATACCGCTCCGAACAATCCGTATATGAGAGTTGTAACGCTCTATTCCGGCAAACTTGTAGGCATAGGCGCAGGTGAGAACAATGCCAAAGGACCTGACGAGGGTTCGGAAATCCAATTCACCGATCAGGTATATTTGATACAGCCCGACATCAACGGCAGATACCTTGTAAATGTTGCCGTTAAGGATGAAACAACCGGTTTCGTTACAAATTACAAGGTTTATGTAAAGAGATTGTCGAATGATGCAGACCTGATAGTTCTTGACACTGAGGACGGAATAACGCTTGAGCCCGAATTTACAAGCGAAGTTAAGGAATACACAATAGATGTTGACAGCCACACCGAGAGTGTGACGTTCGATGAAATCCGTGCGAGCGAAAACGCTTCGATAAAGCTTATGCTTTCATCGTCAAACGGTTCGAGCGTTGTGGACTTCACCAACGGTGATTCATACACGTATAACTCTCTTGTTCCGGGTAATAACGTACTTAAGATACAGGTAACCTCGCAGGATATGACGATAACCAAGGTATATACGGTTAACATTAAACGTCAGATTCCGGTTAAGGATGCAACACTTGATGACATCAGAGTAGAAATAGGCGACAAGTTCTACAGCTTGGTTCCGATGTTTGATAAGGACGTATTAAGCTATGATCTCGTTGTTGAGGCTCAAATCGACGAAAAGGAGACACCGATTATCATAACGGCGACTCCCGGCGCTGACGCGGAATACTCGATAACAGGAAACTTAAACGGCGTCAATAAGGATACCACAACTCTCGGAACACCGAATGTTATAGTTATAGGCGGCGCTGACGGCGAAAAGCTTGAAAGTACATCCACAACAACGGTAATGTTCAGTATTTCTGCAGGTGATGTGGTGGCACGCGAATATAAGATACGTCTGTTCAAGAACGAGAATGTAAACATCAATCCGAAACATAACTTCTTGTCGGGAATATCGCTCGCGAACCATCCGCTGACAATGGTTAGTTCGTCGGATATCGACTATAACTACTACGCAAACGTATCGAATATTGAGACGGAAGAATATCTGACAGTAATTCCGAACTTAAGCGTAACGGGTACAGTAGGCGATTTGAAGGCTCATCTGTACGCTATGAACAACACCGATGTTCCCGCTCCGGACTTGACAGCCGGCACACCTGTGCAGCTTAAACTGAATCCGGGCAACAACCTGTTTATCGTCTTGGTTGAAGATACAGCCGGCGAAAACAAGAGATATTACTCAATTACTATCAACAGAGAGTCCGAACAGAAAGCAAGTCCGTACCTCAGCAGCATAGTTGTTCCCGGTCACGACATGACTCCGGTATTCGACCCCGATACAACGTCTTACAAGATGACTGTTGATAAGGATGTCAATTCGATCTCGCTCAGAGCGGAGGCTGAGAATCAGTTGTCCGAAATCTGGGTAAGAAGCGAGGCTCAGGATTATGACTTCATAAGTGCGGGAATAGTCAACGCTGAAGACATACCGATTGTTGAAGGCAACAATAAACTTGTCATTACATCATCGGCGCCTGACGGATTTACCAAGAAGGTTTACGTAATCAACGTATACAAGATGAGTGAGGACGACGATGCCGATCTTATCGACATCCAGTATACGGAAGGCGGCGTAATGAGTCCGCTGTTCGACAGCGACATCGTAAACTATAATCTTGCGTATAAGTACGAAGAGGAAAACATAGTCCTCACGCCAATAGCGAGAATGCCCGAAGTAACAGACATATCCGTTACAATCAATAACGGTGCGTCAACAACCGTTGAAAGCGGAGAAGGCATACCGGTTACGCTGCCTGTAGGCATGACGAAAGTTACATTCCATGTAACAAGTCAGGTGGAATATACAGACAGTACCGGAAAGCTGCATACGCTTTCGGGCGATAAGACATACACGGTTAACATTTATCGCGATCCGTACGAAACGCCTATACCCGAACTCACATCGGCTATAGAAGTACGTGACCAGAACTTCAAGAAGTATGAACTGGCACCCGAATACAATAAGGATGAACATTCGTACTATGTAAGCGTACCGTCCGACTTCGATACGGCGCGTGTAAGAGTATTCGCATCGTCGGGTGATCCCGAGAATAAGAATGATACAACAATAACCGTAAATAACAAGTCGGCATCGAACGGCAAGGATACTGTCCTTAACAACATCGTATACGGTGACAATATCGTTACCATCACGCTTGCCAACTCGCAGGGTAATCACGAATATTACACGGTAGTTATTAACCGCGCAAAAGAAGGCATTGAGGCTAAGCTTGAAAATCTTGAGGTATTGCAGCGAGACTTTAAGCTTGATCCGTCATTCAATCCGAGTACGGCGGCATATGAGATTAACGTCAACTCCGATACGGAGATGCTGAATCTCATCCCGACCGCATCAAACGCGAAAATCACCGTTAACAACATCACGGTTGAAAGCGGCAAACCTTCACAGAATCTTATACTCAAGAAGGGTAAAAATACGGTTCTTATCAAGGTAACGGCGTTTGACACGGAGAAGGATCCTGCCGAGATAACAACGACGAACAAGGTATACATCGTAAATATCTATCGTCCGAACGAGAACAGTTCAGACTTCCTTACTAAGCTGACGCTCAATAAGGGAACTATAGTTCCGGCGTTCTCGAGAGAGATAAGAAATTACTTTGTAACCGTTCCTTATGACATTGACGAGGTGGAACTTGACACTAAGGCAAATAAGAGCGATACGATAATCAAGGTAAACGGTAACATGTTTGCCGATGCTCCAATGACACTGCCGCTGACATCGGGCGAGGACAATTCTGTATCAATCAGACTGTATGGTAACGAAACGGATACAATGCCGCTTACGACATACACTCTCAAGATATTCAGAAAAGAACTCACAGCGAATGTTCCCGACCTTGCATCGCTGACGGTAAACGGCGAGACCATCTTCCCTGAATTCTCGCCGAGAGAACTTAACTACTACGCTAACGTTGACAGCAGTCTGACGGAGGTTTCAATCAGTGCGTCGGCTGCGGCTAAGGACGCTATTGTAAGCGGCGTAGGCGTAATACCTCTCAATGACGATGACAGCAAGACTGTAAACATTATAACCGTACGTAACGGCTCAACATTACAGCGATACTCATTAACAATACTTAAAGAGAGCGCCGGAGACGAACTTAGGGGTACCATTAACACAAACGATAACTTCAGCAGCGTGCCGGTACAAACCTTCACGGTAGCTGACGAAACCGATGTAATTCCGATTATGGTACATACCTCGGTCAACTCGGACGACGAGATTGTTATAACGATCAATGGTGTTGAGGTCGAAAACGATGCGGACACAGAGTTTGCAATGACAACCCAAAAGGAACGCTTTGATATATCAATCAGACATACAACAGCGTCGGGTAAAGTATACAGCAAAGCTTATGTGGTTTATAACGAAAGTGACGCCGCTAAGCCTTATGAGCCGTATATCGACCATATTAAGATTGACCCGTCAAGCGAACCTACAGGCAGCGACGCTAAATTCTTCACAACCTTTGACAATAAGGTATTTGCTTACGAAATCACAAACAATTCCGATACGCCGTATCTCTACGCATCGTCCGAAGACGATGAGGCGTATATCGAGTTGTTTGACGAGGAACTTAACGATTACGCGTTAATCGACGGCTTAGGCAGTTACATCGCCGAGAATATAGGCGAGAGCGGAAAGGCTGTATTCAAGTTCCGGGTAACGAAGTTCGCTTCAAGCGGATACGAACTTGTGAATGAGTATGAAGTAACCGTATACAATACGGACGCGCCTATTCTCAAGAATTTGTGGACGGAAAACGCTATTATGAAGAAGTCGTTTGATCCTCTTACAAGAGAGTACGACGTTCTCATAGGACCGCAAACAGAGCAGTTTACCGTATTTACGGAGCATACGTATGAGGACAAGGGAATTGAAATCATCAGTATGAATATTGATGACGAAGAGTATGTATCCGGAAAGACAAGACAGTTCACAGACCTGTCGCTTGACCAAGACGAGTTTACCGTGAATGTCAAGGTATCTGTTGACGGAGAGGAAGGAATATACGTTCTTCACGTAATACGCAGTGAGGATCTTCTCGCCGATGTATTCATCAAGAATCTTGAGATTTATGATGAAACAGACACAGAGGAAACAGGCGAAAAGGACGGCTTATATGAGCTTACGCCTGACTTTGAGAGTGAAAAGGCTACATACTCGACAACAATCAGCTATACCGATAACTCGCTGACCTTAACTGTAACCGCATTCAAGAGCGGAAACGATGACAGTGACAAGAATGACGTGCTTTACGCTAAGCTCAGCGACGGTACCGAGATACCGCTTACAAGCGGTGTTGAGACAGAGATTGTTCTGCCGGAGACATTTATACTGACGGATAACGCGACGGAAGTTATTTCAATCTTCATAACAGAGGCTGATACTAAGGAAGTCGGTGAATATAAACTTACCGTACACAGAGACAGCCGTGCTGACGGTGTTTCGAGACTTGCATCTCTTGAAACGGATAAGGGTGAATGGTCTGATACGTTCAATCCCGAAAAGTACGACTATGCAATAAAGATTAACCCGAATGAGAACGAGATAACAGTTTCGGCAGTTGCTGAGAATTTGTATGACGATGTAGTAATGACATACAATGGAGTAAGCACAGCCGCTGTACCATCGGAGATGTCCCATACATTCACTCTCATGAATGAGAAAGAAAGCCTCATCTTTGTAACGGTCGGCTTCGAGGAGGACGGCACAGCATTCACTTATGTGCTTAAGATATTGAGAGAAAACACCGCTACATTGAACAATTTGATAGCGAGAGATGCTGAATCGAACGAGTATGAACTGCTTGATCAGTATCTTGCTCCGACAACATTCAACGGAAAGGTAAGTTCTTATAACATACTCATTGACCCGCTTGCGGCAGAAATTGAGTTTGAACTTATCACGGGTGAGTATAAGCCCACTCTGACGATGAGGAAGGATGATGAGAGCGAGATTAAGAGAACATCCACAGATACCACTGCTTTAACATTCAACATGGCTCATACATTCGAACTTGCGCTCAGTCAAAAGACGTTTGACTTTGAATTCACAGTGGAAAGCACAGTCGACGGTGAAAAGAAGATTGGTAAGTACTATGTAACCGTAACGAGAGACACCGATGAGGAAGAGGCTATTATGCAGTCTACCGTCACGGGTAACGTTCTCTCGGTTGCGGCGGAAAACCACATCGCCACAATAAAACTGTACGACAAAGTTGCGGAGGAATACGTTCCGATTGATGAAGACGGTCATATGGAAACACAATCGTCCGTAACGGGTAAGTTTGAAATTCCGCTGCTCAATGAAGGCATATATGACGTCGTATTTGAGAGAGACGGCTACTTAAACTACAGAATAGAAAATGTAGTGGCTGAAAAGACATTCATACCGGCGACATACTACTTCAAGCTGGTAAGAATTCAGCCAGGTAACGTAACGGATTACGACGACAGTGAAGAACTTGTAAACTACGCGGACATCAACCTTATAAATATCTTCTTGTACAACCAGATATTCTACTCATATCAGGGACGTATAGTGAATGACGGAGATACGATAAACGAACCCGTAGTATACAAGGAGTTAGCTGAGAACATTGCTCTTGAACAAGATGAACGCGACAAGCTGAATGACGCAGTGGAAAAAGACACCGCGGAACAGACTGCTCCAAACACCGACGAACCGCAGCAGGATAACAGTGAACCCGTTGTTCCCGAAGGCGATTCGAGTATCGAAGGTCCCGGCATCGGAGAACCGAGTATAGGAGATCCGAGCATTGAAGAACCCGACGTCAAGGAACCTGAGGCTGATAACGACGCTCCGACCGAAGGCGAAAACAAGACGGACGACGTTGTCGACGAACCGAATGACGGTGACGCTGACGAGAATACGCCCGAAGGCGGCGAGCCTAATGACACCGAAACCGTTCCCGACGATACGGAAGTACCCGGCGGCGAGACGGCTATAGATGACTCGGCTCAAACGCCCGATAATTCGGACGCTCAGTCGGAAGAAGAAGTAATCGGCGGCGATGCTGAAAACGAGTCCGAGCCCGAGCCTGAGGCTGATAGCGGCGCAGACAGCACTGACAGCATAGACAGGGCTGACGACACCGACAGCGCGGACAGCGCAGACGGCGACGTACACGAACTTGAATCTGCGGTAGACGCGGCGACAGATTACGTTGAATACACGTTCGGTCCCGAGGATAACCCGAGCGGAGCGTACTACGTCAACAGCCGTAATCAGAGAATTGTGCTGTGGATTAACTTCGTGGGCGGCAGGATTTACAGAGAAGACTGTGACTTTGATAAGGACGGCTCTATCACGACGAGAGACCTTATCTACGCAGGTATGAATATGAGCAAGACAACCGTCATATTCGACAACCAACCTTCTTCCACATACGGAACAAAGGCAGCCAACAAAAACGTGGTTAAATTGCAGGCAATTTAAAACAGAATAACTTAACCGGCGGAGCAATCCGCCGGTTTTGTTTTTTTATATTTTTACTCAAAAATAAATTTATATTTTAATCTTAATAAATAAGCCGGATTTTTCGGATTTATTGCTCATTCGCAGAGAAATATGGCAAAATGTAACAAATACTAAAATAAAGATACAAAAAAGTAAACAAAATTACCAACAAAACGGCATATTAGCATTGACTTTTACTAAAATATGTAGTAAAATTGTAAATAAGTACAATAATATAGAGTAGGTGTGATAGGGGGGCATAATCGTGATACGAAATCGCAAATTTTTCACGATAGGCGCGGTTTTCGCGTTTGTTTTGATGTCTGCCGCCGTTTTTGCAGCACAGCAGCAAGCCACCAACGCCACGCTGTCCTTTTCAGGCATACATATTGTTGAAAATCAAACCTCACATACGCCGCAGGGTTTTATCGACATTTCACTAAAAAACATAGAAACCCCCGGCATTTCATTTTGTTTTGAATATGACAACAAATACATTCAGCTTTCCGACGCGGATACCAACTTAGCTATTGTGGCGCCGACCGGCGCAAACGACCATGACCATAAATATTTTAAACAGAATACTGACGCTTTCCCGATTGACAGTTTTATAGACGATAATGCAAACTCAATTATTGATCCGGTTCACCCGATGGTTATTGGCACGGCAAACCCCGACATTTCCCGAGTCATTATGACTTTTGTTCCGCAATCGGAGAGTTTTATAAACAGTGAATATATTGAATACAAAAGCGTGGACGAAGACAGCGCGGTTTATGATCAGCCGGTAATACTGGCGGACAAAACGGAAGACGGAGTATCCTTCGGTCAAATAAGCTTTAGAGTGGTTGATCCGGTGGGACTTGCAAGACTTTCGGAGGACGAACTTAAAGATATTGTGAAAATTGTCCCTCTTTCGGCTATGCTTGGAGACGACATAACCACCGAAGACGACATTATAAACAAATTCGGCTTACATATGTCGTATTACATATATCCGGTTGAAAACGTCGCGTGGCTTGAGTGGTATCCGTGTACCGAGAGAAATATAGAGTACAACATGGGCATAGACGCGGATCTTATATCGGTTAAGCCGCAGAATACGGAATTTACCGTTTCCGCTTATGATATCTACAATACGGGCAGCGTCGACGACTTATTCAGGTATCTCAATGAGAAAGCGTCGGTGTTGACCCTTGAATATGCCGACGGAACTCAATTTCCTGCCGCATTCCAATGGAGCGGCTCGGAAAGTTCGGTAACGGGTTCATGGGATCCCAAAGGCGGAACGTATACGGTAAAGCAGCCGTTTAACGAGAACATTTCGGTTTCCGTAACGGTGAACGTGACTCCCGTAAGTCTTGTTGATTTTGATTTTGAAAATGAAAACAAAACATACTATGTCGGCATGGAAGGATTTCCTGCCACATTTGATGATTTGCAACTCCCTAAAACGGCAAGACCCGTGCTTGATACGTATACCCCCAACTGCGGATTGGCTGAGATTACTATAGACTGGTACAGAGAAAAAGGCAGCGGTGTGGGACTTACCACCTTACCCGACGGCTTTGGCGAGTCCCCTCCCGAATCATATGAAATTGAGGGAATGATAAATAATGTAGCCAACTCGCTGAGCAGCTATCCGTGGTTGACGGTATCCGAACCTACGCCGACGATAATTGCCAACAGATACGTCGTGGCAACCGCCGACGAGATGCCGAAAGCAATCGAAGCCGAGGCGGTAACGGACGACAACGGAGTTATGACCGTCACGGTGAAAAATACCGACGGCTCACAGATACCCGAAGGCACAACATTTACAGTAAAAATGCCGAACGGACAAAAAATTGACGGGGTGGGAACAAAATATACCGTATCTGTAAACGAGGACGGAACTGCCACAATAACGTTTGATCCCGACATGACAGATCCCGAAGAACAACTGCTTGCGCGTCTTATAAATCTCGGAAGCAGAGCGGGCGAGTTCAGCATAGCATCCAAAGAGCCGGAAAAGAACCAAAGCGAGTACGTAAACTTTGCCTCAAATCCGAGGAATAACTATTATCTGCCGCCGAACGACGTAAGCGACATATACGAGTTTGACTATTCACGCGAGATGTCGGCAATGCTCCCGATACAGGCGGGCGGACTCCCTCCGACGACGATAACGCTCATTGACGGTGTAAACAGCATTAAAACAACCTACAGCGGTTATGACGGTGACGAGGAAGGCGTGCTGAAAACCTTCACCGTGGATGAATGGGACACAATCAGCGGCGAACCCGAAACGGCAGGCAGCGTCGTTGAGATTGAGGGAATACTTTCCGATACTTCTTACACAAATTACGGTGAAGTAACCAATAAAGACAAACAAATAAAAGTGAAAATAAAGTATCTTGCAGCCGAAAACATGGGCGAAGATGCGATAGAACATATAGATGACTTTGTGTTTGACCCGAAAGAAGTGGGCTATGATTACGATGAACTTCAAACGCACACATTTACGATACATAATACGGGTGAAACAGATATATACGGTCTGTCGGCGGTAATCGCGCTCAGCACGGTTACAGACAGCGAAACACCGAGCGCCGAGGCTTTTCTGCTTAAGAGAGCGCCGATTGGACTGCTTGAAAAAGACGCACGGACAGAATTTGACATATCGACAAAATACGGACTTCCCGTAGGGAAATACGTTTCGACCGTGTCGATTTACTCAAACAATAAATTGCTCGACAGTTTCAAGGTATCCTTTGAGGTTACGGCAGAACCGGTATATAAAATCGTTTTGAAAGCGGAGCCGTCGGATCTTGGCAAAGCCGAAACGGAGACAAAGACGTATACCGCAAAGGCAGGCGAAGAAATCACGATACTCGCGACTCCCAATACGGACTGTGAATTTGTCAATTGGAGTACCGAGAACGAGGATGTTGTGCTTAAACCCGCCGAAAAAGCCAAACAGACATTTTTCATGCCGGCTCATGATGTGGAAATAACAGCAAATTTTAAGGAAACTGTTGTTGCGCGTCTCCGTGCGGCAGAACTGTACGTAAAGGATGCAAAGTATGAAACTGCAAGCGATCCGAGCGAGCCGTTTTACGACAGCAAATGGAAACATATTGATTACGACCCGATAACGAATGAATATTACGTTGCGGTGCCGAATGATATGGAGAAAGTTAAGCTGTGGTTCAAGCCGAGAGAGGAGATAGCGGAAAAAACAACAACGATTACTCACGAGCACGGCGAATCTACCGATACGCTCGGTGACCCGACGAAGGGCGACAGCGATTACTATATATCGGATGAAATCGAACTTGACCTAAGCCCCGTGGACAATATAGTAAAACTTACATTTGAATATGAGGATCCGGACGACGGACCCGGCAAGAAAGAATACACGATACATATATTCAGGAAACTGACCGCGGCGGAAATGGTTGAATTTAACTACGGAAACTCACCGTACGGCTTGATTATGCGGGATGACACCATAACGGCTGAAAATAAAGACACCGTAAAGCAAGAATTTATTGACAACGGTCGTCAGTTTAAGGAAACCGTTCCGCAGGGCGCAAAGAGCGGAGTTGTTTACACGCCCAAAGCATGGATAAACGATAATTATGATGAGAACGACGCAGCGTTGTTTGTGACCGATTATTCGTCGTTTACCGACCCCGGATATAAGGAGTTAAAAACATCGATCGGCACAGAGGTAAGCGGCAAGGTAACGAAAACGGTAAGCGTATTTCCGCTGCTGGCGTCGGGAGAGGACATGAACGGTACGATAGACGACTTTAACAACATTTCTCACGACCCGCTGAAAATTACGCTTACAGAATCCGCATCGGGCGCGATTACATCGCTCAGCGGCAGACGTATACGTCCGGATATATATATGCTGACCTATACTTTCGCCGATTTTGACGGACAGCAAATTTCCGTTTCAAAACCGCTCATTATTTTGAGTAAACTCGGTGATGTGAATATAAGCGGCAATGCGGACGTGTCCGATGTTTCGGCGATAATGAACAGGTTTACCGACTTGCTTGCCGATGAGGTCAGCGTTTCGGGCTATACGTCGGGCGGCAGGCTGTTTAAGTACCGCATTTGCGACGCAAACAAGGACGGTTTTATAAACGCTATTGATGCGAACTTTATAAAAGCAAATAAATTAGACCCATTCTATACTAATTTAACGCAAGGAGGTGGAGGCTGATGAACAGCTTGTTAAAAAGGGTACTTTCCGGCGCGGTATCGGTTTCAACGGTATTATCGGCGTTGCCGGGAGTTACGCCGGTTTCCGCCGAGAACGGCATATCGCCGCAGGCGGAGATTACGCGCCACCTGACAGTCGAATTTCTCGGCTCGGGCGAAACGCCGCAGAAGACGAGTACACAGCGCGACGCTTACTTTAAACAGAGCGATGTCGGCGCCTCCGCGGGAAATGAGTTTTGGGTCGGTGTAGCGGTGGATAACGTGAACGATTTGGAATTGTTCACAAAAGGAATATACTCGCTCGAAATTGCGTTTGAGTATAATTCGGATTATGTAATACCGTATTATAAATCCTCAAGTCCAAGCACACAGGATTCGGCTAACGAGTGGCAGGAAGCGCTGGAATTGGGGAACAACGACATATGGTCCTCCGAATATTATGACATTGTTTCGGTGCATAACTCGGAGTATGACACTTTTGCCACAGACAGAGAAAACATCACAAAGACCGACAGGCAAAATGAGCCGTGGCGAACCTGCGTTGTGAGTGTGGCGTCGCGGGAAACGACGTTAAATTCGGAAAACGCGGTTTTCTATGAACTTGATACCGCGGACAAGCAGTACCTTCTGAAATTGCCGTTCAAGCTTGTGGACGTACCCGAGGACACGAGTACTGAGGTACTAAGCCTTGTACGTGCGCCGGAGACGTTTAACATAGGCTCCGGTACGGACGGAACAGACCCATACGCGTCATGGCAAGCAACCGTGGAAGACCCTGACGACCAAACAAACTTGAAAAATTTATTCGGCTTTGAGCGTGACATATCACTGTTCGGTATCGGCGGAACAATTACAGATATAGTTCCGTTCACGCGTACAACACCGCCGGAGGCAGACCCGCCGGAACCGGTTGTGACGAAATATACGCTGTATCAAAGCAACGAGTTAACGGATGACGGATTTTTATCCGACCATAAGGAATATTATGTTTCCGTTCCAAACGACGTAAACGAACTTAGGCTGGGGCTTAAAGCGTCCGCCGCGCCGACGGTAAAGGCTAACGGTGAGGAAGTTTCGGTCAGCGAGAGCGATGAAGAGGACTTTGACTACGAAACGGACGTATTCGCCTTAACCGAATTGGATAAGGAAACGAACGGCGGCTTTAGCAATACCGTCACCGTCTCCGACGGAACAACCACATATACCATCTACATACGACGATTGCTGAAACCAAAGATAGTGTTGAATTACGGTAACTCTCCCGTCGGCATGATTATGAACGACGATGAAACCTATGACAGTGATGATGCAAAGCAGGCGGCGATAGATGATTTTAAATCAAATCACAAGTTCAGCGGAGTTACCAAAGACTTAACGTATTATCCGGACGCGTGGACAAGCTACAAAGGCAAAGGCGCAGACGGCACAGATTATAACGGCGACGAAGACCCCTACGCTATGTTCGTATTCCAAAGAGAAAGCTTTAAGGACGTGGGATTTACCGCCTATGATTCTACAGGGGAGGAGGTACAAGATACTGATGTGTCTATCAGCTTAACAATGAAGTCATACAAAGGCGGATTTGCTAGGTATGATGATACGGACAATGCGGTTGATATACAAGCGACAGCTACAGGCAACGGTCACGAGTTTACTGAATTTATAAACTATGACATACGTCCGGATGTGTATGACATGACTTATACATTTGAAGATCCTGTCACAGATAGTTCTGTAACACAAACCCGCAAGGTTATAGCGATTTCCAAACGCGGTGACGTGTATATAGATGCAAATAATACTGTAAACAATAATGATGCTACCGAAATTATGGCGAATGTCACTCATTTTACAAGAGAAACCGCAAACAGCTTATATAAATTTAGAATAGCGGATACTGTTACAGACGATAATTTGACCATAAATAACAATGATGCTACTGAAATTATGGCAAATGTTACCAGAGGATTACCGCAATTCTATAATAAACTACCTAATTAATCATTGATAAAAAATAAAAGGAGGAACGAAGATGAAAACAATGAAGAAATTATTATCATCATTTTTAGCAATAGCGATGATAATAACAATGATTCAACCAAGCATATTTGCCACTGATAAGAATGAAGAATCAGAGCAGCGAGGCAAGGTAAGTATGGTTTACTTGGGCGAAGGAAGCGAACAAGCATTTTATGATGATAGCCCGAGTATTCAAGCACAATTACCGGACACATCTGAGTGGGAAGTGGGTACAGTCTTTTGGGTAGGATTAACCATTTCAGATGCTAAAAAAATGGATGAAGGAACAAAAGGAAGTCATCCTTCTAATAAAGAGGATAATGCACCGGCACAGAATCAGTCTCATTTCTCGCAGTGGGCAAATCAAGAAGATTATACTTCTAACCGCTCAGGTCATTCAGGTGGTATTTCTAATATCGCTGCCGGTTTTGAATATGCGAGCAAGTATATAGAGCCTGCAGCCGAGATGACCACGGATATAGAGGATAATTATTCTACAATAATGTCGAATTTTGAAGATGTATATACAAACTACGGCACTATTACTGCAAGTATGAATGAGGATATTACTAAGGCTACCGGTAGAGAAGCGAGCATTATTACTGAAGACAATCAACCCAAGGTTGTATACATCAGTATGTCAACTTCACAGTCAAATCCGTCAAACAAACTCTTTGGATTTACAGATGATTTGAAGGATGATCCGATTTGTATATTAGCAGTTCCTTTTAAGATAAAGGAACTCCCTCCAGCAGGTACAAAGGTTATACAAGCAGCATTAAACCAGTCACAATTTGTAATTCAGACGGGAACTAATTCTTTACCAATATGGAAATCACAGTGGAACAGTGACAGGAACGTAACACCTGAACACAACATCAAAAACCACTTTGACTACACCGGCGACCTCAATCTTTTCCCGGCGAAGGTTGATGTAACATACAATGCGGGAGAGGGTTCATTTAAAGATGAACTTGCAGAAGACAATCGCAAGGAGTCGGTAATTGAAGGCGGAAATCCGACATTAAAGTATAACGGAAAAGACATTTCCGACTACCTTAATCCTCCTGTGGGCAAGGTATTTGTCGGTTGGTACGAGGATGAGAATAATGAAACCAACGACAAACCATTCACCACAGAATCAACGGTTGATGAAGAAAAAACCGTCTATGCCCACTACACCGACGGTTATAAAGTCACCTTCAACCTGAACGGCGAGAATGCGCAGTTTACTGATGGAACCAGCGATGCAAAATCGTTTACGGCTAAAATGGGCGAATCAGTAATTAAAACTTCACTCCAAGACCTCATTGGTGAGAATCCGACGAGAGCAGAATATACATTCGCCGGCTGGTACACAAAGACGGAAGGTACATTTATTGAACAATATGACGAGAATGCAATAAAAGGAAATACCAACAATTCGCTTGACCTCTACGCAAAGTGGACGCCGACAAATGATGAAAGCAAGCAATACACATTAAACTTTGACTCGAATTTACCCGATGCCGCTCCTGCTGACCCTGCATCGGTAAAATATGATGAGGGCGACACACTTCAAGCCTTAATCGGCGGACTGCCGGTACCCCCGAAACCGCAGGGTGACTACGAAGGCTATGACTTTTTGGGTTGGTACAAGAACAAGAGCGGCGACGGCGATATGTTAACGGAAGAACAAACTCTCAGTGATTATATAGATACAGGCGATTCAAATGAAGCGACCGTATACGCATGCTGGGGCTATGTTTTAGGTCCTTATGATGAACCGAAGGCGGATGCAATTACCGTCAAGTTCCATAAAGATGAAGGAAGCAGCAAATACAGTGACGCTAACGGTGGTTCATATGCTTACGGTACAATAAATGATAAGTATGTAGATTACGGAGATACGATACCGAATATGCCGAATCCGGCAGACATGACTCATGATACCAAGGGCTTTGACGGTTGGTATACAAAACCGCAAGGTCAAGAAGACGGCAAAAAGGTTGATTCTACGACAGTGATTAACAGTGATCTTGACCCCTCTTTGCAAGATGGTACGAAAGGAGAAATCATCCTTTATGCGCATTGGTCGGATAAGGTAACGGTTACATTTAATCCAAACGGCGGTACGCCGAACTCAATAGACCAAGTGACTCTTTATGCAAATCAAACGATAGGCGACGTAAGCGAAAGCAAAGATATGCCTACGGTTACAAGAGATAATTATACATTCGAAGGTTGGTACTATAAAGAAGGAGAAGAGTTCAAAAAAGTAGAAAAGGATACTCCGATAACCAAGTCTCTTAGCTTGACAGCTATGTGGAAAGGTACAATAGACATATCCTTTGATGAGACAGAATTTGAGTATAACGGAAAGGAACAGACGCCGCTGACGGAAGGAAACGTAAAAGTTACCTTAAAAGAGGATTCTTCAAAAACCAACTTGGTTCCGGATCCTATCCCGTTATCGTATTTGGAGGCTACATATACGAAACAAGGGCAAGAAGATACCGTTGAGAGTCCGACAAACGCCATGAAATACGATATGGATTTGAGTATTTCTGATGAAGGACAAGCAGCTTTGAAAGAAAAATTCCTTATCTATGAGCCGACGACTTTTGAGAATGAATTTGAAATAAAAGCAAAGACAATTAACTATGTTGTATCAAACAACTATCAGTATCTTGCGAACGATAATGTTCCATCGGGTATTACAAATGTGACGATTGAGATTGCTGATGGTACAGATGAGCCGAAACCGTCAATAGACGTGTTTGGCGACGGAAGCGACGACATTAAGGTAAAATTTGAAAATCTGAGCGACCATAGCAGCACGGCGGATAATACTATGCCGCAAGCATTCGGTAACTATGATATAGTTATTACCGCTGTAGAGAACAGCAACTTTGCGGTCGGAACCGTTAGCGATAAGGCTGCGGGAGACGGCGGAGACGCGGATTTGCATATTGTTCCCACATCGCGTGTAGTTCATGCTAATTACGGTGATGGTACTGTAAAAGACGATACAGCGCATGAGAAGGACTATGTAACGGTTAATATTACTACGCCCACACCGCCGCAAAAACTCGCCGATGCAAAGACGAACTTGACTTTGAACTCAAAAACTCTGCCTCAGGAGGGTACGGATTTCACACCCCCCACAGGAAAGACGATTGATAAGTTTGTAACGTACGATAATGAGCAGGAAAAGACAGGCGAGCATGAATTTACCGCCACAACCGATATTCCTGCCGGTACAGGCGAACCGCTGAATATATATGCGGTATATAAGGACGCGCAGTGGACGGTAACGTTTAAAGATACAAAGACAGCCGATAAAGCTGACGATGTTACCTATACGGTAGAGGCAAAGAAGCCAATCTCAACTGAGGGAGCTGTTAAAAAGGTTAACGGTGAGGATGCCGATCCTGCGCCGACAACATTACCTACGATTGATAAGGCGCCCGAGAGCAAGATGTTTGGTGGATGGTCAACGGACAAGAATTTTGCGGAACAGTCGATTTCAAACGATTATAAAGCAAGCGACTTGACGACCACATATAAGGCTAATATGTTTACGGTCGACACTGTGCCGGAAGAGGGTACTTCAACGTTAGAGGTATACGCCGTGTATGTTCTCAGCGACGATGCGTCACTTAAAAAGCCCGGCGACGACGGCACCGGCAGCGGCGCGGTATTTAAGAAGGACAGTTCGGACGGCGACGATCTTCCGTTCGCGAATGAGCGGTGGGAAAAGCAGCCGGATCAGAAGTTCGATCCTGACACCGAAAAGCATTATCTGATTGTTGACGATGACGAAACGGAGAACGTGTATGGCGAGCTTACTCCCTCGCAGCCCGGTTCAACGGTTACGGTCGAGGTAAACGGTCAGCCGGCTGATGTCTCTGGCCCTGATGGAGACGGCAAATATACGTTTACATTCAAGCCCGAGCAGACAACGTATGACGACGAAAGCGATACAAACTCGTCAACTAAGGTTGAAGTCACCGTTACCGCTCCCGACGGCACAACATCGGAAAAGTATGAGTTCGATATATTGCAGTATGCAACGGCAAGGGTTGAACTGAATTACGGTAACTCGCCTGTCGGCATGATTATGAGCGACGATGAAACCTATGACGGCGAAGAGGCAAAACAGGCTGCAGTAACGGCGTTTAAGTCAACACATAAGTTCAGCGGAGTAACTGCGAATTTGGATTACTATACAAATGCGTGGACAACTTACGAGGATTATAACGGCGACGAAGACCCGTATGCGATGTTCGTGTTCCAGAGAAAGGCATTTAAGGACGTAGGATTTACAGCTTACGATTCTATGGATAAGCCGGTAGCAGACAGTTCTGTTTCAAGCAGCCTTAGCATGAAAGTCTTTAAGGGCGGACTTGCTAAGTATACAGACGATGAACTTACAACAGACAATCCGTCTGAAACTGCCACGGGTAATAATCATGTATTTGTAAACTTTGTTGACTATGATATACGTCCCGATGTATATGAAATGAAGTATACATTTACAGACCCGATTACAGAAGATACAGTCGAGCAGACGCGTAAGGTAATAGCCATTTCCAGACGCGGAGATGTTTATATCGACGCAAATGATACAATAAATAACAACGACGCATCTGAAATCATGGCTAACATAGGTTATTTTGCAAGTGTAGGTGTACACAGCCTGTATAAATTTAGAATAGCAGATACTGTTACAGATGAAAATTATACTGCTAATAATAATGATGCCAGTGAAATTATGTCTAAGGTTACTACGGGAATAGATCAATTTTATAAGGCATTACCGCAAAATTAAGAGTTAACAAGGAGGAAACGACAAAATGAAACATCTTAAAAAAGTATTATCATCGTTTATTGCTATAGCGATGATAATGGCAATGATTCAACCGGGAGTCTTTGCTACTGATACAACAGAGGGCACCTCAGAAAACAGAGCAAAATTGAACATGGTTTATATGGGTGAGGGTACATCGTATGCACCTGATGACGTTCCCGCAATTCAGGATTTACCATCAGATCCTTTTCAGCAAGATGATATTTTTTGGATTGGTTTATCATTGACTAATCTAAAAACTATGGATGAGCAAACAGGCGGAGGTACTTCGCATTTCTCACAATGGGCTAATCAGGCAGATTATACGTCCCACCGCAGCCTTTCCGGCGGTGTATCCAATATCGCCGCAGGACTTGAATATGCAAGTAAATATTTAGAGCCTGTATTCTACGATACTAGCGAATTGCAAGACAACTATTCTTCCATAATGTCGAATCTCAACAGCGTATATTCACGTTATACTGATGTTGTGGCTGCTATGGGTGAAGATATTACTCAGGCTCCTGGTAGAGAAGAAAGTATTATAAAGCCTGCAGATGAACCTAAGATAATATACATAAGCATGTCAACATCTCAAGCAAATCCCGCAAATAAACTTTTTGGATTTACAGACGATTTGACAGATGACGAAGTAGCCATATTGGCAGTTCCGTTTAAAGTAAAAGAGGTTCCGCCGGCAGGCACAAAGGTTATACAGGCAGCGTTGAACCAGTCACAATTTGTAATTCAAACCGGAACTAATACTCTACCAATATGGAAATCACAGTGGAATGCAAATCGTTCAGTAACACCTGATACCAACATCAAAAACCACTTCGACTACACCGGCGACTTAGACCTCTTCCCTGAATCGGCGAGCCGTGTTGCAACGAAGTTGGAGTCCACAAATGTATCTTACACATTACCGGCGCAGTTGGAAGGTACAGCGCTTGATGTAAATAAGGGTATCGGTGATGTTGCAAATCAATTAGAATTAACGGCGACATTCAATGAAGCTCCTGACTCAGTGGTTTTGACATCGGATGTTAATGAGATGAAAAAGGTGTCGTATTACTACGGCGATGCGGGTAAAACCGATACGTCGGAACTGACACCGGTTCCCGACAAGCTGACAACCGATATGACCGGTAAGACACTGTATGCGGTATATGCGTTTAAGTCAGGTAATACAGTAATGTGCTCAATCGGTGAATTAGCGGTGTCTGCCAGGCAACTCAGCACAATCACCCTCGACACAGAAACCGTCATCGACGCCGACGAAACCACCTTCGGTAAAGCCGGAAATACTTATTATGCCGGTAAAAGCGTTCTTGGTTTGCTTGAAGATTCTACTGCCCAGGCTATTGTGGTAGACCTTGCGTATGACAACGGCGATACAATCAACAATATCCATTACGCTAACTTTGACGACAACAACCTTGCGCTTTACTGTGTTGACGCAGACGGCAAGCTTAAAGTAGTTGACGCTGCCGTAACTCTTACAGAGGGTACGAACACCTTCTACGTGGCTGAAAAAGGCAAAACAGGCTCAGAACCCACTGCTGTTACCGTAAAAGCAGAATTAACCGTAACGGGTACTAAGGATAAGACTAATATAACAGGCGTAACAGATGTTCCCGCTAACAGTTTGAGTTACAAGTCAACAGATACACCCGATGATCAGCCGTCGTTTAACTTTGATGATATTGTAATCGAGACAGAGACCGACAGCGGTACAACAACGGAACAAAAGGTAAGCGCATATCCTGCCGATTCATTCACATTCTTCTACGTGGATGACGATACAACGCCGCCTGCAAGCTATACCGGCACCGGTAATCAGCATGAAGTTAAGAATAAGACCGACAAATACACGCCCGAAATGAACGGCAAGACGCTGTACGTTGTTCCCAAGGACGATCTTACCGCGACGCCGCAAAAGGTAGGTACGCTTAAGGACAGATCTATTGCAAGCGGTACGGTAACGGGAACATTTACAACCGATGATACAAAGTACGGCGACAAACTCGGCGACACCGGTTTATCTGTAACGGTAACGTACGATAACGGCGAGACCGACACATTTGAGTCGTTTGACGACCTTGCGGATGCGGGTATCAAGATGCGCGTCGTTGAACCCGATACGCACGATGTTGTCGGAGATTATGGCGATATTGATAAGGATACGACGCTTACGCCCGAAATGAACGGAAAGCACCTGCAATTCTATGTTGAAGGCGGAAATACGGGCATTACCACCGACGACACGGTACTCAATGCCGGCGCGGGCGATCCGACAGGACATTTTGAATTAAAGGTACAGAAAATCGAAGTAAAAGTTACGGTAGCCGCTCCGGCGGACGGAATTTCAAAGACGTATGACAAGACGACCGCTCTTGAAACAACAGACACGCCGACGCTCACAGTAACCACGACAGATATGCTGACCGAAGACCAAACAACGTATGCGGACATTACCGCTACGACCGCCGACTTGTTCACATATGCGGACGCGAACGCGGGTTCGGACAAGGCTATTTCATTCAGCGGCACAATAACCGCTGCGGGTGATGCGGCTGCAGATTTTAACAAGTATTATACGTTAAAGCTTGATCCGACTTCACTTGCCGCGCTTAAAGGTACAATCGAGCAAAAGAAGATTACAACGATTGAAGTAACCGTTCCGAACATCACTCAGGGTGATACGGCAAACAGAACCAAGACGGGACAAACAGTCAACCTGACGCCGACAAACACAGGCGATGCGGTTTTTCAGGGCGACGAGGTTATCTTCAATTACGGTTATGAGTACAGCGAGAACGATGTGAACGGAACGCCGCAAGACAATGTAACCGTAACGATAACGAAAGACGCGACAACTCCGCTTACCGGCGCTGCGGCGAGCAACTACGTACTTGATACAAGCGCGACAATCACCGGTAAGGGTAGTGTAAAGCCGAAGAATTTGGATAGCATTACGGTTACGACACAGCCTAAGGTAACGTACACATATCCCGAGAAGCTTGATTTAACGGGTATGATGGTATCGCTTAACTATGAAGGAACGACCGCAACACCGATCACATGGGAGCAGTTTATCGCCGAGGGCGGCATAATTACGCTGGTATATCCCACGGGTTCAACCACACCCGATAAGACGATTACGGCTGCCGACGGTGCAGGCACGGTTGACCTTGAATGCGGCGCGGCGACCTTAAAGCTGGCATTCGGCGGCAAGGAAACAAGCGTTGCGATTACGACCAACAAGAAAAAGATTAAGCTGTCGGATGTTACCCTCGGTATCGAGAAAAAATATAACGGTGACAATACATACAGCGGCACGGTAGCAGACCCCGCGGGCGTAGAAACTGCGGACGAAGGCAAGCTGACCCTTGAATTTAAGGCGACGTTTGCCGACGCAAACGCAAGCGATACCGATAAGGAAGTTACGTTAAGCGATGTAACTCTCACGGGAGACGCTGCAAAGAATTATGAGATTGAGGATGATATATCTTCTAAGTCTACAGGTAAGATCAACAAGGCTGATCAAGACGAGCCTGCCGCTCCGAAGGTAAAGGTTGATCCCAAGACGAACAATATCGTTCCCGACACCGAGAACGGTTACGTTAAGGACGATACGCTTGAATACTCAATCAACGGCACGGACTGGGTTGCAGAGCCGAACTTTGAGAATCTTGAAAAGGGCAAGGAGTATACCGTACAGGCAAGAAAGAAGGGCGACGATAACCACAATCCGTCACCTGCGGGAAGTGCTGCGGTAACAACGTTAAAGAACCATGTGGTTGTTTATAAGGTAAATTCGACAACAAAGCTTGCCGAGGTGTACACGGACGTGACATCCGTTGCGGACGATAACGGATTTAACTCCTCAACGGGCGTCTTGGGCGCTAAACCGTCGAGATTTAAGGCGTATTACACCGATAAGGAAGGTAAGACGAAGATTGAATATCCGTTTACGCTTAAAGCGGAAACAGAACTTTACATGACGCAGACCACCGGTGGCGGCGGTGGCGGCGGCGGTGGCGGCGGAAGCAGCGTGACCGTCAAGTTCCCCGAGTCAAATCTTGAGGGCTACGTAGGCGAAACGCTGACGCTCAATCCGACAATCACCGGAACAACAAGCAAGCCGACATGGAAGTCAACCAATGAAACTATCGCAACGGTAGATGAAAACGGTAACGTTAAGCTTTTGAAGGAAGGAGAGGTAAGAATTACCGTGAACGTTGGAGGCGTTCAGAAGTCTGTGGGAATTACGGTTAAACCCGCTCCCGACAAGACGCCCGCTCCGTCGTCACCGTCGACTCCGACTCCCACGCCCGCTCCTCTGATTGACACGGAGTACACGAAGCCTTACGCGTCCGGCTATGACGACGGCACGTTCCTGCCCGATAACAATATCACAAGAGCGGAACTTGCGTCGATGATAGCGAGACTTATAAACGGCGACGATATTCCCGACGGTGTGTATGATTCGTCATTCCCCGACGTTGCGGACGACGCTTGGTATAATAAGTATGTAGGTTATCTTGAAAATTATAATGTGATAAGCGGCTACGAGGACGGCACATACAGACCCGATAATCAGGTAACGAGAGGCGAACTTGCGGCTGTAATCACAAGAGCGCAGAAGTATGACATCGTTGTTGTGGACGATATGTTCACGGATGTAACGTCTGATAACTGGGCTAAGGATAGCATAACGACGCTCGCTACACGCGGTGTGGTTTCCGGTTACGCGGACGGAACGTTCGCTCCGTATTCGCCTTTGACGAGAGCCGAGGCTGTAACGATGATCAACAACGTTCTCGCTCCGTCGACAGCGATCGTAACATTCACCCCGACCGATATATCCGGTTATTGGGCTGAAAGCAATATTATACTCGCGGTTAACGAGAGACAGGTAAACAGCAGCGCCGAGGCGCCCGAACCTGAGGTAACTCCCGCTCCGGAGGAAACGCCCGCGCCCGATGCGGAAGCGACACCCGCACCCGATGCGGAGGAAACGCCCGCACCCGAAGGAGAGGCAACTCCTGCGCCGGAGGGTGAGGAGACTCCCGAGGAATCTCCTGTTTCCGACCCCGGGGAAGTTACCAATCCCACAGAATAATAACGCATAATTCGTAAGGAACAACGCATTGACGTTGCATTCCTAACCCGCATGAGCGGCTCTTGCGGAGCCGCTCATCCCCCTGCATATTAACGCGTATGCGAAGTGTAATAATGCGGGGCGTTATCGCCCCGTGTTGTTGCATTTCCGAGGATATTGTCGTTTTTTGACGATGTTCTCGGAAATATGACAACATAAATTAAGCAAAACACAAACCGAAAGAGGGTGTCATGTATGAAAAAATTATCCGCTTTTTTCGCGGTATTTGTAATAGTGTTCGCTGTGGGATTGTGCGCTCATGCGGCGGATGATTTGGCGTTTACAACAAAAGCTTTGCTCCCGACCGCAACATCAAATGCTCATTATGAGGTTAAATTTGAAGCGCAAGGCGGCACACCGCCTTATACATTTTCACTTGCCAACCCGTCCAGTGCATACTTATATCCAAACGGACTCTCATTATCATCTGACGGAACATATTCGGGAGTTCCGACGGAGGGAGGCACTACATACAGTAATATAAGAATAAAAGTAGAGGACAGTGCGGGCGCGTCGGTTGAACAAAAATTCAGACTGCCAATTCACGCTTTACTAGTTGATTTTAAAATTAAAGATAATATCTATAATTATGACGGTTCACCGCATAAAGTTACAGTATCTCCGTACCTTGAAGGTTCGCCCGCAGAAGGAATTGACTTTACCGTAACCTATGGCGGCAGTGAAACCAAAACGGATGTCGGAACTTACCCGATAAATATTAACGTTACATCGGCAGGCTATGCTTTTGGCTCAATGGATAAAACGCATTTATACATAAATAAAAACGACACGGTTAATATTTCATATGCAAATACGGAGTTTAATTATGATAAATCACAGCATGCTCCGACCTGTACGGTTACGGGTACGCCGACTCCCCAAAGCTATTCTTTGCATTATGAAGGCATAAATGTAGAGTATTCTTCCGATACTCCGCCGACAGAACCCGGTATATATCATGTTTCATGTACCATTACGGATAATAATTTCGCGACACCGGAGAATAACAGTACAGCCTTTGAAATAGCGCGTAACCGTGTGGATTTTACGCTTGATGATACGAGCAATTTCTATGTCGGTCAAACGTGGAACAGAACGTACAAGCCGTCACGCGAGGACGTAACGCATTATACCGTTCAGTATGAAAAAGACGGTCAAATGCACAATAAACCCGAAGGTGTCGGTACATATACCGTGCATATCACGCTGCAGGATGAAGATGCGGAAATGTACGACGTGGGAACGATCACTCCATCGACCGTAACCGTGCGCGAACGGACAGCCAATTTCACGGTAAGCGACGCGGTAAAGCAGTACAGCGGTGAGGCGCAGTATCCGACAATTACCAATGATTGCGAGCTTACTCCCGAGCAGTACACGGTTAAGTATTATAAGAGCGATGACGCAGAGCATTTAACCTCCGTAGAACCTACCGAAGTGGGAACGTACACCGTTGTTATTACACTTAACGACGGTATAGGCTATACAATGGGCACGGTCTCGGGTAACACATTTGAAATCACGAAAAAGCAGGTAACGTTTACCGTAAGCGATAACAGTACCACGTATGACGGTTCGCCTCATAAGGCAACTGTGGCAAACGACAGCGGTCTTACCGATGGCGATTACACCGTTACATATCGGGATAAGGACGAACATACGTCAAATGAAGTAACGAACGCGGGTACGTATGATATTGTCATTGAAGTTACAAACGATAACTATACGTTGTCCTCGTCGCAGCAGTCGTATCAGTACACGGTAAACCCGAAACAGGTAAAGTTTACCGTAAGCGATAACAGTACAACATATGACGGTTCACAACATACGGCAACGGTGGATAATGACAGTGACCTTCAATCGCCCGATGATTATAATGTACAGTATAAGAGTGCGTCGGAAACTTTGTCGGACAGCGTAACGGACGCGGGTACGTATGATATTGTAATTGAAGTAACAAATGATAATTATACTCCGTCCGCAACACAGCAGTCATATCAGTATACGGTCAGCCCCAAACCGGTCACCTTCGCCATAACCAACAATACCGTCCCCTACGACGGCAGTGCGCACAAGGCGACGGTTACGAGTAACGACGGACTTTCGGAGGGCGACGACTATACCGTACAGTACAGAAACGCGGGCGGCGCTCTTACGAATGATGTTACCGCCGCGGGTGAGTATGATATTGTAATCACGCTTAAAAGCAATAATTATACGCTTGCGGACGACTTTAGCGCAATAATGACAATCACTTCGGTCGCGTCTCTTAATGTGGGCAACTCGCCCGCCGCCAAGATTTACAATGAGTCCGTCGAGGCGGAGCGGGAAAGTAAAGTAAACGCGTTTAAGGCGAGCCGCATATACAACGATACGCATTATCCGAAATTCACCGTACCCGATACGGAAGACGCGGATTTTGACGCAGATGTGAATACGGTTATCGTAAACGATATAAAGAATTTTAACGACCCGGGTATGGTCGTAAACGGCGCGGCGGCGGTAAACGGCAGCGATCCCGTAGAGGTGAGCGACGGTTTGTACAAGGTGACGTATACTTACGACGGCGGCACGCTGACGCGTTATGTAATGGTTGTGGGCGGTAAAATAGGCGACGCAAACGGCGACGGTATATTAAACGCGCTTGACGGAAATTACATAACAGCCAAAGCGTCCGGCGCACCGAATACGGTAACGCAGGCGAGAATATGGGATGTCAATAAAGACGGCACGCTTAACAGAGACGACGCTGACGACATATATAACCGTTTTGCCAAACCGCTTGTACCGTATTATCCGTGGGTAAAGTAAGTTTTAAATCAAATTAAGGGAGTGTGACGGCTATGAAAAGAAAATCTGTTTCGCTTTTTTTGGCGCTTATAATGGTTTTTACAAGCGTTAACATTCCTGTGTTTGCGGAAGACATAACGGCAGAAACTGAAAATCCTCCGGTCACGGAGGTCACGGAAACCACGCCCGAACCGTCGGCATCACCGACCCCCAAAGCGTTTGAACTTCCGATGCTGAAAAATCCTGTAAAGCTGCCGATTACACTGCCGTCTTTCGAGGATGAAGAAGATGATATTGAAGCGGAAACGACTGTCTCACCGCAGCCGACCGCGAAGGCTCCGACCGTAACGGCAGAACCTCCTTTGGATTTAAAAACAATTCCCTCACGCACGAACGGCTTTAAACTCATGGCGCTTACTGCGAGCGGTGACATAACCGAAGATCTCCAATCGAGTCCCGTGGAAATTGCGGAAGAGGGAGAATATAGTGTTACAAACGCAAGCGGAGACATAACGAATAATATCGTGGTAAAAACCGATGTTAAAGCCACGCTTACCCTTAATGATGTTACCATGACCTCAAGCACGACCGCGCCGATAAAAGTGGAGGAAGGCGCGGAACTTACGCTTGTTTTAAATGGGGTTAATAATATTACCGCGACACTTGCAGGTTATGCGGGTATTGCGGTTTATTCCTCTGCAGACAGGTCAAGCTATGGCACACTCATAATTGAAGGAGACGGTTCGCTGGAGGTGGGCAGTAAGAGCAACGCTCCGGCAATAGGCACAAATGCTCCCAATAAAGATTCTTCTTCAGGCGCTCACGGTCAAATAACCGTTAGAGGCGGTAATATAAACGCAACCGCCGGTCTCAGCGGTGCCGGTATCGGTGCGCCGAATACCACAAGTAGAGCCTATCAATCCAATTACGGAGTAGGCATATTGATTGAAGGCGGAAACGTGACAGCGACAGGCGGCAAATATGGTGCCGGTATAGGCGGATGTAATTATATTCCAAACGCGCCGATAACCATTACCGGCGGCAATATAACGGCAACCGGCGGTACAAAAACCGGAGGTAATTGTGTCGGTATCGGTTCGGGGTCTGCCTTGTCGGAAAAATACAATGATGTTATCGTAAAAGGCGGAAGTATTAAGAATACTACGTTTGATACTATAGTAGATACAACTTATCCTACAAACGAGTTCGGTGAACCACTTCATTGCACGGTCATGCAGATGCCGTCGGACGCTAATTACGCGAATAAGGAAATAACAGTCGGTTCTTGGAAAGCATATACGGACGAAGATGGAAAACTGTATCCTTATCTGAGCGATGACGAGGACAGCTTTGCGCTTCACTATAATGAAAATATATATTCGGTATCGGGCATTACGCCCGAGGTGACGGAATACACGCTTGAAAAGCACAGCGCCGAGGAAGAATGTAAATGTGACGGTGATAGCGCGTCAGTATCGCTTGAAAATATACCGTCGGAAATAAAAGTAAATGTAATAGACGGTACGGTGCGGCAGAAGGTGGACGCGGTGTTTATTCCCGCCGAAGAATGTACATATCCCGTACACTCGCTGTCGAAGGAGTATTCGATTAAGGTTGACAGTGCGGCGGCGGACGCGGATGAGGCGAAAATCGAAGGCGGTTTTCTTGTGGTTGCTCTCGCGGCGGCGGGCAAGACGGTCAACTTGACCGCGACCGTTACATTAACAAAGTCGGGCGGTGAGCAGTATACATACACGGCAACAAAAGACATCCAAATAACAAAAGACTCTACGGCGAGTTTTGACATATCCGACGGAAACATTGATATTTCGCCCGACAATGATAACGATGCCAACATGAAAATAACTGTAGGCACAAATCGGACATACAGTATTCCAAAAACAGAGACAGTTCATATAATTCAATCCGGCAGCGTAGTTCAGAACCAAATAAGCGTTATGGGCGTCAGTCCGCGTATTGAACTGGACAATGTATCTATAAGCGCTTGGCAGAAAAGCGCAATCACGCTGATGGATAATGTCAGCCTAACATTGGAACTTAAGGGCAGCAATAAAATCGAATCATTGGCAACCGGAGCGATAAGCGGAATTACGGACGCCTCGGCACAGTCTAAATTGATAATAGAGGGTGACGGTGCGATAGAAATTGTCTCAAACTCCGGTGCGGGTCTCGGTAAGCTGGGCACTGTTACAATAAACAGCGGTACAGTTACCGCAACATCGCAGAGCGGTCCGGGTATTGGCGAGCTGAACTCGCTCATAGTAAACGGAGGTACCGTTAACGCTATAGGTAAAAAAGGCGGCAGCGGTATCGGCGGCAGCGCCACAACACAGGTACAAAATATGAACCTGACCGTAAACGGCGGTAAGATTTACGCGGTCGGCAGCGGCGCCTCATCAGGTATAGGCATCAGTTCAAATATGTTGGCGGGCGGCATGAACATTGTGATAAACGGCGGTTTTGTATCCGCTGTGGGCGGTGAAGAAGGCGGCTTCGGAATTAATCGAGGCGCGTCCAACAAATCATCCAAAATGATAATAAGGGGCGGCAGCGTCAAAGCGGATTTCAAGAATTATGACACCGACTCACCAATTCCTGAGACCGGAAGCAGCGATGCACTGCGTCCCGTAACCGTAACCGTTGAAGGCATTACGGGTATGGAGGACATTGAATATTCAATAGACGGTGACGAGGAACCTGCGACGAAGATAAAAACGAGCACGGACGAGGACGGCAAGTTATATCTGCACCTTGTTCCGGGCATGAGATGGATACGCGTATATAAGGATGGAACGACATACTATTACTATGTAAGAGTACGCGTAAATACTGATAATACGGCTGAATGTATATCAAATCCCGAAACAAAGCTTACAAGCTTTACCGTTCCCGGTCAAACCAAGGACACGGAAATAAATGAGGAAACTCATACTGTAACGGTTCATGTACCCGAAAATATTATGCTTGCGCGTATTGAGCCTACGAGTGAGTACGTGGGTGCAACAGCTACGGAAGGCAGACTGGACTTTTCCGGCGTGGAACACACGGCGGAGTACACCATAACGGGACATGACAAAAAAGATGTAACGTATACCATTACTCTCGTTCTTGAGGACATAGGCGAGATAAACCCGACAACGTACGATATTTCAAAGGGCGACATCGTAATTTCGGACGAGTACGTGCTGTACGGTGGTACGGCATACAATACAGATCCGGTAGGATACAAAATTGTAGGTGAAACCGACACTCATATACTCTCAACTCAGACGGAGAAAAATACAGAAGGAACCGTACTTCCTCCGATAACACTGGATAACGTGACGATTGCCACAAACCACAGCGGTGCATCCGTACAGATTAACTGGGATACTGAATTTACCATTTTGGGCAAGTGCAGCATAACGTCTCAAAACACGAATGCAATTTCCGTATCGGGTACATATATGACATTTAAAGACCTTAGTTTTGTCGTGAAAAAAGGCGATGAAAATGCTGTTTTGGATGTGGAAAGCGGCAATTCAAACGCGATAAACATAGCAAACAGAACATCCATGAAGGTCACCGAAATGCCCATACGCATAGCATCTCCCGACGGAATGAACGCGCTTATCGGTGCGGGCAGTTTCATAACCGACGGTGTTGATTACGCACGCATAGACGGCGAATATTCAAGCGACGGCTCATCGGTTTACCCAAAGACCGAGGAAGGTGTACCGCTGTATCAGATTACGGCGCGTATAGATTCGGACAACAAGGATTTACATGAATGTTTGTATAAAACGAGTGAAGAAGACGAAGGTAAAAAATATTATATATACGATAACGCAACGCTTTATCTGCTTGTTCCGAACGGTAAATACAACATGAGCATAACGTACAATAACGAGGAGTATAACGGTTTTGTTAATGTTGAAGATGCCGCGCGAGAGGTTGACCTTCATAAAATTATCGTAGATAATATATGGTATGATGCCGCCAACCTTACATACATGGGCGGTGAGTTTAAAATTACCGTGTATGGTACGGTTATGCCAAACCGTGTGAAACTGATACTCGTTCCCGATATGGAAGGATATGATGAGTTAATAACGAATGTAATTGTCGAGGATGACGGATCTTACAGCGCAACATTTACCTTACCGGAAAATAAGAGTTATGACACGCCCATAAACTACAGCGTGTACTACGAAGTTAATGACGAACGTCTGCCGGTCGGAAGCCGTACGGTTTATTTGCCGTATAACAATACGATGGCACAGATTACCGAATTCACGGTTCAAGGACAAGTCCGCAGCGAGATTTTCAACCACGAAAACAGCAATTCAACCATATATGTGTATATGCCGTGGGATCATGATTATACGACATGGTACAACGTGGATATAGCATATATCGGCTCGTCGATAGACCCGTCGGTAGGCATGGCGTCATTCCATGAGTCAAACGGGGTAATGAGAACGAATTATACCGTAAGAGCCAAAGACGAAACAACAACTACCGTGTACGAGGCATATATCTACAAGGAAGCCGCGCCTACGGTAACATTGTTTACTTTTACAAATCCGAATACGTCGGCGGGCGGTACGGTGCGCGTTACGGTAACAGGCTCCGCTCTTGACCGACTTGCCCATGCGGAACATGAAGAGAACAGGGATATATGGATTTATTCCGCAGACGGCGCAATAGCGCCCGTCAAGGCGGTATATGACGATGAAAGCGGAAAATATATCGCCGACATAGTGGCTCCTGCGAACAATAATGACCAAGTTGTGGCGGAATATACGATTAAAGCGAGAATAGGCAACGATTATGTACAGTCTTACGAGCAAGTGCTTCGCGTTCCCAGGAAACCGAAAGGCGGAACGGAAATACTTTCGTTCACGCTGCCAAATCAGGTAGGCGAGAGCGTGATTACCGACGGAGAAGTGCGTGTGACAATGCCGTATGACGCCAATTTAAGCGAACTCGAACCGCAGATTAAGGTATCTGACAATGCGCGTTATTCGCCGATTGGGTCTCAAGACTTTAACTCGGAAGTGATATATACCGTAACGGCAGAAAATGGCGATACACACGAGTATTACATCCATGTCACAAGGCAAGAAACGCCCACAGCATCGGGCGTACAATTTAGAGATCCGCCATACAGTGCGGGAGGAATTGTAAATGTCAAGGTTATCGGACAGTATTTGGACAATGCCGCATATGCGCTTACAGCGCCTCAATACATACAGGTAAGCGCACGCCTTATAAGCGGCGAGCAGGAGGATTCGGAAATTCAATCGCAGGTCGCAAGGAAAAACGACAGCGGCGACTATATCGCATCCATAACCGTTCCCCCGAACAACACGGATACACCGAGAGAATACGAATTATCGGTAACAATAGGCAATACCGCACAGACGCTTGCGGGAGATAAAGTCCTTACGGTATGCGCGAGAGAGCCGAATTCAAAATATCTTTCGGATATTATTCTTACCGAAGGACAGGAAGAACTTAACCGCAATGAAGACAATAAACTCGTTCTGTACGTTCCGTATAACACGGATTTAAGGAATATTGAACCGCAGGTGCGTCACACGGGTACGGATTACTCACCCAAGGGAGCGCAGAATTTCAATAACCCGATAACATATACTGTTTTTGCTGAGGACGGAACCTCGCAGGATTATGAGATTTCTGTAAGACGTCTGGGTGTTGCTGAAGTTGATACCTTCAGCGTTACATATCCGGAGCATTTTGCGGATACAAATATTACAGCCGATATAACGGGAAAATTTATACCGTATCTCGACACAGACGTTAAAATGAATACTGTGGAAATTGCGGCTGTGAGCCGAGATGACGGCGAATCAACAATCAGAAAAGAAGTTACGTATGACAGTGAAGTTTATGGCGGTCATGCCACGGCCGAACTGGAATTGCCTATTAACAATACACCGCAAGACAAGATATATGACATAAAACTGTTTATTGACGGCAGCGAGTGCCCGCAGACGCAGACAATAACCGTACCGGGACGTAAGAGCCGTAAGATAACATATTTCGGCGTTAACGGCGCCGCCGCGCCGGCGGAGATTACGGAGGACGACGTAAACGGCAGCAGTATACTGTTTACAATGCCTTATGAAACGGATTTAACGCATATTTTGCCGACGGTGCTTATAGACGGAGACAGCTATACCCCGGAAGGCGAACAGGACTTTGACAAAAAGACAATAACATACACGGTTTCCGCGAAGGGCGATACCGACAGGACCTATACTGTTCGTGCCGCACGTTACGGACTTCCGTCCATTGCAACGGTAAACGTTACCGATACGCCGACGACATTTAAAGGCTCGACGATAAATATCGAAACAAGCGGAACATTCTTCTATGACTTTAAGGTCAAAGCCTTTCCGAATGACGGAGGCGACCCCATTGACGGAGTTGTAACGATGGACGAGTGGCATAAAGCCATGGCGACGCTTGATATTCCCGAAAATGACAGCACGACTTCGGATAAAGAATATACCTTGCAGTTCTACCTTGACGGATTTGAAAATCCGATTTCGGCAGGCGACCCTATTGTTATAACAGTACCGCGCCGTAAAACACGCGCAATAACTTCATTTATAGTACCAAACCAAGTAGGCGTCGCACAGATTACCGATACCGATATATATGTAACTGTACGGTACAACACGGATATAACAAGTATCAAACCGACCGTTTCGATAGACGGCGACAGCTATTCACCCGAAGGTGAACAGAATTTTAACAATGAAACAAGATCTGTCGTATACACGGTTTCGGCAGCCGATGATGAGGACAGAGAGTATACTGTACATATAGCGCGTGACGGCGCGCCCGAAATCAATATGCTGACATTTACATCGCCGAGTAACTTCCGCGGCGGAAGTGTTGCCGTTAACTTCGAGGGAGTTTTCTTCGACAGCGTTCAGGTATACGCGGATTGCGAAGGCAGTGAGCAGATAGCGGGAAACATATTGTCGTTTAATACCGGTAAAGCATCGGCTGTAGTAGAGTTGCCGGCTAATTACGATACCGATAACGCAAAAATCTATAAATTGAGATTTATAATAGACGGCGTTGTCACATCGTTCTTCGGCGGTTCAGAAATAACCGTTCCGCGGCGCACGACGCGGGAGATTACGGAGTTTACGCTGCCCGACATTCAGGAGGGTGAAACGGAGATTAACGGCACGGACATCAACATAACTGTTCCGTATACGCAGGACATAACCGCGGTAACACCTCAAATAACGTATGACGCGGATATGATAACTCCGAATGCCGACACGCCGCAGGACTTCACGAACCCCGTAACCTACACATTGTCCTCGTCGGGTGACGAAAGCGTTACATACACCGTTAATGTGACCCAAAAGGGTGAAGCCCCGTATATTAAGAGCATGACGGTGGAACATCAGGAAGAAGATACCGCATACGACGGAGACAATATAAGCATCGTTCTTCCGTCAAGCGCGGATTTAAAGACGGTAGAGCCG
Organism: uncultured Clostridia bacterium; assembly: GCA_947631235.1. GTDB lineage: Bacteria > Bacillota > Clostridia > UBA1381 > UBA1381 > Hominilimicola. Next base: position 33,878 of record CANRKO010000012.1, on the reverse strand, counting down.
ATACTCGACTACGTGGGTACGGATTATTCGCCCAAGGGAGCGCAGGACTTCACAAACTCCGAAGATACGCCCGTTGTTTATACGGTAGTGAACGAATACGGAGTGGAGCATAAGTATTATGTAACTATTACGAAGCAACAAAGACGACGCGGCAGCAGCCATTCGTCGTCTGGCGCGACGCCGACGCCGACACCCGCGCCGACGCCCGAGCCTACGCCCACGCCCGAACCTACGCCGGAGCCTACAGCCGAGCCGACTGCCGAACCTACGACCGAACCCACGGCGGCGCCCGATAAGGGATTTACGCCGATACATGACAGCGGCGCGGTGTACATAAGCGGTTACGGTGACAGTGAGCTGTCGGAGTTCCGACCCGACAATACCATAACACGTGCGGAGATTTCAAGAATATTGTCGGTACTCGACGGCAGTTATGACGAAAACGTCGTTTATCCGAATATATTCCCCGATATAAGCGCGGACGTGTGGTATGCAAATTATGTCAATTTTGCCGCCTCACAGGGTTATATTTCCGGCTATGAGGACGGAAACGGACGCCCCGAAAACATGATAACAAGAGCGGAGTTCGCCGCCATATTGGCAAGGTTTGCGAATATAGACGTGATTGAAACGGATGATATGTTCAGCGATATAGCGCAGTTCGGATGGTGTCGGAACGAGATCAACACGCTCGCATCAATGGGTATTATAAGCGGTTACGAAGAAAACTTGTTCCTGCCCGAAAATTGGATAACGCGTGCGGAAACGGTATCTATGATAAATCGTATTCTCGGCAGAGAAATGACCGAAGAAACGGCGCAAACGCTTATCTGTCCGTTCAGCGACGTGGATGCGTCGCACTGGGCTTACAATGATATATTGCTTGCGTCATGTGAATATTAAACCATAACAAAATTGCCGTAAAGCTGTGCTTTACGGCAGTTTTGCGGTTTTTATGCAGTAACTTTATATAATTTACATCTTATTTATTGACAATTTAAAATTTTTGATATATACTTATATTCGTATAAAGGCGATGACGGGGACAGTAAATTCCGTATGAAAGCGAAAGCGAGCCGCGGACGGTGTGAGCGCGGCGGCGAGTAAGCGGAAAAGAAAATCACCTCCGAGCCGCGCACCGAACGGTTTTGCCAAATAGGCTGCGCCGGATTTCCTCCGTAACAGGGAACGCATATGAAGGTATGACGAGTGGTATAGCGAAGGTTTAGGCTTTCGTCTTGTTATGCAAGGCGGGAGCCTTTTATATTCTGAAAGGGGAGAACATCTATGAAGAAAACAATATTATTTCCGGCAATAATTGCGGCGGTAATGCTCGGCGCGTCAGCCGCAAGCGCGCAGACGGGCGACGTTATAGGTCACATATACTCGACCGACATTCGCGCGTATATAAACGATACAGAAGTGCCTGCCTACAACATAGGCGGCAGAACGGTCGTAATCGCCGAGGATTTGCTTACGAGCACCGAATATCACGACGAGTTCCGCACGCTGCTTGTCGGCGACTTTTACCCGAACGCTTTAAGCAGCGGCTCAAACGCCACGGACGGCGGTTCGGGACGAATTATCGGCGACATATACGAAACGGATATTAAGACGTATATGTACGACAAGGAGCTTCCCGCGTACAACCTGAACGGCAAAACAGCCGTTGCAATCGAGGATCTGGGCGGCTTTAAGGAGTACAACGACCTCGGCGGCAGATATTTCTATGACGACGACACGCGCACGCTGAAGCTCGATATTCTGTACAGCAACTTTCCCGACGCTATGACTATGCTCTTTGACAACGCGGCGGACGTGACGTATTCGCTGAGCGGGGACAAAACTCACATAACGGCGGAGTACGTTCCCGCGGATAAGTTCAGCGTCGGCGGTAATACCACCGAAACGGAGGAGCTAACCGCGTTCCTCAATGAGCAGGGTAACGGCATGATACCCGTGACCGCCATGATAAACGGTGAGGAAAAACAGATAGGCTGGAATTTCACGCACGGCACGAAAGACTACTACCAAACCGGCTACAGAACGCCCGACGGCGGCTTTACGGACGGCTACGGCTATAGCTTTACGGGAGAGGAAACCGAGGTTTACGAGCTTCGGGACGAGAAAATAAACTTTTACTTCATATATACCGACGTCGCCAAGGACGCGGCAAAGGATCTCGAACACCCCGCCCTTACAAAGCGCGAGGAAGTCGAAAAGGATTGGTGGCTGCATCATTGGAATAAGATAAACGACAAACTGGAAACGGACGATTACACGTTCATTTACGCGGGATTTTACGGCTTGCCCCACGGCGGCGCGTCGGAGAACCTGTTAAGAATTGAAAACGACGGCACCTACCGTGATTACGCCAAGGAATTTGAGTCCGTGAGCCTGTACGGACAGAAAACCTTCGACAACGTGACGATAGACAAGGAAAACGAAAAGTGCTATTTCCGTTACGACAAGGATTATGTGATAGATTTGAAAACCGGCGAAATGACGGCTAAAGAAAACTAAGAAAAAATTATTTGGGAGGATATAAAATGTACGAAAAGGTATCTGCAAATCTTAATTTTGTGGAAAGGGAGAAGAAAACGGAGAAGTTCTGGCGCGACAACAACATATTCCAGAAGAGTATCGACGCGCGCGCCGACAGCGACACGTATATGTTCTATGACGGTCCCCCGACGGCAAACGGCAAGCCGCATATCGGACACGTTCTGACGCGCGTAATAAAGGATATGATACCGCGCTATCGCACTATGAAGGGCTACCGCGTGCCGCGTAAAGCTGGCTGGGACACTCACGGTCTGCCGGTCGAACTTGAGGTCGAGAAAAAGCTCGGTCTTGACGGCAAGGAACAGATAGAGGAATACGGACTTGAACCGTTTATAAAGGAATGTAAGGAAAGCGTCTGGAAGTACAAGGGTATGTGGGAGGACTTCTCGAATACCGTCGGCTTTTGGGCGGATATGGACGACCCCTACGTAACGTACCACAACGACTTTATCGAGTCGGAATGGTGGGCGCTCAAAAAGATATGGGAAAAGGGATTGCTCTACAAGGGTCACAAAATCGTTCCCTACTGCCCGCGCTGCGGAACTCCGCTTTCGTCGCACGAGGTGGCGCAGGGCTACAAGGACGTAAAGGAACGCTCCGCGACGGCTAAATTTATCGTAAAGGGCGAGGAAAACACGTACTTCCTCGCGTGGACGACAACGCCGTGGACGCTGCCGTCAAACGTCGCGCTGTGCGTGAACCCGAACGAGACTTACGTTAAAATAAAGGTCGGCGACGAATATTACATTCTCGCCGAGGCTCTCGTTGAATCGAATATCGACGGCGAATACGAGGTCGTTGAAAAATACGTCGGCACGGATCTTGAATATAAGGAGTACGAGCCGCTTTTCGCGTTCGTGAACCCCGACAAAAAGTGCTGGTACGTAACGTGCGACAACTACGTAACGCTCACCGACGGTACGGGTATAGTCCATATCGCTCCGGCGTTCGGTGAGGACGACGCTAACGTGGGCAGAAAGTATGATTTGCCGTTCGTGCAGCTTGTTGACGGCAAGGGTCAGATGACGAGGGAAACGCCGTGGGCGGGTACGTTCTGTAAGGACGCGGACAAGGAAGTGTTTATCGACCTTGACAAGCGCGGACTTCTCTTTAACGCGCCGAAGTTCGAGCACAGCTACCCGTTCTGCTGGCGATGCGACACGCCGCTCATCTACTACGCGCGCGACACGTGGTTTATAAAAATGACCGCCGTTAAGGACGATTTAATAAGAAACAATAAGACCATAAACTGGATACCGAAAACGATAGGCGAAGGACGTTTCGGCTCGTGGCTCGAAAACGTTCAGGACTGGGGCATAAGCCGTAACCGTTACTGGGGTACGCCGCTTAACATCTGGGAATGCGAGTGCGGCTGCCGCCACTCTATAGGCTCTATAGAGGAATTAAAATCCATGTCCTCAAACTGCCCCGACGATATAGAACTGCACCGCCCGTATATCGACGCGGTGACTATAAAATGCCCCGACTGCGGCAAGGAGATGCACCGTGTACCCGAGGTTATAGACTGCTGGTTCGACTCGGGCGCAATGCCGTTCGCGCAGTGGCACTACCCGTTTGAGAATAAGGACGTGTTTGAAGAGACCTTCCCGGCAGACTTCATAAGTGAGGCGGTCGACCAGACGCGCGGCTGGTTCTATTCGCTGCTCGCGGAATCGACGCTTATATTTAACAAAGCGCCGTACAAGAACGTAATAGTGTTGGGACACGTTCAGGACGAAAACGGTCAGAAAATGTCGAAGTCGAAGGGCAACGCCGTAGACCCGTTCGAAGCTCTCGAAAAGCACGGCGCGGACGCTATCCGCTGGTATTTCTACTCGAACAGTGCGCCGTGGCTGCCTAACCGTTTCCATGACGGCGCGGTGTCGGAGGGTCAGCGCAAGTTTATGGGTACGCTTTGGAACACATACGCGTTCTTTGTGCTTTACGCGAACATCGACAATTTCGACGCGACGAAGTACACGCTCGAATACGATAAGCTGTCGGTAATGGACAAGTGGCTTTTGTCAAAGCTTAACACGCTCGTAAAGACCGTGGACGAGAACCTTAACGATTACAAGATAACCGAGACAGCCCGCGCACTCGACAATTTTGTAGACGAGCTGTCGAACTGGTACGTACGCCGCAGCCGTGCGCGTTTCTGGGTAAAGGATATGCCGCAGGATAAAATCAACGCGTACATGACGCTTTATACCGCGCTTGTGACGCTGTGCAAGGCTGCCGCGCCGATGATACCGTTTATGACTGAGGACATTTATCAGAACCTTGTGAGAAGTATAGACAAAACCGCGCCGGAGAGCATACACCTGTGCGACTTCCCGACGTACGACGAAAAGCTCATAGACAAGGAACTGGAGGATAAAATGGAGGAAGTGCTGCGTATAGTCGTGCTTGGACGCGGCTGCCGCAACACCGCGAATATAAAGAACCGTCAGCCGATAGGTAAGATGTACGTTAAGGCTGACGCGGAGCTTGACGGTTTTTATGTCGATATTATAGAGGACGAACTGAACGTAAAGAGCGTCGAGTTTACCGACGACGTTGCGTCGTTCACGTCGTACAGCTTTAAACCGCAGCTTAAAACGCTCGGCAGACGTTTCGGCAAGAATATAAACGCCGTGCGCGAGATTTTGGCGAACATCGACGGTGCGAAGGCTATGGCTGAAATAAAGGAGACGGGTAAGCTTACGATCGAGGTCGCGGGCGTGAAAGAGGAACTCGGCGAGGAGGACTTGCTTATAGAGACCGCGCAGACCGAAGGTTTTGAGTCGAACAGCGATTACGGCGTAACGGTCGTTCTTGACACCAACCTTACGCCCGAACTCATTGAAGAGGGCTTTGTCAGAGAGATTATCTCGAAGGTGCAGACGATGAGAAAGGACTCCGGCTTTGAGGTTATGGATCATATTAAGTTGAGCTGCGAGGGTAACGCGAAAATCGCCGATATTATCGCGAAGAACGCGGACACGATCAAGGACGAAACGCTTGCCGACGAGCTTGACACAACGGCTGCAAGCGGCAATACCAAGGAATGGAATATCAACGGCGAAACCGTAACAATGGGAGTAGAAAAGGTGTGACATGGGAGGATTACGGGACGTCGAGGGCGCCGTCCCCTACACCCGTAATTTAAAAATATGAGCCGTAGGGGCTGGCGCCCTCGACAGCCCGCAGTGTCGCAAAAATTTCCATCATGGCATAGACAAAATATGACCAAAACGGTATAATAACCGCAAAAGGGGGAACGCTATGGACTTAACATCTCCGAAAGAGATACGCTCCGTGCAGAGCAAATTCGGTTTTACGTTTAAAAAAGGACTCGGGCAAAATTTCCTGACCTCGCGCGAAACGCTTGACGAAATTGTGCGCGCCACAGGTCAAGGCGGCGGAATTTTGGAAATAGGACCGGGTTTCGGAACGCTTACGCAGCCGCTTGCCGAAAGCGCGGAAAAGGTCGTTTCGATAGAACTTGACGAGCGGCTTTTGCCGGTACTTGACTACACGCTTGCCGGGTATGACAACGTAAAAATCATTCACGGCGACGTGCTGAAAACAGACCTTCACAGCCTTATAAAAACCGAATTTCCCGATATGAGCGTGAGCGTGGCGGCAAACCTTCCGTACTATATTACAACGCCCGTCATAACGCGGCTTTTGGAGGAAAAGCTGCCGGTCGAAAGCATAGTCGTAATGGTGCAGAAGGAGGTTGCGGAAAGGCTCTCGGCGCGTGAGGGTACGAAGGATTACGGCGCGATAACGGTATTGTGCCGTTACTGCACCGAGCCGGAAATCGTAACCGTCGTACCCGCGTCAATGTTTGTACCGCCCCCGAAGGTGGACAGTGCGGTGTTAAAAATGAAGGTTCTGCCCGAACCGTCGGTCAGGGTAAAGGACGAAAAGCTGTTTTTTAAAGTGGTGAAAGCGTCGTTCGCGCAAAGGCGCAAAACGCTTTTAAACTGTCTTTGCACCGCTTTTCCCATACCGAAACCCGACATGGCGCGGCTTATCTCCGACGCGGCGGGAAATCCGTCACGTCGCGGCGAAACACTGTCGCTCGGGGAATTTGCAAAGTTATCTGACTTGATTTACGAAAGGATGAATGTGTAATGGAATTTTTTTCATTGGGGGAAAGACTGATAATATATCGTAAAAGAGCAGGTCTTACAAAAACGCAGCTTGCCGAAATGGCAGACATCTCCGTTACAACGTTGTCAAAGTACGAAGATGACAAAGTGGATAATCCCAATGTGGACACTTTATATAATCTTTCCGTGGCTCTCGGAGTGAGTATCAACAAGCTTATTCTCGGCATCGAGGATCCGAATGCGAGAAAGTCGCTTACAGGTCTTATAAGTAATAGGAATGAATAAAACAATAAGAGGATTTCACCTTATAGGGTGAAATCCTCTTTTTTGTAGTCCGTTTTTAACCGCCGCATACGCTTGACCTTTTTTTTCAGTATGTCGTAGCGGAATTTTTTACAGGCTGCGGCTGATGCGGGAAACGTTTTGTTTTTAAGCGTGCAAAGCATCTCGCCGTTTTCGCTCTCCCGCGCCATGGCGCACACGGCACAGACCTTATTTATATCGCCCGAATAAATCATCACATACTCTCCACCGTTTCTATTCCCAAAAGATACAATGCCGTTTTTACCGTGCGCGTCACCGCGTCCACTATCGCCAGACGCGCCTTTTTCGTGTCCTCGTCCACGTCGTCCTTTAAAATGGGATTTGTGGTATAGAACTTGTTGAACAGCCGCACAAGGTTTGTGACGTAGCGGTTAATGTAGAACGGCTCGTTTTTGTCAGCCGCGTCCTTGACCGCGTCCGCGAACGCGCCGAGGTGCTTTATGAGCGTGTACGCCTCGTCCGATACCGCTTTCGTCATATCGGGCGCGGAGTAGTCAATATCTTCAGCGCGTCTTAATATGCTCCTGCCGCGCGCGTAGCCGTACTGGCAGTAAGGCGCGCTCTCGCCCTCGAAGTCGAGCATCGTGTCCCAGCTGAACACAATATCCTTTTCGCGCGACGAGTGCAGGAACGTGTACAGTATCGCGCCGATGCCTATCCTCTTTGCCGCGTCCTCGATGTCGTCCACCTTTGACGCGTTGCTTTTTATTATTTCACGCGTCTTGTCGATTGATTCGTTTAAAACGTCCTCCAAAAATACAACGTCGCCGTGACGCGTGGACATAGCCCTGCCGGGCAGCTTCACAAGTCCGAAACCGACGTGCTCGCAGCCCTTTGACCATTCCCAGCCCGCCTTGTCCATTACGGCGAAAATCTGCTTGAAGTGCAGCGACTGCGGTATGCCGACAACGTAAATGTTCTTGTAAAAATCGTAAGTCCTGTGACGGTAAAGCGCGGCGGCAATATCGCGCGTCGCGTAAATCGTCGCGCCGTCGGACTTTAATATTATGCACGGAGGCATATTGAGGTCGGACAAATCGACCACCTGCGCCCCGTCCGACTCGACGAGAAGTCCTTTATCGCGCAATATATCAACAACCTCGTCCATCTTATCCGAGTAAAACGCTTCGCCGTTGTAGCTGTCAAACTTAACGCCGAGCATATCGTACACGCGCTTAAACTCAACAAGGCTCATCTCGCGGAAATACTCCCAAAGCTCCGTAGTCTCCTTATCGCCGTCCTCTAACTTTTTAAAGTACTCACGCGCTTCGTCCTCCAGAGACGGGTCTTTTTCCGCTTCCTCGTGGAACTTTACGTAGACCTTCAAAATCTCGTTTATGGGGTCTTTCGCGATTACGTCCTTGTCGCCCCAGCGGTGGTACGCGCAGATAAGCTTGCCGAACTGCGTACCCCAGTCGCCCAGGTGGTTCAGCGACTGCACGCTGTAGCCGAGGTGCTTGTATATTCTCGCGAGCGAGTTGCCGACAGCCGTCGAAAACAGATGACCTATATGGAACGGCTTTGCGATATTCGGCGAGGAATATTCTATTAAAACAGTCCTGCCGCCGCCGATGTCGGACGAACCCCATGTATCGCCCGCGCTCCGCGCAGCCGTAACGGTGTCCGCGATGTATTTTGCGCGGTTAAAGAAGAAATTGAGGTAACCGCCCTGCGCCTGCGCCTTTTCTATATACTCGTCGCCGGAGAGTTTTTCCGCAAGTTCCGCCGCGATAGCCGGCGGGGCTTTGCGCATTACGCGCGCAAGCGGAAAGCACGGGAACGCGAGGTCGCCCATTTTCTCGTCGGGCGGTGTTTCTATCGCGTCCTCGACCGCCGCGCGGTCAAGACCCGTTATCTCCGTTATTTTGTCTGTTATATGCTGCTTGAAATCCATATTTACACTCCTTCAGTCTTTGTAACGGTTATTTTATCACAACAGCCGTTTATATGCAAGAGTTAAGTCGAATTTTAACCTTGCCCGACACATTGTTTTGTGGTACAATATACGTATAATACCGACAGGAGGAAACCATTATGAAGAAAATAATATCGGTTCTGCTTGCGTCCGCGATGCTCGGTACCGCCGCGTCAGCGCAGTTTTACACAGGCGGAGACATGACGGAGGTAACGTATATAGAGGATTTGGGCGGCGAGTACAAAACGGCTGACGGCGAAAAGGTCGATCCGTTCGAATTTATGGCGGCGCAGGGAGTGAACATGGCGCGTATACGCCTTTCCAACACGCCCGGCAAGGGTACGGGCGACGGCACGTATTACCTGCCCGCGTCGTATCAGGACGAAAAGGACACTCTCTCGCTCGCGAAACGCGCCAAAGCGGCGGGAATGGCGATACAGTACACATTTAATTATTCCGATTACTGGTCGAACGGCGAAAGACAAATTATCCCGTCCGAATGGGCGAAACAGATAAAGGACGAACTCGGTTACGACGTAAAGGACGAGAAATTTTTAAAGAGCATGACCGACAAGCAGAAAGAGGAGATACGCGGCAAGCTGGGCGACATCGTGTACGCGTACACGCTCGACATTATGAACAAGCTTAAGGAGCAGGACACCGTTCCCGAATATGTGTCGCTCGGCAACGAGATAAACGGCGGCATGTTCTTCCCGTTCGCGAACACGTATGACGCGAATATGAACAAGGACAGATTTGAGCTTGTGTTTGACAGTAACATCGACGAGAAAAACGATATAAAATGTTATGAGGACTGGAAGGCTCTCGCCGACATTTTAAACCGCGGCTACGACGCGGTAAAGGAAGTGTCGCCCGAGTCGCAGGTCGTTATACATCTCGCAAACGGTTCGAGCGACAGCGTGTTCACGTGGTTTTTCGATAAGTACATCGAGGCGGGCGGCAAGTTCGACGTGATAGGCGCGTCGTACTATCCCGCGTGGTCGCACAACACGATTGACACGCTCGTGTCGTTCTGCAACAATATATCGGCAAAATACGACAGGGACATACTCATAATGGAAACGGGCTACAACTGGACTTTGAACAAAAAGAACGGCTACGGCGGACAGCTCACGCCGACCGAGGACGACCCCAAAAACGCCGAGGGCTACGAGGAAAAGTATCCGTACACGCCCGAAGGTCAGCGTGATTTTCTTAAAGATTTGTTCACCGCGCTGCGCTCGGTTGACGGCGGAAGATGCGTCGGCGCGCTTTACTGGGATCCGTGCATGATTCACGTCGAGGACGGTGAAAACGCGAACGAGTCGCTTTCGGGCTGGGCGTACAACGAAAGCGACGACAAGCCCGCCGGAAACGTTGTCGAGAACACGACGCTTTTCGACTTCGACGGTAAGGCTTTACCGGCGTTTGAAGCGTTCGGCGGCGCGGAAAGCGCGAATAAGTTTATCGACGTGTACTACGGTGACGACGGAAAAATCACAGCCGTAAAAATACGCGCGGACGGTGAAAGCACGGACACGGGCAAAATAAAAACATACGAATGGGACGGCAAATCGCTTGCGCTCCGTTCATCATCGGGATTTTAAAATGAGACTGAAAGCCGGCTTTGAAAAAAGTCGGCTTTTTAATTTATCTTTTTACATAAATTTATTGACATATTATACAAAAAATGTTACAATATATTTTAACATAATAATCAAAGGTAACAAAGAAAAGAGGGGGGATTTTCTTGTCGAAAAAAGAGATTGAACTCAAAGCAAGGTCGCAGAGAAGCATACTCGGCAGCATCTGGTATTATTTTAAGCGGGACTGGCAGCTTTACGTCCTGCTTGTTATACCGCTTGCGCTGGTTATCGTCTTTAAATTTCTGCCGCTTGCGGGCTTGTCTATCGCGTTCCTCGATTATAAGCCCATTAAAGGCTTTGCCGGTTCGGAATTTATAGGTATGGAAGTATTTAAAAAGGTGTTCCAGTCGAGGGATTTCTACATAGCGCTTAAAAACACTCTTATACTTAACATACTCGACTTAATTGTAGGATTTCCGGCTCCTATCATACTTGCGATATTCCTGAACGAAATACGCTGCAAGTGGTTCAAACGCACAACACAGACCATACTGTACCTGCCGCACTTCCTGTCGTGGGTTATTATAGCGGGTCTCGCGTACCAGCTGTTCTCTCCCGACACGGGCTACTTAAACGTGCTTATAACGCGTATGGGCGGACAGTCTGTTCCGTTCCTTACGGAAAAATGGCACTGGCTCGTTATGTACATACTCATCGGCGTATGGCAGGGCATGGGCTGGGGTACGATTATCTACCTCGCCGCGATAACCGGCATTGACGCCGAGCTTTACGAGGCGGCTACCGTTGACGGCGCGGGAAGATGGAGAAAGATTTGGAACATCACTTTGCCGTGCCTGAAGTCCACGATAGTGGTAATGCTCATAATGAGTCTCGGACGTATCATGGGAAGTTCGCTCGAACGACCGTATACGTTATCGAACCCGATGGTTACACAATTCTCGGACGTTATCGCCACATACGTTTACCGCGTAGGTCTGCAGAACAGCCAGTACAATGTGGCTACGGCGGTCGGATTTTTCCAGTCGCTCGTAGGCGTTATACTCGTGCTTTTGGCTGACAAAGCGGCTAAGTTCATGGGCGAAGACGGTATTGTATAAGGAGGGACGCGGCTATGAAAATAAAAAAATCACCTCTTGACCTTATCGCCGATGTACTTATATACGCTTTTATAGCGCTTGTGGCGATAATATGTATAATACCGTTTATCCACGTTGCGGCAATGTCGATAAGCGGCGACGCCGACGTATACGCGAATAACGTGTTCCTTATTCCGAAACACGTAAACTTAAACGCGTACAAAACGGTTCTGGGCGACCCGTCGATGATGCGTTCGCTCATCTTCACCGTAATACTGACGGTGGTATTCACGGTTCTCGGCATGATGGTAACGATATGCTCGGCATACGCGCTGTCAAGACCGAAACTTAAGGGCAGACACATCATCTCGACGATATTCCTGATGACGATGTATTTCAGTGCAGGTACAATTCCCGACTACCTGCTTATGGACAGCCTTAACCTGCTCGACACGGCTGCCGTACTCGTGCTGCCGCTGATATTCTCGGCGTACAACATGATAATTCTGAGAACGTTTATGCAGAACTCCATTCCCGAAAGTCTTATCGAGGCTGCGGAACTTGACGGCTGCGACGATTTCAGAATACTTGTACAGGTGGTACTTCCGCTGTCGAAACCGGTTCTTGCGACACTCGCGCTGTTCTACGCGGTAGGACGCTGGAACTCCTTCACGGACGCACTGTACTTTATCCAGTCGGACAACTTAAAGCCGCTGCAGTTAAAGCTTTATAACCTCGTAAACGCGTCCGGTTCGACCGGCGCACTCGCGCAGGAAGCCGGCGGAGGTCAGCAGCAGGCCGCCGAGGTCGTAAAGTCGGCGACGATCATGTTCGCGACGCTGCCTATCGTAGTCATATACCCGTTCCTGCAGAAGTACTTCGTAACGGGCGTTATGATAGGCGCGGTAAAGGGTTAATAAACATGAGCTTTATAATTCAATTATAAAATAATAAATAAAGAAAGGAATAAAAAGCTATGAAAAAAAGATTACTCAGTATCTTTCTTGCCGCTGCCATGACGGTAGGCGCGGCGGGAGCGCTCTCAAGCTGCGGGGGCGGCGGAAACGCCAACGTGGACGTTGACGAGATAATGTCGCGTGAGGACGTTGAAAATTACGTTTATCCCGAGCAGATTGAAATCAAAATCCCCGTATACGACAGAGGTAACGCGGGTCAGGCGAACGTAACGGACAACTATTGGACAAAGTACGTTCAGCAGGAATTCGGCGACAAGCACAACATCAAGGTTACATACATCTCCATTCCGCGTAAGGAAGAGGTAACGATGTTTAACCAGCTGCTTGCGGGTAAGCCGGAAAATCAGCCGGATATTATCTTTAACTACGACTATCCGACGATCATTTCATTCGCGGATCAGGGCGCGTTCCAGACGCTCGATGAGGAAATGATTAAGAAGTACGCTCCTCATTTCTATGAGAGAACGAAGGATCTCGACGAGTACACATACGTTGACGGCGAAAAGCTGTTCATGGCGGGTACAAGACCCGACGCGTACAACTTCATAACGCTCGTAAGAAAAGACTGGATGGATAAACTCGGTATCGAAGAACCGAAGAGCACGGAGGAATACGACGACATGCTCCGCAAGTTCAGAGACGCGAAACTCGGCGGCGAGGGTACAATTCCCGCCACCGCAAGTCTCGGCAACGCTTACTACGGCGCGTATAAGTACAGACCGTATCCGCTGTCCGAGGAGGACAACGCTCTTTACAGCGACCTTACCGTTGCGGCTCTTACATGGGAGCCTGTCAAGAAGTCGCTCCAGCATGACAATATGATGTACAACGAGGGTCTTATAAGCTCCGAGTGGTACCTCGACAAGGACGGCTCGAAGGCAAGAGAAGCGTTCGTATCGGGCAGAGCCGGAACATATTCGGATTATCTCTCGAAGAACCCCGACGTAATCGGAACGCTTAAGCAGAATGTTCCCGACGCGGAGGTAACAATTCTCACGACATACGACGACCCCGATTTCGGACATCCGACGCCGGGCAGACATGACAACCCGTTCGGTATGGTTTCGGGTATCAACGCGAACTGTGAGCATCCCGAAGCTATAATGATGTACTTCGAGTGGCTCAACGATAACCTGTTCGTAATGCAGAACGGTATCGAGGGCGTAACGTACAACATGGACGGCGACGTTCCCATTCTTGTAGACGGCTATGAGGGCGAGGAAAGACTCAATTACAACGGCAACAAGGATATGTGGTGTCTCGTAATCGAGGGTAAAGATCTCGGCGACGAGGAGCTTAACGTAAAGGCTCAGGAAAAGATGTACGCTCCCGAGGGCTATGAGTGGCTTATAAGAAAGTCATACGAGAACTTCCAGAAGGGTAAGGATTACCTCTACACCGACTATATCTTCTCAAAGCCGGTATCGTCGCTTTCGAACCTTGCGGGTACTCTTCTCGACAACTGGCTCACGCATAAGGTTGAACTTACAAACTGCAAGCCCGAGGAATTTGAGGCTAAGTATGAGGCGGCTTGTCAGGATTACCTTGCAGCCGGTTATCAGCAGGTACTCGACGAAAAGAAACAGCTTTACGAAGAGGAAAAGAAATAATCTCGGCATTATTTGATCAGCCGCCGCCATATAGCGGCGGCTGTTCTTTTGCGGGGGACAATATGCGGCGCGGCATATATGACCCCCTCTATGAGGGGGTCTAAACTTGCTTGCAAGTTTAGGGGGGTGTCATTAGCGGAACCGCACACCACCCGAAATCAGAGATTTCGACCTCCTCAGAGAGGAGGTCATATTGGCGCCCTCGACAGCCCGATAGCATCTTTGCTAATCTAAATTTACAAAAAACGAAATTAAAGGAGAAAACATGCAAAAACCGGAACTGCTTGCCCCGGGGGGCAGTCTTGAAAAGCTGAAAACTGCAATCGACTACGGCGCGGACGCGGTGTATATAGGCGGCGAATCGTTTTCGCTGCGCGCCGCTGCGGAAAACTTTTCTCCGTCCGATATGGCGGAAGGCATAAAATATGCCCACGCCCGCGGCAAAAAGGTATACCTCACCGCCAACATAATACCGCACAATGAGGATATAGCCCAATTTGAGGAGTTTGTGAACGAAATACATCCCATGGGCTTTGACGCGGTGCTTATCGCCGACCTCGGACTGTTCGGCATGATGCGCTCGCTCGCGCCCGAAATACCGATACACGTAAGCACGCAGGCGAACAACGTCAACTACAAGTCCGCGCAGATGTGGCACGAAATGGGCGCAAAGCGCGTCGTACTGGCGCGGGAAATGTCGCTTGCGGAAATAGCCGAAATACGAAAAAACACGCCCGACACGCTTGAAATCGAGGCGTTTGTACACGGCGCGATGTGCATATCGTATTCGGGCAGATGCCTTTTGTCGAATTACATGACGGGACGCGACTCGAACCTCGGCGCGTGCGCTCACCCGTGCAGGTGGAACTACAAGCTTGTCGAGGAAACGCGTCCGGGCGAGTACATGGACATTTTTGAAAACGAGCGCGGCACGTTTATTTTCAATTCAAAGGACTTGTGCATGATACGCCACATACCCGAGCTTATCGCGAGCGGCATAACAAGTTTTAAAATTGAGGGACGCGTAAAAACACCGTACTACGTCGCGACCGTCGTCGGCGCGTACAGGCGCGAAATCGACCGTTACTTTGCCGACCTCGAGCATTACGTTTTTAACGAGTCGGAGTACGACGAGCTTTGCAAGGTGAGCCACCGGCCGTATTACACGGGCTTTTACTTCGGTAAGCCCGACGCGGACGCGCAGGTGTACACGTCAAGCTCGTATATACGCGACTACGACCTTATCGGCATCGTACAGTCGTATGACGCGGAAACGGGCGTTGCCGAAATTTCGCAGCGCAACCGCTTTTTTAAGGGCGACGAGACGGAAATTATCCGACCCATGCAGCCGTTTTTTACGCAGACGATTGAGCGTATGACCGATGCGGACGGCAACGAAATCGACGTCGCGAACCACGCGGAACAAATCGTGAAAATAAAAATGACCGAGCCCGTCACCGCGGGCTCGATGCTGAGAAAGAAACGGATATAATCGGGCGACCGCAAGGGTCGCCCCTACGTTGCAGCAACGCCGTTAGCCTCTCCTTGAGGAGAGGTGGCATTGCGAAGCAATGACGGAGAGGTGGCAACAATTCTAAAAAACCACCTCTCAGTCGCCTACGGCGACAGCTCCCCTCAAGGGGAGCCTTTCGTAGGGGCGAACCGTGTTCGCCCGCAAACTTTTTTATATCTTCACCGACACGGTCACGCCGTCGCCGAGAGGGAGAATAGCGGTTTGCAATTCTTTATGCGCCATAAGCGCGTCAATATACGCGCGGAGACGTTTCACAATCGTGATTTTCCTCCTCACGACATGGTTATCGTCGGCGGTCATGCCCTTGTACAGAATATTGTCCGAAATAAGCACGCCGCCCTTTTTCAACAGCCTTACGCACTCGTCGAGCATATTCACGTAATGCGCCTTCGGACCGTCGAGGAATATCATATCAAACGAGCTTTCGTCGTCAATGTACGCGAGATAATCCTTCGCGTCAGCTTCGATCACGGCTATCCTCTCCGAAAACCCCGCGCTTTTAATATTTTCACGCGCAAGACGTACCATTTTTTCATCATATTCGAGCGTCGTTATACGGCAGCTTTTCGGCGTGTTTTTCGCCATAAGCAGCGCGCTGTACCCTATTGCCGTACCGACCTCGAGTATTTTTTTCGGCTTTTTTATCCTGCACATAACTGTCAAAAACCTTGCCGACTCCGGCTCTATTATCGGCACGTCGTTTGCCGCCGCGTAATCCTCGAGACCGCGCAGAAACGCGTCGTCATGCGATATATGCGACCGCAGATAATCCGTTATATACGGCGGCACGATCGCGTTCAAATCATATTCGGTTGACATATATTCACCCTTATCACTGTTTAAGACTGTCCTGATTTTCAATCGCGCTGCCATCCACCGACACAGCCGGATCCGCGCCGTTCATGGCGGCGAGATGATCCTCGTACGTCGTCGAGAACACGTGCGAACCGTCCTTACCCACAACGAAATAATACGCGTCCGTAACCTCCGGATAAAGCGCGGCTCGTATGCTGTCGATACCGGGGTTACAAATCGGACCTATCGGGAAATCGGGATAAATGTACGTGTTGTACGGCGAGTCGATCTTAGTATCTGCAATCGACAGCGTGGGCTTTCTTTCGTGAAGTATGTACTGCACCGTCGCGCACGACTGGAACTTCATACCCGAGTTTCTTCTATTATAAAATACACCCGCGACCTTCGCCATTTCGGACACATCGCCCGCCTCGCGCTCAACGATTGACGCCATCGTCACCACCTGATCGACCGTCATGCCGAGACTCTGCGCACGCGCCTTGTACTCGTCGGTAAACTGACTGTCGAACGCCGCGAGCATTAAATCAATAATGTAATGCGCGTCCGCGCCCTCGGGTATCTCGTACGTCGCGGGGAACAAATACCCCTCCATAACGCCGTCACGCTGCGGCAGACCCTTTAAGAAGTCGTAATCGTAATCGTCGGGGTTAAGCGCGGCGTAAAAATCCTGCCACCCCACTATACCAGCCTCGTCGAATTTCTGGGCTATCTGCTTGATCTCATAGCCCTCGGGAATGGTGATTTTCGTAACGTCGCGGTTATCGGTAACGAGCAAATCGAGTATCTGCGCGTAACTCATACCGTCCTCGATCGTAGCCGTACCGGGCCGGAACTTACCGTCGTAACCGCCGAGTTTTGCCTGAATACGGAACACCACGGGGTATTTTATAATACCCTCCTCGCTCAGCATATTCGCGACGGACGCGCTGCCCGCGCCTTCAGCCACGTTTATTTTTACCGAACCGTCCGCGACCGATACGCCGCCGCTGTCTTCCATGACAACTCCCGCGCCGATAAGACATACCGCAACGATGACCGCCGCGATTATAACGGGTATCTTCCACTTGCCGCGCCGCGGCTCATGTACCTTTACTGACATCGTTATGCCCCCTTGCATTGATTATGTTACCTTATTGTACAACAAATTATCTTTTTCGTCAAGTTTTGTACCGTTTTGTCACATACGCGTCGTCCGAGGGAAAAATTTTTAAAAATATATCCGAAAAAATACAAAATTACACTTCCATTTTTGTTAAAAGTGTGATATAATATAATTTAACTTTATGGCACGGACAAAAAATTATAAAAAGGAGAGAATGAGATGAACAAACACATTAAAAAACTGCTCTGCGCGGCAGTGTCGCTTGCGATGGTCGCGGGTACAATCGTACTGCCGCTATCCGCAAGCGCGGCTCCCGCGACATGGGACGCCAACGCGGGTACATGGAAATTTGATTTCGGCGCGTCTACCGCTGTTGCGGATGATTACATCGGCGTAAGTGCCGACACGAAGTACAGTGCCGATACCGGCTACGGCTTTTTGGGTCTTGAAAACGGCTTTGCCACAAACTGGCTGGCTGACGGCTTTGAGATGACGCAGGGTTATGACCTACAGCTTGAAAACGGCGCGGCAACTGCGGTCACGAGCGCGGATGACGACTGGGTTGCGACCACCGTAAGGCAGGAAATGAGTCAGGACTACATAAGTCCTATTCGTTTCGCCATGAACGCGGAGAAGAACGGATATTATTCCGTAAAGATTACTTTAAAGCGCGCCGACGCGACTCAGGAGGCAAAGGTTAATCTTTTCACCGAGCGCCGTCATCAGCATTTGCTTGACGAGCCCATTCCTGCGGAAGGTCTTGTTTACGAAACAAATATCCATGTTCATAACTTGTACGGTAAAAGCAACGGAAGTCACCCCGGTGACAATGAGGATAAAATGCTTAATATAGTTGCCGAGGGTAAAAATGTTGCGATTTCTTCGATAGAGGTCACAAAACAGGCAACAGCGGGCAAAACATTATTTGTGTTGACGGATTCTACGGGCTGCGAGCAGAGCGCGGCAATCCCGTACTTCCCGCTTAATCATTGTCAGGGCATAGGCTCAGCGGCTGCCAAGTATCTCAGTAAGGATTGGGCGCTCGTAAACGAGGGTGAATCCGGTCTTAATTCCAAAGACGCGGAAGCCCATTGGGGAAATTGTAAAAATGAAGTTAAATCCGGCGACGTCGTATGGTTTGAGTTTGGACATAACGATGCGAAACTGGCGGACGGAGTAGGAAACTACAATACAGAGATTGCCAAATTTTACAGCGAAATACCGGAAGGTGCTTATTTCCTTGTTGTATCTCCGGTTCAGCGTAAAATGGAAAACCAGTATAACAGCAGCACCAAAAAATGGAGCAAAACGCTTGCAGAATACGCTACGGCAGGTAAAGCGTTTGTTGAAGAACAGATTGCCGCAGGCAAGAAAAATATAGCGTTTGTTGACCTTAACAATTCGTCGTTAGGTTTTCTTGACGAGCAGACGGCGATAATTAACTCCGGCAGCCGTGATTACGGTTGGAAGAGCATGAATTTCTATTTTAATACCGACTACACGCACCCGAACGACTACGGCGCGGATAATTTTGCGAAACTTGTTGTTGATGAAGCAAAATCCGTTATCGAAGCGGCAAAAGCAACAGGCGCAACAGAGTCCGTTAAAACTCAGGCAGAGGTATTTACGTACATATTCGGCGACGCGAGAGATTGCGAGGCAAATCTTGTGTCTGATGAAATAGTTGCCGCCGGTGCTGGTCCGAACAGCTTATATCCGAAGTCTCTCACAAAGGTCGTATATTACGATTTCCCGTGGCTTCTTAAAAAGATAGAATGGAACGAGGACGGCACCCCAAAATCTGTAACGGCTGAACCTGTTGCGTGCGAAAAGGATATACCCAATTCTTACGCAAAAGGAAAGGTAGAGATATTTAACGCTGACGGTACCTCAAAGGGCAGCGTTGAAACCACCGATTTTTACGATAAACTGTCAACCAGCGGCGCGCTTACATTCCCGGCAACAGAAGTTAAGTTTGACGCAGGAGCGGGCGACACGTACAAAGCGTATATGGTAGACGCAGACACAAGTTCAACCGGCACTATTGTGTCAAATACGCTTACCGAAAAGGATAATATTGACGTTAAGGAGTATTTATTGCAAGGCTCAACGGGCATTGAAAATAAAGAAGACTTTTCATCGTATCCTTCAGTTGCCGAAGGCGGCAGCCTCCTTAATACAAACGGTTGGAAATCGGCGGGCGATGTTATTATGAAACTCGGAAAAGAGGGCGACATAAATTACGCGGCTGTTTCCAAAAGCAACGAAGGAAATTCGCACTATCTTTTCAAAGAATTCGGCACCGTATCGAGCGGACAACTCATGGTACAGTTCGATATAAGATACAAGGAAGGAAAGGTAACAATGGAAGTTACCGACGGTTCGAAAGATCCCAACAGCTTCCCTCCGCTTATAGCGCCTATAGAGGTAAAAGCGGTTGACGGCGTTGTGGGCGTATACTTTAACGGTGAGCTTGTATCTGCAATAAATGCAAACGAGTGGGTTACGGTAAGATATACCTTAGATTTGGACAACGCAGCGCACAGCGCGACGGTTAACGGCGTAACCAAAGAGGGCAAAGTTACCGCCCTCGAAGGCTTTGGTACACCTTCACCCGCTGTGCTTAAAGATTTCGCAATGATAGAGACAAAGAAGGATTCGCCAGCCACATATGACCTCACCAATATCATTATCGCGACGCTCAACACTGACCCGCTTCCGCAGAAGACGGCGACTATAAGCTCAAGTGACGATACCAATGGCACGGTCAGCTTCGTTACAGAAGACGGCGGCGAAAGCGATATGCTGTCATATGACGGCGCGAACGCCGTTGTAACTTCGGACAAAGCATTGGATGCGGTACTTATCGAAGCAACATACACCGGCAATAAATTAAATAATGCAAAATCGACTCCGATTAAGCTTACGGAAGCGGGCAGCCAATCCGTACAGGCGACGGCGGGCAGTAAGCTTATGCTCTGGACATCGCTTTCGGGCGACGGCTCAATGCAGCCGCTCACGACGGCTATTAACGCTGTAGCCAAACCTACCGGAAACACACTCACGGCAGTAAAAAATTCAACAGTTAAGGTAAAAGCCACACCTGCCGACGGTTACCGCTTTGTTGAATGGCAGGACGGCGACAATAAAAAGGTTGCCGATACGGCTGAATATTCATTCCGTTTGTGGGACGACATAACGCTTAAAGCGATATTTGAGCCTGTGCCTGAAGTCAGTGAAATTGCAAGCTATGAAATAGCTTCCACCGACGCATCCGTAAAGGTTCCCGTTACCGAAAACAAGACAGTCACCTTCACGGTAGCGAACGCAGCGACAGAGGCGGGCGTAGACGTGCCGGTTGACAGCGCGACAGACGCAACATGGTCGCTCGGAGAAACGGTTACGGGCGTAAGCCTTAACGCCAATGTCTTGACGATTGCTCCCGAATGCACATTACCGGACGGCGGCGAGAAGGATATAGAGATTAAGTGCGTATGCAATAGTATTGAAAAGACGATAAAGCTTAAGCTCTACAATTTTGAATACATACTTGATATGCACTTCGACAACGGTACGGTCGGAACACCCGACGCATATAGCAACGAAATACACTGGACGGAATCGAACGGCAACAAGCTTGACGTGACAATCATGGGACGCGGCGGACATAAGTTTGAAAACAGCCCGTTCGGCGGCAAAGGCGCATACCATTTCCTGAGCGGTAACGGTAACAGGAACGGTCATTCGACATTAACGCCCGCGGCTGCAAGCGACGCATTTATTATGGAGGTCGATTTAGCCATAGGCGAAAAGGGATTTGCCAAATTCGGCGGCGATACTGCTGGTAATCAAACAGGCGGCGATGCTGCGGACACATTCCTTGTACTTTCACCGCAGGACGGCAAGCTGATGTATTATGATTATGCGGCGTCGGCTTACGCGGATTCGGGTCTGACGGCATCGACGGATGCATTGACATTCTCGTCGCTCTACCATATCAAGGCGACGGTTGATATTAAAGCAAAGACCGAAACGGTTGTAATTACGCCTTACGCGGACGGCGAACAGAATACAGAAGGCGCTGTTACAAAGACGATTAATCTTACAAATGCGACGGCGGCGAAGTTCTCGACGCTCGGCGTATCGCATTTGAACAAAGATGGCTCGGTTCATATATTGATCGATAATCTGACGGTACGTACTGCCGCAAGCTCGGCACAGTAATCCACCCACACCAAAAAAGACCCCCACGGGGGTCTTTTTTTGCGCGCAAGTAAGCCTCCCCTTGAGGGGAGGTGGCATTGCGGAGCAATGACGGAGAGGTGGCAAAGTATTTTTGTAAACCACCTCTCAGTCGCCTACGGCGACAGCTCCCCTCAAGGGGAGCCTTGCGGGACGTCCCGCCGTAGGGGCGAACCGTGTTCGCCCGCAAGACCCCCTCAGCGAGGGGGTCATACGAATGTGCGCGAGGGGGTCATACAAACGGGGGTCACAAAATGCACAAAAAACTTACGACAAATTTGTGCAAATTTAAATTGACGCAATATTGAAACATTGCGGAAATTATGTTACAATGTTAATATGTAGGCGGGTGTACTCTGTTCAAAATGCCGATTGAACAGACCTCGCCCGCAAATATAACAAAAAAAACAAAAAAAGGAAAGGGAGAGATTAAATGAAAAGCAAAAAACTAATTTCTTTTCTATGCGCGGCGGCAATGACCGTGTCCTCGTTCGCAGGACTGGCAGTTACCGCAAGCGCTAATGCAGGCGACGTAATCGCGCAGCAGAATTTTGAAGCTGCTGATGTTGCTTCATGGAAAGGCGCAAGAGAAGACGCCAAAATCCATGGCACTGTTGCGGCGAATGCGCAGGCTGCATACGACTATTTCCAGACTTCCGACGGAGGATCGATGGGCGAAGGCTTAACAACGCCGACCGTTGCAGCTCCGAGTGTTGTCGGAACAAAGTCATTTTGGATTGCTACACAGCAGGGACAGAATATAGACACTACTTTTAAAATTAACCCTGCGGTAACCACACCCACATCAAAAGTAGTTGTTGCGGAATTTGATATGTCGCTTGTATCGGCAGACTATGACGGCGAGGGCGGCGGCAAGCCGTACACGATCGGCTTGGGAACAGGCAAAGGCGCAGAGGCGTTTAAGCTGAGAGTTACTGACAGCAAACTGTCATACTACAACGGCGATAACGTGGTAGACACCGACTGCACGCTGACAACGGCGGGTACGTGGTTCCACGTAGTGGCAACTATGGACTTTACTTCCAAGACATATTATGCCACAATGACGCCGTATAACGGCGACGACCTTGACAACGACAACGCTATCGAAATACCCGTATCGGAGTTTGTCGGCAGTCCGGCGAGCGTTGAATCTGTTTGCGCAGAGGCGGTACGTCTTGACGGCAGCCACAAGGGCGCTATCTTCTCGGGCTTCGATAACTTCGTATTTAAAGAAGGCGCGGCTAAGGAATTCGGCACGGTTACAATCAACTATGTTGACGAGGCAGGTACTGCTTTAAAGACCGCAAAGACGGTTTCGGCTGAAGTCGGACAGAAGTATACGGTTGGCGATTCGGAGAAAGCGAATTTCATGCTTGACAGCGACCCCGACAACTATTACGAGTATACCGCTACCGGCAGCACCGACAGCGTTGCAAGCGTAACAAAGGAAGGTCCGAACACGATTACTCTTAAATTCGCGAAGAAGGCGGCAATTACCGTTACTTTCCGCGCGGTTGACGTAACCGGTGCGACAGTCGGCACAATAGCTGCCGTAAAGAGTATGCCGGGCGCGACCGTTAACGCTTTCAAATCGGCATATATGAAGAGCGGAGATACATACTACGAGGCAAAAGAGCTTGCGAACTACAAGCTTTCGGCAACCGTAGGCGCTGCCGATTCAAATGTTGACGTACAGTACAAGAAGGCTCCGAACGTTGTATTCTTCAAAGAGGCTGAGGCCTACGAAGGTTCAACAAATTACCTTTCGGGCGAAAACGGATATTCGGGCGGTACGACCGCTCACGCTCCGACGGCGAGCAACTATACTTCGGGATTCCTGACAGACCCCGTTGCGGCTGACGGTACATATGAAATTACTATAGTTACACATGACCGTAAGCGCGGCAGCGTGGTAGGTAAGGTTGCTCCTCAGGGCGACGGCACATTTGATACAAAGTATGCAACGCCGCTTACTGACGGTTCACACGACAGCGCAGGCGCATTTACGTCGGTAGCTGAACTTAGCGAGGGCGAGGCGTTCTTCGTAGGTGTAAACGGCGAACAAATGACTTCACCGAAGGGTGTTAAGGACATCGACGACCTCGACTACATCGTAGTTAAGGACACATCTATTGCTGCGGGTGTAGACCCGAAGGCAACTCTTGCATATGACAAGGCATCACACAAGGCTACGGCTACGGTAAGCAACTGGGCAGAAGTTGGCGACGACGTTAGCGCTCAGCTTATCGTTGCATGCTACACGGGTACAAAGCTTAACGATGTTAAGACGTATCCGATGGAAATTAAATATGAAAAGACCGGCGAGGTTACAATCCCCGCAGAGGTTAAACTCCACGAGGGCGACAAGCTTATGCTTTGGGATTCGGTCAAGGGCGTTAAGCCGATTGCTGCGGCTTTAACGATTTCGGCTGCACAGGCTGACGAAGATACCCCGCCGACGCCGACAAAGCACACTGTAACGGTAGCGACGAACGCTGACATAACATCGAGCATTCAGGTTGCCGGTGCGGCTTATACAGACGGCGCTACAAAAGACCAGCAGGTTGTAATTACGGTTACTCCCAATACAGACAAGGAAATCAAGTCGGTTACATGGGCGCCGACATCAATCAATGCGACTGTAGCAGCGGTTGGTGACACCGACGCTAAGACGTACACATTCACCATGCCCGACGAGGATGTAACATTAACTGTTACAACAGGCGATAAGTCTGTAACTCCTCCGACACCGACAGCGGTTGAGTATGAGACATTCAGTGCGGCTACAGTTCCGACCACATGGTTCCAGAACAATGGTAACGGTTCGGCAACGATAGCAGGCGGCAGAATTTCCATGACGACCACAAACAGCGGCAACAACGCTTACTTTGGTTCGCACTATTCAAAGGTTGCGGATGCTCCCGATAACCTGACGGTTGAGTTTGACTATACTTCAACAACAGGCACAGCGAGCGGCAACAACGGAAGCCAGATTTACTTTGTATCTACGGACGATGATGCTCCGAACTGGACGCAGGGCGGCAATAAAGGTAAGAGTTATGGCGTTGGAATAGACCTCTCAAAGCTCGGCATGACCGATACAAACACTGTTTACCATGTTAAGATGGAAATAGACAATACGGTTGCGAAGGAAAACCAGAAGGTGACTGTTACCGTAAACGGCGGTACGCCCATAGACGTTTCGTTCGAAAACACCGCTAACCCCTACACGGGAGATAAGGTTCAGACAATCTACTTCAGACCCGGTAAGACTCAGGTTGATACTGTAGATAACTTTATCATGTATTCCGCTACGGATACAAAGGGCGATGCTCCGGCAAGATACACAATAACAAACAATGGCGGAGACGGCTGCACAGTAACAACGATTCCGACCGAGGGTGTAACGGAAGGCACACCGATTAAGGTTACCGCGCCCGCAGAAAAGATAGTTAAGGTTACATACGGCGATGCTGCAACGGAAGTTACGGTTACCGACGGCACATTCAAAATGCCCGCAGGTAATGTAACGATTACCACGGAAGATAAGCCCGCACCGGTACTCAATGACCCGGTAGTTGCGGCAGGCACATCAGAAGAGTACGCGCTTGACGGCGATGTTACATACACTACCGGCACTGCTACCGGCGTATACAAGACAGCGACGGTTAAGCTTAAGAACGCTGACGGTCATGCTACAGTTGCATGGTCGCAGAACGGCAACGGCACATGGGGTAACTGGGTAGGCTTTACGGTTGCGGCTCCCGCAAATTACGAGATTACCGAAATTACAAAGTCAAATGATAACACAAAAGTTCCCGATGCAATGGCGACAGTCGGTCAATATGACGAAAGTGACACAAAGGAACTCGTAGGCTACTACGTAGACGCGAGCAATGACGTTGCTGACCCGTACTTCTTCGTAAAGGTTAAGGAAATCGGCGGCAGCAACGTGCAGGTTTACTGCTACACGATTGATGTATCAAAAATTACATGCGCAGACCAGCCGAAGTCGACAGCTGCATCCGAAAAGCTTGACGGCACTGTAAATCTCACAGAGTCGCTTACGGTTTCAAACTTCAACGAAAACGTAGAAATTACAGCTAATGCGGCTACAGGTAAGCTGAAGTGGGCGACCGCTGCGGGTCTCGGATTTGGTGCAGAAGAAACCGGCAACTTTATCGCATACGGCGTTAAGGTTGACGCGAACATGACAGCGGACGGCTATGTTGAGACAGCTATCGACGATCCGGGCAGGGTTTCCGGTTCGGACATTCTTGCGCTTACCACAGAGGGAACAGTAGACGGCAAAAAGAATGCAGACGGAAGTTATATCGTTTACTTCCTTACTGCTGTCAACTCGGCGGATAAGAACAAGGGCATTACAATCACCGTTGATAACGATGGCGATAAAGAACAGTATGCTCCCGTGACCGTTACGCTCGACATTAGCGCACTTGAACTGGAAACAGCGAGCGGCGGTACGGAAACTTCTTCCGGACTTGCGGCAGGCGATGCGGAGGCTCCTGCGGCTGAAGATACATTCTTCGGTGATAGTACCGTTAAGGCGCAAGACCTTGTTAAAAACTATACGGTAAGTGTCGAGGGTAATACAATCAAACCCGCGGGAATACTCTTGAATAAGGAAGATTATAGCGGATTCGGCGGCGGCGGAAAGGGTTATTACCTCCCGATCAAGCTGAATGTTTCGACAAATACTGAAATTTACGTTACAAACAATATCGGCGGCGGTAAGACGTACAAAGATGTAACCGGAAGTGATACGGATAAGTATAACTACGAAAAGGTAACGGAAGGCACTACAACCAACGTTGTATTTACGCTTGACGATGCGGCTCTTACCCAGTATACTACGGGTGATCAAAGACTTGTAATCTGGGTTGACGAGGAAGACACAGACGGCAACAAAAAGACTCCGACAAAGTACACCGTTGATTTGAGCGGTATCGAACTTATGAAAGAGCCTGTTGCCGGCGACGATACGGGTGTAACAGGCAATCTCGACACCTCAAACACGGTTGGTGAGACACTTCCCCCGAATACAAAGGCTGAAGATCTCGGCACGATTGACCTCGCTTCCGCAGACACGAGTGAGACCGGTTATGTGAAGTATACCGTTAGCGGTAATGCGGAAACACTCAGCGACAATAAAGCGTATGCTGCAGTAAAGCTTACTCCTCCGGTTAAGTCGGCTACAAAGGTAGCTATCGTAAGCGGCGAAAACGAGCAGGCTGTTAAGACCGCGCTTGATGGCGTGAGCGCGACTACGGAATTGAAGGACGTAGCTGTACTTGACGTAACGAATACAAAGTACTACGGTATCGCGTTCTATAAGCCGGCCACGGCAGGTATCAGCGGTATGTTCCAGCTATTCTCTGTTGCAGGCGAGGAAGAGATCGGCGACAGAATTATCCTTAACTTCAGCGATGCAGGCTTTAAGGTAACTAAGCCGATCACACTTTCGGCAAAGACTCTCGATGCCGCAAACGGCACGTTACAGCTTACTAAGGGCAGCGGCGACAATGAGTACACGCTTGATATTGCCAATATTAAGGCACATATGAACGGTCAAAGTAAGCTTGGCTACTGGTACGGCGTGGGAGTTACATACCCCGAAACATACGATAAGGATAGCAAAAAGGTATACTTCGCAAAGGTAGCTCCTTCGGAGAACTGGGTGTCGGAAGGTCAAGGTTTCCTGATAAAGACAGGCGCAAACTACTGGGACGGCTTCTGGGATAATCTTGCTCAGGAGATAAACGACAAGGGCGCTACGTATAGCAATGATGATTTCAAGTATTATCTTGCATTCCAGGACGGTCCGACATTCACGATTACAGTTAAGTGGACAGATGCGGTAGTTTACCCGGTAGGTGCTGCAGCACTGACAGGCGGTACACTCAAATTCTCAAAGACTAAGGATGGTCTTACCTCTGATCCTCAGGATAATCTTACCGGTGTAGCTGCAGGCACAACTGTTTACGTAAAGGCTGCGGCAACGAAGGGCTATAAAGTTCCTGCTGATGGTAATTATTTGTCAGCAGACGGTGTTAGCGACTTCACGCAGGTAGCAGATGTTTCCGATAATACGACTTATACCTTCACCATGCCCGCCTCAGATGTCAGTGTTTCTGCCACTTTTGAGGAGGAAGCGAAACCGAATTTTGCCGACACATTTAATGTAACTGTTGACGGTTCAAAGACGGAAATCGGAACGGAACTTACAGCCACAGTTACGGCAAACGCAGACGGAACTCCGCTTCCCGGAACAGGTATGAGTTATCAGTGGTACAGGGCTAACGACGGATCAAGCGACGGTACAGAAATCGTCGGCGAAACAGAAAACACATACACGCTCGCGGCTGACGATGTTGACAAGTACGTTTACGTAAAGGTTACATATGCCGGTGAGGATTATGCGGCTGACAACAATGTAATCACGTCGAATAAGGTCGGCGCCGTTACGATGAAGCTGGTATACAACTACGATTATCAAGCGGACGGCGCAACAAAGCAATTTGTCGGAAAGAGCAGAATGTCGTCAAACAGCGGAAATGATGAAGGCAATGACTGGGATGTTGTTGACGATCCCGATACATCAAATGAAGGCAACAAAGTCGAACAGCTTATGTCTGCCCATAACGGCGGCAATGGATATGTTAAGGCTGTTCTGGACTTCTCGGATAAGGTAGATAACGCTACCGCAATTAAGGTTGAGTATGATTCGTACTTCAACGACACAGGCGATAGAACAAACCTTTATCTGTTCGACGGAAATGTAAGACATGATGATACGGCTACATCTAAGGACTTAAACGATACCGGTGTTCTGTTCCAGCAAGGTATGAACAAGGGTAATGCTTTTGTAGCTCAAAATCACTCCAGCCAAATGGAAGTTAAGAAATGGTTACATACAGTTGTTTCGGTAGATTATAAAACAAAAGCACTTACTTATACCGTAACCGACACCGACGGAAAGGTTGTTGCGAGCAATGCCGACAATAAGGGTAGTACAGCATATCTGCATGATGATGTAAACTACATTACAGGGCTTGAATTTTATACGTATCTAAATCATAAGAGTGTATGCATTGATAATATCAAGGTATACATCATTCCGGGAGAGGCTGCAAGCGTAGATATCAAGTACGTTGACAAGGCAAATCCTGAAACGGAAGTTAAGAACTCTGAAACAGATAATACGGCAGTAAAAACGCTTCCGTATACGGTTTCGGCAGCAAAGACCGCAAATTTTGAGGACGAATCACCTAAGACTAAGAGATACATCTACAGTGCAGGTGACAGTACGCCTACGATTGCGGCTGTAAGCGATGAGGACAAAACAGTAACACTTGCGTTTGATGTTATTCCGTATCAGAATACCACGTTCAGCATTACATTGCCGTCAATCGCAAGCGGTGAAGTTAAGGTTCCTGTAAAGATTAAAGGAACACCTACTAATAAACTGACTGAGGACGAGGCAGAATTAGATGAAACCGTGGAAGTAACTATCGCTGACCAGCAGCTTACAGGATCGGAAAGTATAAAACTCCTTCCGGGAAATTATACGTACACAATAGAAAGAACCGAAACATATGAAGGTGTTGAAGGCGAAGCCGTAACAGTTGGCGGTACAATCGAAAAGACTCTTGAAGCAAATAATCAGCAACCTGCTTCTCTGACGCTTGTTTATACGACTGATGGCAGCTCAAATGGTCAAGTTAAAGAGGTAGAAGTAGTGCCTGAAAGCGAAGGCAAGTATCAGGGTGATTCTATTGATGTTAAGGCAGAGTGGAAAGCAACTCAGCAAGTAACATCTTCAGGCTCGAAGTTTAAAGTATATAAATATCAGAGCGGACTTGATGATACAATCTCGCTTGATAGCGCAGGTAAAAACACAGTTTATGTAACCGTTACAGGTGATGATACAGAGTATTATTACTATGAAGATTTCACAGGCGGCGTTGGAGCATGGACCTATAGTGAGGCTGATGGTACATTATCTGTTGGCACAGATACTTCATTTGGTTCAAGTCAGGTTCTGAAGCTGTTACAAACATTCAATAAAAATGCTGTTACTGCCACATCTGTTCTTGAAAGTGAAGTTGCCGCAGGTGAAACGGCTGTTAATGTGAGCTTTGATGTAAAGTTGGCAAAATGTAATTCAGCCGGTCGTAAGCCTGACGCAAGCGTAGCTATTCTCGGCACAGGCAACAAGCCGATAATTACTATATCCAACGAGAAGGATACGGACAACTTGTACTTGAATGGAAATACGGACGAAAGTAAAGCGACAGCAACGATTAATAAAAGTGCAGATGCTACGAACGGACACTATCAAAGTAAGGACTATGGTTATCACTTACTTAATGTAACGGCTGTTTTAAATATGACAACACATAAAGCAACCGTTACGATAAAGGATAAAAATAACAGTGATACGCAGTTGCTCTCCGAAGAAGTTGATTTCCAGAATACGGATGTTACAGGATTCTTGGGATTCTCAACTACGGCAAATAGATCACTCGGTGCAACCGGTATAGCTAACATCGTTGTAAAATAATCTCACTTTCCAAAATTCCATATAAAAGGAACACCCTTCGGGGTGTTCTTTTTTGCGTAGGGGCGAATACGGTTCGCCCATAAAAAACCACACCCTTCCGCTTGACATTCACGGTCGGGTGTGGTATAATATATACATAGAAAGGATCCGCATTAAAGGCGGTTTGCCTTAAGTTTTAGCTAAATAGCCGTCACCTATGGCAGTTGGGGCGGCTATTTTTTTATGTTACGAATTATTTCAAGAATGATAATTAACATTACCAACTGAATAAGTAAATTCATGTCCATAAAATCACCCCCTTATTCAGAGAGTGACAAACCGCCCTTACAACCCGATGCTATGTAATATTACTCGTACATTATACCACATCGACACCGATTTTGTCTATATTTGTCATTTATTTGTAATGTATACCACTATCCAAACCGCGCAATCCGGCATAATATAATAGCACAAAAAAAAGGAAAGGGAGGATAGCCATGGAATATAACAGAGCCGCGGCGGTCGCGTACGCGAACGAGTGGGCGTACCGGCGCAATCCGGAATACTTCGACTTCTCCGACCTCGGCGGCAACTGCACAAACTTCGCGTCGCAATGCCTGTACGCGGGCAGCGGCGTGATGAACTACACGCCGATTTACGGCTGGTACTACATTTCTTTAAACAACCGCGCTCCCGCGTGGACGGGCGTAGACGAGCTTTACCGCTTTCTGACCACGAACCGCGGCGCGGGGCCGCGCGGGCGTGTGACGGGGCTTGACGGAATACGCGACGGCGATATTATTCAGCTTAAATTCGACGAGGGTACGCGTTTCGACCACAGCCCCGTCGTTGTTGACGCGGGCAACAATACCCCGTCAGGTATTCTCGTCGCCGCAAACTCCTACGACGCGAACTGCCGCCCGCTGTCAACGTACAACTACGTCGATATGCGGCCTATTCATATTGTCGATGTCGGCGAGCAGTAAAAACGCTCGGAGTTCGTCCGCGCACGTATGACCCCCCTCTCCGAGGGGGTCATACGCTCAAAAAAAGAACACCCCGAAGGGTGTTCCTTTTTATATGGAATTTTGGAAAGTGAGATTACTCTGTTGTAGGATAAACCTTGATGTTATCGATTGCAATACCGCCTCTTGAACGTCCCATCATAAACACCAGTCCCATGACTTTGCCGGTACCGTTAGTTGGCGATGTTCCGGTGTAAATTTGGCTATCGCCTTCAGATATAGTGACGGTTGTGCTGTCTGCAGTAACTTCAAGCTTAATATGTGTGAAGTTAGCAGCGGGCTTGAGCGTATTCAATTCAGCGCCTGTACTGCTGCTGTTTCCGGCAGTTGCTGCGGCAAGCTTCAGTGCTATATCTCCACTCGAAGATTCTTTGTTTTCAGCGGTAGCTAAAGTTTGATCATCTGTTTTTCCAAGCGTCCAAATATCAGATCCCTGCGGCGCGGCAGCAACAAACAAATAATTTGCAGTTACCCAAGGATAATTTGTATTTCCTTTATGAGTTGTTGTTGGATCTGCCGTCACAACAGAAAATTGCGATGCTTTACTATCAGCTTGTGCGCTTCGGAGGCTGACGTCCATTTCAACAGTATATGTCTCAGAATCTATATTCATATCATTGAATTTAGCAAAAAATGTTCTTCCTCCCGAACCAAATCCTTGTGTTGCGCCGGCAAAGGTATTTCCACTTTCCGCTTTAAATCCAACATAAGCCTGAACGCCGCCTACTGTCGTACGATCATTTACAGAGTTGAAGGTAACGTCATTGTCATCTCTTTCAAGTGCTCCCGAATTGGTAGCGGGCGCGGTACCTTCAAAGTCCTCGTAATAATAGTATTCTTGCTGGTCGTCGTCGGAAACCTTAACATAATGAATATTATTTCCTGCTTCATCATTTAATTGAATTTCCGTATCAAGTCCTGACACATAAGGATAAACCTTATATTTATTGTTGGACGAGGTTTTTGTCTGTGTTGCTTTCCACTCGTCCTTTATTTCTTCAACAGATACAGTGTCGCCTTTATATTTCTCCTGACTGTCGGCTGTAATAACCTCTTTACGTGCAATCTCTGTACCCGATTGAGTGCCGTCAGTTGTATACACTAACGTTAACGAAACAGCCTGCTTTGTATTCTTGGTGAATTCAGCCGATACGGTTACATCGTATGCGGGCATTTCAAATGTATATTCACCTTCATTTGTAGTATCTGCCGGTTTAAGAGTTACTTGCTTTTCGCCCTCATTCTGGTACGTTACCTTCAAACTTTCCGGCGTGTATACATAACCCGGTTCGGCTGCAACCGTTATCTTTACTTCTTCGCCCTCGACAGCGTTGGTCTTACTCTGGTCTACGGTAATTGCACCCATAGTGGCATCGCCGTCGTCTTTAAACTCATTTACGGTGATGTTATAGAGCTTTGCAAAATGCGCCTTAATCGTTTCGTCCGCATACATTCTTCTTGTGATTGTTGCTTCTGTACCGATATCGGAATCTGAAGAAGTCCACTTTATAAAGCGTGCGCCTGCATTAGCCTGTGCTGTTGCGGTAACGGTTGACGACTGCGCGACACTCTTTGTAAGAGTTCCCTCAGAGCCTATATATGCCTTACCCAACTCTGAATCGGCGTTCTCTACGGTAAGTGTTCTGTTTTCAAGTTCGCTGGTTCTCGTGAGAGTTTTATACGTTACATTTGTAAGCTTTGCCTCTGCGCTGTTTGAATCGCCGTGAACAAATCTTACTACTTGATACTGCGCGGGTGTAACAATGTTGTTCGTTTGGAAGTTGTTACCGTTACCGTGTGCGGGCAATACCGCCGTTACCGGCTTTGCGTCACCCACGGTAAATGTCGCCGTTCCGAGATCGAAATCAAGTATAACGTCAATCGTTGTCCATGCCGACGTTGACAGAGATGATGCTATTTGTGTTCCTCCGCACTTAATACCATTGGCGCTCAGATTTGCAAATGTGAAATCTGTATTCCAAGCTGTGTTGGTTTCATTCGTCAACTCCAGTGAAAGGTCACCGTCTACGGGCATATAATCGAATTTCATTTCAGCCGCACCCACTGTGGACTGCTGCTCAAAGGACTTTATATAATAGAATGATTTTTTGCTGGTATAGGTGTGTTTCAGATTGGCGTATGTCGGATGATCGTCACCGCCGTCTGTAACATAGGTGGTGTTGCTATTTCCGTTTGCCGTCCATCCGTCGCTTTCGCCGTTCTTGAAGTTGTACGGCTCATCGGCTGAACCGATAAGATATTCGTTGTCGGTATACGTCGGTCCTTCTTCCTCAAAAGTGGCAGAAACAGTGACATCTTGCGCCGGCATGGTGAAGGTATAAGTCGTATTATGGGAAGTATGCGATACCTATGCGGTTTGCGGGCGTTTTCGGTACATTTTTTGTTTTTGCGG
>CANRKO010000011.1 GCA_947631235.1 uncultured Clostridia bacterium | reverse complement strand
TTAATCCCGACCATATAGCTCCGCCTTTGGACGGCAGAGAAAAACCTTTGATAAAATCGCCCTGTTCGGAAAAAATCAGTAATTGAGATTTTTGTTCACTGCATGAATATATGTAATTACTATCCGACATATATATGCACGAAGCATATATTGAGTTTGCCGAATTAATCGGTTTAATATCATCAATATATCCGCTCCCGACTAATTGAAATATTTGAAACATAGAAAACGCTAATCCGATAACACACAAAATAATCAGCACAGATTTACAGATTTGCCGCGCGTATTTCATAAGTTTTAACACCTACCTTTTATAACCGTTTTCACCGCCGACAAAAACCGCTCGACGATTTCTGAGGGCTTGGGCGAATACAGTACGCCGAACGGGATATTGTATTCCCATTCCACCGGCACGACCTTCATCATCGGGTGAATACAGTCCCAATCGCGGGTAACGACAAGCTCCGTTTCAAGCTGCGCAGTATTCATTTTTGCACCCATCTCCCGATTTTTTCGGCTATAATATATATATTATAGCAACACCTTCGGGAGATAAGTCAATAGGGTTTGGGGAAAGTTTATAAAAAGTTTACAAATATATCGTCTTATTCGCCTAATTCTTACCATTATACTCGGTAAATTCATAACTAACAGGAAATCCATAGGACTCAAAAATTGTCCGTACACCTGCCAAAAACGAGTATAAACGAGGGTAACTGAAATAATATTTATGCCCGTCAATCAAACTTATCGGGTTCATGGCAAAATGTATATGAAGATTGTCAGTATTTATATGTACTCCGAAAGCTATCTGATACTCCGGCAGCAACTTGCATATATCATACGCACTGTAAAGTGCGTCTATGAAACTTATGTATTCATCCTGACTGAATGACAAT
This sequence comes from uncultured Clostridia bacterium, assembly GCA_947631235.1. Classification (GTDB taxonomy): domain Bacteria; phylum Bacillota; class Clostridia; order UBA1381; family UBA1381; genus Hominilimicola. The sequence goes on along the minus strand of CANRKO010000011.1, from coordinate 19,402 downwards.
ATAAAGTGAATGACATTTTTTGATGTACGGTCATCAAAATACCGATTGACCGCCATCGTCTGCTTACAGCAATCTTCGGTAAGCATATTCCATGCACCGACAAATCCGCATGTTTTTGCGGGATCTGAAATATAAGTTATTACATTCTCTAACGCTGTATCGCTATCGTATGGATTTTTCGGAATTATAAGAATTGCCATATATCAGTCACTCCATTCTTTATTTCATTAAGATGCAGTCGTAATGATTTCAGGTCACTGTTATTTAACGCCAATTCCGCTAAGTTTACCGATGTTAAAATCTTTCCGAAATCACTGAAGATATTCGGGACTGTATTCATACTATTTCCATAAAGATTTTTTCTAAGGATAGCTGAAACTGATAATCCTGTTTTCTGCTGTATTTGTTCAAGTAGTATCTCATCGTCCTTATTAAGACGCACACTAACTTTTTTCATTGATAATCACCTTTTTGTAATATAATATATATAATATAGCCTATATATCCTAATAGAGCTATAGTGTTTAATGAGTCAGGTCATATTATGGTCCTGACGGTTCTTTTCCAAGAAGTGAGAGTTGTCATACACTTCTTTTACGTATATGTTATTATAATTTATTTTTTAATATCAAGCTGCGATGTGTAGAATTGTCTTCTAATACAAAAAAGAAGGGGCAACGCAAATCACCCCTTCGGATTGTCGAATTTGAACCGTATTTCTATATCTTTATCCTGTCCGATATAAATTTTATCAACCAGCATAAGCAGCGTATTTCTGTCAATATCGTCAAAACTGAGGATACCCTTAAGCAACTCGCCCATATTGCGCGTCGTTTTACTGCGTTCATCCTCCTTGCGAATTTCCTCAAGCCGTTTCTCATAAACAGCCCTTTCGGCTTTTATACCGTCGCTCATCTCCGCGTATTCCTTCGCCGAAATCGTTCCGCATGCCTTATCCTTGTATAGGCTCAAAGCCGTACTCTTACAAGCCTCAATCCTTCTCGCAAGCGACTCGGCAAGCTTGGCATTATTATTTTCGCTATTAAAAAAAGCGTCAGCCTCCGTCAAAATTTCCGACGTATTGATAGCTGACGCTAATTCCTTAAGTTTCTCTTTGACTATGTTCTCGACATATGACTCCCTGATGCTGTGCGAGGTACAAACTCCGAGCCTCGCGTTCTTCCTCCACCGGCTGCACACAAGATACGTTCGCGTTTCCGATTCTCTTACAAAGCTCATACCGCCGCCGCAGTCCTTGCAGAATACCAGTCCCGACAGCAGGTGAGGCTCACCCGCACGTTTGCGTTTATTGTAGCCGCGCTTTGACAGAATATCCGCAGCCGCGTCAAAATCCTCCTGCGATACAATCGGCTCGTGTGTATCTCGGATAATAATCCATTCCTCACGCGGCAAACGCACCTTTTTATCCACCTTGTAGCTCACCTTGCGCGTCATGTTCTGCGCGAGATGTCCGGCGTATGTGGGATTAGTCAGGATACGGCGAATAATCGCATCGTTCCACACTCCTTGGAAAACCCGTTGCGTCGCGGTCAGATTCTTCTGCTGCGACGGTGTGGGAACGCCGTCCATGCTCAGCTTGTGCGCTATGCCGAGTATCGTTTCGCCCGCAAGGAAATCGCGGTAAATCCGCCGCACGTACACCGCCGTTTCCTCGTCAATAACAAGATGGTTTTTATCTTTCGGATCCTTTTTGTACCCGTAAGGCGGCTGTGAACCGATAAATTTGCCGCCGATCTTTTTGGTAGTAAGAGCCGTCCGCACCTTCTTGCTTATGTCCTTGGCGTACATATCGTTAAAAACCGCGCGGAACGGTGTCATGTCGTCACTTTGCGCCGCGGTGTCTATGCCGTCGTTTACGGCGATATAGCGTATACCGTGCGCGGGGAAATACTTGTCTATGTACTTGCCGACCTCTATATAATCGCGCCCGAGGCGGGATAAATCCTTCGTAACAACCGTGTTTATCTTCCTGTCCTCAATCATTTTAATCATTCGTTTAAAGTCCGGTCTGTCAAAGGACAAGCCGGAATAACCGTCGTCCGAAAACACCCCGACAACATTAAGTCCGTTCTTTTCGGCATAGTCCGTAAGGAACGCTTTCTGGTTCGCGATGCTCTCCGACTCCGTAACCGTACCGTCGTCGCGGGACAGTCTTAAATATAAAGCAGTCATATTATCCGCCACGGTTATCACCTTGCTTTACTGATCAGTATCTGTTTCAGTATATCGCTTAAGCTCTTTCCGTTGGCGTTGAATATTACTTTTACTTCCTTTTGAACCGCCATTGTATCACCTCCCCGATAATTCTATTAAAATTTCGGTGAGGATATTACTTGCGCACCCTAATTCAAACCATTTGCATCACGTATTGTCTGTACCTCTGTTTCTGTTGGTTCTTGAACATACATTTGTATCCATTCTGAATCCACCCAAATCCAATTCTTATCCTCAGACAACTGATACTCAAATGTACCCTCTGTTGTTGGTTCTGAAGTTATAGCCTTCCATTCAGTGTCCCAATGTCCTTCACCTGTTACCTTATTTACATAATAATGAGCATTTACAACAGATTTGCCAGTAGATTCTTTGAAGTCTGTTAAACCAGAAAAGACCTTATATGCTTCAACCCTTCTATTACCACCTGTGGGAACTTCCAAACCGAGATCCGGCGCAACTCCTTGACCCTCGCCTAATACCCCATGTGGTCCTATTGCCAGCACTACCTCTGTTCCATCTGCTTTTACTACTGTGTCGCCTTCTCTTGCAAATCTTCTCTGTGACACCTCGCCCTCGTGGATTGTGATAGGCTCGTCGTCGCTTGCGGGCTCGGTCGGAGTGTATTGCGGGGTGTTAATGGTAATCGTGTTATTTGTAAATCCGACCGTAAAACCGCCCACTGCGTCGGCTACATCGCGCAGTTTAAAGTATGTACTGTCGTTTATGTTATAGCCTTCGATTGACTTAGCAGCGCCGTCAACCTTAATCGGGAACGGGTTCGCCGTTACGGCATATTCAACCGCAAAACCCGTCAGCGCGGAGCATATAACGCCGCCTATTATAAAACCTAATGTAAATCTTTTCATGGAAATTCCCCCTTTTAATATATTATACATCGAAACAAAGGAAAAATCAAGGCGGCGGTTTATTTCGTCCGTTCTGCATTTTACGCCCCCTTATCCAAATTTTGTATCCGGCGGGGTGGATTTTGAAGAGGCGAAGGAATGCGGCGTGCGCGTAATATGGGCGTTGTCGCTGCCGGGAAAAATAGCGCCGATAACCTCCGGAGCAATCATTAAGGACACAATCATGAACATCATAAGCGAATTGGGGGTGTAAAACGTGGATTGGGAAAACAAGACAATAGGCTTTGCCATGTGCGGCTCGTTTTGTACCTTCAAAAAAGCCGTTTCGGCAATGGAGAAATTAAAGGCGACCGGAGCGGACGTCGTTCCGATAATGAGCGGCGTTTCATACTCGACCGACACTCGTTTCGGCAAAGCTGAGGATTTTACAAATCAAATAAAACAAATCACCGGACGGGATATTATACATACAATAAAAGAGGCGGAACCGATAGGGCCGAAAAAACTCTTGGATATGCTTATAGTGCTGCCATGCACCGGCAACACGCTTGCAAAGCTTGCGGCGGGTATCGCCGACACGTCGGTGACAATGGCGGTAAAGGCGCATCTTCGAAACCAACGCCCCGTGCTGATAGCCGTTTCCACAAACGACGGACTCGGCGGTGCGGCAAAAAATATAGGCAGCCTTTTAAACAGTAAAAACGTGTATTTTATACCGTTTGCGCAGGACGACTGCATACATAAACCAACGTCGCTCGTGGCGGACTTCGACAAGGTTACGGAGACAGCCGAAATGGCGTTTGAGGGCAAACAAATCCAGCCCATTCTCGGCTGACAGCGAATGAAATCAGCGGCAAACGCCGCTGATTTTTGCCGTTTTCGGGGAATTTGTCTGCGATAAAATAATATTTAAAATTATAGAAAACCTCTTGACAATTTTGGTCGGTCGTGATAGACTAAAATTGGTCGGCAGCGACCGACCGTATCGGAGGTGATGAAATGAAAAATTTAAAAATCGGAGAAACAGAGTATCGTTTTATGAGTATTATATGGGAAAACGAGCCGCTTACGTCAAGGACTCTCGTTGATTTATGCGCGGAAAGGCTCGGCTGGAAAAAATCTACCACATACAGCACGCTAAAAAAATTGTCGGAGAGAGGGCTTGTGCAAAATATAAATTCACGCGTTTCCTCATTGATTACGCAAAAGGAGTTTCAAGCATACAGAAGCGAAGAATTTATGGAAAACACCTTTTCCGGCTCACTGCCGTCTTTTTTGACTGCCTTTTTGGGCGGCAAGAAAATATCCGAAAAGGACGCCGACGATTTAAAGAGACTGATTGACGCGCATAAGGAGGAATAGAAATGGAAGCCGTATTTTTACAAATCCTTAATATGAGCATTACCGGCAGTTATGTCATTCTCGCCGTCATTGTCCTGCGTCTTTTTCTCAAAAAAGCGCCCAAGAAATACTCGTATCTGATGTGGACTGTATGCGCGTTCAGGCTTTGCTGCCCCATATCATTTAAGAATATATTCAGCATATTTAATTTGAGATTTTTTAATATGCCCTCAAACGGAGCAACGCTTGAACATATATCGCAAAATATAGGAATGATGAACGCTCCCGCCGTGTCAACGGGCATAAATTCTGTTGACAGCGCGGTAAACGGCTCGTTTCCCGCAGCTACTCCCATGGCGAGTGTAAATCCGATGCAGGTTATTATTTTTGCTGCATCCGTAATATGGCTTACGGGAATTGCCGCGCTCCTTATTTACAGTATTACGTCGTACATAATGCTCCGCGTTAAGCTGCGTAATGCCGTCATTTACGAAAAGAACGTCTATCAGTCGGACAAAATCGGTTCGCCGTTTGTGTTTGGGTTGATACGCCCCAAAATATATATCCCGTTTGGTATTGATGAAAATGAAATGAATTACGTGCTTGCCCATGAGCGTTACCATATCAAAAGACGAGACTATATCATTAAACCTATCGCTTTTTCGATTTTAACCCTGCATTGGTTCAATCCGCTGTGCCACCTCGCGTTCATTCTGATGAGCAGTGATATGGAAATGAGCTGCGACGAAAAAGTAATTTCCGAAGGAAAGGCAAAGTCGAAGGAATACTCCGGCGCGCTCCTGTCGCTCGCTTCGCGCAAGAAGCCGCCCGCGCCATGCCCGCTTGCGTTCGGTGAAACGGGCATTAAGGGACGAATTAAAAATATTTTGAAATACAAAAAACCAAGGGTTTATGTAAGCGTCATTTCCGTTATGCTGTGCGCCGCAGTCTTAATAGCGTGCGCGTCAAATCCGAATATCGTAAATAACGCCATTCCGTATGACAGCATAAAATTGTCCGACGACGCTTTAACGGCTTTCGGCGAAAAAATTGTAGGTTCTGTCATGGCGGAAATAGATTACGCGGACAGCGAGAAAATTATTTTTCATTTCAGCGACGCCGTTTTCGTTTACAATCTCCAAACATCGGCTATAGAAAAAACATTTGACCTGAACAATCTCGACTGCGCCAAGTTCCAGCAGGGCGATTACGGCACGAGCATAACCGTATCCGCCGACGGAAAAGAAGCGTTCTTGGTTAATTACGGTGTAAACGACAAGGGATTTAAAAATTACATCATAAATCTTGAAACAGGCAGCGCGTCGGAAACCGATAAAACAGAATTAAAAAATCCGTTTTCCAATCTTGCCGATACATTTACAACAGTTACCGACTCGATCGGCTGGACGAGCGTCCGCTGCGCGGGTGAAAACGACAGTATGTGGTATCTGACCTGCGATAAAGCGAATATCGGAAATATGAGGCTGTGTCTTTACAAAGACGGCAAAACTGTTTCGGAAACTCCCATTTTTGACTACAATCCGATGAGACCTGCGGATATACATAATCTTGCCGACGCACGTTTAATTGTAAAAGGGAAAACCTATCCGATTTCTGATAAAAATAATCTGTCCGAAACAGAAAAGATGCTTTCAACCGCAGGTGTAATTGAAATGGGCGGTACAGGCTGTCCGTTCGGTGCGGTTTTAATAATGACAAGAGATGATGGCGCCACGGGAACGGTTGCGGTTGCAACCGACAGCTGCGCCGTATACAGGTCGGACGGTGTGTATTACGATTATTCAGACGGCGATAACAGCAGATTTTTCTCAATGTTCGGGCTTAGCGCGGATACGATTGAACGGTGATGTTCCGCGCCGTCATTCGGGATTTGATTTTATGCTCACCAAGCATATTTCCGTATTCAATATAAGCATTTGACATTTAAAATACGCGGATATATAATTAAACCAAGAAATAATGAGAAAGGGCGGTAATAAAAATGGAGCTTAAACTTACAACCGAATGGGACAAAACCTTCCCGAAAAGTGAAAAGGTAAACCACGAAAAGGTGACGTTTCACAACCGCTACGGAATAACGCTCGCGGCAGATATGTACACGCCGAAGGACGCGGCGGGAAAAATGGCGGCAATCGCGGTGTGCGGACCGTTCGGCGCGGTAAAGGAGCAAGCGTCGGGCTTGTACGCCCAAACTATGGCGGAGCGCGGATTTTTGACGATAGCGTTCGACCCGTCGTTTACGGGCGAGAGCGGGGGAGAGCCGCGTTACATGGCGTCGCCCGACATTAACACGGAGGATTTCCAGGCGGCTGTCGATTTTCTGTCCACACGGGATAATGTCGATCCCGACAAAATAGGTATAATCGGTATCTGCGGCTGGGGCGGCATGGCTCTTAACACCGCCGCACTCGACACGAGAATAAAAGCGACCGTCGCGTCAACGATGTACGATATGACACGTGTAAACGCGAAGGGCTACTTTGACGCGGACGACAGCGAGGAAAAGCGTTACGAGATGAAAAAAGCCCTTAACGCGCAGAGAATAACCGATTACAAAAACGGCAGTTACGCCCTCGGCGGCGGTGTTGTCGATCCGCTGCCCGACGACGCGCCTTTCTTCGTAAAGGACTACTACGATTACTACAAAACGCCGCGCGGCTACCATGCGCGCTCGCTCAACTCAAACGGCGGCTGGAACGTCACAGGCTGTATGTCGTTTATAAATCAGCCCATTCTTCGGTACTCGAACGAAATCCGCAGCGCGGTACTCGTTATGCACGGCGAAAAGGCGCACTCGTGCTACTTCAGCCGCGACGCGTACGCGGACATGATAAACGGCAGCAAGTACGCGGACAATAAGGAACTTATGATTATACCCGACGCGGTACACACCGACCTCTACGACGGCGGCGGAAAGAACGCGGTACCGTTCGATAAGCTTGAAACGTTTTTTAAAGACAACCTCAAATAACGGGGACACTAAAATTAAGGGGACAGTAAAAACGGGGACACTAAAGTTTTAGTGTCCCCGTTTTCGATTTACATTTACAAAATCAATCCATCTTCGGCAGCTTGTCGAACGACGCCTGCAATTCCTCATCCGTGGGAATGTAGTCCGTCATCTGACCGTCGTGGAACTTCTCATACGCTACCATATCGAAGTAGCCTGTACCCGTCAAGCCGAATACGATTGTCTTTTCCTCGCCGGTTTCCTTGCACTTTAACGCCTCGTCGATTGCGACCTTTATAGCGTGCGAGCTTTCGGGAGCAGGGAGAATACCCTCAACTCTCGCGAACGTCTCGGCAGCCTCAAATACGTCCGTCTGCTTAACCGACGTAGCCTCCATAAGACCGTCATCGTAAAGCTGCGAAAGAACGGAACTCATGCCGTGATAGCGAAGTCCGCCCGCGTGGTTCGGAGCGGGAATAAAGCCGCAGCCCAGAGTGTACATCTTCGCGAGCGGGCAAACCATACCCGTGTCGCAGAAGTCGTAAGCATACTTGCCGCGCGTAAGGCTCGGGCATGACGCGGGTTCAACCGCGATTATTCTGTAATCAGCCTCGCCGCGCAGCTTTTCGCCCATAAACGGAGCGATAAGACCGCCCAAATTCGAGCCGCCGCCCGCGCAGCCGATGATCATATCGGGCTTGATGCCGTACTTGTCGAGCGCGGCTTTCGTTTCAAGACCGATTATCGACTGGTGCAGAAGTACCTGGCTTAAAACGCTGCCCAAAACATAGCGGTAGCCCTCAGTCGTCGTCGCGACCTCGACCGCCTCGGAAATAGCGCAGCCCAGACTTCCCGTTGTGCCGGGATGCTCAGCCAAAATCTTCTTGCCGACCTCGGTTTCCATTGACGGCGACGGAGTTACCGACGCGCCGTAGGTACGCATAACCTCGCGGCGGAACGGCTTTTGCTCGTACGACACCTTAACCATGTAAACCTTGCAGTCAAGACCGAGATACGCGCAAGCCATCGAAAGAGCCGTACCCCACTGACCCGCGCCCGTTTCGGTCGTAACGCCCTTCAAGCCCTGCTTTTTGGCGTAGTACGCCTGAGCGATAGCGGAGTTAAGCTTGTGGCTGCCGCTCGTGTTGTTGCCCTCGAACTTGTAGTAGATTTTCGCCGGCGTGCCGAGTTTCTTTTCGAGACAGTACGCTCTTACCAGCGGCGACGGACGGTACATCTTGTAGAAACCGAGAATTTCCTCGGGAATGTCGAAGTAGGGAGTGGTGTTGTCAAGTTCCTGCTTGACAAGCTCCTCGCAGAACACACCCGCAAGCTCCTCCGGTTTCATCGGCTCGTGCGTGCCGGGGTTTAAAAGCGGCGCGGGCTTGTTCTTCATATCCGCGCGCAGATTGTACCATGCCTTCGGCATTTCCTCTTCTGTCAGATAAATTTTGTACGGAATTTGTGACATTTTGCATGTCTCCTTTCATTAAAATTTTTTCGGTTGATTGAGGGCTGAAAAAAGCCCTCAATCCGCATAAAAAGTATGCGAATCAAGGGCGAATATTATCCGCGGTGCCACCTTGTTTTAAGCCTTTTAAGACTCCTCTGCGGGATACCTGCATATCCCCGGCTGCTGACGCGAGCCTGTGCGTCGGCGCATTTGACGCCGCCCCGGCGAATAACACGTTTACGCGTTTTCACGAAAGCGGTCCATATTATTCGGACGGCAGTACGGAACTCGCACCGTAATCCGTTCGCTCAAAAAGCCGTATCCGATTTTTCTCCGCTTTATCGGGTTTGTTTTGATTATATGTATAATATCACACGCGCCGCGCCGTGTCAAGAGTTTTTTGCGCAGATATGCTTTTACCGTCAAAATTCCGCCCCAACGCACTTGACACCTTGACGTTTTTCTTATATAATATTATGATAGTGATTTATACCAAAAAACAAAGGAGCAAAAACGATATGAGACCAATGGGCGTAAACGAAATCCGCGAAAAATTCCTCGGCTTTTTCGAGTCAAAGGGCTGTCTGAGACTGGGCAGCTTTCCGCTTGTGCCGAAGAATGACGCGAGCTTGCTTTTAATAAATTCCGGCATGGCGCCGATGAAGATGTGGTTCCAGAACCCCGAAACCGCGCCGCGCCGACGGGTGACCACCTGCCAGAAGTGCATACGCACGGGTGATATAGAAAACGTCGGCAAGACCGCTCGTCACGGCACGTTTTTTGAAATGCTCGGAAATTTCTCGTTCGGCGACTATTTTAAGCGTGAGGCTACCGCGTGGGCATGGGAGTTTTTCACGAAGGTAATGGAGATCCCCGCCGATAAGCTGTGGGTGTCGATTTACGAGGAGGACGACGAGGCGAGAGATATATGGGTGAACGAGGTCGGCGTTGACGCGTCGCGCATCGTGAAACTCGGCAAGGACGACAATTTCTGGGAACACGGCACAGGCCCCTGCGGACCGTGCAGCGAAATATATTACGACCGCGGTGAAAAGTACGGCTGCGGTAAGCCGACGTGCGGCGTGGGCTGCGACTGCGACCGCTACATGGAGGTTTGGAACCTCGTGTTCACGCAGTTTGACAAGGACGACGACGGTAACTACAACCCGCTGCCGAACCCGAATATCGACACGGGCATGGGCTTGGAGCGTCTCGCGGTCGTTATGCAGGGCGTTGACAATCTGTTCGAGGTCGATACCGTTCAGGACGTTATAAAGCACATATCAAAAATCGCGGGCGTTGAGTACAAGACCGATGAAAAGTCGGATGTGTCGCTCCGCGTAATCGCCGACCATATAAGAAGTACGGTAATGATGGTGTCCGACGGCATAATTCCCTCAAACGAGGGACGCGGCTATGTTCTGCGCCGACTTTTGAGACGCGCGGCGCGTCACGGAAAGCTGCTCGGCATAAACGACCAATTTCTTTACGAGGTCGCGGACACCGTGATAAACTGCTCAAAATCGGCGTACCCCGAACTGGAGGAAAAGCGCGAATATATTAAGAAGATAATCCACAAGGAGGAGGAACGTTTCAGTGCGACGATAGACAACGGCTTGACGGTTCTTTCGCAGTACATCGACGAGGCGAAGGCGAAGGGCGAGAGCGTGCTGTCGGGCGATGAGGCGTTCAAGCTGCATGACACATACGGCTTTCCGCTTGACCTTACCATAGAAATGGCGCAGGAACAGGGCTTGGAGGTTGACGTTGACGGCTTTAACGCCGCGATGCAGAACCAGAAGGAAACAGCGCGCGCCGCGAGAAAGGACGGTTCAAGCTGGGAAGGCACCGACGCGTTCGTATTCGACGGCGCTGAGCCTACCGTATTCACCGGCTACAACACGCTTACCGGTACCGCGAAGGTTGTCGGCGTTGTCGCCGAGGGCGAGGTCGCGGCGATAATCGAGGAAGGACAAAAGGGCTATATCGTAGCCGACAAAACGCCGTTCTACGCGGAAATGGGCGGTCAGGTCGGCGACATCGGAAAGGTGCGTGGAAAAAACGCCGAGGGCGTTATCACCAACACCACGAAAACGGGCGACGGATTGTATCTGCATGAGGTAACCGTTGAGAGCGGCAGTTTTTCGATTGACGATGAAATCACGCTCAAAGTGGATAAGGTAAACCGTATGGCAATCGCAAGGAACCACAGCGCGACGCACCTTCTGCACAAGGCGCTCAAAGAGGTTCTCGGCACGCACGTGGCGCAGGCGGGTTCTTTGGTAAATCCCGAGCATCTGCGTTTCGACTTCTCGCACTTCGAGGCTATGACTTCGGAGCAACTTGCCGAAACCGAAAAGAAGGTAAACGATGCCGTTCTTGCCGCGCTCGACATAAACGTGCAAGAATTGCCTATCGACGAGGCGAAAAAGCTTGGCGCGGAGGCACAGTTCGGCGAGAAGTACGGCGCGGTCGTACGAGTTGTCTCGATGGGCGATTACAGCATAGAGTTTTGCGGCGGTACGCACCTCACGAACACCGCGCAGTGCGGACTGTTTAAGATAATTTCCGAGGGCGGCGTTGCCGCGGGCGTAAGACGTATCGAGGCTGTAACCGGTCAGGGCGTGCTTGACTACATTGCCGCCAAAGACGCACTCATTTCGAGAACGGCTCAGGCATTAAAGACAAACCTACTGAATGAAATAGACAAAAAAGCCGAATCGACCGCCGCGGAACTTAAAAACGTTCAGCGCGAGGTCGAGGCGGCGAAGGCGAAACTGGCTGCCGCAAGCGCGAGCAACATCATGGCGGGCGTAAAGCACGTCGGGGATATAGACATACTCGTGTCGCAGCTTGACGGAACGCCTGTCGGCGAGCTTAAAACGATTGCCGACAAATTCAAGGAAAACACGGAGTGCGGCGTGATTGTACTCGCTGCCGAAACCGACGGCAAAATAACGTTCGTTGCTATGGCTACGAAGGCGGCTGTCGCGAAGGGCGTACACGCGGGTAATATTATAAAGAACATCACCGCGATAGCCGGCGGACGCGGCGGCGGCAAGCCCGACATGGCGCAGGGCGGCGGCACACAGGCGAATAAGATCGACGACGCTCTCGCCGCCGTTGACGATATTGTAATCGAACAAACAAAGTAAAATATACGGGTAAAATGTATTCACAAACCCCTCCGACGCCTGCGGCGCCACCTCCCCTAGTAGGGGAGGCTTACGTGATGTGGCGCTCTGCAAGAGGCTCCCCTACTAGGGGAGCTGTCAGCAAAGCTGACTGAGGGGTTTATTGCGCTAAATTATAATTTATATCACAAAAAGGAGGAAAACTAATGGACTGCTTATTCTGCAAAATAATCGCGGGCGAGATCCCGTCAACCAAAGTCTACGAGGACGACGCGGTACTCGCGTTCCGCGACATCAACCCGCAGGCTCCGGAGCATATCGTCGCCGTACCGAAAACACACATCGAGTCGGCGAACGACATAACGGCGCAAAACGTGAAATGCGTCGCCGACGTGTGGGAGCGCATACCGAAAATAGCGGACAAGCTCGGTTTCGGCAAGGACGGCTACCGCGTTATAAACAACTGCGGTGAAAACGGCGGACAGACCGTGCCGCACATACATTTCCACATACTCGGCGGAAAGAAATTCACAGACCTTTAATTTCGGAGGACACAGATGATAACGAGTAAACAAAGAGCGTATCTGCGCAAAATCGGTCACACGCTCACGCCGATATTTCAGATAGGCAAGGACGGCGTGACGGACGAGGTTTTAACGGGCATTTCGCAGGCGCTTAACAAGCGTGAAATAGTGAAGGTGAGCATACTGGAAACGGCGCTTTTGGACACGCGTGAAACGTGCGATTACGTCGCGGAAAAGCTCGGTGCGGAGCCGGTGCAGGCGATAGGCAGCAAATTCATACTCTACCGCCGATCCGACGAGGAAAAATACAGAAAAACGGAGCTGCCGAAGAGATGAACATAGGAATATTCGGCGGCACGTTCAGCCCCATTCACAGCGCGCACCTCATAATCGCGGAAACGGCGCGTGAGCAGTACAATCTTGACCGCGTGATTTTTATGACAAGCGGCGATCCGCCCCATAAAACGGCAGGCGTTGACGCGCCGAGCCGCTTTCAGATGACGCGTCTCGCGATAGCGGGTAACGACCGTTTCACCGACGACGATTACGAGATAAAAAGCGGCGGCAAATCGTACACCGTTCACACGCTCGAATACATGAAAAAGCAATACCCAAACGACAAGCTGTTTTTCATAATCGGCGAGGACTCGCTCGGCGACCTCGGGAAATGGTACGAGCCGGAAAAAATAATCTCAATGGCTGCGCTTATAGTTTTTCCGCGTGTGTCGCAGGAGTCGCTAAACGAAAAAATAACCGCCGCAAAGGAAAAATTCGGCGGTGAGATACTGCCCGTCCGCGCGCCCGTTATCGGACTTTCCTCGACATATATAAGAGAAAGAATATCACGCGGCGAAACGGTGAGATACATGGTACCCGACAAGGTGGGCGAATATATAAAGGAGCATAACCTGTATGCTGACGGAGATTAAGGAAAAGCTAAAGAAAACGCTGCCCGAAAAGCGTTATATACATTCCCTCGGCGTTGCCGACGAGGCAAAGCGGTTAGCCGAAATGTACGGCTGCGACGCGGACAAGGCGTACCTCGCCGGACTTCTGCACGACTGCGCGAAGGGAATATCGACCGACAGGCAGATTGCGGAGTGCGACAGGCGCGGCGTGAGCCTTGACGAGTGGACGAGAATGTGTCCGCCCGTCGTACATTCGTTTCTCGGAGAGCAAATCGCAAGGGACGAGTACGGTGTTACGGACGGCGAGATTTTGAAGGCGATACGGCTCCACACCGTCGGCGGCAGGGGTATGACGCTTTTGGACAAAATAATATACCTCGCCGACCTTACGGAGAAAAACCGCGATTTCCCGGGCGTGGAGGAATTACGCAAAGCGTCGGACAAAGGAATAGACGGGGCGATAAAGCTAAGTATTAAGCGTCAAATGGAATTTAATATGGCGAAGAACGCGGTAATACACCCCGCCATGCTTTACATGTGGAACGATTTAATCCTTAATGGGGACACTAAAACAGAGGGACACTAAAATAAATTTATATATACGGAAAGGGGACACTAAAATGAACAAGACGGAAATCGTAAAAAAAGCCCTTGAGGACAAGAAGGCGTCAAACATTGAAATTCTCGACGTGTCGGAGAGAACGTCCTTGGGCGACTACTTCATAATTGCCTCGTGTCAGTCGGGCGTGCAGGTTCGCGCGTGCGTTGACGAGGTCGAGGAGAAAATGGACGAGGCGGGCTACAAGCTGCACCACAAGGAAGGCTACCGCGGCGGCTCGTGGATACTCATGGATTACGGCGACGTTATCGTACACGTAATGCAGCAGGAAATACGCGAGTTCTATTCCATAGAGCGTCTGTGGGACAACGTGGGCGAGGTACGCGCGGAGGATAACGAATAACGCACAAAATCTTTCTTAAAGGAGTTTTTATACAAATGGATAACTACAATTTCAAGGTCATAGAGAAAAAGTGGCAGGACAGATGGGAAGAGACGGGCGCGTTTCACGCGGAAACGAACAGCAAAAAGCCCAAGTACTTCACGATGATAGAGTTCCCGTACCCGTCGGGCGCGGGTCTGCACGTCGGACACCCGAGAAGCTACACCGCGCTTGACATAATCGCGAGAAAACGCCGTATGGAGGGCTACAACGTGCTTTACCCCATAGGCTGGGACGCGTTCGGCTTGCCGACGGAAAATTTCGCGATAAAGAACAAGGTTCACCCGAAAATCATAACCGAGAAGAATATCGCGAATTTTACGCGTCAGCTTAAAATGCTCGGCTTTTCGTTCGACTGGTCGCGCGAAGTAAACACGACCGACCCCGCGTATTACAAGTGGACGCAGTGGATTTTTATGCAGCTTTTCAAGCACGGTCTCGCGTACAAGCAGGAAATGCCGATAAACTGGTGTACAAGCTGTAAGGTCGGACTTTCTAACGAGGAGGTCGTAAACGGCGTGTGCGAACGCTGCGGCGGTGAGGTCGTGCAGCGCAGAAAGAGCCAGTGGATGCTCAAGATAACCGAGTACGCGCAGCGTCTTATCGACGACCTTGACGATGTGGATTATCTCGAAAAAATCAAGATACAGCAGAAAAACTGGATAGGCAGGAGCGAGGGCGCGGAGGTCAAATTCAAGCTTTCGACGGGCGACGAAATGGTCGTTTATACCACCCGCGCGGACACGCTTTTCGGCGCGACGTACACCGTTATGTCGCCGGAGCATCCGCTTATCGAAAAGATGAAGGACTCAATCACGAATTACGATGAGGTTGAGAAGTACAAAGCCGAGGCTGCCAAAAAGAGCGAGTTCGAGAGAACGGAGCTTGCGAAGGAAAAGACGGGCGTAAAGATTGAAGGCATTTATGCGGTAAACCCCGCAAACGGCGAAAAGCTGCCCGTGTTTATCTCCGACTACGTGCTTGTAACATACGGCACGGGCGCGATCATGGCAGTTCCGGCTCACGACAGCCGCGACTGGGATTTCGCAAAGAAGTTTGATTTGCCTATAATCGAGGTCGTAGCGGGCGGCGAGGACGTTCAAAAAGAAGCGTACACCGACGTATACAAGGGTAAAATGGTAAATTCGGGATTTCTCACGGGTATGACCGTAAAAGAGGCAATTCCCGCCATGATAGACTGGCTCGAAAAGGAAGGCTTGGGCAAGCGCAAGGTAAACTATAAGCTGCGCGACTGGGTATTCTCGCGCCAGCGTTACTGGGGCGAGCCTATTCCGCTCGTACACTGCGACAAGTGCGGCTGGGTCGCGATACCCGAGAGCGAATTGCCGCTTGAACTTCCCGAGCTTGACGTGTTCGAGCCGGGCGAGAACGGTGAAAGCCCGCTTGCGAAGGCTTACGATTGGATCAACACGACCTGTCCGTGCTGCGGCGGACCGGCGCAGAGAGAAACCGATACGATGCCGCAGTGGGCTGGTTCAAGCTGGTACTTCCTGCGTTACACCGACCCGCACAACAATGAAGCACTCGCGTCGAAGGAAGCGCTCGAATACTGGACGCCGGTAGACTGGTACAACGGCGGTATGGAGCATACGACGCTCCACCTGCTCTACTCGCGTTTCTGGCACAAGTTCCTTTACGACATCGGCGTTGTGCCGACAAAGGAACCGTACATGAAACGCACATCGCACGGCATGATTTTGGGCGAGAATAACGAGAAAATGTCAAAGTCGCGCGGCAACGTCGTAAATCCCGACGAGGTCGTTGACGAGTTCGGCGCGGACGCGTTCAGAACGTACGAGATGTTTATAGGCGCGTTCGACCAGTCAACGCCGTGGTCGCAGCAGGGCTTAAAGGGCTGCTACAAATTCCTCGAAAGAGTGTGGAATTTGCAGTCGATAGTGACAGACGAGGAAGGCTACAGCAAAGACCTCGAAAAAGCTGTTCACAAGACAATCAAGAAGGTGGGCGAGGACTTCGAGAGAATGAAGTTCAACACCGCCATAGCCGCGATGATGAGCCTTGTAAACGAGTTCACGAAGAAAGGCTCGGTAACAAAGGGCGAATATATGACGCTTATAACGCTGCTTAATCCCGTCGCTCCTCACATCACTGAGGAATTGTGGGAGAAGTACGGCGGCGAGGGACTTCTGTCTCTTCACCCGTGGCTTACGTACGACGAGACTAAGACGGTTGACGACGAGATAGAAATAGTCGTTCAGATAAACGGTAAAATCCGCGATAAGCTGACCATACCCGCCGGACTTGACCGCGAGGGTACGCAGGACGCGGCGATGGGTACGGATAAGATCAAGGCGCTTATCGAGGGTAAAAACGTCGTTAAGGTAATCGCCGTACCGGGTAAGCTTGTGAATATTGTGGTAAAGTGATGTGGCGCGGTGAAGAGCGGATTGCGGTGATAAATTAAACCCCTCCGTCATTGCTCCGCAATGCCACCTCCCCTAGTAGGGGAGGCTCATGATGTGAGCCGCTTACCGTATGGCTCCCCTACTAGGGGAGCTGTCACACGTAGTGTGACTGAGGGGTTTTTACGGGCAACCGCGAGGGTTGCCCCTACGACTATTTTGCTGTAGCAATTGCATCAACACTCAAAGAAAGAGGTACAGACATGAAAAAAATACTGTTATACGGCGACTCAAACACATGGGGTCACAACCCCGTCGATTTCAGCCAGCTTGCAGCGACATGGGCGACGACGGTACGCTCCCTTTTGCCCGACTGCGACATCGAAATCGACGGCGAATGCGGACGCGCGACGCTTGCGGGCGAGGGAGCGAAACACGGCATAGCCTGTTTCCGCGAGCGGTATTTCGCAAAAAAGCATGACTTTGACCTCATAGTGATCATGCTCGGCACAAACGACGTACTCAAAGAAATCGACTACACGCCGGAGCGAACAGCCGAGGCGTTACGGCAGTATATACACGAAACGCGCGTCGTATACGGCGGCAAAACGCCGCAATTTCTAATCATATCGCCGATACTCATAAAGGAAAATGTAATGAAACACCCCGTATTTATGGAACTTTACACGCCTGAGTCGGTGGAAAAATCAACGCGTTTCGCGGACGCGATAGAGAAAATGACGAAGGACGAGGGCGTTCACTTTATGAACGCCGCGCTTTACGCCGAAGCGTCCGACATTGACGGAGTGCATATGGAAACTTCGGAGCATGAAAAGCTCGGCGCGGCAGCGGCGGCGAAGATAAAGGAAATACTGGGCATATGATACGGATATCGGGCATACGTCTCGAACTTGACGAAAAGGAAAGCGACCTCACGGAAAAGGTAAGGCGCAAGTATAATCTCAAAAACATACGCGGCGCTGTCATATCGAAAAAGTCTGTCGACGCACGGAAAAAGAGCGATATACATTACGTGTACGCCGTTGATTTGCACGCCGACAACGAGGAAGAAACGGCGAAAAACCACGCCGAGGTGCGCATTATGGAAGAAAAACCGTACGCGTTTCCGTGCGCGGTGAAAACCGATAAACCGATAGTCATAGTCGGCGCGGGGCCTGCGGGTCTTATGTGCGCGTTGACGCTCGCGCAAAACGGCGGTAACGTGATACTTCTCGAACGCGGCAAACGCGTTGAGGAACGCGTGAAGGACGTTGAGACATTCCGTGAAAAGGGCGTGCTCGACGTAAATTCCAACGTGCAGTTCGGCGAGGGCGGCGCGGGTACGTTTTCCGACGGCAAGCTTACCACGGGCATAAACGACTTCCGCACGCGGCGCGTGCTGGAGGAATTTCACGCCCACGGCGCGCCCGAGGAAATACTGTATTACGCAAAGCCGCATATCGGCACGGACAACCTTTGCGAAATGGTAAAAAATATCCGCGAGGATATTATACGAATGGGCGGCGACGTGCGGTTTTCGTCGTCTCTCACGGGAATACGCCTTACAGATGACGGCGCGGTATGCGCGGCAGCGGTAAACGATGAATATGAGATAGAAACCGATAATATCGTGCTTGCGGCGGGTCACAGTGCGCGCGACACGTTTGAAATGCTTAAAGCTATCGGCGTGCCGATGAAACAGAAAAGCTTTTCGGTCGGCGCGAGAATAGAGCACAGACAGCGCGATATAAATTACGCGCAGTATGGCGCGGATTATGATAATCTTCCGGCGGCTGACTACAAGCTGTCGGCTCAGCTTAAAAACGGCAGGGGAGCATACACGTTCTGTATGTGTCCTGGCGGCGAGGTCATAGCGTCCGCGTCGGAGGAGGGCGGCGTCGTCACGAACGGCATGAGCCGCTTTGCGCGTGACGGCGAAAACGCGAACAGCGCGCTTTTGGTAAGTGTAACGCCCGACGACTTTAAATCGGACGACCCGCTTGCGGGTATGTATTTCCAGCGTGAGATAGAGAGAAAGGCGTATGCCGCAGCGGGCGGCGGCTACAAAGCGCCGGCCGAACGTGTGGGCAGCTTTTTAAGGCGCGGCAAAAGCCGCGACGAGGTAACGCCCACGTACCGTCCCGACGTGACGTGGACAAGCCTTGACAGCGTGCTGCCGAAATTCGTCACAAACTCCATGCGCGAAGCTATAATGCTGTTTGACAGAAAGCTTCACGGTTTTGCCGACAGGTGCGCGGTATTGACTGCGCCCGAAACACGCTCGTCCTCGCCCGTACGGATTTTAAGAGACGGCAAAACGTTTCAATCCGAAATTAAGGGCTTGTACCCGTGCGGCGAAGGCGCGGGCTACGCCGGAGGAATAATGAGCGCGGCGGTAGACGGTATAAGAGTTGCCGAAGCCGTGGCGAAAAACGGCGTTATGTCTTGTGAAATAAAAGAGGAATAAAAAAATCTGCTTCAATTTTGAAGCAGATTTTTAATTGGAGCGGAAGACGAGATTCGAACTCGCGACGTTCACCTTGGCAAGGTGACGCTCTACCACTGAGCCACTCCCGCATAAC
>CANRKO010000010.1 GCA_947631235.1 uncultured Clostridia bacterium | reverse complement strand
CGGCGCAAAGTCGGCAAATAAGACAATAGATAAATTTTTAAAATATCATAAACGGTTAAAATGATTATACAAAGGAAGCTGCAGCAGGCTTCCTTTTTTGTATTTCCATATGCAGAGTTTTATAAAACGTACATAAATTTTCAAAAAATTTTACCAAAAACTATTGACATAACGTCAGAACAGTGATATAATGCAGTCAATGACACAATGTCAGAATGTGTTTTGAAAGGAGCAACCGTAATGGAATACACAAAATTAGGCAAATCGGATCTAACCGTGTCGCGGATATGCATGGGCTGCATGGGCTTCGGCAACGCTGCGACGGGGCAGCACAGCTGGACGGTGGACGAGGTTCGGACGCGGGAAATCGTAAAGCGCGGACTGGAACTTGGCGTCAACTTTTACGATACCGCTATCGTTTATCAGAACGGCACGAGCGAGCAGTATGTCGGACGGGCACTCAGGGATTTTGCCAAGCGTGACGAATATGTGATAGCAACAAAGTTTACGCCGCGCACGCAGGACGAGATCGATTCGGGCGTGAGCGGTCAGAAGCATATCGAAAACTATCTTGATCAAAGCCTTAAAAATCTCGGCATGGACTATGTTGACCTCTACATTTACCATATGTGGGACTACCACACGCCGATGGAGGAAATCATGGAAGGTCTAAACAATGCAGTCAAGGCGGGTAAGGCGAGATACATCGGAATTTCCAACTGCTTCGCGTGGCAGCTTGCGAAGGCGAATTACTACGCGCGAGCAAACGGACTTACGGAATTTGTGTCAATTCAAGGTCATTACAACCTTATCGCGCGCGAGGAGGAGCGGGAAATGATACCATTCTGCAAGTCGGAAAACATAGCCGTAACGCCGTACAGCGCGCTCGCGAGCGGCAGACTGTCGCGCAAATCGGGCGAAAGCACAAAGCGGCTTCAAGAGGACTCATACGCCAAATTCAAATACGATTCGACCGCCGAGGCTGACGGTAAAATCATAAAGCGCGTAGAGGAATTAGCCGACAAGCGCGGCGTTTCAATGACGGAGATCGCGCTCGCGTGGCTGCTTACAAAATCGACCTCGCCGGTAGTCGGCGCGACAAAACTCTCGCACGTCGAGGGCGCGGCTAAAGCGGTTGAATTAAGGCTGACCGACGAGGAAATAACTTATTTGGAAGAGCTGTATGTGCCTCATGCTCTCGCGGGAGTTATGGCGCAAAACGGAAAGCAAAAAGCTGGAAATGTGGTATAAAAATTTAAGGAGGAATTTGAAATGAAAAAAATAATATTTGCCGTACTCGCGGCGGTCATGGTTATTTCGCTTGCCGCCTGCGGAGGAAGTAAAACAAGTACGAAAACGGAACAAACGACTGCTCCGGCAGCAACACAATCAGCGACGGCAGAGCCAACAGCCGACGCGTCGGACAACGAAAATTCTGGAACTACCGATAACATATTGGTCGCGTATTTTTCCGCAACGGGAAATACGCGGACTATCGCGGAGTACATCGCGGACAGCGCGAAAGCCAACATTTACGAAATCGTGCCGGAAATTCCGTACACGGACGAGGATCTGAACTACGGAAACGACGACAGCCGCACAAGCACGGAGCAGAACGACCCGTCGGCGCGTCCCGCGATTTCGGGAACGGTCGAGAACATGGAGCGGTACGATGTGATTTTCATCGGCTATCCCATTTGGTGGGGAGAAGCTCCGAAAATAATGTACACGTTCCTTGAAAACTATGATTTTACGGGCAAGACGATTATCCCGTTCTGCACGTCGGGAAGCAGCCCGATAGGAACAAGTGCGATAAACATGAAGCCGAGCGCTCCCGGCGCGGACTGGTATGACGGCGACAGGCTTGACAGCAGTTCGACTCGCGAGGACATAGCTTCATGGGTAGAAAAATTTGATTTGGGAACGGAATAAGGAGGAAACTAAAATGAAAAAAATATTATCTGTAATTTTATCTGTAATTTTAAGTTTGGCGGGCATTACTGCCTGCGCGGCTGACGGAGATTTGACCATAAAGCTGCAAATCGGAAATCCGAAAATGACTGTAAACGATACGGAAAAACCCATTGACGAGAACGGCACAGCGCCCGTTATAATAAATGACAGAACACTTCTGCCTGTCCGCGCGGTAGTCGAGGAGATCGGCGGCGATGTTGAATGGGACGGCGAAACGCAGACTGTTGTATTGGCATACGGCGAGGATGTCGTTGTGCTTGAAATTGACAACACCACGGCGTATCATAACGAAGATCCAAGTACGCTTGAAGCCGCTCCGACCATAATAAATGACCGTACTATGCTCCCGATACGCTTTATCGCGGAGAGCTTCAAGTTTGACGTAGACTGGGACGGTGAAACGCAAACTGTGACTATTACAAAAGCGGCTGAAGCAGCCGAACCGACGGCAACGGTCGAACCGACAGCAGCTCCGGCGGCAACGACAGAGCCGACCGCGGCTCCGGCTGATAACGAGCAGCAGGAGAGCAAAACGCTTGTAGCGTATTTCTCGGCAACGAACAATACCGAAGGCGTGGCAAAGCATATCGCGGAGGGAATCGGCGCGGATATTTATGAAATTACGCCGGAAGAACCGTACACCGACGCCGACTTGGACTATAACTCGAACTGCCGCGCGAACCGCGAACAGAACGATGATTCCGCGCGTCCCGCGATTTCGGGAACGGTTGAAAATATGGAGCAGTACGATACGATATTCTTAGGCTATCCTATATGGTGGGGCAATGCGCCGAAGACAATATTCACTTTCCTTGAAAGCTACGATTTTTCGGGAAAGACGATTATCCCGTTCTGCACCTCCGGCAGCAGTCCGATAGGCTCTACCACTGCAATGCAAAACGTAACGCAGGGCGCAAACTGGCTTGACGGACATCGCTTTGGCGGCGGCGCGTTGAGCGATACGGTTATGGACTGGGTAAACGGGCTTGATTTGGATCTGTAAAGGAGATAACCGATATGAAAAAAATATTTATGCTTCTTTTAAGCTCTATACTTTGCTTAAGCTGCTCTGCGGCGTGTGCGGCTGAAAATGACGATGGCTTTGCGCTTTCGCTGCAAATCGGGAATCCGAAAATGACTGTAAACGGTACGGAAAAGAATATTGACGAAAACGGCACAGCGCCCGTTATAATAAACAGCAGAACACTGCTTCCCGTCAGAGCCGTTGTGGAAGAAATGGGAGGCGCGGTAACTTGGGAGGCGGATACGCGGACAGCCGCATTGACTTATGGCGATGATGAAATTCGATTGACAATCGACAATACCACGGCGTATCTGAACGGAGAGCCGAGTACGCTCGAAGCCGCTCCGACAATAATAAACGACCGCACCATGCTCCCGATACGCTTTATCGCGGAGAGTTTCAAATTTGATGTGGAATGGGACGGCGAAACGCAGACCGTTACCGTTACAAAAGGGGATGATATCATGGCAACAGCGGAGCCTGTACAGGTCAGCGACAACCTTATTCTTATCGAAGGCGGCACGTTCAAAATGGGAAGTCCCGAAGGCGAGGCGGAGCGTGACGCGGACGAGGTTATGCACAGCGTCACCGTTGACAGTTTCTATATGGACGAAAAGGAATTAACGCAAAGCGAGTATCAATCGGTTATGGGAAGTAATCCGAGCGAGAACAGCGGAGATAATCTGCCCGTGGAAAATGTCACATGGTACGACGCGATAGAATACTGCAACAAGCGCAGTCAGGTGGAGGGCTTAACTCCGTGCTACACGGTTTCCGGCGATACGGTCACTTGGAACAAGAGTGCAAACGGCTATCGTCTGCCTACGGAAGCCGAATGGGAGTACGCCGCGAGAGCGAATACCGATACTCCGTTTAATTTCGGCAGCTACGTTGAGGATACGCAGGCGAATTGCTACAACGCATACGGCTACAACAACGACGCGAGCGGCAGTTGGGTAAACGGCTATGTTGAGCATACCTTAGCGGTTGACAGCTACGATGCAAACAGTTACGGACTTTACAATATGCACGGCAATGTCGGCGAGTGGGTATGGGATTGGTACGGCGCATACTCCGGCGACGCAGTAAATCCGACAGGAGCGGAAGAAGGACATTACAAGGTTGTGCGCGGAGGCGGCTGGAACGATTTTCCCAAGCATATCAGAAGTGCGTACAGAAGCGCATATCCGGCTGACGCGCCGCTTTACAGTATAGGTATCCGTGTTGTGAGGAATGCGGCGGCGGGAAACGGCAGCGTAAAGAGTGTTAATGATGCTAAGCCTAATGAGAAAGCGAAAAAAACGCTTATCGCGTACTTCTCACAGACCGGCAATACCGACGGTTTAGCTAAAATAATAGGGGAAATCAGCGGCGCGGATATATTCCGTATCGAACGCGCAACGCCGTACTCGGCAACAAGCAATTCACTAATTCTGTATGCCGAAGCGTTGAACGAACAGCGCGAAAATGCTATCCCCGACTTAAAAGCATATCTTGAGGACGCGGGACTTAATATTGACGACTACGACACAATTTTGCTCGGTTACTGCAACTGGTGGGCGTCCATTCCCGCGCCTGTGCGCAGTTTCCTGACGCATTATGATATGAGCGGCAAAACGATAATTCCGTTCTGCTCGATGGGCGGCGGACGTTTCGGTCAGACGATAAGCGCGGTCGCGAAACTCTGCCCCGACAGCGCGATAAAAGAGGGACTTGACGTGACGTATTCCTCATACGACAGAGATGAAATAACCGCATGGCTCAAAGCGAGCGGAATTATGGAATAAAAATTAAAACAGCGCGGTTCGGTTTGAAGTGAACCGCGCTGTTTAATACATGATTTAACCATTACTCAATACTGTCAAGCAAACGCTTTACACAGCCGTATGTTATATCATAGACCGTCATTTTCGGATAATCCATACCCGCGTCCGTCATAGCTTGCTGCTGCTTGTCCGTTACGACCGCATACGGATATATCCCGAACATGAATGGGAAAAACAGATATATAAACTCGTGAAGCTGCTCGTCCGTAAGCTGCGGGAAATATTTTTTCACAAACTCGCGGACGGTGCATATCGAGCGGTTGTACGCGATTTTCATATCCGTCAGGCGGTCAAGGGAACTGTTTTCCTCCATATCGTAGTGGTTCATCGACAACAGCTTCAAGAGCTGCGGACGATGTTCCAATGAACGTGCAAGTGCGTCGGCAATTTCGTCCTTTGTCATGGACTCGGTTTCGCGCATCGTCTTTTCCAAATCGTCGCTCCAGAGGTTGTATTCGCGTTCGATAAGCGCGAGGAAAATTTCCTCCTTCGTCTGGAAATAGTTGTAGATCGAAGTACGCGTAAACGAGGTCGCGCCGCCTATCTCCTTTATGGTTATTTCCTTGAAGTTCATGGTTTTGTACAGCTTCTCGCAGGCGTTTATGATTTCCTCCCTGCGCGCGTTGGTTAATTCGGGTGATCCTTTCGGCATAAATTTTTCTCCTTTAATTCAGATTTCATAATTAGTTTAACACATTTCTGACATAATGTCAATATTTTTTTGAAAATCTATTGACAGCGCGTCAGCGGTATGCTATAATATATAAAAATGACACAGCGTCAACAATTAGGAGGTAATTACAATGAGCAAAATATTGGTAGCATATTTCAGTGCAAGCGGCACGACGGCGAGAGCCGCGAAAAATCTCGCGGAGGCGGCGGGAGCGGATCTATACGAAATAAAGCCCGCAGTTCCCTACACAAGCGCGGATTTAAATTGGCAAAATAAATCATCGCGAAGCTCGGTCGAGATGCAGGATAAATCGAGCCGTCCCGCTCTTGCGGACACAAACGCGAATATCGGTGCGTATGACACGATTCTTTTGGGATTCCCTATCTGGTGGTACACCGCGCCGACGATTATAAACACATTTTTGGAAAGCTATGACTTTTTCGGAAAGAAAATCGTACTGTTCGCCACCTCCGGCGGCAGCGGTATCGGCGGCTGCGCAGACGCGCTTAAAGGTTCCGTTTCGCCGGGTGCTCAAATAACGGCGGGCAGAATGTTAAACGGCAGGCTGTCGCCGGACGAGCTTAAAAAGTGGGTGGAGACGTTATGAAAAAAATTATCAAAAACCATTGACTTTAATTCATTGAATGTGATACAATGAAATTGTGCACAGGAGGTGATAGCGTGGCAAAGAAAATGACGAACCGGCAGATCGCCGCACTGGAAACCAGGCGCAAACTGCTGGAGGCAGCGAAAAAGCTGGTGCGTGAAAAAGGTCTGGTCAACACATCTATCGAAGAAATCACAAAAGCCTGCGGCGTATCAAACGGTACGTTCTATACCTATTTCAAGCGCAAAGAAGATGTGGTTTTTGCGCTAAGTCAGGAGATGTACGAGGGAATTTATGAGGAAGCGCAGGCTCATGACGGTCCCTTTATGGAGCGGCTGGCATTTTACATGATAAATTTCTCAGGACACATTGAACGGGACGGACTGAAACTCTGTCAGGAATGGGTGAGGAACACCGTAGACCCTGATCTCGTGGAGACCCCGTACAACAAGGACAAACTCTCTGTGGATATTGATTCCATGAAGGGTATGATCGAAAAGGGAATTGAACGGGGCGAACTGACGGACGATACGCCCGTAGATACGCTCGCCAACGCACTGGTAGATGTGATCTACGGCGAAATGCTGTGCTGGGATATGTCCGGCGGGGCATACAGCTTTGAGGAACGAACAAAAGAATTTTGCAATCTATTTTTACCGGCTATGATGCAGCCTTATATCAGCGAGAGCAATCATTAAAATTGAAACAGCAGTAAAAAAAGGAGGAACCAACAATGAGTGAGATTAAGAAATTGGGATTTGGGCTGATGCGCCTTCCCCAGAAAAGCAACAATGAAACAGACATTGACATGGAACAGTTCAAGCAGATGGTAGATCTTTTCCTGGAGCGGGGATTTACCTACTTTGATACGTCTTATGTGTATCATGACGGCGCTTCCGAAACCGCGATCCGTGAAGCCCTTGTCAAGCGCCATCCGCGGGAGAGTTTCCTGCTTGTGTCGAAATTTCCCACCTTCCAGACGCCTGCCAAGAACAAGGTGGAAGCCATTTTCCGGGAGCAGCTTGACAAATGCGGGGTGGAATACTTTGACTACTACCTGCTACACAACCTGAACCGCTACATCTATGCCACGGAAGTCCGGGATGCCCATCTGTTTGACCACATGAAGCAGTGGAAGGAACAGGGTAAGATTCGCCACATCGCATTCTCTTACCATGATGATGCTTCCCATCTGGATCGGATTCTGACCGAGCACCCAGAGGTGGACGCCGTTCAGATCGTTCTGAACTACTACGACTGGGAGGAGCCGTTTATCCAGTCGAAAAAGTGCTACGAGGTCATTCGCAAGCACGGCAAGCAAGTCATCGTCATGGAGCCGGTAAAGGGCGGAATGCTGGCTAAAGTCCCCGCCGGGGCGGAACACATCCTTCAAAATATTGACCCTGACGCTTCACCTGCCAGCTTTGCAATCCGCTTTGCCGCCTCGCAGGAAGGTGTGCTTGTTGTCCTCTCCGGCATGAGCAATCTCGCCCAAGTGGAGGACAATACCGGCTATATGCAGGACTTCAAGCCCCTCACCGATGGGGAAAAACAGGCTCTGGCTGAAATGAAAGGAAAATATCAGGAGACCTGGAAGTACCGCTGCAGCGACTGGTCCGCCCTGGACGATAATGCCTACGGCGTTCCCGTGTCCGGCATCATCCGGGCGTACAACAGTATGTTGATCCAGCCCGATCCCACCTTCTGCGCGGAGCTGAACTACTACAAGAGCTTCCGCAGCGCCTATGACCGGGCGTTTGAAACAGGAGATTACACAGCGCAGACCGAGAGGATCGGCGGTGCGTTTGACGTCACGGCTGCTATGCGGGAAGCCGTCACATACCATGCGAAAAACAATTATCAGACCTATATGGATTGACTATGAACGGGGTGCCAAAAGTGTTCAGCCGAATGTAAATTCATAGTTTGAAGGTTTAGGATATTAAATTGCCGCAGCAATTTAATTTAATATATATTTCAGACGAGAGGAGATGTCAATATGACGAAAGCAAAGAAAAGTATAGCCTTTATCGCGGCTATGGCGGTGGTTTGTCTTGCGTTCGGACTGTTCGTGTGGCAGGCAAACAAGCCGAGCGGCGATTCGGCTCTTGCCGCAAGCGCGGAGCAAATTTTGACGCTGCAGATAGGCAATCCGCAAATGACGGTTGACGGCGAGAGCGTCAATATCGACGACAGCGGCACAACGCCGGTAATTATTGACAGCCGAACACTCTTACCCGTGCGTGCGGTAGTGGAGGCTGTCGGCGGCACAGTCGAGTGGGACGGCGATACGCGCACGACCACACTGACGTACAAGAACGATGTCATAAAGCTCACTATCGACAGCACTACCGCATATCTGAACGATGCGGCGCAGCAGCTTGACGTAACGCCTGTTATCATCAACGACCGCACAATGCTGCCTATACGGTTTATCGCGGAGAGTTTTAAGTTTACGGTAGACTGGGATGGCGATATGCAAACGGTAACGATAACCGTTCCGGCAAAGGGGGACGAACCTATGGCAACGACCAATGTAACAGCCGCGCCGACGGCAGCGCCGACAACCGCCGCAGGCGGACAAACGTCGGACGCGCCTGTTGTTTACATGACAACGGAAATCACGCCGGAAGCGCTTGTGAAAATTTACGAGCAGTTAGGATTTAACGCCGAGGGCAATGTAGCGGTAAAAATGTCAACAGGTGAGCCGCCCAACAGCAACTATTTAAGACCTGAGCTTATCAAGGATTTGGTGCAGAAGGTAAACGGAACAATAGTAGAGTGTAACACGGCTTACGGCGGTTCGAGAAGCGAAACGGCTACTCATAAGCAGGTTGCCGAAGACCACGGCTTCACAGCGATTGCGAACGTGGATATTATGGACGAAAACGGCTCAATGACTATTCCCGTTCCCGCACCCGAAAGCGGAACTTCAACGATAACCGAGGATTACGTCGGAGCGCATCTTGAAAATTACGATTCACTCATCTCGCTCGCACACTTCAAAGGTCACGCTATGGCGGGTTACGGCGGTGCGATTAAGAATATGTCAATCGGTATCGGCTCATCCGAGGGTAAAGCATGGATTCACAGCGGAGGAACAAAGAAGTCCGGCAGTATTTTCGGCGGCGACCAGGATGCGTTCCTCGAAGCTATGGGCGATGCGACGAGCGCTGTTGTAGACTATATGGAAAA
The DNA here is from genome assembly GCA_947631235.1 of uncultured Clostridia bacterium. Classification (GTDB taxonomy): domain Bacteria; phylum Bacillota; class Clostridia; order UBA1381; family UBA1381; genus Hominilimicola. The sequence goes on along the minus strand of CANRKO010000010.1, from coordinate 18,379 downwards.
TAAGGTTGTCTACATCAATGTAATGAACCGTCTTTCCGTAGACTGCGACTGCGACGGAAATCCGTCTGAACCCGATATGCACGATATAGGCATACTCGCCTCGTATGACCCTGTCGCGGTAGATCAGGCTTGCATTGATTTAATCTACGCGCAAAAGGACGGCGACGGCGCGTCTTTGGTAAACCGTATAGAAAGCAGAAACGGTCTGCACACTCTCGAACACGCGGCTGAGATAGGTCTTGGCAGCAGAGAATATAACTTAGTAAGTATAGACGCTTAAAATAAAGGAGGAAAATAAAATGGCTTGTTTTATAGCACCGGCAACGGAAGCAATCGTAACGACGATTGTAAAGAAAACTACGGATAAAAAGGAGACACACAATCCTTTTATCAAAAGACTTAACTGGCTCAACAATATGCTTTGGGGCGGCTCCGCTCTCTTAGCATTCGAGCACGTTTGGCACGGCGAAATCGTGCCGTGGGCGCCGTTTTTGACAAACGGACTGTCGGTATTTCGTGAGATAGCGACGACGGGTGTTGCTATGGCTGTGGCGGTTACCGCGGTATGGGCGGGAATTGTCGCGGTTACAAACTCAATCGCAAAACGTCCGGCAGAATTACAAAGATAACTCCCAATCCTAATTTTTTTTGAAACGGCTTCGCAAAAGCGCGGAGCCGTTTCCCCTAAAAGGAGCGATAAAAATGCTTGATATACTTCATCGTGAATTTGTTTACATATGGTACTATTTTGAGGTACAGCTTAGACAAATAGTATTTTATTGGGCGCTCGGAATTGTTATCGGCTCGGTAATATCCGTGTTCGGCAAACAGAAAATCCACTCGCTTATGACCGTAATTCAGGACAAGCATCTCGGCGCGTTCGGCATAATTCCGGCGAGTCTTATCGGTATCGCGTCGCCCTTGTGTATGTACGGCACGATCCCAATCGCCGCATCGTTCTCACAGAAGGGTATGCGCGACGATTACCTCGCGGCGTTTATGATGAGCAGTATTTTACTCAATCCGCAGCTTTTAATTTACAGTGCCGCGCTCGGTAATTTCGCGCTGTGCGTGAGATTTATCTCGTGTTTCCTGTGCGGTATCGCGGCGGGACTTGTGGTGCGTTTCTGTTTCAAGGACAAGCATTTTTTCAACTTCGACGGTTTCTCGGAACGCGCGAGCCACGACACCGATCCCAACCCGTTCATGCGGCTTTTGAAAAATATCGGGCGCAATATAAAAGAAACAGGTCTGTATTTCCTGCTCGGCATTCTGCTCAGTGCGCTGTTCCAAAGATACGTTCCGCAGGACGTGTTTGCGAGCCTGTTCGTGAATAACAGAGGCTTCGGCCTTTTAATGGCTGCGACGATCGGCGTACCGCTCTATGCCTGCGGCGGCGGAACGATCCCGCTTTTGCAGCAATGGCTCGCCGACGGCATGAGTATGGGCAGCGCGACCGCGTTTATGATAACGGGCCCCGCGACGAAGATAACAAACCTCGGCGCGCTTAAGATAGTACTCGGTATAAAGCATTTCGCTATGTACTTTGCGTTCGTGATGCTCTACGCCCTCGTGAGCGGATTTATCGTGAATTTGATTGTGTAAAACACTCCTAAAAGTCGGATTTGCCACGATTTGGCAAATCCGGCTTTGTTAATTTTACACAAATAAAGGGTGAAGCTTTGTGGCATTGTCAGTTTCCCAGTCCTGTGAAAAAGAAATAAAACAATGTGTTGATATTGATAAATATCAGATTGTCGTTGTGTTGAATAGGAAAGTGTGATATAATTTGTACACGTGATGTTTTCGTTTAGGTTGAATTTTGTACGGCTGAGGGAATAATGAACAAAATGGAAGTAAACGATATTCGCAAGAGGCACGATTATGGGATTGATTGAAATTACGAAAAATATAAGCTGTCTTCCGGCGAGTGAAGATCCGCTGTCGTCGGACGTTGTGTTTATAACAAAGGAAAACAAAACGTATATTTTTGACGTCGGCGCGAATGAGGAAACGGCAGAGCTGATAAACGGAATTGCCAATGAGAGAATTGTAGTCATTTCGCACTTTCATCAGGATCATGCCGCAAACGTCGGAAGGATAAAGTTCGACGGGCTGTATGCGTCAAAAGAGACAATAAAGCATACTCATACCGGCAGCGTTATTTCGGATAAAATCGTTTTTGATGATGATATAACCGCGCTGACCGTGCCTTCAAGCCACGCGAAGGGCTGCGTTATTGTTGTATGCGGCGAGTTTGCGTTCTTGGGCGATTGCGCGTATGCAGGATTTAAACACGGCAAGCGGCTGTATAATGTCTATCATCTGGGACAGCTTATAAAGCTGCTTGAAGGCTTGAATATTAAATATTTCGGCATGAGTCATTACAAGAATTTCATATATGAAAAGGAAACGGTGCTGACAATGCTCAGGGAACAATATGCGAAGCGGACGGCGGGATGTGATTTTATTGAGGCAATCGGGCGAAGGGAGGATTAAGCCGCATGAATGAGATAAAACTGAAACGGATATATAAGCATTTCAAAGGTGATTATTATCTTGTTGAGGATGTTGCGAGACATTCGGAAACGGGCGAGGAATATGTCGTATACCGTAAGCTGTACGGCGACGGCGGACTATGGATAAGACCGCTGTCAATGTTTACGGAGGAGGTCGACAGGGAGAAATACCCCGGTGTTCAACAGAAATACAGATTTGAACTTCAGGAAATAGAGAGTGTAAACAAACAGGAGGAGTTATGATATAAACTTCAAAAAGAGTGCCAAAGGCTATGTCACGCAATTTAAGTATGTGCTGTCGTTAAAAACGAGCTGCAATATTTTAAGGAAAATAATATTCTGATTGAGGTCCTTGGCGTGAGTAAGTCGAGTTTTTATAGGCAGATAAGCGTTAGAGAGGACTTAAACCCAGTTCATCAAGCGTGATATTGCATCTCACCACGCTCTCGCCGCGCCGGAGCGCGTCGATTATAACGCTGTCGCGCTTATTGCGTGGGTACAGCTGTGCGTAACCGGCGTATTTTAAGAGCGTCTGAATTTCATCAAGCGTTGTACCCATACCGAAACACAGCGAAATAAGCTTGTCACGCGACGGCGTTTTTTTGTCGGAAAACACTTCATACGCGTGTGACTCCGAAAGGTTAGATTTTTTGATGACATCGGATTTTTTAAGATTCTTCTCGTTAATAAGCGCGTTTATGTAATTGCAAAGCGGATTTTCTATAAGTTCGCCGCCGTTTTCTTTAAAATACGCCTCCAGACTGCTCCGCTTTAATATCTCCAATAACTCGCCCGTTGTTTTTCCCATATTGACCGCCTCCCGCAAATATGATAATATAAAATCATAAAAATGTCAATCGGAGAAACAAAAATGAGTAATTTATCGGAATACAGGGAAATATCGGCTTTTAACGCGGACACGACGCTCGTGCGGCGGGATAATTCGGTCTATGTTAAAAAGCGCGTACCGAAAGAGCTTACGTATATTTATAAAATCCTGCTTGAAAACCGCCACAAAAACATATCGGATATAATCGAGGTGTTCGAGTATGAGGACTGCGCGGTGATTATCGAGGAGTACATAGACGGTGAAACGCTTGCGAGCATACTTTCAAAGCGCGGCACGCTTACCGAGGCGGAAACGAAAAACATTGTCGCTCAGATATGCGACGGCACGCTGTTCCTGCATAAGCACAAAATAATCCACCGCGATATAAACCCCAACAACATAATGCTCACAAAGGACAAGCGCGTAAAAATTATTGACTTCGACATATCGCGCCGCGTAAAGAAAGGCGCGCCGAGCGATACGGTTATACTCGGCACGGCGGGATATGCCGCGCCGGAGCAGTTCGGGTTTAAGCAGTCGGACACGCGCACCGACATGTACGCGATAGGAGTGCTCGCGAACGTAATGCTCACCGGAGAAATGCCGAATGTGCGGCTTTACGGCGGAAAAATCGGCAGGGTAATAAAAAAGGCTACGTCTATCGACGCGGCGGCGCGTTACGGCAGCATAACGGAGTTTAAGCACGCGTTCACAAATGAGGTGGACGAAAATACCCCGCTGGTAATGAGAGCGCTCCGCTCCATACCCGGTTTTCGCACGTGGACGCCGTGGAAAATGCTTTTTGCGTCGGTGATGTATATTATATGGATACCTGAGCTAATATTGTATTTATACTGGTCGCTCGGCAGCGTCAGGGACTTTGCGCAGATGCTTACAGGCGAAATATTTCTCGCCGTTATTCCGTACAGGCTTGTTACAAATATAAAGCCCTCCGGCAATCCCAAAAGGGCAATACTGAAGGCGGCTTTATGGGCGTTCGTGTCATTTTCGGCGGGCGCGTGCATAATTGCGCCGGTTTTGGAAAAATTTTTATAAAATTCCGCTGCGAGCGGAGTACATTTCTCATACCGTGCTTTATAATAAAAGCGTGGTATGAGTTTTTATTTTGGAAATTTATAAGGAATTATGCAAGGATTTATATATTTTATTATTCCTTGCAAAAAAGTTATAATTATCGAAAAGTGGAACGGAGGGATTGATACGATGTGATTGATATAAACGCGTTAAACGATGTATACAGAGAAATCGCGGACTTAATCGGCTGCGATAACGCGGTAACTCTGTATAAACACTTTAAGGGACAGCAGATTACGTTCCCCGTTAAGCTGTATAAATCGGATTATATAAAGGAGTCGCTGAGGAGGCAGTACGACGGGACGAACGCGAGAAAGCTGGCGAGGACGTATGGGTACTCGGAGAGATGGATTAAAGAATTGGTAAAGAAAGGTTGAGGGAAAATGAAGGGAGAAAGAGAGAATGAGGTTTATGAAAATAACCGGGGCTGTATGCGCTTTGGCGCTTATGGGAACATGCGCTGTATTTGCGGCTGAGGAAACGGAAGACTGCGACATTGAACTGATGGCACAGGTTTTTGACGGCGGAAACGGTACAGAGGATGATCCGTACTTAATATCCACGGCAAATCAACTGTCTTTTGTCGCTGACCTGCCGGGAAAATGTTATCGTCTGCAAAACGATATTTTATTACAGAGCGAATGGACGCCGATAGGTGCATACGGCGAACCGTTCAGCGGCACGTTTGACGGCGGCGGTCATACGATAAGCAATATGATTGTCACCGGCGGCGCGGGATTGTTTAAGTCTGTTTCCGGCACGATAACCGACCTTAACGTATCAGGCTCCGTCAGTTCGGTCGAGCAATATGCCGGCGGTATAACAGGTCAATCGACGGGCGCGATAACACGCTGTACCTTTAAGGGAGATGTATCATCCGAATACAAGTCGACGACAGACTGTTATGTCGGCGGAATTGTGGGTAAGTCGTCGGGAACAATCGAGGATTGCAGCTGCAGCGGCGCCATAAGCGCTTCGGGTTATAGCGGCGGAATTGCCGGAAAATTTGAGGGTGACTGTGTGAAAAACTGCCACAGCGCCGGCAGCGTAAGCGGCTATAACAGCGGTGGATTGATAGGCAGCGCAAGCGGTACAGTATCCGACTGCTATTCATCATGTGCTGTTGACGGTTCATATCGTGTCGGAGGTCTGCTAGGAGATGCCAACACAGTTATGCGCTGCTATGCAACAGGCGATGTTACCGGAGGTGAAACGGGAGGACTGATAGGAATATCATGGGGATATATAAACCGTTGCTATGCAACGGGTGATGTAATGCCAAAGTCCTCCTACAGCAGCTCATCATATGGCGGAGGATTGATTGGTGAATCGCGCAGTAATATCAGCGAATGTTATGCGGTCGGCAATGTTGTGACAGCATCGGATAACTCAAAAACATACAGCTTTGAATATGCCGGAGGATTGATAGGAAAAGTGTTTTCATCGGAAGGGGATATTATAAAAAATTGCTACTCCACAGGCAGTGTATCAGGTGAATACTGCGGCGGATTTATAGGTAATGCCGATAACTATCATAAGCAAGTTGAAATTGATAATTGCTATGCGGCAGGTACCATAAGCGAGAGTTATAATAAAGGCGGTCTTATTGGCAGCGGCTACGCCTACGCTGTCACATCATCATATTACGACAGTCAGCTAAGCGGCTGCAATGATACAAAATACGGTTCTCCCCGCACCACCTCGGGCATGAAAAATCAGCTCATATATGACGGCTGGGATTTTGACACGATATGGGGCATAGACGAGACGACGAACAACGGTTATCCGTTTCTTCTATGGTCAAGGCAAAAGGTCACGGGAATATCCTTTGACACTGCGGAGGCAGAGGTCAGAATAGGTTTGTCAATCACCTTACATCCCACAATAGAGGGTGAATACACGGAAGGCGCAGAGTTAGAATGGAAAAGCAGCAACCCTTCCGTTGCGGACGTAAAGGACGGCGTTGTAACGGGAAAGCTGCTCGGAACGACTGTGATAACAGCGTCATGCGGCGGGTACAGCGCGTCGTGTACGGTCAATGTAACCGACGGAACGATACGCGTTACCGGCGTAACGCTCGATAAAGCTTCGGCGGGACTTGTTGTGGGCGAAACGACACAGCTTACCGCTACGGTCATGCCGGAGGGAGCAACAAACAAGGAAATCAAATGGACTTCGTCGAGCAATGCGGTTGCTACGGTGTCCGACAGCGGACTTGTTACGGCTCTTACCGAGGGTACAGCGCAAATCCGCGCAACATCGGTAAGCAACGGCTCATGCTACGCGATATGCGACGTTACGGTCGCGGCAAAGCGTGTCCCCGTAACGGGAATAGAAATCAGCAACAACGTGTTTGGACTTCTGATTGAGGTGGATATAGGTAAAACGGCGTTAATATCGTATTCCGTAAAGCCTGACAACGCGACTAACAAGAGCGTTATATGGACTTCGGGCGACTCGAATATCGCGACGGTCGAAAACGGTAGAGTTACGGGAGTTTCGGAGGGCAGCACCACAATAACGGCGACAACGGCTGACGGCGGCTTTAGCGCAAGCTGCAGCGTAAAGGTTACGAAACCGACGGTGGCGGTTACGGGTATTCAGGTATATCCCGAACAAATGACGGTCAACGTAAAGGAACAGAAGAAGCTACAGGCGGCGGTTACTCCAACCGACGCGACTGATAAGAATATTACGTTTAAGTCGAACAATAACGCAATCGCAAATGTTACGGCTGACGGAACGGTGACGGGTGTATCGCCCGGTACAACGCTTATTCAGGCAATATCCGAAACAAGCGCGGGTAAGTTTATAGCGTTCTGTACGGTGACTGTACCGAAACCCGTCGTTGAGGTAACGAGCGTCAAGCTCGACAAGAGCTCATTGGAAATTGTCGAAGGCAAGACTGTTCCGTTAAAGGCGGTCATAAAACCCTCAAACGCTACATATAAGCTGCTTACATGGTCTACGTCGGAGGAATCCGTCGCGACTGTTTCACAGGACGGATATGTTACCGCGCAGGGCGAGGGTGACGCGGTTATTTCGGTAACGGCGACGAACGGCGTTCACACGGAGTGCAGTGTAAAGGTGCTGCCGTCCGATACTCCGGCGCAGCTGCGTGTTGAAAACGCGACAGTTAAAGCCGGAAAGGAAATCCCAATCACCGTTTCCATAGCGTCCAACCCCGGTATATCGACGTTCAATTTCGATTTGACATATGATAATACGAAAATGTATCCCGTATCATATACGGCGGGTGATGTGCTGAGTAACGTAAATATTGTGACGCCTCTCGGTTCTCAGTCGTTTGAGGATAAAACGTCCGTAAGATTTTTATGCAACACAAAGGACTTAAAGAATATGGACACGGACGGCGATTTGATAACGGTTGTATTTAAGACGCTCGAAAATGTTGAGTACGGAGATTATACAATCGGAATTGTGCCGTCGGGATTTACGAACGAATTTTACGATGCGGTAAATCTTGTGTCAAACGACTGCACGCTTAGTATAACGGATTATACGATAGGCGATGTTAATAACGATGATGTCGTGGACTTGAAGGACTCCATGATACTCGGTCAGTACATAGCGGGATTCGGCACGGAGCTTACACCGCAGGGCAAAAAGGCGGCTGTAAGCATTTATCCCGACAAGGACGACGATGTGAACACATCCGAGCCGTCACTTAACGACTTCCAGCATTTAATCCGCTATCTGTCCGACTGGCAGGTAGAGCTCGGTAAGAATTGAGGTGAGTTGGAGTGAAAAAGATAATAGGGATAATAACGACGCTTGCACTGATACTTTCCTGCGTTCCGGTGTTTGCCGAGGGGTGCGCGATTTCGGCTGACAGCTCGACCGCGACGGAAAACGGTACGGCGGTTGTGACGCTTAAGATTGAAAATAACCCTGGTATGGCGATAGGCAAGGTTAAATTGAATTTCGATAAAACCAAGCTAATGCCGGTAGGAGCGTCAAAGGGTGATGTGCTGCAAAATGCGTACAGTTTCACGTCCAATCTTGACGATGAGAGCATTGACGCGGCGGAACTTGATTTCGTGACAATAACATGGATGAACATGGCGGATATTACGGGCGACGGTACGCTCGCGACTGTTGAATTCGCGGTGGTCGGAGAGCAGACGGGTGATACGGATATTGGCGTCGAGGTAAGCGAGCTTGCAAACGCCATGCAGACGGATATATCGGCGTCGTCGGTAAATGGCAAGGTATCGTTCGGCGGCAGTGACGGCGGCGGAGATACGGATAACGGTGGTATAGAACTGGGCATTTCAAGTTCGACGGTTACGAGAAACGGCTCAAACATCAGTGGTTCAATGGATTTGTCGGTGTATTCGCCGGAAGAGGAAACAGCGGCTTTCATATTCGCCATATTCGACGGCACGGGAAGGCTGACGGCTGTGAAGGTAAAGGATAAGGTACATCTTAATGTCGGAGCGAATACCGTTCCGCTCGACGAAATACGTGCAACCGTGAGCGCGGATAAGGCGTGCGCGGTAAAGGTGTATATGTGGGGCAGTATAGACGGTATGCGTCCGCTTACGAATGAGCCGATTACGCAGATTTACATGTAAACTCATATATCTATGATTTTTGCCGCCTTGATTTTTCCTATGTTTCGGTGTATAATACACTAAAAGGGGGAATTTTCATGAAAAAGTTCACTTTAGGTTTTATCATAGGCGGTATTGTCTGTTCCGCGCTGACGGGGTTTGCGGTCGAGTACGCCGTAACGGCGAACCCGTTCCCTATCAGGGTTGACGGTGTTGCCAAATCAATAGAGGGCTACAACATAAATGACAGCACATACTTCAAGCTCCGTGACGTTGCTGACGCTGTGGGTGGTTTTACGGTCGGCTTTACGAATAATACAATTACCATAAGCACATCAGGCACATCGCAAGCCGCACCGTCTGAACCCGCAAGCGACGACGAGCCTATCACAATTTATGAGGGCGAGGTATCACAAAGAAGATTTGCAAGAGAAGGTGACACTGTTATAAAAGCGGACGGCACGGAGGTAGTGCTGAAAAAAGGGGTACATGGCATTTTAGGTGAAGGACAGGGCGTTGCGCCGGATCTCGGTTTGGAAACCCCGACAGGCTTTAACAAAAGAGTTGAGGCGTGTAAGGTATTCTCAGGTACAACAGACTTCAAAGACTCAACAGGTAAATCTGTTATAAATGCTCATTATTATGTAAATAAGGTAACAGGGGAGGGCCATTGGAGTGCAGAGTGGATGGCTATGACCTCAGAACCGACAACAGCCGGTACATTTGAATATCAGTTGTCCGGGGATAAAAACTGGATTTGGATGGGTTCGGAATGGATACAAATGTATGTTCAAGACCCAACAGAGGCAGAATTGCAGGCAGTACGTGATGCAAACCTACAAGGTGGATAAAAAGGTGCGTCTGCCGCGTGAGGAATGGATTATTATCCGAGATACCCACGAGCCGATTGTATCGCAGAAGAAATACGCGGAGATGAGCGACGGTATAAAAGCCGAAAGGGCTGTTTATGAGAAACGGCTTGAGGAAATTCGCAGGGATGATGAACGCAGTAAAACGACGCGCAATATGGGCGAGTTGCTTAAAGGTATCCTCAGCTTTGACGATATTGACAGAAATACGCTGCTTATGCTGGTTGATAAAATTTACATCGGACAGGATAAAGATATAGAAATACGGTTCAAATTCGACAATCCGAAGGGGTGATTTGCGTTGCCCCTTCTTTTTTGTATTTGAAGATGACCCTGCATAGTGCGGCTTGATATTAAAAATGACATTGAAATTTTACAGTGAATGTGGTATAATCCAAACGATAAATCAGACGAGACTTGTCAAGGGGTAAATTCATATTTTTGAAAATTTTATCAGCAAAACAGGTACAGTCGTTTACTTGACTGTACCTGTTTTAATTTGTATATGAATATAACCTGATTAACCTTATTTCATATTATTGGGCTGTTGTCGCCTCGAACAGACCTGTTACCTGCTCGTTGGTGAGGGTTATGCCGTTGTAGATATACAAATCGTCAATCAATCCGTTAAACGGAGTATCCCAATAGTTTACGCCGAGGTATGTTTCGGTGTTTGCGTCAACGGTGTTGTCCACCGTTCCGCTGCCCGTCTTTTCACCGTCGATATAAAGCGACGCGTTTTTGCCGTCAACGGCTATCGCTATGTGGTGCCATGTGTCGGTTTTCATCTGTCCGGTGGAGTTTTCAAGCGTATGGTGCGATGCGGGCTGCTTTCTTGACCATATCGTCGTTCCGCCGCCGGTCATCGAACCGAACGGGGCGCTCAGCCAGTTTTCGTTCGGATCGGTGCTGCCGGAATTGATGAATATACCCGATGTGTGCTGAGTGAATACGTTAGCTTTCATACGGAACGCGACGGTGTATTTTTCATTCGTTATAACCTTTCCGAGATTTATTCCGTAACCTCCCGCGCCTGTAAATTTAACCGCTTTTCCGTTATATCCGTTATCATACGATGCCACCGACGGAGCCGCCGTGCCCGACGTGATTTTTTCGGACGTGAGTGTTCCCTGCGCACTCGTTTTGCTGTCGGTCAAATCGCCGTCGAATTTGAAATACGAAGTATACCCCTCGGGAATCGTATACTGATATTTCGACTTCGTCGCCGTTACAGTCACAGCCTCCGCCGTCGGGTTCATGCCTTTCCATACGAACAGCTTTAGAGTTGAATTCGGAGATTTTCTCTTGTATTCAAAACGAACCTTGTATTTATCCGACGTCGCACGAATATCCTGCCGCGCACCCACACCGATGAGCTTACCGCCGTTGTATTCAGCGGCATATGCCGTAACTCTGCGATATTGCTCCGCGTTATTCAGATAGAAATTCATTCCCGCGCTGTCGTTGTGATATGCGTCGGTTATCGTCGCAAGCATTCCGGGAACAGGCGTGGGCTTTGCCATCGGCGGCGGATCATCAGGCACGTTTGTGTTGGGTTTGCCGTCTATCACGGTGCCGTCGTAATTCCTCGTGAGGAACATATCGTCGATATACGCGTACTTGCCGCCCACCGTATCGGAATACAAACCGACCTCACATTTGCCGTCCTTGATTTCAATGTCCTTTATCACGAGCGTTTCCCATTGTCCTTTGCCGTTTTTAGCCGACGCGGTATATTTCTCATCGCCGACGTTCGCGTACAGAATACACTCGTTCTGACCGCCGCTCGATTTAACGCTTGCGCGGAGCGTGTACGTTCCGTCGGGCAAATCCTTTACGGTCTGTTTAAGCGTCGCCGTGTAGTCGGCATTTGCCTGATGCTTTGCCGACCACGCGCCGTTATACGGAGCCGTTGTCTTTATGTTTCCTACTGCGCCGCCGCCGAGACTGTCGCTGCCTTCCCAGCCGACTATATTTCCGACCGCTACTCTGTCGGCATTAAACGCGGGGTTTGAGAGGTAGTTGTTGCCGTCGCCTATCGTCCATGTTCCCTTTTCCGCGTCAAGACGCCACTGGCTTAAATCGTTGAAATGCGGAGTGTAGCCGTCCATCGTCAGCGGCACCCACTGATTAAAACCTATGCCGAAATTATCGAAACTTGTCCAGCGGTCGCCGCAGTATATTACAAGCTCCTGCTCGCTGCCGTGGAGCGTATAGTAAAATCCCGTCTGCGAATTATGCGCGTAGTTATTCTTTACGCCCGGCATTATGTAGGGAAGGTTCGTGCCGGAGGGATTTTCGACATAATCGGGTTTCACGTCATAGTTTCCTTTAATTCCGTCGTCCGACTCAAAAACGTAAACGCGAGAACCGTGCCAGCCGTATAAGTCTGAGCCGGTGAAATAATAGTGACCCTTGTATTTGAACATACAGTCGCCCTCGATGCCGCCCTTGTCCTTTGTTTTTACTGTGCCGTCCTCGTCGTAGTAATTGCTTGTCGAGCCGCCGAGCGTCTTTTTGTTGTCGGAGTCAAAGTCGTACTTGCCCGCCGAGTCCTGCTTTATCGGGATAACGTAGAGATTTTCTCTGCCATTCGCGCTGGAGCATATTATATATCCCGCACCGTCATCGTCATAGAACACGGTCAGGTCGCCCGTCTGATTGTTTGTAATGCCCGGAGTTGCGCCCCAGAAATATTGCCTGTCCATAGTGAACGGCCCTGTCGGGCTGTCCGAGCTCGCGACCATATCTCCGTCGTACTGCGATACAAGCACATATCTGTCATCAAGAATGTCATATACGACGCCGCATCTGCCGCCCCAGTAACAGCCTGTGCCGAGTGTTTCCGCCGTAGCAACGTCGCCCTCATATTTCCAGTTTACGAGATCCTTCGACGTGTAGCAGGTGAACGCGTCAAGCTGCGGATGCTCAACGCTGCTGCAGGTGAGAGTGTTGACGTATGTCATCGACTCCTTGTATCTTACGCCGTACCAGTAATATGTGTCGCCGAATTTGAAAATGCCGCCGCCCTGAGAGAAAAGCGGATTGCCGTCGGTGTCGGTGTAGAAGTGGTCGTTCGTGATAAGCTGTTTATCGTCCGTAACCGTTACGCTGCACTCCGCAGTTTTGCCGCTCTGCGTTTTCGCGGTGATTTTCGCCGTACCGGGATTTCCCGATATAACAACGCCATCTATGACCTGCGCCACGTCCGATTTGTCGGTTGTCCATGTGATTCTGTCGTCCGCGCCTGCCGGTGTGACGGTCGCATGAAGTGAATATGTCGCGCCGAGTTTCGGGAGAGAGATTTCAGTTTTATCGAGCGTTACGCTCTGCGCCGTTATCAAATCCGTAACCGTTACGTTGCACGTCGCGGTACACGTCGGATTGTCCGCCGACATAGCCATAATTGTTGTCTGACCTGCCGCGAGCGGCGTTACTACACCGTTGTCGGAAACGGTTGCCACGGTTTTCTCCGACGAAGTCCATGTTATTGTTCTGTTTACAACTCCGTCCGGCTGAAGTCTTGCGGTAAGCTCGCCCGCCTTGCCGCCCGCCATGAGCGTGAGAGTGTCCTTATCCATAACAAGCCGCTCCGCCGCCTGATTTACCGTAACGGCGCACTCCGCGCTAAAGGTGTTGTCCTGCGTTTTTACGGTTATAACCGTCTTTCCGGCTTTGTGCGGTGTAACTAAGCCTTTGTTGCTTACTGTCGCAATCTCGTCGTTTTTACTCGACCATTCGAGAGTATTTTCATCTATGCCACCGAAAACACTGTATGTGAGCTGATGAGGGGTGCTTGCCGTTGTAAGCGTAAGCTCGGTTTGGTCGAGCGCAACTCCGTTTTCATAGAGTACCAAAGACAGCGTTGCCGTTGCCGGATTTATATCAAGCACCTGATTTGAATTTGAAAATGCGAACTGAACCTTACTTTCGCCGTTCTCGTTTACGCGGCTCTTTACATAGTCGCGTATTGCCGAACCGGATATTGTATCGGTGCGCGTCGCGCCTTGATTAACTCCCGTCGGACTTGTGTAAATGCTCTGAGCGAGAGATATTTGCTTAATTTCCGCCGCCGTAGTGCTTTGGTTAATTGTAATGTCCGACGCGTAAACGTCATACGTTCTTGCGCCGCTGCGATCCGAGCCGTTATGAACCGAAACGGAAAGCTCCGCCGACTTAACTTTTTTCGGATTTGCCGCCGGAACGGTAAATTCAAGAACGCCCACGCCCTGATAGGAATTTGTGGTGTTGTTCCATGAGATATTTTTGATTTCCGTTGCGTCGGTATGATTCACGATTGTCTGCGTAACATTACCGTCGCCGTCGGTCAGAAACGACGCGCTCTGCGTACACGTTATCGGTGTCCATGCCTTGTCCGCCGAAACGACCGCCGTAAGCGATGACGCGATAACAGCCGCCGCGCACAACGCGCTTATCAATTTTTTAACCGCCATCTTTGTGTAACCTCCCTGAAAAATTATTCTTTATTTCATTTTAACACACATCACACAAATTTCTGCAATACATATTTGCCCTAAACTAATCAATTTTTGCTCTAATCGCTTGACCGCCGGTAACGCGTGTGCTATAATCGAAATGGGAGGGATAAAAATGATCATCTACGCGAAGGAATGGGAAAATCCGAATTACAAGTTTCTTTCGTATACCGTTGACAGTCTGAACTGGCACCTGCATTTCCACGAGTCGTTCGAGATATGCTTTGTGACCGATGGCGAAACGGATATTACCGTCGAGGGCGTATGCTACAGATTAAAGAAAAACGACGGTCTTATCATATTCCCCCGCCAGCTCCACCGCTACGAATCGCGCGGCGAATCGCATATGAGAATAATAACTTTTTTACCCGACCTCGTGCCGGAATTTACGAAAAGCTACAAAAACACCGTGCCGGAGAACAGCAAAATCAGCGGTCTTGAAACGTACTCCGCGAGCTTCGAGCCAAAGAACATACTCGCGCAGAAGGGACTTGTGTATTCCGTGCTCGGAATTTTGACCGAAAGCACAAAATTTGTTCCGGCGGCGCTCGATACGGAGTCGCGGCTGCTTATCAAAATTTTACAGTACATCGAGAAAAACTATACCGGCGAATGCGCTCTGCAAACCGCCGCCGAGGAGCTGTCATACGGCTATTCGTACCTATCACGCACATTCAAGAAGCTGATGCAGATGAGCTACACGGAGTATCTCAACCGCTACAGAATAAACCGCGCGGTCTATATGCTGACGAGCGAAAAGCATATGCAGATACAGGAAATAGCCGAAAAATGCGGCTATGACAGCCTGTGCAGCTTCAACCGAAATTTCAAAAAATTCACAGGCGGCACGCCGAGCGAGGTAGTGAAAGGAGAGAACGCCGATGAATGAAACGCCGGTGATTGAAATACATATCAAAATCAAGGACACCGTATCAATACAAAGCGATAGATCCGCGGTAAGCATTGTGAGCTTCTCAGGCGAGGCAAGCTCGCCATCGTTTAAGGGCAAAGTCCTGCCCGGCGCGGCTGACACGCAAATCAAGCGCGCGGACGGCACTAAAACGCTGTCGGCAAGATATATCCTCGAAGGCGTTGACAGCGAAGGAAACTCCTGCAAAATCTTCATAGAAAACAACGGCACGGACAGCGGCGGCGAACTCCGCACCACCCCGACCGTCATAACCGACAGTCCCGCGTTAAAACACCTCGAAACCGCGCCGCTTTACGGCAGCGTCGTTTCGGAAAACGGGGATTTGATCGTGCGGATATTTGAGGAGGATAACCGATGATTACGAAGGATTTTACTGTTTCGCATCACAAAAGAAATATATCGGCAAAGCTGCACGCGCCTATGACAATATATATAATGCCAAAGTATTGAATTAATATAAAAAAATGTTAAACTTAAAACATCGGGAGGAATGTATTATGGACGAAAAACAGAATTTGAGAGAAAAAACAAACCCCGTATTCAACACGGCGAAGGCGACAGTTTTGAATATTTGCCTTGCGGGCGACAGTGATGCGCGCCTTCTTACGGAAAAACTCGGCATAGATGTCAATTCCACCATGGAGAGCGACGACGATCAAAAAGCGGTGTTCGACACGGCTAACAGAGCCGTAATCGAAACGCGCTACAGAACCATGAACAATCTTATAAAATCCTCAGGAATAAACACCGTTCTCGACATTCCCTGCGGCTACACTCCGCGCGCTCTCAATGAAATGTTTAAAGATATTCATTACATAGGCTGCGATCTCCCCGCGGTAATAGACGAGCTTGCTCCCATAATAGGCGGTATGCTTAACGAGCGCGGAATAAAAAACAAGGAATATAAAAGCGTCGACGCGACCAACTATACGTCGCTCAGAAACGCCCTCGACACTGCCGAGGGTGAAATCTGCATCACCACCGAAGGACTTATTATGTATTTAAACGATTCCGAGATTACGGAGCTTTGCTCGAATATCAGAAACGTGTTAAAGGAATTCGGCGGCTGCTGGCTGACATACGATCCCGAATCAAGTTCCCTGACACTTTCGACGATGAAGGCGCTTATCGGCGCGGACGCCTTGAAAACAATGATGAACTCGTTAAAAGCGTTCTCAAACAAATCGGATATAGATATGGGAAAGAATATTATGAACGTCAGCGCGTTCGACTATCAAAACGGAGTTGAAAAGCTGACAAAGTTTTTGAATTCGGCAGGTTTCAAGGTCGAGCGTATACCCGTGGTAAAATATATGCCCGAGCTTAACAGTATCGCAAGTATGCCCAATGAAACAAAAGCGGCTCTCGCCGAAACAATAAAGCCGTTCTGCGTGTGGAAGATGACTCTCGACGAGGATTATAAGGAAACAGAGGCGGGCTTTGAAAATAAAAGTTTCGGCGTAAACGTAAAATCGCACGGAGACAAAATGAAAATCACTCTGCGCGGCAGGCTTGATTCCATAACCGCGCCGGAGTTCCTCGCGGTTTACGAAAAAGCCGCTGCGGAAGAGAAACCCGAAACAATTACCGTTGACGCGTCGGGACTTGAATATATTTCGTCCGCCGGACTGCGCGTACTGCTCATAATGATAAAGCAAGTCGGAAACGGCAATCTGACCGTTACCGGGCAAAACGAAACGGTACAGACAATTTTTGAGCAGACAGGATTTGTTGACCTTGTATAGTCGGAAAAAGGAGAATGAGCCATGAATTACAGAAAATTAGGAAAAACAGATATAAAGGTCAGTGAAATCGGTATGGGCTGCGAGGGATTTCTTGACAAGAGCGACGAGTTCACGAATGAGATGTTCGACCTCGCGTTCCGCCACGGTGTAAACTGCATGGATCTGTACAGTCCAAATCCCGATATGCAGCGGCGCGTCGGCAACGCGATACGTCCGCACAGAAGCGAGTTTGTGCTGCAGGCGCATTTGTGCGCTGTGTGGGAGAATGAGCAGTACAGAGCGACGCGGGATTTGCATGAGGTCAAGACGGCGTTTGAAACGATGCTTAAAAATCTCGGCACGGACTATGTGGACATCGGCATGATCCACTACGTCGATTCTCTCGAAACTTGGAACGCGGTGGTGAATAACGGTATTTTAGACTACGCGAAGGATTTGAAATTGCAGGGCAAGATCCGCGCGATAGGCATGAGCTCGCACAATCCCGTCGTCGCGCTCGAGGCAATAAAAACCGGAGCGGTCGAAGTGCTGATGTTCAGCGTAAATCCGTGCTACGACCTGCTGCCGGCAAGCGAGGACTGTGAGGATTTATGGTCGGAAAAGAGCTATGAAAAGCCGCTCTTTAATCTTGACCCAATGCGCGAAAAGCTCTATGACGAGTGTCAGCGGCTCGGCGTCGGCATTACCGTAATGAAGGCGTTTGGCGGCGGAGATTTGCTGAGCGAGGAATACTCGCCCGCGGGCAAGGCTATGACGGCGGCGCAGTGTATACATTACGCTCTGACGCGTCCGGCTGTCGCCTCGATAATGAGCGGCGCGCGGTCGCTTGAAGATTTGCAGACTTCGATCGACTATGAATACGCGTCCGACGAGGAGCGCGACTATGCGGCGGTATTCGCGTCGTTCCCGCAGATAAGCTGGGAGGGACACTGTATGTACTGCGGTCATTGTGCGCCGTGCCCGAAGGGGATCGATATCGCGTCGGTGACGAAATTTCTAAATCTTGCGAAGGACGAAATACCCGAAACGGTACGCGAGCATTACGCCGCACTCAAAGCTCACGGCGGCGACTGCGTAAAGTGCGGCGCGTGCGAAAAACGCTGCCCGTTCGGCGTGAGAATAAGGGAGAATATGCAAAGGGCGGAAGTTGTGTTCGGATATTGATGAGAAGTCTCTTTTAGTTCATCAGTTATAACCAAAAGTGATAACTGAATTGCATGAAAAAGGAAGCCTGCTGCAGTTTCCTTTGTATAATCATTTTAACCGTTTATGATATTTTAAAAATTTATCTATTGTCTTATTTGCCGACTTTGCGCCG
>CANRKO010000009.1 GCA_947631235.1 uncultured Clostridia bacterium | reverse complement strand
TTTTCTTTATTAAATTTTTCAAAAAATCTCAGCCGCACAAAGCTGAAAAACCGCATAAAATCGCGGGTTTCACGCTATTAGTCCATAAATATCAGCAGCATTGGTGAACATGCGTTTTACAGATGCGACAGTTTAACAGATGTATATTATTCGGGAACAGAACGGGAATGGAATCAAATTGAGATAGGCGAGGGTAATTACTGGCTTCTCCATGCCACAATCCACTACGGAAAATATGATCCCATCACTCCCGCCGTCCTAACCGTTACGCATTCGGGCAACAGTTACGTACTCACCGCCGAAACGGATTATGACGGCGAGGCGTATGCGGCGGCGTATGACGCGGAGGGCGCGCTGATAAGCGTTGTGAGCGAGCCGTTCGCGGACGGGGCGGCGACCGTTACGCCGGACACGGCGGGCGCGGCGAAAATCAAATTTTTCGTTTGGACAAACTCCGTGCAGCCCGTGACGCTTGCGAAGGAGATTACATTAAACTGAGCCAAATTTAACCAGCCGCGCATTATGTAATTTTTTGAATAATAAGCAAGAAAAGAAATCATAATAAACCCGTAGCCGATAATTATAATTTAAATACAGGAGGAGTTTATTTATGAAGGCAACGGGAATTGTAAGACGAATAGATGACCTTGGCAGGATCGTTATACCCAAGGAGATACGCCGCACAATGCGTATCCGTGAGGGAGATCCGCTTGAAATATACACCGAAAAAGACGGCGAGGTAATTTTTAAGAAGTATTCGCCCATAGGAGAACTCGGAGATTTCGCGACAAACTACGTCGAAACGCTCGCGAAAGCGTCCGGTCACGGCGCGTGCATCACCGACCGCGACAGCGTTATCGCCGTGTCGGGCATACCCAAAAAGGAACTTATGGAGCGTCGCGTGTCGAGCGAGCTTGAAAACGTTATGAACGAGAAAATCATCGTAAGCTACAAGGACGGCAAGCCCGTGTCGGTAGCCGACGGCGTTGACAAGTACAGCGCGGGCGTGGTCGTGCCTATCGTGAGCGAGGGCGACACGATTGGCTCGGTGCTGTTTATAATGAACGACGGCGAGCAGCCGTCCGAGGTTGACGAAAAACTCGCGGAAAGCGCGGCGGGATTCCTCGGTAAGCATATGGAAGGCTGAATATAAAAACTCCCGAAAGGCAAACGCCCTTCGGGAGTTTTAGTGTCCCCGTATTTTTAGTGTCCCTTTTATCCTGACTTTAGTGTCCCTGTAATTTTAGTGTCCCCACAGTTTAGTGTCCCCGTGTCACGGCTTGAAGAAACGAAGTCTTAACGCGTTCGACACTACAAACACGCTGCTGAAACTCATCGCGGCAGCCGCAATCATCGGGTTAAGGCAAAAGCCGCCGAGCCAATACAGCGCGCCCGCCGCAACGGGTATGCCGAGTACGTTGTAGAAGAACGCCCAAAAGAGGTTTTGTTTTATGTTGCGCATTACTGCGCGGCTTAATTTCATCGCCGTAACAGCGTCGCGCAGGTCGCTTTTCATCAGTACCACGTCAGCCGATTCTATCGCGACGTCCGTACCCGCGCCTATCGCCACGCCCACGTCGGCGAGTGTGAGTGCGGGCGCGTCGTTTATGCCGTCGCCGACCATCGCCACGCTGCGCCCCTCGGACTGCAGACGGCGCACCTCCGCCTCCTTGCCCGACGGCAGCACCTCGGCTATCGCGTCGGTAATGTTGAGGCTCTTGCGTATCGCCTCGGCTGTAACTTTGTTGTCGCCGGTGAGCATTACCACTTTAAGTTTCATATCGCGCATCGCGTCTATCGCGGCGCGGCTCGTTTCCTTAACCGTGTCCGCAACGGCGATTATGCCTATAAATTTACCGTCAGCCGCGAAGTAGAGAGCCGTCTTGCCCTCCGCCGCGAGCGCGGTGTTTTCGGTCGCGGTCACGTTGTTTTCACACATCATCTTGTAATTTCCGGCAAGTATTTTTTTACCGTTCACAACGCCGCTTACGCCGCGTCCGGCTGTCTGCTGAAAGTCCTCGGCTGTCTTTATGTCCATGCCCGCAGCCTTTTCGACTATCGCGCGCGCAAGCGGATGCTCCGACGCGTTTTCAACCGCCGCCGCGACGGATAAAAGCTCGTTTTCCGTCACGCCGCTGGGTATTATATCCGTCACTGACGGCTTGCCCTCGGTTATCGTGCCGGTTTTGTCAAGCACGACGGTGTCGGTTTTGCAAGCCGTTTCAAGGCTTTCGGCTGATTTTATGAGTATGCCGAGCTGCGCTCCCCTGCCCGTTCCGACCATTATCGCGGTCGGCGTGGCAAGTCCGAGCGCGCACGGACACGATATTACGAGCACCGACACAGCCATTGTAAACGCGAACCCCGCGCCCTTGCCGATAAGGAGCCACACAACGGCGGTAACTATCGCTATTCCTATCACGACAGGCACGAACACGCCCGCCACCTTGTCCGCAAGCTTTGATATAGGCGCTTTCGACGACGCAGCTTCCTCTACAAGACTTATAATCTGAGCGAGCGTCGTATCCTCCCCTACCTTTTCAACGCGGAACACGAAGTAACCCGACTTGTTCACGGTCGCGCCGGTAACGCTGTCGCCGACGGTCTTTTCGACCGCTATGCTCTCGCCCGTTATCGCCGACTCGTCAACCGCGCCGTTTCCATCGGTTATCACGCCGTCAAGCGGTACCGTCTGTCCGGCTTTTACGACTACATATTCGCCAACCTTAACGTCCTCGACCGCGACCGTTTTCTCCTTGCCGTTCCTTATGACGACAGCCGTTTTCGGCGACAGGTCTATAAGCTTTTCTATCGCGCGCGAGGTTTTGCCCTTGGCGCGTGTTTCGAGGTATTTGCCGAGCGTTATGAGCGTCACGATCGTCGCCGCGCCCTCGAAATAGAGGTTCATCATGTAGCTTTCGACAAGCTCCTTGTCGCCGTGACCGAGACCGTAGCCGATGCAGTAAATCGCCACGATGCCGTACACGAGCGACGCGCCCGAGCCTATCGCTATCAAAGAGTCCATGTTCGGCGCACCGTGAAACAGTGTTTTAAAGCCGTTTATGAAATATTTTCTGTTTATTATGACTATCGGCAGCGTCAAAAGCAGCTGCGTAAACGCGAACGCGAGCGCGTCCTCATACCCTTTTATCCATAAATTTACAAGCGGGAAGTTCCACATATGCCCCATCGAAAGGTACATAAGCGGAACGAGCAGCGCGACCGACACGATAAGGCGTATCTTCATGCTTTTAATCTCATCCTCAACGCCCGTATCGCGCTTTTCCGTCTTTTTTTCGCCCGCTTTGGACGCGCCGTAACCTGCCGCAATCACCGCGCCGATTATCTCGCCCTCCGTCACCGCGTCGCCGTCGTAATCGACGCTCATGTTATTCATAAGAAGGTTCACGTTCACTTCGTTTACGCCGTCAAGCGAGCGCACCGCTTTGTCCACGCGCGCGCTGCACGCGCTGCACGTCATTCCCGTTATATCGAATTTGCCCGTCATAAAAAACACCTCATATAATATAAATCAATAATTTAATATTAGTTTTTCCGACTTTGTTAATTATATCACATATGGTTCTTTTTTTCAAGACGGGCGGACGCGTTTTTTATTCGAAGGTAATTCCCTCCATACACGCCACGTCGATCGTGCAGTCCGAATAGCCTGTACCGGAATTGTAGTGTATCTCGAACCGCTGATAATTGCCGCCCATGCGGTCGTAATTTTTAATTCTGTTATCCCTGATGTGGGCAAGCGCTTTTTCTATATCGGCTTTATCTCTTAAAGACGTGAATTTATAATATTCTTTATCGGTATATTGGTGGACCACGATCTTCTCTATTTGGTCGGCGGACGGCATGACGTCGTAAAGCCCCCACTCCGTAAGCAGCGCGACACAGTTCGTGTACGACGGGTAAACGTTGTAGCTGAGCGTTTCCGAGTACCAGCGCGTCTTGTCCTCAACAGGCTTTTTGTCACTGTCGAGCGACGGCATACGGCTGTCGACCGACAGACTTGTAATCGTCGAGCCTGGGTTATAGGTGTCGGTAAATTTCGCGTTAAGCACGTCCTGTCTGAGCGCGGCGAGTATCTGCTCCTGCCGCGACGGGTCGAGCCACGCGGACGCTCCGAGATTTGACACGCTCACGTTCGTGTACTCCGTATCGCTGTCGCCGACTATCGGAAACCTCTCGCATTTTACCTGCTTAAGCTCCTGTACGGCACAATAGAGACTGAAAACCTCCTCGTTATTGTCGGTTATGTTGTAGCTGCGCCTCATCACGCTGCCGTCCTTAAGCGTGTACGTAATCGGCAGGGAGTAATAGCTGTCACTCTCCTCTTCGCCGTTTTCGGCTGCCGCACGGTGGAACGCGATGACCTTTTCTATATCCTCTTTGTTGTAAAGCGTCGGGTCGTTTTGCGCGTTTTCGGCAAGGTACATTATTTCGCCGCTCGGATTCTTATACGATCTCACGCCGTAGTCACCCGTAACGTTTACCGACACAATATTGTCAATGTCGGGCACGCGCTTTTCAAAGCCCGTTATGTCCGCGCCGTAGAACAGGTACAGCACGCACATCATAGCCGTGTATATAATGATAGGTTTCAGGATTTTCGTAGGCTTGAACGACTTCGATATAATCATTCGCGCAACTATAATTCCTATTATGCCGAACGGCAAGCCTATCCACATGGAAATTTTCACGCTGTCGTAGAAAATCGTACCCAGGTACATATATCCGACAAGACCGGCGCAGAATGCGAGTCCGTACATGAACACGGGGTTCAGCGCGTCGAACGCGAGTATGCGCGTGTGGTTTTCGAGCCTTCTCATTTGGTAGAACCACGCGCCCAGCGCGACAAACACAATTCCCAGCGCGAGACTCACGTACATTTTGCCTTCGAGAAGGCTCGCGTAGCTTGGGTAAATCCAGCGCATAAAGTTCGGCAAGCCGCTTGCGACGTAGCCGTGGAGGTAATCCGTACCGAGTATCTGCATCACACCCGTGAAAAACAGCGGCAGGAACATTACGATCGACGGCAGCATCACTCCGGCGGCTGTGTTGCCGACGAGCATTGACGCGGCTGCGGAAAAGCTCGTTATCTCAAACGCGTATATCATCGACAGCGCAGCCCAAAGCAGTATATACGACGGCAGCGTTTCAACCATGGTGAACATTATCGCGGCGTTAAGTATGATTGGCAGCGCGATAAGCACGGCAGCCGACACGAGGTGCGAGAAATACAGGCACTCGCGTCTTAACGGCAGGCGGTGCGTTTCACATACCGAGTTTTTGTGGTGCAGGTACGAAAACAGCAGCGCGGGCGTTATTATACAGAACGGCACGATTATAAGCAGCGAGGTGGTTTGCGTCATTAAGTAAAACGTACTGTGCAAAAAGTCCCTTCCCGTGTCGGGTCGGTAAAGGAGCGTGCTCCTTAACGGCAGCACCGTCACGACAAACAGCGCGAGCGCGAACGTCACGCCG
The DNA here is from genome assembly GCA_947631235.1 of uncultured Clostridia bacterium. Classification (GTDB taxonomy): domain Bacteria; phylum Bacillota; class Clostridia; order UBA1381; family UBA1381; genus Hominilimicola. The sequence continues at coordinate 54,835 of CANRKO010000009.1, read as the reverse complement.
ACGTACCAGTAACGGCGCATATCGGATTTTATAACGCTTTTATTGACCAATGATTTCAAGCTCATAGCCCATACCTCCCAACTCATATATAAATACCTCTTCGAGCGTAAGCGGAACAACGTCCAAAAGCAGCGGCGAATATTTCCTTATCTTGTCCGTTATCTCGCCGCTGTCGCCGCGTATAATAAGCATATCGACGCTGCCCGCCTTTTCGTGCTTTAATACGTCGAGCGACGTCCGAAGCTCGTCCGGCAGTCCGTCCCTGAACGCGGTCTGTACCTTGTGAATGTTGCCCTTTACCTCGTCAAGTCCCTTTTCAATGGCAATCCTGCCTTTGTTCATAATTCCCACGTGGTCGCATACGTCCTCAAGTTCGCGCAGGTTGTGGCTCGACACGAGCACCGTCATACCTCGGTTCGCGACCTCGGCGAGCATGATGTTCCACACGTTGCGGCGCATTACGGGGTCGAGACCGTCCATCGGCTCGTCGAGTATCATTACGTCCGGCTGCGTCGAAAGTCCGAGCCAGAACGCCGCCTGTTTCTGCATACCCTTCGACAGTCTGCGCGCGGCGCGTTTCTCGTCGATTTTGAACACGTCCGCGATTTCCTCGAACCGTTCCTCGCTCCAATTCGGGTATATGCCGCGATAGTAGGCGGCGCTGTCCTTTATCGAATAGCCCGGGAAGAAGTACAGGTCGTCGCTCACATACGCGACGCGGCTTTTAATCTCCGCGTTCTCGTACACGGGCTTACCGTCTATCAGAACCGAGCCGCCGTCCTGGCGGTAAATGCCCGCCATACATTTTATTACCGTGGTTTTGCCCGCGCCGTTTGGTCCGACAAGACCGTAGACCGAGCCTTTTTCAACGTTTATATTCACGCCGTTAAGCGCGAAAAAGTCGCCGAAACGTTTTATTACGTTTTTTACTTCAATCATATCTCATTCCTCCTTTTTTTCATACACGCCGTCGATTAAATCTATGAGCGTTTCCTTTTTTATTCCGAGAAACCGCGCGCGTTTTACGAGATTTTCCATTTCGTCGGTAAGTTCCGTGTTCTCCGTTTTCTCGCGCACCCGCGACACCGGCGCGACGAAACTTCCCTTTGCGCGGACGGAGTAAATGTACCCCTCCGTCTCCAAATCGCGGTAGGCGCGTTGTATCGTGTTGGGGTTTATCGTAAGCTGCTGCGCCATTTCCCGCACCGACGGTATTTTGTCGTCCGGCTTTAAAATCTCCGCTATTATAAGCTCCTTCATCTTCTCTTTGATTTGCTCGTAAAGCGGTCTGTGGTCGGACAGGTCAAGCTGTATCATATTTTCACCTCCCGTTTTGTGTGTACTAACTGTATTAACTATTATAATACAGTTAGTACGGTTATTTGTCAAGAGGTTTTTCAAAATTTTTCAAAAAATTTTTCACAACCCCCTTGACAACGGTATAAAATAATGGTAGTATAACATACGTTAGTTGTGGCTAATCAACATTATTATCAACTAATATACCTTGTGTATGACGCACTACGGTTTTTTAATGTTTACGGAGGGAGTGTACGGCTATGCCTTTAACTATGGTGAATATAGGCGAAACGAAAAATATAGTGAAAATCACCGGTAAGGACGAGACGCGGCGGTTTCTGGAAAACCTCGGCTTTGTCGAGGGGACGGAGGTTACGGTCGTGTCGGCAATTTCGGGGAATATGATTGTGAGTGTCAGGGACGCGCGTGTGGCAATTGATAGGTCTATGGCGAATAGGATTATGGTGTAAGGGCGGGCTGTCGAGGGCGCCAGCCCCTACGGCGCACTATTTACAAATAACGGGTGTAGGGGACGGCGCCCTCGACGTCCCGGGTTGCCTGGGCGAGCAGTACGCGCAGCGTACGACCAGCCCGTATAAAAACAATGTATATAAAAAAGGGAGGTTAAAATATGAAAACATTACGTGACGCGAAAATCGGCGAGACGGTCAAGGTATTAAAGCTCGACGGCGAAGGCGCGGTTAAGCGGAGAATTATGGACATGGGCATCACAAAGGGCGTGGACGTGTTTGTCCGCAAGGTCGCGCCTTTGGGCGACCCGATCGAGGTTACCGTGCGAAATTACGAGCTTTCCATAAGAAAAGCGGACGCGAAAATGATATTGGTGGATTGAAAATAAGGAGGTATACATAAATGGCAATAAAAATCGCGCTTGCCGGAAACCCCAACTCCGGCAAAACAACATTATTTAACGCACTCACCGGCTCAAATCAGTACGTCGGCAACTGGCCCGGCGTTACGGTCGAGAAAAAAGAGGGGCGGTTAAAGGGCAGAAAGGACGTTGTAATCGAGGATTTACCCGGTATTTACTCGCTCTCCCCGTACACTCTCGAAGAGGTCGTCGCGAGAAACTACCTTATAAACGACAAGCCCGACGTTATATTGAATATCGTTGACGGCAGCAATTTGGAGCGCAACCTGTATCTCACGACGCAGCTTACGGAACTCGGTATTCCCGTCGTTATGGCTGTGAATATGATCGACGTTGTGAATAAAAAGGGCGACAAAATCGACCTTGCGAAACTCGGAGACGCTCTCGGCTGCGAGGCTGTCGCGATTTCCGCGCTCAAAGGCACGGGCGTCAAAGAGGCGGCGAATAAGGCTGTCGCGGCGGCGGGTAAGCCGTTTAAGGCGGTCCACTCGTTCGATAAAAATGTCGAGGGTTATCTTGACAGAATTGCCGAAGAACTTGACGGCACCGTCACGAACGAGCAAAAGCGTTTTTACGCGGTTAAGCTGTTCGAGCGCGACGATAAGATTGCGTCACAGCTTGTATCCGTTCCCGACGTTGAGAAAATAATCGCGTCCGCCGAGAAGGAACTGGGCGACGACAGCGAAAGCATTATCACAAACGAGCGTTACACGTACATAACTTCAATAATCGGCGGCTGCTACAGGAAAAAGAGTACCGCCGCGAAAAACAGTCTTTCGGACAAAATAGACAAAATCGTTACCAACAGAATACTCGCTCTGCCGATTTTCGCGGCTGTTATGTTCATCGTTTACTACATATCGGTGACGACGGTCGGAACGTGGGTCACGGACTGGATGAACGACGGCGTTTTCGGCGAGGGCTGGAGTTTGTTCGGGCTTGAAATCCCCGGCATACCCGTGCTTATCGAAGGTGCGCTCAGCGCGCTCGGCACGGCTGACTGGCTCAACAGTCTTATCCTCGACGGCATTGTCGCGGGCGTGGGCGCGGTACTCGGATTTGTACCGCAGATGCTTGTGCTGTTTATATTCCTCGCGTTTTTGGAGGGCTGCGGCTACATGGCGCGTATCGCGTTTATCATGGACAGAATTTTCAGACGTTTCGGACTGTCGGGCAAGTCGTTCATTCCCGTTCTTATCGGCACGGGCTGCGGCGTTCCGGGAATTATGGCGTCGCGCACGATTGAGAACGAGCGCGACAGGCGCATGACGATTATGACGACCACCTTTATCCCCTGCGGCGCGAAACTCCCAATCATCGCGCTTATCGCGGGCGCGCTTTTCGGCGGCGCGGCATGGGTTGCGACGAGCGCGTACTTTGTGGGAATAGCGGCGATAATCGTTTCTGGTATTATACTCAAAAAGACAAAAATGTTCGCGGGCGACCCCGCGCCGTTCGTGATAGAACTGCCCGAATACCACCTCCCGACTGTCGGCAGCATACTGCGCAGTATGTGGGAGCGCGGCTGGTCGTTTATAAAGAAGGCGGGAACGATTATTCTTCTCGCGACGATACTCGTCTGGTTCCTGCAAGGTTTCGGCGTTGAGGACGGCTCGTTCGGCATGGTGGAGGATATGAACAACTCGATACTCGCGTCAATCGGAAACATACTCGCTCCGATATTCGCGCCGCTCGGCTGGGGCGACTGGAAGGCGGCTGTCGCGGCTGTTACGGGACTTATCGCGAAGGAAAATGTCGTCGGCACGTTCGGCATACTCTACGGCGGTTTCGCGGAGGTCGCGGAGGACGGATTCGAGGTCTGGACAAATCTCGCGATGAATTTCACAAGACTTTCGGCGTACTCGTTCCTCGTGTTTAACCTGCTGTGCGCTCCGTGTTTCGCGGCAATCGGCGCGATAAAGCGCGAGATGAACAGCGCGAAGTGGACGTGGTTCGCGATTGGCTGGCAGTGCGCGCTCGCTTACGCGGTATCACTGTGCATCTACCAGCTCGGCACGCTCTTTACCGGCGGCGGTTTCGGCGTGGGAACGGTCGCGGCGATACTCGTTGTGATAGGATTTATGTACCTGCTGCTGCGCCCGTACAAGGAAAGCAGGACGCTGAGCGTCAAGGGCGGACTTAAAGCGTAGGAGGCGGTAAAAATGATTGCTACCGTAATAATCTGCGTAATACTCGCCGCGGTGGTCACGCTTGCGCTGCGCTCAGTGATACGCACGCGCAAAAACGGCGGCTGCGGCTGCGGCTGCGCCGACTGTCCGCACAAGTGCAAAGACGTAAAAAAGAACGCCCGATAAATTTACAAGCAAACTCAAAAAGACGCTGCCCGAAACAGTCGGCAGCGTCTTTTTATTTACTTTTTTATTCATACACAACTCTGTCAATCGGCTTTATTGTATCGGGTTCCCACAGCATTGTCTTAACCTTGCCTATCGCGTCCGTATAATCGTAGGACTTGGTATAAGTCTCACCGTCTTTAAGCGTTACGTTTTCTTCAAGAAATACTTTTGTAAGCGCACCCGAATTGTCGTAAACGGCGGTGTATACGTCCATTTCCTGCGTCATTCCGAGGTCGCTCGTGACGCTGACATTTATCTTTCCGTCGGTTGACGTGTCGATGTTGACTGCGATTTTTCCGTCGGGTTTCGGGACGGTGTTTTCAATCTCGATAAACTCGCCCTTCGTGCCAAAATCCTTTATCGTCTCTATATTTTCATCAATCCATTTCTTGCGGTTTTGCAGATAATTGGGAACCTTTGACGGCGTAAGGGGCCAATCGTAATTCCAGCGGTAATATGTCATATCGGCGTCGTTTTTGACGTATTCGCTCATTTGGAGAATTTCCGCGTACTTCGCACCGTTCGCGTAATCCTCGAAGGTCTGCTCTATATTGTTGTAATTCGCGTTATCCTTATAATACGCGACAACGTAGCTTAAAAATTCTTTATGCTTGCACATTGCCGCAAAGAATGTGTCCATCTTTTCGCCGCTTCCGTCTGGATTGTCGACATAGCCCTTCATATTCGGCAGCAGCCAGCCATCCGTAACCTGACAGCAGCGGTCATTATCCCATACGGGGCTCATATGAATTTTGCCGTCAATGCTGTCCTTATCCTTGTAGAAGAACGTGCTGCCCAGGCAGTTGTCAGCGTTTGCCGAAATCTCCTGCTCAAGAAAGTATTTCGTCACGCTGTCCATATCCATGACCTCTGTGAAGTGCTTGCCCCTGTAGCCCGGATGACCGGCGTAGTCGTCATCCGTTAAGTAGCCGTCGCCGTATATCGCGTTAAAGAGGTCGGTCATAAGCTCGGTTATGTACGCGTAATTGGAGTCTGCGCCCATATGGTCGTCAAGATTTTCCGGCGCTTTAATCGTCAGCGAATTTGTCTGCGCCTTGAACTGGAGCGGCTCGGACGAATTGTCGATTTCGAGCAGATAGCCGCCGGTTATATCTATATCATCAATAACATCGTTAACGTCCGTCGTTCCGGCTGTTTCCATTGCGAGATCTATTTCATCCTCCAGATTGCTTATATTTACACGTTCCTCGTGAACCTCGATCTTTTCCGAAAGAGTGTACATGCCTCTGTATTCACCGTTTAAATACACGGTTACAAGTTCCGCGCTCGGAGTAAACGCGACGCCCATATCCGTACCCATATTAAGGAATATCTTCGCCGTTGTCTGGAGTTGATCCGCTTTTAAGAGGGTGTAGGATTTCGCCTTGCCCATGCCCATTATATCCATGGATTTTTCGAGTTTAACCTGATAAGGACGAGCGGTATTGTTGTCAATAGACTGTCTCCAGCTTGAATTGCCGCGTCCGCGCAGTTCTATTGTGCCGGGGGTTTTATCCTTGTTTTCAACGCTTACGTAATCCTTTTCCCATCCGTTTTCCTCGGCAACGTCGTCGGGTACTTCGATCCTCATATCGCCGTAGCATTTTACACTGTGATCCCTCGAATTTTCCATTGCCTCGATTGTGCCGTTATTTTCGTCTATGTCAAGGTACACCGTCGGCAGAACGGACTTAAACGCGAGCGCCTTGTACTCGACGCCGTTTAATGTGATAGTCTCGGTCTTACCCTCCGACAAATCAAGAGTTTTGCTATCGTCGCCGACTTTATACGTTATATTTGCCAAATCCGCGCTGTAGGGCATAAAGAAATAGCATCTGTTCTCGTGTCCTTTATTATCGCCGCTGATAGGATATGTATCCGTAATATACGCGTAAATATCGCGGTAAAGCCCCGTGTTTGAATCCTTCGGCACGACAACCTCGGGCGTTTCCTCTACCGCATGAGCCGAAAGCGGCATAACAATAAGCGCGGCAAGCATCATCATACCGAAAAACAACATTATTTTATGTTTCATTTTTAATCCTTCTTTCCAGAAACTCAATTTATACTAAATTATATATTATATTATCATATTCATAAAAAAAATTACAATATTTTGCAAATATATCAGCTGATTATTATAAATAAAAAGCGCATTATTAAAATTTTTTATAAAATTTTTGTAAAACCCTTGACAAATATATACTGCGGGTGTAGTATATAGATATACTACATATGCAGTAATTAAAATATATCGAAGGAGTCATAGCTATGAAACTTAAAAAAATACCCGAAACGGAACTGGAGATCATGCAGGTGATATGGTCCAATCCCACACCCATCACGACGAGTGACATAAAGCGCGAGCTTGAAAAGACGCGTCCGTGGAGCCAGGGGGCGCTGCAGTCTCTCCTTTCGCGTCTCGCGGAGAGAGGATTTTTGAAAACGGGAGTACTCGGTAAGAGCAAGACGTTTGAGCCGCTCGTTACCGAGGACGACTATCTGAAGGTCGAGAGCGCGTCGTTTTTCAAGCGGTTCGGCGAGAAGGGTACAATAACGGGACTTGTAACCGCGCTGTACGACAGCAAAACAATATCGGAAAAGGACATCGAGGAGTTGGACGCATTTATTGAGAAGATAAAGAAAGAGGGAAAGTAATATGGAAAATTTGATGATTGACATTATCGAAATTACTCTGCCCATAAGCGTATGGATCACGCTGCTCCTCCTGTGCGCGCCCATACTAAAGCGCAGCTACGTTTCAAAATGGCGGTACTATATGTGGCTTTTCGTCGCGGCGCGGCTCGTTCTGCCGTTTAAAATAAGCATCGCAAAGCCCATAACAATGCCCATTCCGCAGGCGATACCGACGGCTGCGCAAACGCCCGTAGTTTCCGCCGCGGGGATAGACGTGCAAAAGCTTGTTACGTTCATATGGATTTTGGGCGTTATCGTGTTCGTACTGTACCAGACGGCAAAGTACATATCGTTCTCCGGCATGGTGCGCCGCTGGGCGAAAAACGTGACGGACGAGAGGATATTAAAAGCCGTAAAAGCGGCGAAGGACTTCGCGGGAGTGACGCGCGGCTTTAACGTAAAGTTTTGCAAAGCGGTCACAACGCCGATGGTATTCGGCATAGTAAAGCCCGTGCTGCTGCTCCCGTGCATCGACTTGACCGACGCGGAACTTACCATAGTGCTGCGCCACGAACTTGTGCATATGAAACGGCGCGACATTTGGTACAAGCTGCTCGTCATGACCGCGAGAGCCGTTCACTGGTTTAACCCGATGGTTCACATTATGGCAAGCGCGGCTGACCGCGACATGGAATTCGCGTGCGACGCGGAGGTCGTGAGAAGCCAGAACGCCGATTACCGCCGCGGCTACTGCGAAACGATAATGCGTCTCGTTCACAACGGACGCGGACGCGGCACGGCTCTTTCGACCTGTTTCTTCTTTTCAAAGAAAACGGTCATGGATCGGTTTAAGGGTATACTCGACGAAAAGATAAAGCGCAACGGCATTGTGATGTTCTGCGTCATAGCAGTGTCCGTGGCTGTGTCGGGCGGCGTTATCACGTTCGCGACCGACAGCGTCGCGGAGGTAATAGAGGACGATTTAGGTATAGTGGAACGTCCCACTCCCCCGCCCGCGCCCACGCCCGAACCGACAGCAGAGCCGCAGCCGGTTTACGAGGACGATACGGACGACACGTATTACGAACCCGAAAGTGACGGCACGGACGATTACGTATACGAGGACTACACCGTTCCCGAATACGAGGACTACGTTCCCGAAGAGCCGGAGTATACCGACAACGGTGTAAACGACATCACGATAGGCGACGAGCGCGGCAGCGTGTATGACAGGCTCGGCGAGCCTGAAAGCTCGGCAGCTAACGGCATGAAGGACACTTACTCGCTCGACGACGGTTCGACAGCCGTACTGCAGTACGAGGACGGCACGCTCGAACACGTATACATCGTCGAGCCGTCCGGCGGCGACGCCGACACGGACAGTACCGACGTTACCGCCGACGGGGCGGAAACGACGGAGGAATAAAAGGATAAAATGTATAGGGTAAAATATGTAAAGGATAAAAGGTGATTTGAAATGAAAAGAAAAATATTCGCAGCCTTGCTCATCGCGGCTCTTGCCGCACCGGCAGCGGCGTATGCCGCGCCGGTGAGCGAAGGCGAATTTGCCGCTCTGCCTCTCGGCACGAGCAAAAGTGACGTTCACGCGTCGCTTGGCAATCCCGAAACAGCGTCGGTAAACGGCGTTAAGGAGGTATACCGCCTGACGAACGGCGGCAAAGCCGTACTCATGTACAGCGGCGGTCACACGTATTTCGGATTTATAGTGCATTAAGGAGGCGGGCGAAATGAAAAAGAAGATTATCAGTATAATTTTATGCGCGGCAATGCTCGCATCGGCTACGTCGGCATTCGCGCGCGAAATAGTACACGTGTCCGACTGGGCGTACAACGACGTCAGCGTGTTCACGAGTGAGGATTTGATTACGGAGGGACTTGCCGACGTGTCGGATTACAGACAGAACATAACGCGCGGTCAGTTTATAGAGCTTATGTGCAGCGTGCTTATAAAGACGACACAAATTAACAAAAACTACGTTCACCCGGCATGGTACAATTACTTTGAGGACATAGGCGACAACTACTATTATCAGCTTGCCATCGGCACTCATCTCGTAAACGGCGAAACGCTCGAAAGCGAAACGAACGAATACGGCGTCACGACCGTTACGCGCGCGAGGCTTCGCCCCGACGAGCCGATCACGCGTCAGGACGCGGCTGTTCTCGCGCTTACAACGCTCAGCCGTATAAACTTCTTACGTTTGCAGAACTATCCTATTTATAGCGAAACCGAATTTGACGCGGACGGCGTAGCTTTAGAAATCCAATACCAGTCAAAGCTGACATACGACGACGCGGACAGCGTTGCCGACTACGCGGCGCGTGCCGTTTACGCGCTCAGCGATCTCGGACTTATGCAGGGCATGGGTAAAAACAAATTCGAGCCGCTCGGCAATATCACGGTAGAGCAGGCAATATCGCTGCTTTACAGAATTTACCGCACGTACCCGCACACCGACGATCCCGACGGCACAGGCATTACGGCTGACACGGAAAAGACAATTAAAACGTACGAAAACGGATATACCGAGACAAAGCTCGGCGAAACGCTCTATCTCAAAAAGGACGGCGTGAGCATACCGTTTGACACGGACATTTATTCAAATATATACTGCAGCACGGCGAGTGACGGAAACGTGTACGCCGCCGCGCAGACGTACAGCGACACGACGGATATATTTAACGCCGTTACGGGCGAGCTTTTAGTCACACTTCCCGTCTACACGTACATGACCGACGCGAATTACATATACGTAAAGGCGGCGAAGTCGGGCAAAACGGCGTTCGGTCTGTACGACTACTCCGGCAAGGAGGTTATTCCGGCGAAGTATTCGCTGTCGGAGATAGACTATATGATAAAGAACGGCCTTAAAGAGCCGGAGTACAGCTACCGCGCTCCCGACGGCTGGATATACTACGCCGACTGGTCGGACGGCGGTCATATGTACAGGGTCGACTCGAACGGTGAAAACAAGCAGAAAATATCTGACGAGGACTGCTATGATATAAGCTACTACAACGGCAGACTCTATTATTACATACGCGGCAAGGACGAGGGCTGTCTGTTCACGATGCTCCCCGACGGCAGCGACGTGACAAAGCTGTCCGACGGCAAATGCTACGGAATATCGAGCGCAAACTTCCTCACCTATGAGGACGGCTCGCCCTTGAGCGCGGACGACACGCAGAACAAGCCGTACATGTTCTTCCTTGACTCTGTCGGTAACGATGACTCCCCCTCCATGTTCACGTACCGCTTTCTGTACAGGCTCACCTACGAAAACGGCAAGGCGCATAAAGAGCTTGTGACCGACGACTGCGGTTCATATAACATGGTAGCCGCGAAGGATAAGAGTGAGAAATCATGGCTTTACTTCACGAGCGCAAAAATGATGACGGACGACTCATCGGAGTCATATCTTTACAGAACGGACGGCGACGTTGTGGAATGTGTAAACGATAAAGTGAAAATAAAGTATTTCGTCCCGATAACCACCACCGACGGCAGAACGCTTTTCCATATAGAAGGTCCGTATAATGAGGAAACAAAGTCTCGCGGGTACGACTATATAGCGGATTTGGACTTAAACTACATCGAGGAGTATGACGATGAAAAGTGGGAATATACAGTAGACGGCATAAGGGTTAAGCAGGTGTGGACGTCCAACGGGGACGGCTCGCAAAGCGGCAGGTATGTGCCGATAGATCCGTCGGACAATGAGGAGTTCTACAAGGGCGAAATTTCCGGTGCGACGAAGGACGACTCACTCAGCGACGACAAGTATTCCGTATACTACGACAACAAGAACGGCGGAATGTTCTATACCTCCGATCCGGAAAACGGAGAGCGTCATCAGCTCTTGCACGGCACAAACTTTTCTGATGTACAGCGTTTCGGCAACAAGCTTTACTGCTTTGATTCTCACGACGGCGACAGTGTGAGCAGCGACGGCACGATATATTCGATAGATATGGACACGGGTGAAACCAAGGCGATATGCGACGGCGTTTACACCACCTCATACGCGTCCGACAGCGCGATTTTGTATATCGACACGGGGTTAAACTATCGCAGGCTTGACATAAACACGGACACCGTTTCCGAGGTGTACCCCAACAGCAACAAAAACCGCTACGGAAAGCCTATCGATTTGCGGGCATACGACAGCAAAAATCTGACAAAGCTCGACGAGGACGGCAATATGAGCGATATTCTGACCGACGACGTAAACGTAAATTATATGATATACGTTCCGAACGGCAGCAATACCAACGTGGATATTGACCGCTACGGCTACTATGAACCCGTAATCTATGGTTATGACAGGGTTTACAGAGTGGGATAATGCTTACTTCCGTAATTTCGGTATAGGATAAAAGGGAAAGCCCCGACGCGTTACATACGCGTCGGGGCTTTTCATATGTCTTTTGATTACAGCACGTCGTTTTTGATGAGGTCGTCGTAGCTTTCGCGCTTTACGATTACCCTCGCGCTGCCGTCCGAAACGGCTACCATAGCCGGACGTGGTATTCTGTTGTAGTTGCTCGCCATTGAATAGTTGTACGCACCGGTCGCGAGTACGGCAAGCGTGTCGCCGACGTGTATCTCCGGCATCATAGCGTCATTTAAGAGTATGTCGCCCGACTCGCAGCACTTGCCCGCTATCGTCACCTTTTCGGTACGCGCCGCGCTTGCGTTATTTGCGACAACAGCCTCGTATTCGGACTGGTAGAGAATGTAGCGCGGGTTGTCGCCCATTCCGCCGTCAACCGATATGTATTTTCTGACGTTCTTTATATCCTTCACGCCGCCGACTGTGTAAAGCGTCACGCCCGCGGGCGCGGCTATCGAGCGTCCCGGCTCCATGAGTATGAACGGCAGCTTTACGTTTCTCTTTTCCGCCGCAGCCTTCACGACCTCGCTGACGTGCTTTATATACTCGTCGTAGGGTACGGGGTCGTCGTTTTCGGTGTACATTATGCCGTAGCCGCCGCCGAGGTTGAGCTGCTCAATTTCAAGACCAAGCTTGTCCTTAACGTCGCCGATAAAATTCATCATAATATCGGCAGCCTCTTTGAACGGCTCTATGTCGAAAATCTGCGAGCCGATGTGGCAGTGTACGCCCACTACCTTTACATTGGACATTTTGCAAGCCTTTTCCGTTATCTCGAACGCCTCGCCGTTTTCAAGCGCGACGCCGAATTTCGAGTCTATCTGTCCCGTGCGGATAAAGCTGTGCGTGTGCGCGTCAACGCCCGGCTTTATGCGGAACATGATATTCTGTACCACGCCGTATTTCTTCGCCGTTTCATTGAGCGTTTCAAGCTCGTACACGTTATCGACGATAAAGCAGCCCACACCGTTCTTAACGGCAAAATCTATCTCGTCGGCTGTTTTGTTGTTGCCGTGGAAGTACACCTTGTCCATAGGGAAACCCGCCTTTATCGCGGTGTACAGTTCGCCGCCCGACACAACGTCAACGCCGAGACCCTCCTCCATCGCGGCGCGGCACGTAAAGAGCGTGCAGAGCGCCTTGTTCGCGTAAAGCACAAGACCGTTGCCGCCGTAATACTTGTCCATCGCGTTTTTGTAGACGCGGCAGTTTTTTCTGAACAAGTCCTCGTCAAGCACGTAAAGCGGCGTGCCGAATTCCTTCGCAAGCTCCACCGCGTCGTTTTTGCCTATCACAAGATGATTTTTTTCGTTTACAGATAAGTTTTCTGATACAAACATTGTAATTGTCCCGCCTTCCTACTTAGTATTAAAGCGCTCAGCGCGCACGAATTACGTGCGGCATACCGAGCGCCCCTTTGCACCGTTTTAACGCGTACCGCGTTTTAAGCCGTTTCTCTTTTTTCCGCGGCTTTCGCCGCCTTTTTGTCCTCGCGTATGACCTTGGGCATCTTGCCGTCCGTAATACATTTTTTGTCGATTATCACAGTCCTTACGCTGTTGTCGGACGGTATCTCGAACATAACCTCGTTCATCGCGCCTTCGATTATGGAGCGAAGTCCGCGCGCGCCCGTTCCGAGTTCTATCGCTTTGTCGGCTATCGCCTCGATCGCATCTTCCTCAAATTCAAGCTTTACGCCGTCGAACGCGAACAGTGTTTTGTACTGCTTTATGAGCGCGTTTTTCGGCTCGGTCAGTATCTGCACGAGCGTTTCGCGGTCAAGCCTGTCGAGTTTTGTGTATACGGGCAGTCTGCCTATAAATTCGGGGATAAGTCCGTATTTCTGCAAGTCCTGCGGTATAAGCTCGCTCAAAAGTTCGCTCATATCCTTTTCCTTACGGCTCTTTATGTCCGCGCCGAAACCGAGTCCCTGCTTGCCTATACGGTTCTCGATTATCTTGTCGATACCCTCGAACGCTCCGCCGCATATAAACAGTATATTCGTCGTGTCAAGCTGTATAAATTCCTGCTGCGGGTGCTTTCTGCCGCCCTGCGGCGGTACGGACGCGACCGTTCCTTCAAGCACCTTTAGGAGCGCCTGCTGAACGCCCTCGCCGCTTACGTCGCGCGTTATGGACACGTTCTCGGTCTTTTTCGCTATCTTGTCGATCTCGTCGATGTAGATGATACCGCGCTCCGCGTCCTCAACCTCGTAATCGGCAGCCTGTATCAGTTTCAGCAGTATATTCTCCACGTCCTCGCCGACATAGCCCGCCTCGGTGAGCGAAGTCGCGTCCGCTATCGCGAACGGTACGTTCAAGATTTTGGCAAGGTTCTGCACGAGGAACGTCTTACCGCTGCCCGTGGGGCCTATCATAAGAATGTTGCTTTTCTGCAGTTCCACGTCCTGCGCCTTGTCGGCGTTCGCGATACGCTTGTAGTGGTTGTACACCGCCACGGACAGGATTTTCTTCGCGTCCTCCTGCCCTATCACGTAATCGTCGAGAAACGCTTTTATCTCGCGGGGCTTTGGGAGGTCGTCGGGTGAAAATTCCCTGCCGCCGTCGTACGCTCCGCCCAAAATCTCGTTGCACATCGCGACGCACTCGTCGCAGATGTACACGCCGTTGCCCGAAAGCAGCTTGTTTACCTGGTTTTCGTTCTTTCCGCAGAAGGAGCAGATATAATGTCTTGTCTCTTCCATATATATACCTCTCAGTAAAGATGTTACTCGGACTTTCTCTCTATTACCTCGTCCACAAGTCCGTATTCCTTCGCCTCCAGCGCGGTCATAAAGTTGTCGCGCTCCGTGTCGGCGCATACCTTTTCGTAAGGCTGACCCGTCTTTTCCGCAAGGATACGGTTCATCTTTTCCTTCGTTCTCATAAGGTGTCTGGCGTAGATGTCAACGTCCGTCGCCTGACCGCTGAGTCCGCCGCCGGATATAAGCGGCTGGTGAATCATTATCTCGCTGTTGGGCAGCGCGAAACGCTTACCCTTTGCGCCGGCTGACAAAAGGAACGCTCCCATGCTTGCAGCCATGCCTATGCAGATCGTGGACACGTCGCACTTTATATACTGCATCGTGTCGTAAATCGCCATGCCCGCCGTTATCGAGCCGCCCGGCGAGTCGATGTAGAACTGAATATCCTTGTCGGGGTCTTTCGCCTCAAGAAAAAGCATCTGCGCGACGACAAGGCTCGACGTCGCGTTGTCGACCTGATCCGCGAGGAATATTATTCTGTCCTCCAAAAGTCTCGAATAAATGTCGTATGAACGCTCACCCCTGTTGGTTTGCTCAACGACCATAGGTACCAATGCCATAGTATTCATTCCTTTCGCTGTTTGTGAGTTTTATTTTACCGACGCGTTGTTTACAATCATGTCGATTGTTTTCTGTATTTCGAGATCCTTCTTTATGTTTTCCTTCTCGTCGTCCGAAAGCGCATCCTTCAGCTTGTCGAGTTCCATGTTGTATTTCTTCGCCATATCGACAAGGTGGAGTTCCACTTCCTCCGGTCCCGCTTCTATTCCCTCTTGCTTCGCTATCGCTTCAAGCACGAGCGAGCCGGAAAGCTGCTGTTTAGCCTGCTCGGTAAACTGCTCTCTGAACGTTTCGGGGGTCTGACCCGTGTACTGCATATACATTTCGAGCGTCATACCCTGGTACGCGATTCTCTGCGAGAAGTCTCTTACGATATTGTCGATCTGCGCTTCGACCATCTTTTCGGGAAGTTCAAACTCGGCGTTCTCGACAACCTTGTTTATTATGGCGTTTTCCGTTTCGGTTCTCGCCTTGTTTTCGGCAGCCTCTTCGAGTTTCTTTCTGATGTCCGCCTTGTACTCGTCAAGCGTGTCAAACTCGCTGACCTCGCTCGCGAAATCGTCGTC
Organism: uncultured Clostridia bacterium; assembly: GCA_947631235.1. GTDB lineage: Bacteria > Bacillota > Clostridia > UBA1381 > UBA1381 > Hominilimicola. Next base: position 39,344 of record CANRKO010000009.1, on the reverse strand, counting down.
AACCTCGGGCAGCTCGCGTTTCTTTATCTCATGCACGTGTACCTTGAAAAGTGCGTCCTTACCCGCGAGAGCGTCAGAATGGTACTCCTCGGGGAACGTAACGTTTACCTCAACGTCCGAATCCGCGTTTGCGCCTACAAGCTGCTCCTCAAAGCCGGGGATAAACGTGCCGCTGCCGATTTCAAGTTCGTAGCCCTCACCCTTGCCGCCTTCAAACGGCTCTCCGTCCGAAAAGCCCTCAAAGTCGATTACCGCGATGTCGCCGTTCTCGATAGGTCTGTCCTCAACGGTTATAAGTCTCGCGTTCTTCTGTCTCGCAGCCTCGATGTCCTTGTCAACGTCCTCGTCTGTTACAGTATAGTCAATTTTATCCACTTCTATACCCTTGTAATCGCCGAGTTTAACCTCCGGCTTTGTCGTAACGAGCGCGGTGAACACGACCGGCTCGCCCTTTGTTATATCTTCAACGTCTATTTCGGGTCTCGCCACCGACTCAACGCCCGACTCTTTGAGAGCCGTCTCGTAAGCGTCGGGGAGAACGTCGTTAATCGCCTCGTCGTAGAACACAGCCGCCGTGTAGTACTTCTCGACTATCGCGCGGGGAGCCTTGCCCTTTCTGTAGCCGGGAACGTTAAAGCGGTTAGCGTTCTTTCTGTACGCCCTGTTTATAGCCTTGTCAAATTCCTCATAGCTTACGTCAAACGTGAGCTTGACCAAATTCTTCTCTACCTGTTCTGTTTTCACTGCCATAGTGATGTTTTCCTCCTTAGATTTTGTCCGTTTCCGTTACGGATATATTTACCAGCGTACATTGTACCACACTTTTCCCGAGATTGCAACGATAATTTTTAAATTGTTAATATTTGGTTAAGAAAAAACGCCGCGTTTTTGCGCGGCGCGTGTGTGTAAATCGGATTTTTCTTATTTTATGTTTCTGGCGTTCCAGCCGAGGATTATCATGTCCGCGCCCGTTTCGATGAGGTAAATGCCTATCCACAAGCCTATCAAAGCGGCTGACACGATTGGCTTTATGCAGGACACTATGCCGAGCAGTACGCCGAGCACACCCAGAATTATGCCGAATATCCATTCCCTGCCGCCCGACACTCTTTTCATGTTGAGCGAGAGGAACATTGTCACAAGTCCCTTAATTATGAACCAGAACGACACGATGTACAGCGCCGCACCGCCCGCAACGATGCGCATACCGGGTATGAACAGCACCGCGCCTGCAATTACGGACAGTATGCCGAACAGCATATTCACGCCGTATTCCTTGTCGCGCACCGCCTGTACAACGTTCATCACGCCGTACACGATCATCATCACGGCGGCAATCACAATCGTTATGTAACCAGTTCCCACGAATGTCATCACCGGCGCGAACACACACGATATTCCGCCAAGTACCATTACTATTCCCAATACAATCATTAAAACAGCCATTTTTTTCATCCTTTCATGCTTTGCATTTGAGTTCACGGTACTATTATACATCATTGGTGCGGGTATTGCAAGATGAATTTTTATTTTGGCGGGCGACCGCGAGGGTCGCCCCTACGGACATGGGACGTCGAGGGCGCCGTCCCCTACACCCGTTATTTGTAAATAGTGCGCCGTAGGGGCTGGCGCCCTCGACAGCCCGTTAGCCTCTCCTTGAGGAGAGGTGGCATTGCGTAGCAATGACGGAGAGGTGGCAATGTGTTTTTGTGAACCACCTCTCAGTCGCCTACGGCGACAGCTCCCCTCAAGGGGAGCCATACGTAGGGGCGACCCTCGCGGTCGCCCGTTTCCAATGTGTCGCGGCGGGCGAACACGGTTCGCCCTTACTTAATCTATACCAAACATCGCGCGGCAGAGCCGCTTTCCCGATTCGGTTCTGAAAATTTTATTATACGCCGCCTTGACCGCGGATACGTTTTCGCCGTTTTCATAAAGATTTACGAGAAAATCCGCCTCGACAAGTATTTGGTAGTCCGCGCTGTCTATGTTGGTATATGTATGATGATGCGCGACGAGGTAGCACACGCGGGAGATAACATCACGGTCGAAGCCGAGCTCCTCAAGCATTTCCTCAGCAATCGGAGGTCCCAACTCCTCCTGATAATGTCCGGCGGAACTTCCGTATACCACCTCGGCTTTCTTTATCCCGATGTCATGCACGAGCGCGGCTGTTTCGAGAGTAAAAAGCTCCTTCTCCGAAAGCCCCTCACTCATGCCGATAAGCCGCGCGAACGCGTGAACCTTAATAAAATGCTGCACGCGCGCGGGATCGGCGGTGTAGTATTCGGTCATTTTGAACGCGAGTTTTTCCGGCTTTGACATAGCGTATTCCTCCTTTGTTTGTATGATAAATATACCCATGGTTTCCCATGGGTATATTTTATCACATCTCCTTAAATTCCGCAATTACAATTTTACCTCAACTCCACCGTGACCGCCTTATTCTCGTCAAGCACATAGCCGTTTACGGTTGTGATTTCGAGTGTGGTGAAATTCTTCTTTATCGACTCCGCGCTCACGCTTTCGTCCATGGGTATGCGATTACCGTTCTCGTCGTGCGCGTCGTAGGAGTACACGTCGGTGTAGGAATTTGTGTCATGGTGTACCTCGGTGTTAAGCAGGCAGCCAAGCTTACCGCCGGGTTCCGCGCTTTCTCCCGCGTCATTTAGCAGTTCGAAGTACGGACCGTATTTTATAAAGCCGTCAATATAGTAGTCCACCTCAACGCGTCCGTCGTATACGCGCATGTCGGTTATCACCGTCTTTCCGTGCTCGCTCTCGACCGTGAACGGGTACGTTATGTCGGCAAGCTTTACCGTCGTTTTCGCCGCCCTTTTGTCACTCTCCGGCTCTACGTAATGCGTCGGCACGATCGTCAGCTTTTTCGTATTCGCGTCAGCCTTTAAAAACTCGAACGAATTGAGAGACGAGCCGTCAGCCGCCATGCTCGCGCCCGCGTTCAACATATCGAGGCACGTTCCGTTTTCGTCGAACAGCGCGAAATCGTCAACTGCGCGAAACAGGTAATTGGTGCTGTCCTCGTCGAGATTTCCGCTCGCCTCGGTGCGGACTATAACTTGATTGCCGAACGGCGAGAATACCGCCTTGTCGATTATTATTCCGCTGTCGAGCGTAATGCCTATATCCCGCGACGCGGTTTCAACCTCGGCCGCCGATTTGTCAACGTCGGCGCACACGTACCAAACGGTTGCCTTCTGCTCGTCGGTAATTTCCGACGCTCTGTCCGACCAGATGAGGTTAAACGGCGACTCATCAGGCAGCGCGGTTTTGAATGAGGAGTTTGTTTCACCGAACAATTCCACCTTGAAATTGTCGGGTATCGTCTCGGTCGAAATATTGTATTTCCTCATGGCCTTATACGTATGCTCGTCGGCGAAGTAGCCGTCGCCGCTGTTATTGTTTCCAAAGCCGGCAACATTTCCGTTTATCACGCACTCCGTCCACAACAGCTTATCCCAGACCTCGTTCGAGTATTGGTCGTCGCCCTCGTAGAACGGGGTATCCGATGTTATCGTGTAGAATACGTGAACGAAATTGTCGTCCGCCGCCACGTTGTCGAGCGTGAGCGTGATACCGTCCTTCGTTACGCTCGCGCCTATCTCCTCGTTGAATTTCGCGAGTTCTTCAAGGCTCGTAATCTCCTTTGACTGCTCGTTTTGGAAATACGCCATAATGCTTGATATTGCCTCCTGCCCCGCCGGACTTGCCGCGAACGCGACCGCCGACGCTATAACCGTTATTGCCGCCGCTATGAGCGTGGTCTTTAATGCTCTGCGTTTCATATATAACTTCCTTTCCGGAGGATCGGCGCTGAGTGACGCGTGTACGCGCCGTTTAATATCCTTCGGCTCGATTTTGAATTCCATAAGCTCCTTCTTCATTGCCGTACCTCCTTTTTCATCAAAATTTCCCTTAATTTTATCCTTCCTCTGCGGAGTTTCGTTTTAACGGTTGACTGATTTATCCCCGTCGCGGCTGATATTTTCGACACCTTCTCGCCGTACCAGTAGCGGCGCAGAAATATTTCGCCGTCGGTTTCGCCAAACTCTCGTATAAGACTTACGAGCGCCTTTTTATCCTCGTTTTTTTCAAGCTCGTCCTCCGGCGTTCCGTACAGCGACGTAACGCTTTCGCTTATGGGTTCGGCACTGACCGCGTCGCGCAGCTTTTTCCTCGCGCAGTTGCGCGCCGCAGCCGCGAGATACGCCCTAAGCCCGCCCTTTTCAGCGTCGAGCGTTTCGGCAGTGCGCCAAAGCGACACAAACGTGTCGGAAACGACTTCCTCAACGTCCTCCTTCGTCATAACGCCGCCGATTATGTTGTATATTATAACGCTGATGTACGGCGTGTAGATGTCTATCGCCTTTTCGAGCGCGGAGCATTTTCTCCTTTTTAAATCCGCGAGCAGCTTTTTCTCGTCCGTCAACCTTTCCGCCTCCTTTGTATCGGATTAAAAACAACGTCATTTTTAAGTCGTACATCATTATATATCCAAAAAAGGCGCAAAAGGTTTCAAATTTTTAAAAATAATGTTAAAATAATAAAAATTTTAATTTCACCGCGACCGAATACCGCAAAAACTGTCTTTAAAAGTGAAGGGCTCTTCTGACAACATCTGAAAGGAGCGAATAATGGAGGATAAGGAAATAATCGAGCTGTATTTTGCAAGAGACGAGCGCGCACTTGCCAAAACAGCCGCGAAGTACGGCAGTATGCTTAAAAGCATCGCGCTGCGGATTTTGGGTGACGAACGCGACAGCGAGGAGTGTGTGAACGACGCGTATCTCGCGGTGTGGAATTCTGTTCCGCCCGAAACGCCGAAATCACTCGGTGCGTTTCTGGGACGTGTAACGCGTAATACCGCGCTTAACAGATATGCCTATTACACAGCCGCAAAACGCAGCCGTGAAACGGAGACGCTGCTCGGCGAGCTTGGGGACGTCGTATCCGGCGGCGAGCAGCCCGACGCTCTGCTCGAAGCGTCGCAGCTCGGCAAATATATGAGCGACTATCTGCGCGCTCTGCCGCGAACAAAGCGTCTTGTTTTTGTAAGGCGTTACTGGTACTGTGACAGCATTGCGGATATAGCGCGCAAATTCGGATTTTCTCAAAGCAAGGTTAAATCTCTGCTGATGCGGATCAGAAACGGATTGAAAATTTATCTTAAAGGAAAGGGTGTTGAATTATGAATAAACATGAATTATTCGGCGCGATTGGGGAAATCGACCCCGCGCTTACAAATGAGGCTAACGACGTAAAACTTCCGCGCCGCATAAAATTTACGAAAATCGCGGCTGTTGCGGCGGCAATTACCGTCGCGGCAAGTATCACCGCGTTCGCGGCTGTTATGGCGGTAAACCGAGCGAGCCATTCGTATAATATTCCCGATTATTACAGCGTACCGAGTGCCGAAACGCTTAAAAACGACGTCGGCATAACTCCGTCGTTTCCTGAAACGCTTTTAAACGGCTACGAGTTTAAGAGCGGTCATATTACGTATAACGAAGACACGAGTGCAGACGGCAAAACGGTTGAAAGATATAGCGGCATTTCGTGCGTGTACGAAAACGGCGGCAATAAAATTTATGTGAGCGCGGACGCGGCAAAGTCGGGTAACGGTATGGAAGAGTGCGAAACGGCGGAGGTTTATAAAAATACGGAGATTAAATATTTTGCGTACACAAATAAACTCGTGCCGCCCGATTATAAGATGACCGAACAGGATAAGGCTGACGAGGAGAGCGGCGTGCTCGTATTCAGCTACGGAAGCGCGGAGATTGAGGTTTCGTATGTGCAAGAGGTTGGTTTCACATACGGCGGTCTGAATTATTCGATTACAACTTCCGACAGCCCGCTCACCGAAACGGATATTGTCGGCATCGCAAAGGAAATAATTGATGCACAGTAGAGTACAATTTGTAGGGGCGGCGATCCGCCGCCCGCGGGCGACCAATGGTCGCCCCTACAGTGAGCCTCCCTTGTTAAATGGAGGGGGACCGCCGAAGGCGGTGGAGGGATTCATTATAAACGCAAAAAAAAGAATCCCCCAGTCACGCCACGCGTGACAGCCCCCTTTGACAAGGGGGCCTTTTTCGAGGGGGTCTTTCATTCCTATTCTTCCGTATTCTCGCTCGGTTTTGCAGCCGTTTCATGGCGGCGTTTCACCTTACGCTTACCGTCTATTATAACGAGTATGATAAAAATCGTAATCAACACGGCGAGGACAATATATTTCGGTCTCATAATTTTCTCCTTTGCGATGTATATTTTCCCCGCCGCGAGACGGGGAATTATTTACAGAACACGTGCTTGCCGATTTGTATTATAATCGGTCGCGAGCGTATCCATTGGTTCGTGGCGGTCACGGGGTTATAGTAATAAATCGCGCCGCCCGTCGGATCCCAGCCGTTCAGCGCGTCGCGCGCGGCGTTGTAGCAGGACGTCTGCGGCGTGAGGTTGATCTGTCCGTCGCTCACGGCGGTAAACGCGCCGGGCTGGTATATTACGCCGGCGATAGTGTTCGGGAACGACGAGTGCCTTACGCGGTTTAGAATAACCGCGCCGACAGCCACCTGTCCGGTGTAACTCTCTCCCCTCGCCTCACCGTTTATCGCCTGCGCCAAAAGCGTCACGTCGCGCGAGTTACTGCTTGAATTGCTGCCGCTGCCCGACGATGACGACGAGCCAGACGGCAGACCGATTTTTTCGAGCGTCGCGCTGCCCGCTATACCGTCGGCGGTAAGACCGTTGCTCCGCTGGAACGACTTCACCGCGTCGGCGGTTTTCTGCCCGTAAATACCGTCTACGCTGCCGTTATAGTAGCCCCACTGCTTTAATCTCGACTGAATGTTCGAGACCTCCTGACCCGTCGAACCTATACGCGATACCGCGAGTGCGGGCGTCGCGGTAAGCGCAAAACACATGACGGCTGCGAGTAAAATGTTAAATATTCGTTTCATAAGCATATCCTCTCTTAAAAAGTAATATATGCTTATTTTTAACGAATATTTGAATTTAATACATCCATCCACGGTAATTTATGCTGTGCGTGCATGGCGAGGGTCACGGCGCATATGCTTTCCGCGCCCGCGTTTTTAAGCGGCTCGGCGCATGCGCGGAGCGTGCTGCCGGTCGTGAATATATCGTCGAACAATACGATCCTCTTACCTTTTACGTCGCCCGCGCACTCGAACGCGCCGCGCACATTCGATATTCTGTCCGCGCCTTCGAGCAAGCTTTGTCTTTTCGTGGCGCGTCCGCGCCGCACAAGGTCGGTACGAATCGGCAGTCCGACGTATTCCGAAACATAACGCGCTATCAGTTCCGACTGATTATAGCCGCGCTCCCTCATTCTGCCGCTGTGCAGCGGCACGGGCACGATACAGTCAAAATCATCCCATATGCCGTATGACAGCAGATACTCCTTCATCATTTCGGCGTACAGTTTGGCATACGCGTGACAGCCTTGAAATTTAAAGTCGAGTATCGTATCGCGCAGCGCACCGCCGTATTCAAACGGCGATATGACGCATGAAATATCTCCCACGCCCTCGAACGGCATCGCGGGCGTATTTTTGACAAGCGCACCGTAACACGCTCGGCATATACATATGCCGCCTGTTTTTATGTACACGTTTTCCTTGCTTACGCGCTCATCGCAGAACACGCAGATAAAATTCCTCTTAAAAGTTATCCCCATTTTTTCTTCGGACACCTTCCGTCCGCGAGCAATGCGCGAACGCGCACGACGCATCCGCACGCGGAGCATGTCGTGCCGTACAAAAGCCTTTCGCACTCCCCGCACACGCCGAGACGTTTTTTGTACACGTCCCCGCCGATAAGGCGCACGCCGCGCATCGCGCTTACCTCGTCGATCATCCTTTGTATATCGCTCTCCGACAACGCCGTTTTGACTGCGCACCGCTTACATTTATCCGTCATTTTACCGTGATAACAGCCGCGCTTTTTGCGGGCAGCTTGAACGACAGCACGCCGTTCGAAAGCGTCACGACCATGTTTTCGGGCTTGACGTTATCCGGCTCGTCAAAGGTGTTGTGAGCATTCATTTCACCGGTGATAACGAGAGCCGACGCGTTCTTCGCGTCCGCGCCCGACAGCTCGATTTCAATATCCTCGCCGTCCGTAAGAGACGTGTTGCACGCTGACAGCGTTATAACGCCGTCCTTCTCCGACGCGGACATACTTATTTTTACCGCTTTGCCGTTATCCGTATCGTACGGCTTTTCGTCGTAGTCGAGCGCGAGACGCTCGCCGTCCATATGACCCTTCATCATTTTAAAGAGGTGGTATGTCGGAGTGAGTACGATTTGGTCGCCCTCGGTCAAAATCATAGCCTGCAGCACATTTATCATCTGCGCTATGTTTGCCATGTACACTCTGTCGTTGTTCTCGTGGAAGATGTGCAGTGTCATCATTCCCGCGACCGCGTCGCGCACGGTGTTTTGCTGGTAGAGAAATCCCGGGTTCGTGCCGGGCAAAACGTCGTACCAGTCGCCCCACTCGTCCACAATAAGCGCGATTTTGCCGTCGGGGTCGTTTTCGTCCATGACCTTTTTGTGCGCCGCGATCGTCTCCTTCATCAGATACGCGCTCGCCATATTGCTGTACCAGCCGTGTTCGTCGAAATCTACAGAACTGCCCTTATGATCCCAGTCGCGCTCAAAGCTGTAGTTGTGGAGCGATATTGCGCTCATCCTGCCGCCGACGCTTTTCATAACCTTGTCCGTCCAGTCCGTGTCGCGCTTGTCCGCGCCGCACGCTATTTTGTAAAGCGGCTCGTCGCCGTAATCCTTTAGGTACGTGCTGTACTGTCTTAACAGGTCGGCGTAATATTCGGCTCTCATACCGCCGCCGCAGCCCCAAGCCTCGTTACCTATGCCGAAAAATTTGAGTTTCCACGGTTTTTCGCGTCCGTTTCTGCGCCGTTCGTTCGCGAGCGGCGAGTCGCCGTCAAACGTCATGTACTCTATCCAGTCGCGCATTTCACGCACGCTGCCGCTGCCGACGTTGCCGCAGATGTACGGCTCCGTGCCGAGCTGCTCGCACAGTTCAAAAAACTCGTGTGTGCCGAAGTGATTGTTCTCGACCACGCCGCCCCAGTTTGTGTTTACCATGTACGGACGGCTCTCCTTGTCGCCTATGCCGTCGCGCCAGTGGTAATCGTCGGCGAAACATCCGCCGGGCCAGCGCAGCACAGGTATTTCAAGTTCTTTAAGCGCGTTTACAACGTCGCATCTCATACCGTTCACGTTCGGAACGGAGTCGTCCTCAACGTACACGCCCTCGTAAATGCACCGTCCGAGATGCTCCGCAAACTGCCCGTAAATATATTTGCTGATTTTACCGAGTTTTTCGGAATAATTCAATTTTGCTTTCATAGCGTTATCCTTTCTTTCGTTTTTGACGGTATCATTATACTATGCCTACGGTGTTTTTTCAATATATGAATGTAAATTTATCGGATTTTTTCACCCACTCTGCGGCGCGGGCATAATATAAACCGAGACGTAAACGTCTTAATATGAAAGAAAAGGAGATGCTGCAAATGGAAATGATAACCGCGCTGAGCGATAAATACAATGCTCCGGCGTGCGACCTGACGCAGTGCGGATGCGTCGGCTACGGCTATGTTCCCGTGCAGATGATGGAGTCGGTTTACGACTGCGCAGCCGCGCTCGAACAGGGTACGATATTCCCCGAGCTTGCTTTGGATATAAACGAGTACGGAAAGGTGTGCAAGAAATGGGGAGGTGTGCGCGGATGAGTGAGGAGGCTTTAAATCTGCTTAAAAAAATACAGCAGACCAATTTCGCGGAATATGACATGCTGCTTTACCTCGACACGCACGAGGACGACAAGAAGGCGTTTAAACTCCTTCAGTCTCTCAGCGCAAAGAAAAAGGCTCTCATAGCGGAGTACGAGGATAAATTCGGACCGCTTATGCAGTCCGCCATTCCCGAACAGGACAGCTTTAACTGGCTCGATAACCCGTGGCCCTGGGAAAAGGAGGGAAATAAGTAATGTTTGAATATAAGAAATTTCTCGAATACCCCGTAAAAATCAAAAATACCAATCCCCGTCTTGCGAATATCATTATAACACAGTACGGCGGTCCGAACGGTGAACTTGCCGCGTCGGTAAGGTATCTGTCACAGCGTTACACCATGCCCGACAAGGTGAGCAAGGGTCTTTTAACGGACATAGGTACATCAATCGTCTAATGCTACGGTGGACAAGTATAATATAAAATTGGCTGAAACTGTAGTTGTAGAGCGGTTTAAGAAGTATGGCACACAAACGGAAGGCGACACACGGAAAATAGACAAAGGCGATGAAATTGAAGTCGGAATAAAGCTTTATACATAAAATATAGACACTGTATCATTTTGGTACAGTGTTTTTCATTGGAGGGAATAAGATGCAATTAGATTACTTCTATGGCAACGAAGCGGAGCAGTTTACGTTTTATCGTATTCCAAAGCTACTCGTAACGTCGCCGCAGTTCAGACGCGTATCGGACAGCGCAAAGCTGCTGTACGGACTTATGCTCGACCGCATGAGCCTATCCGTTAAAAACGGTTGGTTTGATGAACAAAATCGGGCGTACATATATTTCACGGTCAACGACATTATGGAGCAAATGCTATGCGGAACGGAAAAGGCGACAAAGCTCGTTGCGGAGCTTGATTGTGTCAAGGGAATTGGTCTTATCGAGCGCGTTAAGCAAGGTCAGGGCAAACCCGCGAAGGTTTATCTGAAAAAGTTTGTTGATACACAGCGGAATTCAAGGTTTTCTGAAACCGAAAGTCAAGACTTCGGGAAATCGAAAGTGCAGACTTTCGGAAATCGAAAGTCAAGAGTTTCGGCAATCGAAAGTGCAGACTTTCGGCAACCGAAATGTAATGATAATAATATAAATAATACTGATTTGAACGAAATCAATCCTATCAATCATAGCAATACGAGATGGATTGACAGATACAACAAAACAATCGCTGAAATCAAGGAACAGATTGAATACGACAGCTTAATAGCCGATAACGATACGGAGATAATCGACAACATCGTAAACGTCATGGCGGACGTTATGCTTTTGGACGAGCCATACTATACGATTGAGGGCAAGAGCATACCCGCCGAATTGGTGCGGATTCGTTATCGGCAGATAACATACAGCAATTTAGAGGCATTTTTGTTGGAGTTCAGAGAGGTGTATTACAAGATACACAATACAAAGGCGTATCTTACGACAGCGTTGTACAATGTGGCATTGACCGCGAGTACGGCGCTGACTAGCAGAGTTAATAACGATTTACGGGGAGGTGAATAAAATGAGCAAGGTAATAGCTGTCGCTAATCAAAAGGGCGGCGTTGGTAAAACGACTACTGCCGTCAATCTCGGCATCGGGCTTGCGAACGAGGGCAAGCGCGTACTGCTCGTGGACTGCGATCCGCAGGCGGATTTGACGAAAAGCCTCGGTTATGAAAATCCCGACGATATGAATATTACGTTATCGACGGTGATGCAGAAGGTTATCGAGGAACAGCCGATAGAAAACGGCTTTGGAATCCTGCGTCATGCGGAGGGTGTTGATATAATGCCATCGAATATCGAATTATCGGGCATGGAAACGGCGCTTGTCAATATTATGAGCCGCGAGCGGGTATTGAAGGAGTATATCGGTCAGGTCAAGGATAATTACGATTATGTTCTGCTTGACTGCGCTCCGACGCTCGGTATGCTGACGATAAACGCGCTGACGGCGGCGAACGAGGTCATTATTCCTGTGCAGGCGCAATTTCTTCCGGCGAAAGGTTTGGAGCAGCTTATGAAAACAGTTGCGAAAGTGCGGCGGCAGATTAACCCGAATTTGAAAATTGGCGGCATACTGCTGACTATGGTCGATAACCGTACCAATCTCGCGCGGAATGTTTCAAAGGTCATACGCGATACATACGGCAGAAATCTGAATATTTTTAAGACAGAAATCCCATCGTCAATACGCGCAGCCGAAACTTCAGCGGCGGGAAAAAGTATTTTCGCTTACGATAAGAGCGGCAAAGCGGCTGAAGCATACAAAAATTTGACAAAGGAGGTGATAAACAGTGGCAAGGCAAGGAGTAAACATCGGTCTGACATCATACGATGATATTTTCAAAGCGGACGATAGCCGAGATATGGACGAAATACGTTCCGTTCCGCTGTCGGAGCTAAAGCCGTTCGAGGAACAGCCGTTCAAGGTACTGCTCGACGAGAGCATGGACGAACTGGTTGACAGTATCAAGGAAAGCGGCGTACTATCCCCTATTATCGCGCGACCGCATAAGGACGGCGGCTATGAGATATTATCGGGGCATAGGCGCGCAAAAGCTTGTGAACTTGCGGGAATTGAAAATGTTCCCGTTATCGTGAAAAATCTTGACGACGATACGGCGACGATTTTGCTTGTGGACAGTAATCTGCAACGAGAGAATATATTGCCGAGCGAGAAAGCGTATGCGTATCGGCTGAAATTAGAAGCTATGAAGCGCAAGGCGGGCAGACCGTCAAAAGAAAATGCGTCGCAAATTGCGACTAATTATGTAAAAGGTCGTTCTGATAAACTAATGGCAGAGCAAGTCGGAGAAAGTAAAGACCAAATCCGCAGATATATCCGCCTAACCGAACTGATAGATCCGATAATGAATATGGTTGACGAGAAAAAATTACCGCTCAATGCTGCGGTGGAATTGTCGTATCTCGGTTCGCGGGAGCAGGCAGAGGTTGTCAAAGCGATAAACAGTGAGGAAACGCCGCCGTCTATCGAGCAGGCGAAAAAGCTGCGGCGGTTTTCCGAGAACGGACAGCTTAACGATAATGTCGTACTCTCTATCATGCAGGAGCAAAAGCCGGAGAAAATCCGCGTCGTACTCAAAGAGGACAGCCTTCGGAAGTATTTCCCTAAAAGCTATACTCCGAAGCAGATGGAGGACACAATAAAGAAATTGCTTGAAAAATGGGCGCGCAGTCGAAGCGAGCCGGAAAGATAAGACCGATATTTCTTGATTCTAAGAGGTATCGGCTTTTTTTATTGGAGGTTGTAATGGAACAAAATCAAGGATATGTGATATTTCAATCCGAGCGTATCGGCAAAAAGCGTATTGTGGTGGGGTTTAACGAGAACGCGCCAAGTCCGTATGTAACGTGGAAACATGACGAGGACAAGGGATATTATTGGGGGCATTACTTTGAGAATAAGCGCCGCGCGATGAGGGATTTTCGAGAGCGTGTGCGCGACGAGAAAGGCGAAGAAAGGTAGGAATATATATGGCATCGAGCAGAAGTCCCGATATAAACTATAACGCGAGCGGTTATCTCGATCTGACCGCGCGCGATGCAATAATAAAAGCTGACAGAATGTTATCAAGGAAACGTAAAAAACAACTTGAAGATAAATTACATGAAATAGCGCACGAGAACGGATTTTTCATATCCGGTGAATTTACTTTGGTTGAGATAGAGGAAGGTGATGAATAGTGTATGATGATTGTTTTGCAAAAATTCAGATTAAGAAATGCAGAGTTTTAAAGCAAATGCTTTGCAAAAACGGCGAGTGTCCGTTCTATAAAACGAAGAAGCAGTATGAAGTCGAGCAGGAAAAATATCCGCACAGAGATAAAATAGCGGGCGGAGGTGACAAAAATGGAACGTGACGAGAAGCGTATGGCGGGCGGTTATGAGATAACTCATGCCATTCATATCGGCAATACCGAGATTGTTATGGGCGAAAATCCCAAAGCTCCCGAAGATGAGCGGTATATGGTAGCCGATTACAAGGAAAAGGGAATACTTGCTCAGTATGTGAATTGCTGTGCAAGCGATGATTTTATCGAGCTTGCCGAAGTGTTTGCCGAGAGATTGACGGAGCAGATACGACAAATCAAGAAACAGCGTGATAAAACATTATGTGGGAAAAAACCGATTGACCGAAACGAAGGCGCGCTGCTGCCTCTTGCAGACGACATAAAGGGCAAGGTTATTGTAATAAATGCAGATTGTCTGAGACCTGAATATAGGTCGCCGATAAATCAGCTTTATCTTGCCAACAGCGGCAACGGCACAAGTATGAACGCTCGCGGAACGGCGGTTTACTGTACCAACCTCTACGATAAAAGCGATACCCGCATGGAAAGGTATGATATTCTCGGTATAATCGAACCGGAGAATTTACCCGAATGGGCTAAAAGGGGCTTGGACGAGATACAGACTAAGCGCGCGCAAGCCGAAAACAATAAGAAAAAGAAGAAATCGGAGGTTGAACGGTAATTATGGATAAGGATATACGCTTTATTGACAGCAATTACAGAGATTTGTTCTATATCCCCGATGGCGGCGAGATAACTATAAAGCACTCATATGACGGAAAAATGACAAAGTATCAGTGCAAGTATATAGATGATACGCATTTTGAGTTGATGTCCGAAAATAATTCATACGGCAATGTTTATCATATATGCCAGTTTGCCGAAATTATGGAGCGTAACGGAGATGTCTATAAGCCTGTTATACACGGTGAATATAAGCTCGAAACGCCTGTGCCGGAGGAAACGGAGTTTGCCGCTTCACGACACGATGCGGGGAGTCTGTGTGCTTTTGCGGTCAATTTTACACATGGCAACAGAATGTTCATAGACGGTGCAAGAAAAAACGGCAGTTTTGACACGGGCGAGTTTAACAAGGAATTTCTTGATGTTTTTAACTATTTCCGTGTCCAATCGGAAACGCCTATATTAAAAAATCCTGCCGCCATAGACGAAGTGTGCGATACGGTTGATTCTATCACAAAAGACAGCCACGACAACAAGACTAATATTTTTAAGGTTCAGACCGAAAAACATACGTACTATTTATCTTGTTTGAGAACCGGTCATAATTTTAGTGAGCATTATGTCCATATATATTGCTACGATACCGCGGAACTTAATCGTTACAAGGATGTGAAATTCGTTGAACAGACCTATGGCAGCATTGAAGCTGATAAGTTTTTCCGCATAGACGGCGGATTTATCGAGGAATACTACAATCCCGACGCGACGGCGGGCGGTCAGCTTGTATATGTGAACATTTCGGATGATGTTATCAAAGAAGCGGCAGAATCAAAGGAGAATATGAAGGACGTAAACTTATTCTTTTCACATCTCGCGGCATACGGGCGGGAAACTCTGCTTGATGCCGGGGATATGGGTTTTCGCGGCGAAGTTGATGATTTTATGAATGCCAAAGCTGATTTTGAGGGTTGCACCAAAAAGAGCATGAACGGCATATTAAAGGCGGCGGGCGTTAAAATCAAGGATAAGGATATGGAGAGGTAGACAGATTATGATAACGGCTAATATAAATTTCTTATCGCAAAGCGTGGATATTGATTTATCCGAGCCGCCTGCGGAGGTTCAGAAGCAGTTGCAGCATATCGGTGTTCTGACCGTTCCGAGCCTCATTATGCTCGATAACGCCCGAACGGTAAAGATAAACCTGACCGCCGATGATATGACAGGCGAAAATATATTGAAAATTATCGACCGTAAGAAAGACACTTTAGGCGCGGTAAACAAGCTGTGCGGATATGTACGGCGCATGGATTACCGCGATGATGCGGCGTTCAGCGAGAAACTTGAAAACGGCGAATATTCAACACTCGATGAAGCATTAAAGGCTGCGGAAAAATTAAAGGAACAGCGCAGGATAAAAAATAAGCGTCAGGATATGGGGAGGTGACGACAATGCCTGCAAAGGCACAGAGAATATTTGATTTGCTTCAGGAAACGTCATCTTCCCTGTCTGACCGCGATAACTGGATAAGATTTCTGAAAACGGCGGCATGGCAATATAAGTATCCGTTTGCAGACCAGATACTAATCTACGCTCAGCGTCCCGATGCGACAGCCTGCGCTCGGATTGAGGTTTGGAACAACAGTCTGCACAGGCGCGTGGATCGCGGTGCGAAAGGTATCGCGCTCTTGCGCGAGAACGGGAATCGCTACGGATTGGAATATGTATTCGATGTTTCCGATACGCATGACCAATTCTATCGCGGCTTAAGATTGTGGAAATATAACGAGCGGTACGCCGATGCGGTCATAGAAACGCTTGAAAGCAGTTTCGGCGAACTGCAGTCGAGTAATACAATTCACGAAGCGATTTTGTCGGCGGCGCATAATGCGGTACAGGATAATAAGGGAGATTACATACATGAGCTTAAATACGCGAAACGCGGCAGCTTTTTGAGCGGACTTGATGACGTGAATCTCGACTTGCGGTTTCGGCAGACTGCCGAAGCATCGGTCGCGTATATGATTATGGAGCGTATGGGTTTAAATCCCGAAACCGTGATAGACAGCGAGGATTTTGAGCATATACGGGATTTTAATACCAAGGAAACGATTGACGTACTCGGCGGCGCGGTAAGTGCTATTTCCGAAACGGCATTAAGAAACATTTCCGAAACTATACGCGCCGAACAGAGAAAATTTGCACAATCGCGGAGCACTGTATATAATGTAAACAAATCAAATATTTCAGAAAGAGGTGACAAACATGGCGGAGGTAGCATACAAGACAGTGGGCGATTATCAGCTTCCCGACCTGACAGTGCCGACGAAGGAATACAGCTTGGGCAAGTACGGAATGATGCGACGGACGTACCTGAAGAACAGCAGACCGATACTGTACTCGTCAATGCTGACGAGCGGGACGCTGCTCGAACACTTGCAGGAAGTGGACAAGACAGCGTCGGAGCAGGTGCAGAGGGCAGTCGAACAGATGGCGAAAGCCGAGGGAGCGACGGAGGAAATGAAAGCGAACAACCCGTTGAAATGGACAGGGTTAATGAACAATTTGCTCCATTCGGCGGAGGAGTCGGTTCTGAAAGAACTGGTATTCAGCTAACACTGTTCGATATGCCCTTGCCCACGGCAGAGGAGCAGGAAGAAAACCTACGAAAAACGGAGCAAACACGCCCCGTTTTTTTGTTGCCGCAACAGATTATCGACGAGGTTTTGACAAGCGGTGCCAATAACCGCGACAGCATTATAAACATTTGCGTTGAGTACAGTAAAGATAAATCATCCGATGAAAATATATCGTTTCTTAAAGACGAATACAAAATGGGCGGCAAGGGATTTATTTTCGACGGTACGAAGGTGTCAGCATGGTGGAACGACGAGGGTATCCGCATAGTCTACGGCGATACGGCGGTCGGCAGAGGACAGCTTCTCACATGGGAGCAGGCGGACAGCCGTATCAAGGAATTACTCGAACTCGGCAGATTTGCACCGCAGGAAACGCTTGATAATATGGGCGAATTTGAACGCAAAAAAGCAGCAAGCGCATTTTGGTATATGCACCGAGATGTTAATTTTGACGATTATTCGGGATATAGAGAACTGTTTGATGAAGCGTGGTTTAATGGCGGCTATCCCGACAGCACGGCGCGGATTACGGAATTGCTGTATAAACCGGAGGAATTGGACAAATTTATCGAAGTCACATCAACTCTTGCCGAGGCGTATCAGAATAACCGTGATACTATGCGTTTCAGTATGTATTCGCCTGACAGCGTTCTGCGGCTGTTAAAGGATTTGCAGCTTGAACGGCTGCATTTTACGGCAGACGAATATCAGGTTAGTAGTGTGGCGCGGTTTATTACCGAGGATGAGATAAATAAGATGTTTACCCGCGGAAGCGGCATGGAAAGCGGTAAAATACGTATTTATCTGTACTTTCAGGAGCATACCGACTTAAGTGAGCGTATCAAGTTTTTAAGGGATGAATACGGCACAGGCGGTTATAGCGGCGGATTGTTTAATGAATGGCATGACACCAAAGGTATTGATTTCAGTCGCAGTGATATTTTATCACCGCTTGCCAAAGTGACGCTTACTTGGAATAATGTTGCAAAACGTATTGACAGTCTTATCAAAGCCGGTAAATATCTTACCGAGCGCGAAATTGCCGAGGAAATTCCAAAGTATAACGCGGAGCAAGAGCGGTTACGTATACGCTCGGAGCAGATTAAATTTCTTAACGACAGCAGAGAATTGTCACCGCAGGAACGGCAAATGACAATGCCGAAACGACTTGTCTGTTATGTCAATACAATAGAAATATCCGAAAAACGGCATTTTGAACGAAACGGATTAGCTGATGTTCTGAACGCAGGCGAGGCTGAGTTTGCGGAAATAATCAAGGATAATGCAAAGCGAGAACAGATTATCGGCTGTCTGGAGGAAATACAAAGAGCCACAGGCGACGTCCACGCGCGAAGTCATGCGTATCTGATTGAGAATGACTTAAAGGAATTGCGGACAATTAACCTTACCCGCGTCGGAGATTTCTATGAAGTCTACGGCGACGAAGCTGTAAAAGCTGCGGAGATTTTGCAGCTTACACTTACGCGTCGGCATACGGACGAGGGCGATATAGCTATGACAGGCATACCCACGTTTGCATTGGAACGGTTTACGACAGAACTGCAAAATAACAGTGTTTTCGTTAATATCGTAGACGTGGACAATGTACGGCATAACGAACTGCTCGAACAGGCGAAATCGCTCATAAACGAATTTTGCGAGAAAGAATACAGCGGTGAAGCGGATTTTTCGGATTTAGAAAAGGTATCGCTTGCATATACGGTAGACGAGGACGGAAGTGAAATACAGGTTGACGCTGACCTTGTAAATTTCCGCATTATCCAGTACGTTGACAATCACGAAATCAACACAACGCAGTATGACAGCCTTGAAGATATGATTACAAACGGACTGACCGATATGCAGTATGGTGAACTGATATTCATGTATGCAAGCGACGTTGCCGCCGTTTTGCCGGAAAAGGACGAGCGGCTTGACGAAGTAAAACTTCGCAGTATTGTAATTGACCTCACTCCCCCACAGGAAAATGAGAGAGCCGAAACTCAGGAAATTTCAAATGACGACCTTATCGGTAAGGAAGTCGAGCTTGACGGGCGGCGGTTCGTTATTGAACGCGTCGGAGATATTAGCGGCGATGTTTCTATGCGTGATGTTACATTTGAAAACGATGCAGGCTTCCCCATAAGCCGTATTGAGAAAATCGGCAAAATCAGAAGCCTTATCGCAGAGCAGGAGCAAAATATAATACCCGCATTTGAGAAACAGCAGTCGGAGACGGTGCGAAATATGCCGATACTCCCCGATATTCCTATGTCTGAGCGGCGTAATTTCGTAATAACCGATGACAACCTCGGACACGGCGGCGCAAAGGAGAAGTTTCATAATAATATGGAAGCTATCCGAACGCTGAAATTATGCGAAGCCGAAAACCGTCTTGCTACGCCGGAGGAACAGGAAATCCTATCGCGCTATGTCGGTTGGGGTGGACTGCCCGAAGCGTTTGACGAGAGAAAGGATAATTGGTCTAAGGAATATGCCGAACTCAAGGACGCGCTCACGCCGGAGGAATATTCACAGGCACGAGCAAGTACGCTTAACGCTCACTATACCTCGCCCACTGTTATCAAGGCTATGTATAAAGCGCTTGAAAATATGGGTTTCCGTCAGGGCAATATATTAGAGCCGTCGTGCGGTATCGGTAATTTTATGGGCTTACTGCCTGAAAGCATGGGCGACAGCCGAATGTACGGCATTGAAATCGACAGCATAACGGGCAGAATAGCACAGCAGCTTTATCAGCGGAATATAATTGCCGTGCAAGGCTATGAGAACACTACCCTACCCGACAGCTTTTTCGATGTGGCGGTTGGCAACGTCCCTTTCGGCAATTACAAACTGCCCGATAGGAAATATAATAAGCATAATTTCCTCATACACGACTACTTTTTCGCGAAAACGCTCGATAAGGTTAGACCGGGCGGCGTAGTTGCGTTTATTACGTCAAAGGGAACGATGGATAAGCAGAATCCGTCCGTAAGGAAATATATCGCACAGCGCGCGGATTTACTCGGCGCAATTCGGTTACCGAACAACGCGTTCAAGGCGAATGCCGGAACGGACGTCACGACGGATATTATCTTTTTGCAAAAGCGTGACCGGATGACGGATATTATGCCGGAGTGGATAAATGTCGGTAAAGATGAGAACGGTATTCCCATTAATCAGTATTTTATCGACAATCCCGATATGATACTCGGTGAGATGGTATTCGACGATATGATGTACGGTGACAAAACCGATACCGTATGCCGACCGTTCGAGGACGCTGACCTCGCGGAGCAGCTAAACGACGCTATTCAGAATATTCATGCGGAGATTACGGAGTACGAGTTTGAGGATATTTCCAATGACGAGGATTTATCTATTCCCGCCAACCCGAATGTGCGGAATTTCAGCTACACAATCGTAGACGGAGATATATATTTCCGCGAGAACAGCAGAATGAATCGTGTTGAAACGTCGCTTACCGGAGAAAACCGCATCAAAGGCATGATAGAACTTCGCGACTGCGTTAGGACGCTGATTGAATATCAGTCGGAGGGATATTCCGACGCGGCGATTAAGGAGCAGCAGGCGAAGCTGAACAAGCTATATGACGATTATACCGCAAAATACGGTCTTATCAATTCACGCGGCAACAGCATGGCGTTCTCGTTGGACAGCAGCTATTTTCTGTTATGCTCACTGGAAATCCTAAACGATAACGGCGAACTGGAGCGAAAAGCCGATATGTTCACAAAGCGTACTATCGGCGCAAGGCAGGAGATTACTCACGTTGATACCGCGAGCGAAGCGTTAGCCGTATCTCTCGGTGAAAAAGCGCGGGTAGATATGGCGTTTATGAGCGAACTCACGGGTAAAACCGAGCAGGAACTTTTTAATGACCTGCAAGGCATAATATTTCTAAATCCTCATTATAACGACGGCGATAGCAAACAGAAGAAATATCTGACCGCTGACGAATATCTTTCCGGCAATGTCCGTGCGAAACTCGCGGTCGCGGAAGCTAAAGCGCAGTCCGACACGGCTTATCGCGTTAATGTCGATTATTTGACTAAGGTACAGCCGAAGGATTTATCGGCAAGCGAGATAGAAGTCCGGCTCGGTACAACGTGGATTCCAGAAAGCTATATAAAGCAGTTTATCGTTGAATTTCTCAATCCGTCCGATTACGCCAAACACCGCCTTGAAGTACACTATATGAAAATGACGGGTGAATGGAATGTTGCCGGAAAGAGTAACGATTATGGGAATGTCAAGGTAAACAGCACCTACGGAACGAAACGCATAAATGCGTACAAGATTATCGAGGATACGCTTAATCTTA
Source organism: uncultured Clostridia bacterium (assembly GCA_947631235.1). Lineage (GTDB taxonomy): Bacteria > Bacillota > Clostridia > UBA1381 > UBA1381 > Hominilimicola. Next base: position 18,004 of record CANRKO010000009.1, on the reverse strand, counting down.
AAGACGTGCGTATTTTTGATTACGTCGAAGATGAACGAGGAAAGCGCGTGGCGGTACTGAATAAAAAGGAAACCACCATAGCACAGCAGAAGCAGGAGTCCATAAAAAACGCGTTCAAGGACTGGATATGGAAAGAACCGACGCGGCGCGAGGAGCTAACGCGTATGTATAACGACAAGTTTAATTCTACCCGCCCGCGAGAGTACGACGGAAGTCATCTCGTATTACCGGGTATGAATCCCGAAATACAACTGCGACAGCATCAGAAAAATGCGATCGCGCGTATTCTGTACGGCGGAAACAGCCTGCTCGGTCATGTGGTCGGAGCGGGCAAAACGTGGACAATGGCGGCTGCGGCTATGGAAAGTAAACGATTGGGACTTTGCAATAAGTCCATTTTTGTTGTGCCGAATCATCTGACGGAGCAGTGGGCGGCTGAGTTTTTGCAGTTATATCCCGCAGCTAATGTCCTTGTAGCTACCAAGAAGGATTTTGAAACAAAAAACCGTAAAAAATTCTGTGCTCGGATAGCCACGGGCGATTATGACGCGATAATAATCGGTCACAGTCAATTCGAGAAAATCCCTATGTCGGCAGAACGTCAGACAAGGATTCTCGAAAATCAGATTGAAGAAATAGTTGAGGGCATAAGGACTGCGAAAGCTGATAAAGCCGAAAACTATACCATAAAGCAAATGGAGAAAACCCGTAAAAACCTTGAAGCGAAGCTCGATAAGCTGAATAATTCAAAACAACGTGATGATGTCGTTACGTTTGAGGAATTGGGCGTAGATAGGCTGTTTGTGGACGAGGCGCATTATTACAAAAATTTGTTCCTCTACACTAAAATGCGTAACGTAGGCGGCATAGCACAGACGGAAGCGCAGAAGTCGAGCGATATGTTTATGAAATGCCGATACCTTGACGAGCTTACCGGAGGAAAAGGAACGGTTTTCGCTACCGGAACTCCTATAAGTAATTCGATGGTAGAACTCTACACCATGCAGAGATATTTACAATATGACCTGCTCGAACAAAACGAATTGCAGCACTTCGACGCGTGGGCTTCCACATTCGGCGAAACGATAACGGCGATTGAACTTGCTCCGGAGGGCAGCGGTTACAGAGCAAAAACGCGGTTCGCGAAATTCTATAACATTCCTGAACTGATGAATATGTTTAAGGAAGTCGCGGACATTCAGACTGCGGATATGCTCAATCTCCCCGTACCGAAAGCGGAATATCACAATGTCGCGGTTGATTCTACGAATATACAAAAGGAAATCGTTGAAAGTCTCGCAGAACGCGCCGAAAAAGTCAGGCAGCGTCAAGTTGAACCGACTCAGGATAATATGCTCAAAATTACGAACGACGGACGAAAGCTCGCGCTCGACCAACGCCTTATAAATCCAATGCTCGGCGATGCTGACGGAACTAAGATAAACGCTTGTATTGATAACGTATTAGACATATGGCAGAAAACAGCGGAGAGCAAGGGTGCTCAGCTTGTGTTCTGCGATTTATCAACGCCGAAAAACAACGGCGAGTTTAACGTATATGACGATATAAAGGCAAAACTTATCGAAAAGGGCGTACCCGAAAGCGATATTGCGTTTATTCATAATGCCGACAGCGAAGCCAAGAAAAAAGAACTGTTCGCCAAAGTCAGAAGCGGCGATGTGCGGATACTGCTTGGCTCAACGCAAAAAATGGGCGCGGGTACGAATGTTCAGACGCGGCTTATCGCGTCGCACGATATTGACTGCCCGTGGCGACCTGCCGATTTGGAGCAGCGCGCCGGACGAATTATCAGACAGGGCAACACAAACGATACTGTGCATATTTACCGTTACGTCACAAAGGACACGTTCGACAGCTATATGTGGCAGCTTGTTGAGAATAAGCAGAAATTTATATCGCAGATTATGACGAGTAAATCTCCCGTCAGAAGCGCGGAGGATATAGACGAAACGGCACTGTCGTATGCGGAAATAAAGGCTCTTGCTACCGGAAATCCGTATATCAAGGAGAAAATGGAGCTTGACACCGAGGTTGCGAAGCTGAAGGTAATACGGTCGAGTTTTATGTCGCAGAAATACGATTTGGAGGACAGGGTAATAAAATATTATCCGCAGCGTATAGCTGAACTTACATCCGCTATTTCCGGCATGGAACAGGATATTGAACTCACAAAAAAATATCCGAAAACTGAGGGTAAATTCTATCCTATGACTATTGACGGAATGGGATATTTTGAGAAGGAAAAAGCCGGAGCCGCTCTGATAGAACGGTGCAAGGCTATGACATCTCCCGACTCGACACCAATAGGCGAATATCGCGGATTTGCGATGGAATTATCACTTGATTCGTGGCATAAGACGATAAAACTGACGTTAAGAAATAAGGCGCATTATACGATAGAGGTGGGTACTGATATTTTCGGAAACATACAAAGAATTGATAACGCTATCGAGGGCATAGGCAAGATGCTTGAAAAGAGCCGCGTGAGTTTGCAGGAAACGAAAAAGCAGTTTGAAACCGCAAAGGTGGAATCCGTCAAGGAATTCCCACAGGAAGCGGAGCTTAACGAGAAACTGGAGCGGCTCGCGAAACTCGATGCTCTGCTCAATATGGATAAGAGCAAATCCGAAACGATTGACGAAATCCCTGACGAGGGCGATATGCCGAAAAAGAAAAACAGAGAAATGGAGAGATGATTATGACTTTACAGGATATGCTTTACGACAAAGCGAAAGCCGAACAGGACAGCTATATAGCAGAACTGAAGAAGATGCCGCCTGAAAAGATAATCGAAGCGTCGTATGAAAAGGTTATGCGCGATGATATTCTTATGATTTTTGAAGAACATAACCTATCGGATGCGCAGGCGAAGGAACTGCTGAAATTCAAAAATCCTTTAGCAGAGTGTTACGACAGGTGGCTGAAAGCAGACTGTTCGCATATGGATATGCTGCGTGACACTATCGAGGATTTCGCGGATAAGCAAATCAAACGGACAAAGGAACGGAAAAAGGCGAAAAAGCATCAGCCGGAGCGGTAATTAGGTATGGACAACAGGGATAAATCTTCGATTAACCCACGCTGCCCACGCTGCTGTTATTGATTTATGTATGTATATATAAATATTGGAGGCATATATGAGAGAATTAAACAACGGTATAAAAATAATCGGTATCGACCACGGCTACGGCAATATAAAGACCGCGAATACGGTCACGCCGACAGGCATTCACGTCTATGATACCGAGCCGATATTTCAAGGGAATATACTTGAATATATGGGTAAATATTATCGCTTCGGCGAGGGACATAAAGCGTTTATCGCCGACAAATCATCGGACGAGGATTTTTATATGTTCACGCTTATGGCGGTCGCGCGTGAATTACAGCGCGTCGGCATATATGAAGCGAGGGTATATATCGCGACAGGCTTGCCGCTCACTTGGGTACGGGCGCAGCGTGACCGCTTTAAGGCGTATCTGATGAAAAATGCGGAGGTCAGCTTCAGATTTAATGAAAAGGACTTCCGTATTTCATTTGTCGGGTGCAGCGTATATCCGCAGGGTTATCCGGCGATTGTCGAGCGCATAAGCGATTTTAAGGGGACGAATATTCTTGCCGACATAGGCAACGGCACAATGAATATTCTGTATATCCTGAACAAGAAGCCGCTTGAAAGTAAGTCGTGGACTGAGAAGCTCGGCGTAAATCAGCTTGTCATAAAAGCGAAAAACGCCGTTATGGACAATTTCGGTGTAAAAATCGACGAGAGTATTGTCGAGCAGTTTATACGATTCGGCAAGGCTGACATCGGCGTAAAGTATTCGGAATTGCTGCACAGAACGGCAGTCGAATATGCCAATGATATTTTCACGGCATTACGGAACTACGAGTACAATCCCGAATTGATGAAGCTGTATGTAATCGGCGGCGGTGGCTGTATAATAAATAACTTTGCCGAGTATGACGCGAACGCTGTTGAGATAATCGGCGATATATGTGCTACTGCTAAAGGATATGAGTATCTTGCGTACTTGCAGTTTCGCAGAGGTTGAATAAATGGCGGAGCGGAGATTTTGCACAGTCAGATTTAACCTCGGTAAGCCGGAACATCAAAAAGCATGGTCAAGATTGCAGAATATGGACAGGACAAAATTCAAGTCATATTCGGATATTTTGATTAAGGCGCTCAACAGCTATTTCGATAGTGACAATTACGAGGAAAGACTTATCGGACGAATAGTAGCTGCCGTTCAAGACAGCATCGGCAATCAACAGATAACAGCCGCAAATGAACCCGAAACGGATACCGGTGACATTACATGGGATTTTCTCGGAGACGATGTTGAAATACGGTAAAATCAATATTGATAAAATTCTTTCAAGGATAATGCTGCTTATGCAATATTGAAAGTGGCGTAAATCAATATTGGTATATACAAAATTAGCAAACGAAAGCGAGGTGATAATATGGGAACTAAATACGATATTACAATAAGCGGGTATGCAAGCAAGAAATTCACCTTAATTGCAGAAAACGAGGAGGACGCAATAGCACAGACTCTACACATATATCAGAATACAAGCGTTATAAAAATGACCGACAACGATATGGACGATATATACATCACAGCATCAAAACCGGGTAGCCTTGAAACAGAAATGAAAAGCTATACCCGTATAGGCAGTGGTTATGTTGATACGGATAAATGGCTCGAATCGCTGTCACAGTCATAAGGATATGATATTTTCCCGCAGGGGAAAATTACATTATCATAGTACGTGCAAGCATAGCATTTTGACGGCAAAATGCGCTTTTTAGGGGATACCCCTAAAACCCCGATGCCGTATTGGAGGTGAATTTATGGCAGAACGGAATATAAAATTATCTGTACGTGTTTCCGAACGAGAACACGCTCACTTAAAGCGACAGGCTGCAAATGCCGGACTCAAGGTTGAGCCGTTTATCCGTAAACTTATTATGGGCGTTGAAATCCGTCCGCGACCGCCGGACAATATACTGCAGCTTATTCGTGAAATTAACGCCGTCGGCAATAATATAAACCAAATTGCCCGAAAGGTTAATACCGAAAATCGTGTATCGCAGGAGCAGCTTAATGAGCTGTTTCGTCTGCTCGGCGAGATTTACCGCGAGGTAAAGAACTGATGGCGATTACTAAGGTTTACGCGGTACGGAACAAGTTACAGCGAGCGGTGAACTATGCGGCGAACGAGGAAAAGACATCGCTTGATAACATAATAGCCTATGCTGCCAATCCCGCGAAAACGGAACGGCGGTTGTTCGAGAGCGTCATAAACTGTTCGAGCGTCGAAAACGCCTATCGTGAGATGATTGCGACTAAGCGAAAATTCGGCAAGGAGGACAAGGTTCTCGCCTATCACTACATACAGTCGTTCGCACCGGACGAGGTTACTCCCGAACTGGCGCATAAAATCGGCGTGGAATTTGCCCGCGAGTGCTTCGGTGACAGATTTGAGGTCGTTATCGGAACGCATCTTGATAAAAACCATCTGCATAACCATATCGTGGTAAACTCCGTTTCCTTTGCAGACGGCGGCAAGCTGCGGTCAACGCCGGAGAGTTATTACAATATAATAAGGAAAACGTCCGACAGGTTATGCCGCGAAAATGAATTGTCGGTTATCGAAAATCCGAAGCGTAAGGGTAAGCATTACGCCGAATGGAACGCGGAACAGCAGGGCAAGCCTACAATCCGCGGACGTATGAGAGAGGAACTCGACGACATTATCGCGCGCTCCCGAACGGTAAACGAGTTTTGGCGTAATCTTAATAAAGCGGGATATGTCGTTCATCGCCGCGGAGTTAATATAGCGCACACGTCAATAATTCCGCCGTTCGGCAAAAGACCGATAAGAATAGACAGTCTCGGCGATTCTTACACCGAGGAAGCGATTAAGGAGCGGATCGTCGCCGCTCGGTACGGGATACGGCTTACGCCGCCGTCGCAGATTAAGAAAAAATATAGGGTAAAAGGCAGTTTGCAAAATAGGCGGGGTAAGAAGCTAAAAGGCTTTATCGCGCTGTATTTTCATTATCTGTATCTGTTCGGCAAGGTCAAAAAGCGCAGGACTTCGCCGCAGGTGTCATATTACCTGCGCGCGGAGCTTACGAAAATGGAGCGGTATCAGAAGCAGTTTCATTTTCTCTATGAGCGCGGAATAGAAACAGCCGGACAGCTAACGGAATATAAATCGGAACAGGAGGATAAAATCAATGACTTAGTTGAACAGCGTGAGAAATTGTATATACGACGCAGCACTGCGGACGAATCTGAACAAACAGAGATTACTGAACAGATTTCAGCTTTAAACGATAAGCTGAAAGAATATCGCTCTTATGTCAGAATGTGCGGCAGGATATTATCTGACGCGGCGCGGATACAAGAAATGTATACGAAAGCTAAAGAATTACAGCAAAGAAAGGAGGAAAAACGCCATGAACACGAGCGGCGAAGTCGCTGATTTAATGGTAAAAGAAGGTATTCAGATTACCGAATCGGCAACAAAATTAGCCGCGCTCGGCGCGAAAAATCTTGCGGCTATTATCATAGCTATGATGCAGGACGAAAAACGGCTTCGCGGCAAGACCAATCTGACGCAGCTTTTGAAGTCGGATAAGCCGCTCTGCATATTGCAGATAAAAGAAGCGGATATTCATAAATTCAACAGCGAAGCGAAGAAGTACGGCGTACTGTTTACTGCGGTTACGGACAAGACCAATAATACCGGACTTTGCGATATTATCGCGAAACAGGAGGACGTTACCAAGCTCAATTATATAATGGAGCGCATGGGATATGCCGCGCCGCAGATTACGCAGGACGAGAAGCCGGAGGAAAAAGCCGAGGATAAGAGCGGCGATAAATCCGAAAAAAAATCAAACCCCCGCACGAAAGAGTATCAGTCAGAAAAACGATATACAGCGCGCGGGGGCAAGGAGAAACAGAAGAATAGCGATAAGCCTTCCGTAAAGGCAAAGATAAATGATATTAAAGCGAAGCAGAAAGAAAAATCAAAGTCTGCTCCGCAAAAAGTTAGAACTCCGAAGCCGAGAGGCAAATCGAGAGAATAATATATATAGGCATTGTACGTAAGCCGCCCGTGGTTGGGTTTTCCCACCGCGGGCGGCTTTTTTTATTGCCAAGATAAATGAATGGAGGATTCTTTCAATGAAAATAAAGAGTAAAATCAAAAGAATTTTATCCGGCGTGATGGCGGCGGCTATGGCGTTTAGCCTTATCCCGTCAATGCCGGCAGTACACGCGGCGCAGAATAACGCTTATGTTGATCCTGCCGACGTATGGCTTAAAACTAATAACAGAACAAGCGAGCTTGATGCGAACGCTATTGTTACTTATGTCACAGCTAATTGCCCGGTATGTGGACAAATAACACCACAGACCAGTTACAGAGTGCCGGAATATACCCGCAGCGGTGAAACTGCATTAAATCGCGGGGTACTCTACTCCGACGGTACTTGTATGGACGGTGAGAGCAAGGGAAATCTTGACGATGGCGTCCCCGGTATCGACGCGTTCTATACGGGTTATCACTGGACGAAATCCGTGTGTGAGGTTTGCGGCACGTTAAATGTCATAGATGGAGAGAGTTCGTACTCGTTCGGTAAGGACGTATATAGCCTTCACGCTTGCGATAACAACTTTTTCCTTGATTTTGACAACACAACCCATAGACCGTATGACAGCGAAAATCACACGACCACATTAAAAAAGGGCAAATATTGTCAGTTTTGTAAAGGTACTTATGCAAGAGCCGAAAACAAGCAAGAACCGCACGAGATAACTGAGATTGTAGACGCACAGCTTGGAAATCAGCGTTTTCATGTTACGGGCGAGTGTGAGGACTGCGGATTTATCGAAAACGAATACGCTGTTGCGAAAGCTATCGTGCAGAGCTATTACGGCATAGCTGACGGATCGGCGCATACGATTACACTGTCCGATTTATCAGACGCCGACGTAAATACAAGTATTCGCTACGGCGAGAGTGCGAATAAGTGTAACCTTACTTCCGCGCCGAATTACACCGAAGCGGGCTACTACCCTGTTTACTATGAGATTACTTATCGTTACGCTGACGCAAGCATGAAAGAAAACGGCGTATCGTATGTATGGCTGCTTGCGGATAATTCAAGTTCAAAGGTACAGAGCGACACGGCAACGCCGCACGTTCACGACTATCGTTTCCTTGAAACAGTGCGCCCGACGTGTACGGAACTTGGTTATGACCGTTTCCAGTGCAGCATTTGCGGCGCGTTACAGAAAACGAATTATGTCCCCGCTTTGGGACACGATTATCAGACTGTCGTAATACGCGAAGCAAGCTGTCAGCAGGGCGGTTTGGAATTGCACAGTTGTAATAAGTGCGGAGCGTTTTATACCGAAAGCACGTCGATGACTAATCACAAATATCAGACAGCGGACGTGGCGGCAACTTGCACGACCAACGGCTATACAGAACATAAATGTATTGACTGCGGATATAAGCACGTCACGGACTTAACGCCGCTCGCTAAACATGATTACAGAACACAAGTGACCGAGCCGACGTGTACGGGACGCGGATTTACCACATATATTTGCTCCGAGTGCGGTGACACCTATGTTTCCGACTACAAGGACGCGACAGGACACGAATGGGATAACGGGCACGAGATAACCCATGCAACGTGCAACGGCGAGGGATTGTTGGAGTACAACTGTAAACACTGTGACGCTACAAAGCGCGAAGCAAAATCGGCGACAGGTCATACCCCCGGTGCGGCGGCAACGTGTACCGAACCTCAGACTTGTACGGTATGCGGCGCAATACTCGAATTGCCGAAAGGTCATCACTATTCGGAAGCCGTAACCGTTCCGACTTGTACGACAATGGGCTTTACAACGTATACTTGTGACGACTGCGGTAAATCTTATGTCGGCAACTACACGGACAAGACGGAGCATCACTACGACAGCGTAATTACTCCCGCGACGTGTACGGCTATGGGATATACCACCTACACCTGTACCGAGTGCGGTAATGAATATACGAGTGATTATGTTGACAAAAAGCTGCATAACTATCAGGCAGAAATAACTCCGGCGACTTGCACGACAATGGGATATATCACCTACACTTGTGCGGACTGCGAGGACAGCTATGTTGCGGACTATACCGATGTACTTCCCCATAATTACACGAAACAGGTCGTACCTCCGACTTGCACATCGCAAGGCTATACGATTTATACCTGTCCCGACTGCGGCAAGGAATATATCGGTGACGAAAAGGAGTCCGTCGAGCATAATTACACATCTGTTGTAACGCCGCCAACGTGTACGGAGCTTGGATATACCACAATCACCTGTTCCGTATGCGGCGAGACGCACAAGATTAACTATGTCGCGGCGGCGGGACATAAGCCGTCAGACTGGATAATAGATACGCTTGCGACAATCGAGCGCAGCGGCAGCAAGCATAAGGAATGTACCGTATGCGGTACAACACTTGAAACAGCAGAAATTCCGCAGTTAGCTGACAAGGACAATTCCGATGAGGACGGACATTCAAAGGTCGGTGATTACAGTATCTTAATTACCGATAAGAACAACAAGCCGATTTTCAACAGCGAGATTTCCATTGATAAAAACGACAACATCACAATCAAACTGCCCGACGGACGTTTACTCTCGGCTGACGATATTACCACAATTACGGTAACGAACAGCGAAACACAGCAGCCCGTCGAGGGTATCAGCATATTTGTTGCCGATACTTCCAATAACGCCGCGACAGGCAAGACAGATGCTAACGGACAGCTTAAAGTGCCGAACGCATCTTCGTCCACGGGTGACAGCAACGGTACAGTCGCGGATAAGGACAACACCTATGTTGTCGTGGTAACCGACAAGAATGGCGAGCTTATCACGGACTGCGGTGTGACCGTAGGCGATAATTATTCTATCAATGTAAAGTTGCCCGCAGGTACGCCGTTTGACAAGGATAACCGTGTAACGGTAACGGTAGTAACCGAAACGGGTGAGCCTGTGAACGGTCTGCGCGTTCAGCTTATCGGCGATGCTGACTTTATAGAAAACGGCTATACCAATATCAAGGGACAGATAACGCTTCCCGTAAGCAATACCGATATTACCGACGACAACGGTAACGGTGAGGTCGGAGATAAAGACGGTGAAAAGGTTTACGATTATATCGTAACCGTGAGCGACGAGAACGGACTTGTCAAGGACGCAATTATTACGCTTATCGCAAAGGACGAGGCGGTATTGGTCTGCTTGCCGGAGGGTAAGGTTATCGACTATTACAACAGAACCACGGTTAAGGTAATGCGTTCCGACGGAACGCCTGTTAAAGATTGGAAGGTCAGTGTCTACAATAAAGACGGCAGCGGCTTACGCACAGAGCTTACGGACGAGGACGGCATTGTGGTTGTTCCTCCGCTCAGCGAAGCTCCTCTTGCAAAACCTACACCGACGCCCAACCCCGATACGGAGTCTAATCCATTACCCGGCGTTGAAACTACCCCGAAGCCTGATGTAACGGAAAAGCCGAGTGAAACGGCAAAACCGACTGAAAAGCCGTCGGAGCCGACGCAGAAGCCTACTCCCTCAGAAAACCCAAGCGAAACGACAAAGCCGACAGAAACGCCGAAGCCGACCGATACACCGAACCCCGACGAAACGGCAAAGCCGACAGAAAAGCCGAGTGAGCCTACTCCCACTCCCGATATGGGCGACGGCGCGGTTGTGCAGAACAAGAATTACAAATACCGTGTTTTCGTATGGGACACCGCCGGAGTTATCACGGAATTTGGACTTGTAAAATTGCAGGACGACGGAAACCTTGAAATTGAACTGCCCGAAAACAAGACACTCAATCCCGAAAACAAGGTGAATATCAGAGTTATCAACGAGAATGACGGCTCACCCGTAAAAGGTATCACGGTAACTGTAACCGATATAAACGGCGGTACTGCTTCGGATATTACCAACAGTGCGGGAATTGCAATCGTACCCGTTTCCGATACGGATATTACCGATGCGAACGGCAACGCACAGGTCAAGGACGAAAACGGCAATATGTATAACGTCAATGTTGCGACTGAAACAAAGGGCAATATTGAGGGAGCGGAAGTTAAAATCGCTGACGGAAAAATCACCGTTACACTTCCCGACGGAACGGTTATCGACTATGCCGACAGAACGACTGTAACAGTAGCCGATAAGGACAATGCGCCTGTTAAGGATATGTCCGTAAACGTCAAGGACAGCAACGGCGGCGATAGAACTGGCACTACCAATGCCGACGGCAAAGTAGTTGTTCCCCCGCTTTCGGAGAACTTTACCGATAAGGACGGAAAAACTGTTGTTGACGGATATACCGTTGTTGTCGAGGACACAAAGGCTAAGATTGAAAATGCGTATGTTGAAATTAAAGACGGTAAAATAAACGTCAAACTGCCGGACGCGAATGAGCTTGCGACAAGTAATCAGACCACTGTAACCGTTACAGATAAGGACGCGAAAGCCGTTAAGGATATGAGCGTAACCATTACCGATAAGAATAACGCAACGGCGGCAGACATGACCAATACAAGCGGCAAGGTTACACTTCCCAAAAAGTCTTCGTCAGGCGGCGGTGGCGGCGGTTCAAGCAGCAGCGGCGGCTCGTCAGGCGGCGGCGGTGGCGGCGGAAGCGTAACCGTTACCACTACCTATAACGTGAAAGTGACAGACAAGGACGGCAAGACCGTAAGCGTTACAAAATCTGTCAAGGACGGTAAGATAACGCTGACGCTCCCGAACGGTAAAACAATCGACAGCGATAACTATTACACCATAGTTGTTACCGATAAAAATAACAAGCCTGCGCCGAACATTGATGTTACGCTTAAAGACAAAAAAGGCAACACCGCGAACGGCATTACTGACGCAAACGGTAAGCTCGTACTTCCGGCAGTTGAGCATAAGTCCTACATTGTAGGTTACGAGGACGGTTCGTTCATGCCGGAGGGCAATATGACAAGAGCCGAAGTCGCGGCGATTTTTGCGAGAAATATCGCTGACCGTAAGGGCGAAACGATACCACATAAAAATTCGTCATTCAAGGACGTAAATCCGAAACTGTGGTACAATGATACAATAGCCTATCTTAAAAAGTATGATATTGTCGTAGGCTATGCCGACGGCACGTTTAAGCCGGAGGAATTCATTAGCCGTGCCGAGTTTGTAGCTATGTGCAGCCGCTTCTACACGCTGACAGATAAAATTACGGCGGCAAAGACGAGCAAGTTTACCGACGTAAAGAGCGGTCATTGGGCGTATCAGTATATTATTGACGCGGCGGCTATGGACTGGATAGCGGGCTATGCCGATAACACGTTCCGTCCCGACGCGCAGATAAAACGCGCCGAGGTTGTAGCGATTGTCAATCGCATGACGGGACGCAAAGCCGACAGGGATTTTGTGAACGCGAATATGAGCAAAATAAATCCGTTTACGGATATGAACGACAGCGTTTATTGGGCGTTCTATGATGTAATTGAAGCCGCAAACACGCACATGGCGGTTGAGTCCGCAAACGGTGAGGTTTGGACGAAATAACTTGATTATTCACGGAAAGGCAATCCTTCGGGGTTGCCTTTCCGTAATGCCTGTGGTATAATATATACAAGTAAAATCCAATGAGGTGTATAATATGAAACAAAGAAAACCAATGGGTTGTGGTCTCTCGACACATCAAATGCTCCCAGATAGAACAAACAATTCTACATCTTTGTTTGCTTTGAAAGCAAAAAAGCAGCGCAAAGAAATTTCTAAACTATTAAAAGAAACTGAAAAAATTATAAAAAATAAAATCAAATCTTCCAATAATAAAAAAATTAGTGCAAAAGAATGTTATATTTCTATTGAGGAGAATAAAGAATTAGATAAAATAACAATAAAAGCATGCGATACTAATACATCCTGTATAATTGGGTATGCGTATGGTAGATCTAAGGATAAAGAATTCTTCCTAGAGCAAATATGGATAACACCAGTATGTCGGCGATTAGGCATTGGTTATACTTTAATGGAACTTGTCAAGAAATACTTTTGGATGTATGGATATACTGAGATACGTCTTATAAGGGGCAATATTCATACCCCTGGTAATAAAGCCATGGAATTTTTTAATATAGATGAAACTCCTTGTGATAATTTAACAGATGAAATAAAGTATTTATTTTATACCAAATGCAATTTTATAGAAAAAAAAGATGAAAACGATAAAAAAAATGAAAAAGAAATGTATTGTAAACTAAGCGATTGTTGAAAAGACAGTCGCTTTTTTCATAGGAAGGAGAGATATGTATGAACGATTTAACACAGAAATGCGATGACAGCAGTTGAATAGGCGCGACGAAAAAAACAATTATCTCATGCTTGCGCTGTTGTCCATAGCGGTTATATGGCTTGCTCTTGTTACGGCAGGCTGCTACGAGAGCGGAATAAATTTATTCGATTTACTGGAACGGTTACCCTCGGCTATAAATCAGCCGTTTAATATATCGTTCAATCAATACAGCCTAAAATTCGTTCTCGCTTTTTTATTCGCATACGCTATGGGCATCGGCGTGTACTTGACTACGCGGGAAAACCGCAGACCGGGTGAAGAACACGGCTCGGCTAAATGGGGTAATGCGGCGAGTATTGCGCGTAAGTACGCCGACAGAAAGCACAGATTTAAGAACCTTATTCTATCGCATACGGTGGCGCTGAGCCTCAATGCGAAAAGTCACAGACGAAATCTGAACGTGCTTGTAGTCGGCGGCTCCGGTGCGGGTAAGACGCGCTTTTACGCGAAGACGAATATTTTACAGTGCAATACCTCGTTTGTCGTAGCCGATCCGAAGGGCGAACTGCTGCGCGCGACCGCTCCGCTTTTGCTTGAACAGGGGTACGATGTAAAGGTTTTTAATCTCATAAATCCCGACGAATCGGACGGATACAATCCGTTTACCTACATTCGCAATGACGAGGACGTTATCAAGCTGATTACAAACCTCATACAGAATACCACTCCGAAAAACGCGGGCAATTCCGACCCGTTTTGGGAAAAATCGGAGCTTGCGCTTGATACGGCGCTTATGCTGTATTTAATACACGAAGCGCCGCCGGAAGAGCAGAACTTTGAAACGCTGATGTTCCTCATAGAGAACGCGGCGGCTATGGAGGACGACGAGGAATACAAGTCCCCCGTTGACATTATGTTTGAAATGCTTGAAGAAGATTATCCGGAGCATATTGCGCTGAAACAGTGGAAAATCTTCAAACAGGCGGCGGGCAAAACCGCAAAGTCGATACTCATATCGGCGGCGGTAAGGCTCGCCGCTTTTAATTTGCCCGAAATCGCGCGTATGACCTCATACGATAATATCGACATAGGCAGCCTCGGCGAGAAAAAGAAAGCCATCTTTTGCGTTATCCCCGATAACGATAATTCGTTCAATTATCTCGTAGGTATGCTCTATACGCAGGCATTTCAGGAATTGTATTACAGAGCTGACAACGAACACGGCGGCGAATTGCCTGTTCCCGTTCATTTCGTAATGGACGAGTTTGCTAATACGGCATTGCCGGATAACTTCGAGAGAGTGCTTGCAACTATGCGTTCGCGACGAATATCGGTGTCAATCATCATACAAAATATGGCGCAGTTGAAATCACTTTTCAAAGACAGTTGGGAAAGCATTGTCGGTAACTGTGATACTTTATTGTATCTCGGCGGCAACGAACAGGCAACACACGAGTATATTTCAAAAATGCTCGGTAAGGAAACTATCGACACACGGACGCGCGGTGTTACCAAAGGGCAGCACGGCAGCAGCAACACAAATTACCAAAACGCGGGCAGAGAACTGTTGACTTTGGACGAGGTTCGGCAACTTGACAACTCGCAGGCACTCATATTCATACGCGGCGAAAAGCCGATTATGGATAAAAAATTCAATATTCTGTCACACCCTAATATCAAATTCACTGAAGATGGAGGTGCCAAACCGTACAAACACAACAAGGATATGTCGAGATTTAAAAAGGATATTTCCTTTGGTAATCCCGATACAATAGAATTTATTGAATTTAAGACGGAGGTATATGTAAATGAAGGAAACAAACGAATCAAAAACAACATCGGTAACGGCAACAGGGAAAATCTCGAAGGTTAAGAAAGGCTTGCGCGTTACCAAAACAGCATTGTTAATCGCAGCGTTGGTGATGACAACATTCGCGCCGCCCGTATTCGCGGACGATCCGCTTACGGCGATTAACGGCTTATCGTCTTTTATCTTTTCGGCTATCAAGGCTATCGGTATGATACTCTTGGGTTTCGGTATCGTTCAGATAGGTCTGTCGCTCAAATCGCACGATGCGCAGCAGAGAGCAAATGGTTTCTTGACGTTCTTCGGCGGTATAGTTATAGCGTTTGCCAAGGATATTCTTGATTTGATTATAGCGTAAAAATCACAGATTACATACAATGCCGCTGTTCCAAGGAGCAGCGGCTAGGAGGTGATAGCAATTGAGTGATAATTGGATTGTTGCAAACCTTGAAAATGCGTTTGCAACATGGAACGACAAAATGACGGAAATATGGGAGCTTGTTACTATGTCGCCGCAGGATTTCAAAGGCGGAGCCATATGGCATATAGTGACCAATATTAACGGCGGCTTGCAAGCAATCGGCTACGGGTTGCTGATACTCTTTTTCGCTATGAGTATATTCAGAAGTACAGCGTCGTTCCGTGACTTTCAGCGCCCCGAATATGCGCTGAAACATTTTATACGCTTTGTGGCGGCAAAGGTGGCGATTACATATGCGCTTGATTTAATGACTGTGATATATTCGATATGCGGCGGCGTTGTTAGCAGCATCGCCGGCAGTCTCGGCGGTATGGGCAGTGCGGCAGTTACGCTTCCGGCTGCGATAGAAACAGCGGTCGAGGACGCGGGTTTCTGGGCAAGTATTCCGCTGTGGCTTGTCACGATTTTGGGCAGCCTGTTCATAACGGTAATGTCGTTCATTATGATAATGACTGTGTACGGCAGATTTTTCAGGCTATATATGTATACAGCATTAGCTCCCGTTCCGTTATCGACGTTCGCGGGAGAAGGTACGTCGCAGATGGGAAAATCGTTTATTAAATCCTATGTCGGCGTATGTTTGGAGGGCGCGGTAATAATTCTGTCGTGTCTGATATTTTCGGCATTCGCAAGTACGAGTGCGCCCACGCTCGATACCGGTATAACGACGGTCACTATGATATGGAAGTATATCGGCGAGGTAATATTTAATATGCTTGTACTCGTCGGACTTATTAAGGGCGCAGATAGAATAGTTAAGGAAATGTTAGGCGTTTAACGCCGGAAAGGAATAAAATTATGAGTTACAATTCAGTAATAAGAAGCGACGATCCGAACGCGGTAGCGTTGCTTAATGAAAACATTGACCATATGCAGGAAACACTCGATTATATGAAAATGGTCAACGACTATTTCGGGCAGTACGGTACTGTAGTCGGCTGTCCGGGAGTTGATATGGATACGGCAAAGGAACTGGACGCTCGCGTGAACGATGAGCAGGAAAAGCCGTATCCCGATAAATTCTTTATCGACAACAGAAGCCGTATCAATACATTACAGCGGAAC
This sequence comes from uncultured Clostridia bacterium, assembly GCA_947631235.1. Lineage (GTDB taxonomy): Bacteria > Bacillota > Clostridia > UBA1381 > UBA1381 > Hominilimicola. The sequence continues at coordinate 1,229 of CANRKO010000009.1, read as the reverse complement.
ATCAACAGGATTGAGGACAATCTGCAGTCCTTGTATCAGGGTTGGAGATTTAAAGGCGGCGAAGCTGTTGTAAATCTCGCGAATAACCGCTTACAGCTTATGTTCAACGAGAAGCCGAGCGAGAAGCAGATTGCGGTAATGAAAACGAGAGGCTTCAGATGGGCAAGCAAGGCGCAGGCATGGCAAAGCGCGCTGTCGCCGCGCACGTTTGCGGCGGCTGATAAGATAGATTTTATCAAGTCGATAGACGGAAAGAAGCCGTCGGAATTACAGCCGCAGACTCCGAAGAAGAACGCGCCGGAGAGATAATTAAATTTGCTGTTGTATTTTACGAATAATTATGATACAATAAGTACAGCAATAAATTTATCATGGCAGGAGGTAATATTATGCCGAATATAAAACCTGTTTCGGATTTACGGAACTACACGGATGTGCTTAAAGATATTTCCATAGGCGAGCCTGTTTTTCTTACCAAAAACGGCAGAGGACGCTATGTAATAATCGACATGGACGATTATGAGAAAATGCGGGCAACGGTAAAACTGTTGTCGGAACTGTCGGCTGCGGAAATGTCGGTCAAGGAAAAAGGCTGGATCGACGCGGATAAAGCAAGAGAGGTATTGGGAGTATAAATATGGCACACATAAGATTAACTCCTGCCGCTTTAAACGACTTGCAGGAAATAAAAAAATACATCTCGGAGGAATTGTGTAATCCTATCGCCGCCAATCGTATTGTAAAAGAAATAATAGATGATTATATGCTTCTGGCAATCTCGCCCGATATGGGAGTTTCGCTTTCGGCGAAGCTGCATATACAGACAGATTACCGGTATTTGATAAGTAAAAATTATCTTATATTTTACAAAGCCGATGATGAAAATGTTTCTATTTACAGAATACTGAACGGAAGAATGGACTACATAAAAATTCTTTTCGGAGAAATAAACAATGAACAGGAAATCGCCGATTAGCGGCGATTTTTTTATGGGAAGGAGTTTTCATGGAAATAAAAATCAATAAGGAAATCAAAGACTACCATGAAAGTATGTTTTTCGGCTTATCGGCACGGCAGTTTATATGCTCCGTACTTGCGGTGGGCGCAGCGGTCGGGACGTATTTCGGATTGCGCGATATTGTCGGCAAGGAGGTCGTGTCGTGGCTGTGCGTGGTGCTTGCCGCTCCGTTCGCGGCTGCGGGATTCTTTAAATATAACGGCATGACGTT
>CANRKO010000008.1 GCA_947631235.1 uncultured Clostridia bacterium | reverse complement strand
TCCACAGCGTCTATAACAGTATAGCATATATCCATAAAAATGGATATTTAAACTATGATTATATAATACAAGGAGGACTGTTATGAAAAGGAGATTGATTGCCGTAATAGCGGCGGCGGCTCTCGCGGCGGGAGCAATGCCCTCGGCAACAGCGGCAAACGGCGCGGCTGAACCCGTGCTGCGCTACACGTTTGACAATAAAAATCCGCTTGCCGACGAAAACGGCAAAAACGAATTAAAGCTTTCGGGCGGCGCGTCCGTTACCGATAACGGCAACACCGGCAAGGCGCTCACTCTTGACGGCGTTGACGGCTATGCGCTTTTGCCGGAGGGAATTTTAACCGACAGTTTTACCGTAGCGTCGTGGGTAAAGATTGACCGCTTTACCGCATGGGGACGCGTGTTCGACTTCGGAACGGACGCGAACAACAATTTCTTTTTCGCTCCGTATTCGGGCAGCACGGCGAGACTTGAAATGAAGTCGCCCACAGGCACGGACACCGTTGACACGGTGCAGGAAACGGAGCGCGACTGGGTACATTACGCCGTCACGTATGAAAACGGCACGCTCAATTACTACAGAAACGGTCTGCTCGTCGACACAAAATCCAACATGACCGTAAAGCCGACCGATATTAAGGACACCTTAAATTACATAGGCAAATCGCACTACGACGGCGACGCGTACCTCGCGGCGGCGGTTGACGACTTCCGCGTATACGACAAGGCGCTTACAGCCGACGAAATATCCGGCGTGTTCGCGGAGGGCGAAATTGACCCCGCGGTACTGCTCGGCTCGTACACGATTGAAAACGGCGCGCTTATAACGGGCAGCACACTCACGCTGCCGCAGACGGAAGGGCTTATTTGGAGCGAAACGGACGACCTCGGTCTTATAGACACGCAAACGGGCGCGGTTACCCATCCCGAAAACACGGCGAAGGTGACGCTCGCGGCGGAGTACGGCGGCGAAAAGGCGGAGTATACCGTTTACGTCGCGGGTACGGCGAGAAGTCCTTACACCGTGAATATTGACGCGTCCGACAGGTCGAAGGACGTTTCCGATATTATGTGGGGACTGTTTTTCGAGGACATAAACAGCTCCGCCGACGGCGGCTTGTACGCGGAAATGGTGCAGAACCGCTCGTTTGAAATTGCGGCTGACGATAATTTGTACTCATGGGAAACGTTGGGCGACGCGAAAATCAGCACCGAAAACCCGATGAACGAAAACAATCCGACATATATTACGCTCGGCAAGGGCGCGAGCATAACGAACGACGGTTATATGGGCATGAGCGTTAAAAAGGACGCCGTTTACAACTTTTCCGCACGTGTGCGCGGCAACGCCGATTTGATGGTTTCAATCGGCGGCGCGTCAGCCGAAGTCAAAGCCGACGGCTCGGACTGGCAGGAAGTGACGGCAGCTTTAACGGCTGCCGAAAACGCGTCCGACGCTAAGCTTATCGTCAAGAATACGGGCAAAACGGTCGATATTGATATAATCTCGCTTATTCCCGAGGACACATACAAGGGTCACGGACTCAGAAAGGATTTAATGGAGACTCTTGAAGCCATGCACCCGAAATTCCTGCGTTTCCCCGGCGGCTGCGCCGTTGAGGGCAATACCATGGACGTGGCGTGGAACTGGAAGGACACGGTCGGCGACGTTTCGGAGCGTAGGGAAATGGTAAATATCTGGAGCCCTGCTGACGGCACATACCAAATGACCTACGGCTTGGGCTTTTACGAGTATTTCCAAATGTGCGAGGATTTGGGCATGGAACCTGTGCCGATATTAAACTGCGGTCTTTCGTGCCAGGTTCGCTCCGGCGGAAACGAGGACGAGAACCATGTCGTTCCTATGGACGAACTGCAGCCCTACATTGACGACGCGCTCGATTTGATAGCGTTCGCGAACGGCACGGACGAGAGCAACGAATGGGTTAAATTAAGAAAAGAAATGGGTCACAGCGAGCCGTTTAACCTCAAATATATCGGTATCGGCAACGAGCAGTACGGCGATATTTATTTTGAGCGCTACGCGGAGTTTGCGAAACAGATACACGAAAAATATCCCGACATAAACCTCGTCACAACGTCCGGCACGGCGTCAAGCGGCTCGAACAACGACCTCGCGTGGAACTGGATAAACGCGAACACCGAGTTTGCCGACCGCGTTGACGAGCATTACTACGAGAGCGCGGACTGGTTCAAGCAGCACGCTTACCGCTACGACGATTACCGCCGCGACACAAATTCAAAGGTCTTTCTGGGCGAGTACGCGTCGAAGGGCAACACGTGGTACAACGCGCTTTGCGAGGCGGCGTTTATGACGGGTCTCGAACGTAACGCCGACGTTGTGCGCATGGCGAGTTACGCGCCGATGTTCGCAAAGTACGGCAACACGCAGTGGACGGCTGCGAATATGATTTGGTTCACAAACGACGACTATGTTCTCACGCCGAATTATTACGTGCAGTCGCTGTTCTCGAACAATCACGGCGACTATACCCTCCCGACCGATGTGGAGATGAGCGGTATACCGGCGGAGGACTATCTCCACGGCGGCGTTGTGCTCGGCTCGTGGGGTACGCAGAACGAGTTTAAGGACGCGCATATACAGCAGAATATCCCGATAGAGGGCGGCAGCGGCGACATTGACGTTGCGCCCGACGGCTGGCAAACGGGTATCGGCGAATGGACGATCGGAGACGACGGCGTTATCACGCAGACCTCGGACAGCACCGGCGCAACAGTCTACAACGACTGGGCGGCTGCGAACCCGTCAATGGCTGACAGAGACTACACCTTTACCGTTAAGGCTAAGAAAAACGGCGGCGGCGAGGGCTTTCAGATAGGCGTGGCGGCGGAGGACGGTATGAATTATTACCGCGTCAACGTCGGCGGCTGGGGCAACACCACCGCGAAAATTCAGCATATAGTCAACGGCGTGAGCGCGGACGTAGGCAACGCCGCGGAACAGTCGTACATCGGCGACGTGCATATAAACGACGGCGAGTGGTACGACGTTAAGGTCGAGGTAAGCGACTATGAGATCCAGGCGTACCTGAACGGCGAGTTTATCTGCTCGTACACGAAACCGAAGGAGTACGGTCCGGTTTACGCGTCGAGTACATACGACTCGGAAGCGGGCGAAATCATAGCGAAAATAGTAAACACCACAAATTCCGATACGACTGTCGAGGTAAATATCGACACGCCGAGGGGAATGGGCTTTGACACTTCGGCAAAGGCGAAAACAATCACGATGACCGCCGACACGGGCGCGGTAAACACGCTTGAAAACAAAGACAATATCGTTCCCGCCGAGGGCGAGTTCGAGGGTATAGGCGGCAGCTTTGACTATCCCGTAAAGGCAAATTCTTTGAGCATTATACGTATACCGACCATGAGCGTGAACGCCGTATCTCCCCCGGGCTACCAGCATCAGGCGTATATGTCGGGTTACGGCGACGGCACGTACCGCCCCGACAGTTCGGTTACGCGCGCGGAAGCGGCGGCGCTTATAGCGCGTATTACCGACGGCTTTGACGACACGCACACGTATAGAATCAACCACGAATTTACCGACGTTGCGGACGGCGCGTGGTACAAGAATTACGTGAATTACCTCAGCGATAAAAATTATGTCAGCGGCTACTCCGACGGCACGTATCGCCCCGACAACTCGGTTACGCGTGCGGAGCTTGCGAAAATAATCTGCTCATATCTCGGTGAAGCACCCGCCGAAAATACGCAATACACCGACATTCAAGGACACTGGGCGGAGGGTTATATCGCGGCGTTGAGCGCGAAAGGAATTATAACGGGTTACGACGACGGCACGTTCCGTCCCAACGCGCCCGTGTCGCGCGCGGAGATGATAACGCTCATAAACCGCGCACTCGGACGGTTTATAGAAAACACCGACTGGTTCCCGAATGAATTTACCGACGTTCCGAAATCGCACTGGGCGTATAAGGAATTTGTCGAGGCGGTCATACCGCATAACACAAAACAGTGTCAAGGACAATAAAAAAACGACCCCCTCTTATGAGGGGGTCAAATTTTTTATTCAACTATCATTTCATCTATATTCACAACGTCGCCCGCGCCCATCGTAAACACAATGTCGCCCTCTTTGACGTTTTCTTTGAGGTACTTCGCGATGTCCTCAAATTTGTCGATATATGACGCATTCACACCGCGAGATTTAATTTCAGCCGCGAGATTTTCGGGTTTCGTAACGCCGTCGTCCTTTTCACGCGCCGCGTATATGTGCGTCAATATGAGTTCGTCCGCGTCGTCGAACGCCTTGGTAAACTCCTTCCACAGCGTCCGCGTCCTCGAAAACGTGTGCGGCTGGAACACGCACACTATCCTGTCGTGCGGAAATTTTTTCGCCGCTTTGAGCGTCGCGGCAATTTCGGTCGGGTGGTGCGCGTAATCATCGATCACCACCGCGCCGTTTAAAAATCCTTTCTTTTCAAACCGGCGGTGCGTACCCTTGAATGTCTCTATTCCCCGTGCCGCCTTTTCCGCGTCAACGCCCGAAAGTCCGCACACCGCTATAGCCGCGACGGCATTTAATATGTTATGCTCGCCCGGTACGTTAAGACTTATATGACACACCTTACCGCCGTTTTTCATAACATCGAACGACGGGAAACCGGCGTGGTACGTAATGCTTGCGGGATAATAGTCATTATTTTCCGACATTCCGTAGGTGATAATGTCGAGGTCGTCCGCGCCCTTTAAAGCATCCCTTACGTTCTTATCGTCGCCCATAGCCACAACGCTGCCGACGCCCTTTGTAAGATACGCAAATTGACGAAAGCTGTCCTTTATCATATCTATACCGGTGAAGAAGTCGAGATGATCCTCCTCGATATTCGTGATAAGCGCGATCGTGGGATAGAATTTCAAAAAGCTGTTCGTATATTCACATGCCTCGGTGACAAAATAATCATCGTGACCCGTCTTTATATTTCCGCCGATAAGGTCAAGCTCGCCGCCGACGCTTATTGTGGGATCGAGTCCCGCGCCTATGAGCGCGTGCGCGAGCATCGAGGTCGTTGTGGTCTTGCCGTGAGTTCCGCTTACGCCCACCGCGTGGTGGTACTTCTTCATCACCGCCCCGAGAAACTCCGCGCGGTCGATCACGCGCTTGTTTAAGCCGCGTGCGAGAACCATTTCGGGGTTATCCTCCTTTGCCGCCGCCGTATGCACTACGACCGCCGCGTCTCTTACTCCTTTGTCGTTTACCGCGCCCACGCCGTAGACAATATCCGCGCCCATATCGGCAAGCTTATCGGTTATCGCGCTTTCGTGCCAGTCCGAGCCGGTGACCTTGTACCCCGCCTGCAGAACTATCTGCGCCAGACCGCTCATGCTTATGCCGCCTATTCCTATAAAATGTATGCCGTCGTTTTCGGAAAGCTCCGATAACATAAATCTGCCCATGGAAAAACTCCTTTTTACAATGCGTTAAAAATACCTATTAAATCTATTATACACCTGAAAAACACAAATGAAAACCCCTTTTATCAAATTTTAGAAAAATTACGCAAAAAACGGCTTTTTTGTTGATTTTGCGACTAAATATCCGCAAAATGCTTGACAAATCGCAATTTTTACAGTATCATAAACTTAGGCAGAAATATGTCGAAGGGTGGTGAAACACATGGAAATCACAGATATCAGGATTAAGAAGGTTACCGGCGAAAGCAAGATGAAAGCGGTTGCTTCCGTAACATTCGACAATGCGTTCGCAGTTCATGATGTGAAGGTTATTGAAGGTCCCGAAAAGTTATTTGTGGCAATGCCTAGCAGAAGAACTCCGGACGGAGAATACAGAGACATTGCTCATCCTATCAACAGCGACATGCGTGCAGTGCTTGAAAGCAGAGTTTTGGCGGCGTACGATGCGATAGAAGATGAGCCTGAAATCACCGAGGAAGCATAATATATTTTAACATAATTTATATAAAATAAAAGCGTTTCACCGAGAAACGCTTTTTTAAATTTCTCCCGCTACTGTGATACGGCTTTGGGAGTTTGCGCTTTTGAAATAAATTTTAAAAAATATATTGACACGTATTGCATATAGTGATAGTATTATATAGAAAAGAAAAAGCAGTGATAGAGGCGCGTTTTCGTATCAGTAAGCTTTATGAGGTACGCAGCTGCCGTTGATTAAAGACGAAAGGACAAAACGCCGAAGCGGAAATATTGACTGCGCGTATTTCCCGCTGGGCATGCCGTTAAGAGCGGTATGACTGTCATTTGAGCCGCTTACGGCGGCAAAATGTTGAGCTATCGTCGTTTTGCAGATACAAATCCACGCAAAATATGGCAGCAGCTCAGTCTGCTGCTTTTTTAAACTAAAAATAAAGGGAGTTTTAGAATGAAAGACAATTACAAGGTAGGTATCATAGGCGCAACGGGTATGGTGGGTCAAAGGTTCATAACGCTTTTGCACGACCACCCGTGGTACACGATAGAGGTTCTCGCCGCGTCGCCGAGAAGTGCGGGCAAAACGTACAAGGATGCGGTCGGCGCGAAGTGGGCGATGAAGGAGGAAATCCCCGCGGGTGTTGCCGATATGGTGGTAATGGACGCGACGGGCGACGTTGAGAAAATCGCGTCGATGGTAGACTTCGTGTTCTGCGCGGTCGATATGAAAAAGGACGAGATAAAGGCTTTGGAGGAGCGTTACGCGAAGGCGGAGTGTCCCGTTGTTTCAAACAACTCGGCGCACAGACACACTCTCGACGTGCCGATGATTATACCCGAGATAAATCCGCAGCACATCGAGATTATCCCCGCGCAGAGAAAACGGCTCGGCACGAAACGCGGCTTTGTTGCCGTTAAGTCGAACTGCTCGCTGCAGTCGTACTTGCCCGCGATGGCGGTTATAAATCAAAAATACCCGATAGACCACGCGCTCGTTACGACATATCAGGCGATTTCCGGCGCGGGCAAGACGTTTGAAACGTGGCAGGAAATGGTTGACAACCTCATCCCGTACATCGGCGGCGAGGAAATGAAGTCGGAGGTTGAGCCGAATAAAATTTTGGGTAAAATCGAGGGCGGCGAAATCGTGCCGTCAACGGAGCTGCAGATTGAGTGCCAGACGTACCGCGTACCCGTTTCGGACGGTCACACGGCGGCGATATTCTTCTCGTTCAAGGACGGCGTGAATAAGCCGTCGGTCGGGGAAATCGAGAATATGTGGCGCTCCTTTAAGGGCGTACCGCAGGAACTCAATTTGCCGCACGCGCCGAAACAGTTTATTCACGTTTACACCGAATCCGAAAATCCCGACCAGCCGCAGATAAAGACGGCGCGCGAGATTGACGGCGGCATGGCGATAAGCTGCGGCAGACTCAGAGAATCGACGCAGTACGATTATAAAATGGTTTCGATGAGCCATAATACGCTGCGCGGCGCAGCCGGCGGCGCGGTGCTGCTCGCGGAACTTTTAACAGCAAAAGGTTATATGGATTAAGGCAAGATGTCGCACGGGAACAGGTAACCCCCGTATGACCCCCTTCGTGAGGGGGTCGAAATCTTTGATTTCGGGGGGTGTATATAATACCGTTTGACACACCCCCCTAAACTTGCAAGCAAGTTTAGACCCCCTCGGAGAGGGGGTCATGCAAAAACCGAATAAATCAATAGGAGGATATAAAATGAAAACATTACCGTTCACAGGTTCGGGCGTTGCGATAATCACGCCGTTCGACGGTCAAAAGACCAACTATGACGAGCTTGGCAGACTTATTGAATTTAACATTGACAACGGCACCGACGCGGTCATAATCTGCGGCACTACCGGCGAAGCGTCAACGATGCCGGACGAGGAACATCTCGCGGCTATCGAGTACACCGTTAAAAAGGTAAACGGACGCATACCCGTAATCGCGGGCACGGGCTCAAACGACACGCGCCACGCGATAGAACTTACGAAAAGAGCGGAGGAACTCGGCGCGGACGCGATACTTTCCGTCACGCCGTACTACAACAAAACCTCGCAGCACGGACTTGTCGCGCACTTTACGGCTATCGCGAACGCCGTTAAAATCCCGATTATTCTCTACAACGTGCCGTCGCGCACGGGCATGTCGTTCAACATAGACACGCTGAAGGAACTCGCGAAGGCGGAAAACATCGTCGCGGTCAAGGAAGCGAGCGGCAACATCAGCTACATGGCGAAGGTCGCCGCGGAAGTACCCGAACTTTACATATACTCCGGCAACGACGATATGATAGTCCCCACGCTGTCGCTCGGTGGCAAGGGCGTTATATCGGTACTGGCAAACGTAATGCCGAAGGAGACGCACGAAATGTGCGAAAGCTTCTTTAACGGCGACGTGGAAAAAGCAAGAGATATGCAGCTTAAGCTGCTCACGCTCATAAACGATTTGTTTATCGAGGTAAACCCCGTGCCGGTAAAAACGGCTCTCAACATGATGGGCTTTAACGCGGGCAACCTGCGTATGCCGCTTGTCGAAATGACGGAGGAACATAAGGCTAAGCTCGCAAAATCAATGGCAGAGGCGGGTATTAAACTCGCGTAAAAAAGGAGAAACGTCCAATGATAAAGATAATAATGAACGGCTGTAACGGTAAAATGGGTCAGGTCATATCGCGTCTCGCGGCAGCCGACGACGAGTGCGAAATCGTCGCGGGGTTTGACGTGAACGACGCGAAGGAGAACGCGTACCCCGTGTTTACCGACCCCAATGAATTTACGGGCGATGCGGACGTTGTGATTGACTTTTCGCACCCCTCGGCGCTCACGGGTATTTTAACGTACTGCAAATCGCGCCGGCTTCCCGTTATCCTCGCGACGACGGGTTACACCGACGAGCAGAAGGCTGAATTTAAGAAAGCATCGGAGGAAATCCCCGTGTTCTTTTCGGCGAACATGAGTCTCGGCATCAATCTGCTTATCGACCTCGCCAAAAAAGCGACTAAGCTTTTGGAGGGCAATTTTGACATTGAGATTGTCGAGCGTCACCACAACCAGAAAATCGACGCTCCCTCCGGCACGGCTCTTGCGATTGCCGACGCGATTGACGAAACGCTGTCTTTCCCCGCCGAGTACGTCTATGACCGTCACGCGGTACGGAGAAAGAGGAAGAAAACGGAGATTGGTCTGCACGCCGTGCGCGGCGGCACGATCGTCGGCGACCACGAAGTTATTTTCGCCGGCACGGACGAGGTTATAGAGCTTAAGCACAGCGCCCACAGCAAGGAGGTTTTCGCCGTCGGCGCGATTAAGGCGGCTAAGTTTATCGCGACCAAACCCGCCGGTATGTATAACATGAGCGATATTATAAGCGAACTGTAAAAATTGAAAATCTGACGATAGAAACGCTCCGAACGGACAATGGTTCATCGGAGCGTTTTTCTGTTTTAAAATTGCTGATTTTCCCGAGTCAAGAGCCGAGAAAATGCTCATAAAATCCATATCTTTTCACGGAAAATAAGCAGAATGTATGTCATATTGATTTAGACGAAATTTTATGCTATAATTTATAAAACGACAAAAGGAAGTGACAACAATGATAATACGAGATTTAACGCTGTCCGATTTTGACGCGGTAAACAAAATTTTCAGACAGATCCACAAGCTGCACGTAGAACACCGCCCCGACATATACAGGAATGTTGAAAACCCCGCCGAAGCAAACGGATATATTGCGGAGGAAGTTTTGAATGAAGAAAACCTCATATTGCTCGGCGCGGACGTTGACGGCAGGATTGTAGGCATATGCTTTATCGTAATCCGCACGCCGAGAAATGCCGCGCTTGTTCCGCGCGTGTGCGCGTATATAGACGATATTGCGGTTGATGAAAATTACCGCAGACGGGGAATCGGCACGGCGCTTTACCATGAAGCGGTAAAACGCGCGAAGGAGCGCGGCGCTCAGGTAATTCAGCTTCAGGTAAGCGAGTTTAATAAAACGGCAATTGATTTTTATAAATCGCTTGGTATGACCGTGTGGGAATATAAAATGGAACAGAAGATTTGAGAGATAATTTAAAACGGAATTTGCGGAGCGGAAGATAAACTAATTAGGAGAAATATTTATGCAATTAAAATACAAAAATATCATACTGCGTGATACGATTGAACAGGATTTAGAGGATTATATTCGTTGGAATACTACCGAAACGGAATGGCAGAACTGGGATGCTCCATGGGAGATTGAACGCTGTGTGCCTTTTTCGGAGCAGGTTGCCGCGACGAAACGGTATGTTAATAACTGTATTGCGTCGACTGAAAATAATGCTGCTCGCAAGAGATTTGAAATCTGTGCCAAGGACGGTACGCATATCGGCTGGATTAACCGATATTATATAGACGATAATTATTCGTGGACGCGTGATGAAGCAAATATTGTGATAGGGATAGATATTCCGTCGGTGAAGCTGCGCGGACGCGGCTATGGTGAAAATGCGATGAAATGTTTTATTAGGTATTTATCCGAAAACGGCACGGACACCGTATATACTCAAACATGGTCGGGAAACAAGCGAATGATACATTTAGCCGAAAAACTCGGATTTGCGGAATGTGACAGAAAAGCAGGCATACGGGTAGTTAACGGGAAACAATATGACGCGGTTACATTTGTAAAACGGAAAACACTTTGTAACGAACATGAGGGGGTTATATGAAAGATTACAGCATCCAAAACAAGCGGGCATGGGAATACAACGCTTATGAATTTTGGGTTAAGCAGATGGGCGTGCCCTTGGAGCGGGCGAAGAAAATCAGGGAAAATCCAATCAAATAGCTAAAGCGGTATTCGGCGTATTTTGATACATACAAGGGCGTAAAAATCGCGAATATAGAAGTAGGTATTGTTTGAGTCTGACTTTTTAACATGCATTTGTGTATGACGTGCCGGATTTTATGTGCAAGCCGGACCGAGTAGTATTCCGCAAGAATTTATAAAGCTTTCAAAAAAGTTTGACAAATATAAAAAATGTGTTATAATGTTATTAATTAAATAGTTTTTACAATAAAGTTTGATTTATTGTCAATGTCAGATAATTCTTATTTTATGTTAAACAAAGGAGGAAAAAATGTTTCAGGATAATTATGAACAATTATTTATTAATGAATTGTCAAACGGTATTATTTTATTTGTTGGTGCCGGTTTTTCACGGTTGCCAGATATAAACGGTGAGTGCTTCCCTGACGCAAAAGAGCTATGTCAAGATATTTGCAGAGAATTTTCAATAGATGAGATTTTTAGCGATGATTTATATGCCGCTTCAGAAATGGTACCTAAAAATGAATATCAAAATTATTTGCGTGAAAGATTTCATGTTAAAAACGAAATAAATCCAAAATACAAATTAATAGATAAATTAAATATAAAAAGTATCATTACAACGAATATTGATGATATAATCAAAACTATTTTTAAAGATGATAATACACAACATTATATTAACGATACAAATTCATACGGCAGCGTACGAAAAAATAAATTCGGAATAGAATATATAGCGCTTAATGGCGATGTATCCATTAAAGATTCATATTTATATTTCGGAAAATTTGATTTGTCCGTTGTTGAAAACAGAAATGGGGAATTATATAATATTGCACGGTATCGTTTTAATGACAATCCCATATTGTTTTGGGGCTATTCTTTTGCTGATACGGGTGTTCAAAGAATGGTAAAATATCTTTTAGATAACAATAAACATTCCAGAATATGGGTTCAATGCTTGGAATCTGACACTAAACAAATCAAATTCTTTACTGCTCTTGGATGTAAGGTTATAATTGCTGATACGGATGAGATGTTTGAATGGCTTGAAAACAAGTATTTACCTTTAACTACAAGAGAATCCGAAAATTTACAGTTTTTAAGCAATAAGGAATTTGATCGATATAGAATTCCAAAGCCATATTCGATTGAAACATATGAAAAGGAAGATTATTATCGACTTGGTGTAACAAACTGGTTCTCTATATATAATAATCATGCCTATGAGACTAATTTGGTTGATGAAATATGGGCATTGTCATTAACCAATAAAAATCTTATTATTTTGGGAAGCCAATTTGCAGGAAAAACCACATCGCTTATGCAATGCGCGGTAAAAAGAAATGGTAGTAATGTATTTTATTTCTTAGGTGATACAACCAAGGAAGAGGCTGAATTTTTTCTTAAATTAATAAATAGTGAAAAAATAGTTGTTTTTCTGCAGGATGCGCATAAAGATGTAGAAACTTTATGTTGTTTTGCGAGCGCTGAAAATGTTAGACTTATAGCAACAGCAGACGAATATTTATTTGACAATATTAAACATATTTTATCACGAAAAGATATAAAATACCATGGTAAATTTATTGAAAATATTGATAAGGATACTGCTCGTCAAATTTATAATCATATACCTGAGAATATTGTTCGTCCAAGATTTACATATAGAGAAAATGAAAATGAGAGATACTCTTTCTTTGAGCTACTTGGACAAAATGTTAAGGATTTTGCTACCTATGACAGCGTGTTACAAGTCCTTAATAATATTTATTATTATGATTCTGATGATGAATGCTATGGAGATGAAATACAATTAGTTGCGCTTACGATATATTTGGAGCAGCATGATTCATTGATGTCAACAGATTTATTTTTCTCATTTTTTAACTTTGTTGACTATTTTGATGAGATTGTTCCTTTAACTAAAAAGGTGAAAGACTTACTTAATGATGCTACTGATGTGAGTGTTGATCAAGATTATTTTTCTATCAGATCAAAATTTTTTCTTAAACATGCTCACAAGGCTTTTACCACAGACTCCGAATTAAAGAATGTTTATAAAGCCGTAATAACAAAATTCATAACCCAAGTATATAAAAGAAATGTATTTAGATATGACACATTTAAACGCAAAGCATATGATAGTCACTTATTCTATAAGATTTTTTTTGATGACAGTATGAATAATGATTTAAATGAATGTGGTAAAGAAGGAATAGAGTTGTATGATGTTCTGTATAATTATGACGATAGCCCATATACATTACAGCAAAAAGCTTTATATCTATCCCTGTTACATAGATCTAAAGAAGCTTTTGCTGTAATTGATGAAGCATTAACTATGTTCCCAAATAACCTTAGCATGAAGAATTCAAAAGCAGAAATAATTTTCAATGCAAACAAATCTTTTAATACGGTGCAAGCTGAAACTCAGTTAATTAAAGCTATAAATATATTGGAAGAATGTCAAAAAAATGATAAAAAACAAAATTATCATGCCATATTATATGCAAAAATTGTACTGCATTTAAATAAATTTTTTAATGGTGACAATAGCGCCTATATAGCACCTGCCATAGAATGGCTGTCTTCAATTGATAGTAATGATGCAACGATTAATAAACTATTAGTAAAATTGAAACAATTGAGTATCAATTAAACCGATATTGTCAATGAGGAGAGCGACAGCAACATTTATTTATATTCTAAAAAGAAGTAACCAGTCTTTGCGAGCGTCATCTGAGCTTGTAAATAATGGGAATGGATTAGTAAAAGTGAATTTATAAGCAGAACGATGTAATGGAAGGCGGAGTGCTGCATTATTTCCACGACATTGACGAGTTTATGCGCATCATGTATTACTTAAAGACGGCGGGAAAATGATATGCAGCGATTTTCACCCGTTTACAAAAATATCCGATATACTGAATTTGGAGCAGCCCGCTATGAGCTATTTTTCAACGGAGATCTTCGAGGGAGAAATGGCGCACGCGCGGTTCATTGATGATGAGATCCGCCGTAAAATGCCTAAATGCATCTACAGAAAATATACCATGAGCGAGATAATTAACGCGGTCACAGACAGCGGATTTGTTTTGAAAAGCTTTGACGAACACCCCGCGTGGACGAATGAAAATGTACCGGGTGAATTTACCGTTATTGCGTTTAAAACACGAAAAAAGCGTATCAGGTGATACGCTTTTTGTTTGCTCTTTTTAATCAATCCGCGAACATCGGGGTCGAGAGGTATCTCTCGCCGGTGTCGGGCAGGAGCGCGACGATCGTTTTACCCTTATTTTCGGGGCGTTTCGCAAGCTCGGTCGCAGCCCATACCGCCGCGCCTGAGGAAATACCCACGAGCATACCCTCCGTTCTCGCGATTTCCTTACCCTTCGCGAACGCGTCGTCGTTTTCGACTCTTATAATCTCGTCGTAAATATCGGTGTTGAGCGTTTCGGGAACAAATCCCGCACCGATACCCTGAATTTTGTGCGCTCCGGCTCTGCCCTCGGACAGTACCGGCGACGACGCAGGTTCTACCGCGACAATTTTAACCTCGGGTTTTTTCGACTTCAGATACTCGCCCACGCCCGACAGCGTGCCGCCCGTGCCTACGCCCGCGACGAATATGTCAACCTTGCCGTCGGTGTCGTTCCAAATTTCGGGGCCTGTCGTCGCCTTGTGATATGCGGGGTTCGCGGGGTTTGTGAACTGGCTGGGAATAAAGCTGCCCTCTATCTCCGCGGCAAGCTCGTGCGCCTTCGCTATCGCGCCCTTCATACCCTGTGCGCCGTCGGTAAGAACAAGCTCCGCGCCGTACGCCTTCAAAAGATTTCTTCTCTCAACACTCATCGTTTCGGGCATCGTGATTATTATTCTGTAACCGCGCGCCGCCGCGACTGACGCGAGACCTATACCCGTGTTACCCGAGGTCGGCTCGATTATGACGCTGCCCTTTTTAAGCTTACCCGTTTTCTCCGCGTCGTCCACCATAGCTATCGCAATTCTGTCCTTTACGCTGCCAGCCGGATTGAAATACTCCAGCTTTGCCAGAACAGTTGCCTCCAAATTGTTTGCACTCTCGTAATTGGTAAGCTCCAAAAGCGGCGTGTTGCCGACAAGCTCCGTTATCGCCTTATATATTTTTGACATTATATTTTCCTTCTTTCCTAAAAATTCAATCTGTTTCTGTTTTTGATAAGCACGGGTATTATAACAGCCGACGCGACCATGCTCATCGCCCACTGTATCGGCGACGACACGAGCGACACAAGCGCCTGCGCCATTCCGAAAATCGGAAATTCGGCTATGAAATATCCGCCCGTCACTATTACGAGTGACGCTGCCGCCGCGAGTATGTACCGCTTTACGCTCTGTTTTTCGTGCAGGATTTTACCTATCGTAAATCCGAGTATTCCCTTTATTATGAGCGTCGGTATACAGTAGATCGGAAATCCCGAAATCAAATCCGCCAGGCTGTGACCCACCGCGCCTACAGCCGCGCCCGCAACGGGCCCCATAACGAGCGCCGCCGCGTAGATAACGCAGTCGCCGAAATGCACGTACCCCTCGCCTATAGGTACCTTCGGAAATATCGTCAGCACGCACGCGAGAGCCGCGAGTACCGCGCACCGCGCGATAAATACCGTTTTGTTCTTCATTTTTATCCCTTCTTTGATGTTGCTGCAATTATTATACCACCGCTTTAAACGCGTCGTCAAGAGCTTCGATAAGGTCGTTTACGTTTTCCGTGCCTATCGACAGTCTTATCGTATTCGGCTTTATGCCCTGTTCCAAAAGCTCCTCCTCGGTGCACTGCGAATGTGTGGTCGTCGCGGGGTGTATTACGAGCGACTTAACGTCCGCGACATTGGCGAGCAGCGAGAAAATCTCAAGGTTGTCGATAAACTTTTGAGCCTTCGCCGCGTCGCCCTTGATCTCGAACGTGAATATGCTGCCGCCGCCGCTCGGAAGGTACTTGTTATAGAACTCGTGACCTTCCTCTGTCGGGAGCGAAGGGTGGTGTACCGCCTCGACCTGCGGATGGCTGTTAAGATATTCAACGATTTTAAGCGCGTTTTCCACGTGACGCTCAACCCTGAGCGACAGCGTTTCAAGTCCCTGAAGGAATATAAACGCGTGGAACGGCGAGAGCGTCGCGCCCGTATCGCGCAGAAGTATTGCTCTTATGTACGTCACAAATGCAGCCGCGCCGGCCGCCGCCGTAAAGCTTACGCCGTGATATGACGGGTTCGGCTCAACGAACTGCGGGAACTTGCCCGACGCTGCCCAGTCGAATTTGCCGCTGTCAACGATAACGCCGCCTATCGCCGTACCGTGACCGCCGATAAACTTAGTCGCGCTGTGTACGACTATATCCGCGCCGTACTCGATAGGTCTTACGAGGTACGGAGTCGCGAACGTGTTATCAATTACGAGAGGAAGGTTGTGCGCGTGCGCGATTTTCGCGACCGCCTCAATGTCGATTATGTTTGAATGGGGGTTGCCGAGCGTTTCTATGAATATCGCCTTTGTATTGTCCCGGATTGCGTTCTCGAACGCGCCGTCCTCATACGGGTCAACGAACGTTGTCGTTATGCCGTAGTGCGGGAGCGTATGCTCGAAAAGATTGTACGTGCCGCCGTATATCGTCTTTGAAGCGACGATGTGACCGCCGTCCTGTGCGAGCGCCTGTATCGCGTATGTAATAGCAGCCGCGCCCGACGCGGTTGCGAGAGCCGCAACACCGCCTTCGAGTGCCGCGATTCTCTGCTCGAATATGTCCTGTGTGGGGTTTGTAAGTCTGCCGTAAATGTTGCCCGCGTCGCGCAGACCGAAACGGTCGGCGGCGTGCTGTGAGTTGTGGAACACATAGGACGTTGACGCGTAAATCGGAACGGCTCTTGCGTCCGTTACCGCGTCCACGCTCTCCTGACCTACGTGCAGCTGTAAAGTTTCAAATCTGTAATTTTTATTTGACATGGTTATTACCCGCTTTCTTCATTATATTTTATGGTTATCCCTTTTATCCTTAAATTTCAACATCGACACATTCGGTCGTCCTTAATGTTTTTCAGACGCTGTGTTATCACGTTCCGTCACCCTTTCCGTAATTCTTCCTTTTCCTATCGAATTACTATGTTTTACATTATAGCACCTTTTTTCCGTTTGTCAAGGTGTTTTTTAAAATTTTTTTGAAAATAAAAGAAAAATGTGATAAAATGGTATGGTAGAAATCAAACGGAGGTTAAAAATGATACGAGTAATGATGATATGCTACGGCAACATATGCCGCAGTCCGATGGCGGAGTTTCTCCTGCGCGACATGGTACAAAAACGCGGTCTCGCCGACAAATTCCACATAGCGTCCGCCGCGACGAGCACCGAAGAAATCGGTAACGGCGTACATTACGGCACGCGTAAAAAGCTCGCGGAGCACGGCATATCAACGGACGGCAAAACGGCGGTGCAGCTTAAACGCTCCGACGCGGACAAGTACGACTACTTCATCGGCATGGACTCGCAGAACATCCGCGCCATAACGCGTATACTCGGCGAGGAGCATCGCGATAAAATTTTCCGCCTGCTCGACTTCTCCGACAACCCGCGCGACATAGCCGACCCGTGGTACACGCATAATTTTGACGTTACATACGACGATATTGTCGAGGGCTGCGAGGCTTTTCTCAAATATATAAATGATTTTTCGTAAAAAACATTGTCAAACCGATGAAAATGGTATATAATGTTTCAGTCTGTAGAATAAAACCGAGGAGGATTTTTAATAAATGGAAAACACGGAAAACACAAAGGAATTGTCGGCTCTCCTGCAGGTGCGCCGCGACAAGCTCACGGATTTGCAAAACGAGGGCAGAGACCCGTTCCGGATTACGAAATTTAACCGCACCCACACGTCGGGCGAACTGAAGGACGGCGCACGCGAGGAACAGCGCGAGCTTACAAAGCGCGGTTCGGACGAGGTTGAGATAATCACCGCGAAAATTTCAAAGTACGACGGTCAAAATGTGACCGTTGCCGGCAGAATTATGTCAAAGCGCGGCATGGGTAAGGTCGGATTTGTCCATATCGCGGATATTGACGGTCAAATTCAGCTTTTCGTCAAGAAGGATATTCTCGGCGAGGACGAGTATAACCGTTTCAAAAAGCTTGATATAGGCGATATAGTCGGCGCGCACGGCGAGGTGTTCACCACGCAGACGGGCGAGATTTCGATTAGAGTAGACGAGATCACGCTGCTCACAAAATCGCTTCAGCCGCTGCCGGAGAAGTTCCACGGCATGACCGACACCGACCTGCGTTACCGTCAGCGTTACATCGACCTCATTATGAACGAGGACGTGAAAAAGACGTTTATGAACCGCTCGAAAATTATCGCGTCGATTCGCTCGTACCTGAACGGACAGGGCTTTTTGGAGGTTGAAACGCCGATGCTCGTGTCCAACGCGGGCGGCGCGGCGGCAAGACCGTTTGAAACGCATTTCAACGCGCTCGACGAGGATTTTAAGCTGCGTATTTCGCTGGAACTGTACTTAAAGCGTCTTATCGTCGGCGGCTTTGAGAAGGTGTACGAGATCGGCAGAGTGTTCAGAAACGAAGGTCTCGACACGCGCCACAACCCCGAGTTTACGTTGATGGAGCTGTACCAGGCGTACACCGATTACCACGGCATGATGGATCTCACCGAGAATATGTACCGCCATGTCGCGCAAGAGGTACTCGGCACAACGAAAATTACGTATAACGGCGTGGAAATGGATCTCGGCAAGCCGTTTGAGCGTATCACAATGGTTGACGCGGTGAAGAAGTATTCGGGCGTTGACTTTAACGAGATACACACGCTCGACGATGCGCGTAAAGCTGCGGACGAGCATCATGTGGAGTACGAAAAGCGTCATAAGAAGGGCGATATTTTGAATCTGTTCTTTGAGCAGTTTGCGGAGGAACATATGATTCAGCCGACGTTTGTCATGGATCACCCGATTGAGATTTCGCCGCTCACGAAGAAAAAGCCGGACAATCCCGAATATGTGGAGCGTTTCGAGTTTTTTATGAACGGCTGGGAAATGGCGAACGCGTACTCGGAGCTTAACGACCCCGTTGACCAGCGCGAGCGTTTCAAGGCGCAGGAGGAGCAGCTTGCTCAGGGCGACGAGGAAGCAAATACCACCGACGAGGACTTCATGCGCGCGCTCGAGATAGGTATGCCCCCGACGGGCGGTATCGGCTTCGGCATCGACCGTATGTGCATGCTCCTCACCGACTCCCCCGCGATACGTGATGTGCTGCTCTTCCCGACAATGAAGCCGTTAAGCGAGTAAATGGCATAAAACATGGCTTTACAAGATTTGCAAGCCTAAATTTACGGCCAACTTACGACCAAATAAAGAGAACACGCTCAAAAAAATCGCCTATGGATTTACCATAGGCGATTTTTGTATATACTTTTTTACTCTACCGTTACTGTTTTCGCCTCGCACAGTGGGCGCATTCCGTTAAGGCTGTCCCAAGCGAATGTCTTTACGCTGTCCGCGTCGGCGGTGTCCATAATCAATGTTTTTTCTGTTTCGCCTGCCGCAACAGTGTCAAATGCCACTCCCGACATATTATTTCCTTTAAGTGCGACAGTGATTATATGGCTGTCATATTCCACACTTTCAAAAGGTACGCTGACTTTAACCGTTCCGCTTTCTTTGACAGCGGTCATATTGTCCGCAATTATCGGAACTGCCGTTCCTATCGCGTTATAATGAATTGTGGGCGGTGTTTCAATAGACATACTGCTCCAAAGATAGCGCGATGCAAAACTGTTCCAGCGTTCCTTTGAACCGCCGTAATACACGTCTGACAAATGCTCACATAATCTAAATGCCCCCTCATTAATGCGGTTAATGCTGTTCGGTATTAAAACGCTTTTAAGGCTCGCGCATTGGTCAAACATTCTATTGCTTACGCTTGTCAAACTGCTTGGCAGTATAACATCTGTCAAGTTGTCACAGTGAAAAATGTGCAGTAGTCAGCACTTGTTATACAGCTTGGTATTGTTATGCTCGTCAGCCCTAAGCAACGAGAAAATGCGTTATTGCCGAATTCGGTTACGTTTTTCATAGTCGGAATGTCGGTTAATTTACTGCCGCCGAAGGCGGAGTTGCCGATTCTTGTCACAAGATCCGGTACGGTATATGTTTCTTCTTGTTTTCCCGACGGATATTGTTTTAACTCGCTTTTATCTTTGCTGAACAAAACGCCGTCCACGGAACAATAATTGGGATTATTATCTCCGACCTCAATATCGGTTAGGCTGCCGCAGTATCCGAAGGCGGAGTCGCCTATCTCAGTAACGGTATCGGGTATTGTGACTTTGGACAGACTGTCACACTCTGTAAACGCGTCATTTTTAATACTATGCACACTATTGGGAATTATTATATTCGTCAAACTTTTACAACCGTTAAATGCCCAACCTCCAATTTCCGTAACGCTGTCGGGTATTGTCACACTTGTTAGATTTTCATGTAAATAGAATGAACCGTCTCCGATGCGCGTCACTCCGTTTTCAATGATGACTTTTACTACGCTGTCACGATTACGCCGCCAAGATGTGTCAAGGGAAGAAATAACGGGACCGGGATTGGACATTTCCCCCTCGCCGCTTATGGTAAGAGTTCCGTTATCATCAAGCGTCCAAGTAACATTTGTTCCGCATGTGCCGCTGTCAATAACTGCCGCCTTTGCAAAACAGGGTATGCACATCGCGATACATACCGCAGACATTAGAATAAATATCTTTTTCAATTTAAAAACCTCCTATATTTCCAATATATCAATATCATATCATATATTATATCTAATTGCAACAATTATTTTGATACATGCAGATAGTGTATAGCTATGTCTAAAAGCAATATAATATATTTAATACAAAATATAATAAATGAGGGTATTGCGTATGAATTTAGATAAACTTGGCTCAAAAATAAAGAACAACAGACGACTTTTGAAATTGACGCAAGAGCAGCTGGCAGAGCTGATAGACGTCAGTCCGCACTATATCTATGAGATAGAAAAGGGATTAAAAACACCGTCCTTGCCTATGCTGATTGCCATTTCCGAAAATCTGCATGTCAGCATAGACAATCTTCTTTCCGCAACATCACAAAATGCCGACAGGAACGGTGATGAACTTGACCGCTTAATAACTAATCTTAACTCGGAACAAAGAGCGAATCTCGCCAAAGTTATTCGCAGTCTTTATCCGTGGCTGAGGCTTTAACAGTATAATGATGCGGTTTATGAGAAAGTGAAACGGGAATTTACTGCTTTTTTACCATTTTTGAATTTGCAGAGCAGATAATAATATGTACAAAAGAGATGTTGTTATGGAAATAACAACATCTCTATTTACATTCAAAAAATTATCATTGTTGGATAGGTTATGTATTGAAAAAACCAAGCTGAGATTTTACAATTCTTAATGCGTCACGAAGAACATGACGGTAAAGAGCGCCGCGATTACCCATGTTCCAATCTTTATGTTCCTTGCCTTTCCGGTAAACACGCTGATAAGCACATGGGAAATCACGCCGAAGGCGATGCCGTAAGAAATATTGTAGGTCATAGGCATCATCGCCAAAGTCAGGAACGCCGGAACGGCATCCTCCGTTTTCAGCCAGTCTATATTTCTGGCGCAGTTCATCATCATAATCCCCACATAGATAAGCGCCGCCGCCGTCGCGCACCCGGGTACAAGCATCGCGATCGGGCTTAAAAACATACTGACAAAAAACAGCGCGCCCGTCACCATAGCAGCCATGCCTGTCTTGCCGCCCTCCGCAATACCCGTGGAAGCCTCCACATAAGAGCTTACAGTGGACGTGCCGCAGACTGCGCCGCACGTGGTGGCTATGGCGTCCGCAAGCATCGCCTTATCAAGGTTGGGCACTTCTCCCCCCTCTGTCAGGAGATTTCCCCTTGCGCATGCTCCGTACAGCGTGCCGATCGTATCAAACATATCCACCAGACAAAACGCAAGCGCGGTCGTCGCAATCAACATGGCAAGCTCCATGCCGCTGTGATTTGCCAGATACGCCGAAAAATCAAAGCCTTCCGTAAAAACTTTACCGAATGCGTGCGCGCCGAAGTCCCCGAATGCCGAAAACGGGTTCAAATTCAGATTTGCCGTAAAGCCCTCATAAAATCCGGGAACGGTAAACCCGAGAAGATAATACAGCACCGTTCCCCCGAGTATGCCCCAGAGCACAGCGCCCTTTACACGCCTGCAGGTCAGAACCGCAATTGCAATCAATGCGGCAATTGTGACAAGCATCGGTATAATATCCTTCCACGCCACACTTCCGGAAAGAAGGTTGAAGGATGCGAGGCTGACAAAGGTGGAGGGATCCGCCACTACAATTCCCGAGTCCTTAAGCCCGATGAAGGCAATAAACAGTCCGACTCCCGCGGGAATTGCCACCCTTACCGACGTCGGTATCGCCTCAAATATTTTCTTCCTGAGCCCCGTCACCGTAAGCAGTATGAACATGATGCCGTCAAGCAGAATGAGTACCAAGGCATTGGCGTAGCTTAACCCAAAGCCGAAACACACCGTATAGACAAAGAAGGCATTGGAACCCATGGCGGACGCCTGCGCCAGCGGCAGATTTGCCAAAAGTCCGATCAGTATTGTTCCGATACAGGCGGAAATCGCGGTCGCAATATAAATCGCGTTGTAAGACACCCCCGGAAGCTCCGCGAACATTCCCGAATTGACCATAAGGATATATGCCATGGTCATAAAGGTCGTAAGTCCTGCCAGAGCCTCCGTTTTCATCGTAGAGCCGGCTTCCTTTATATGAAATATTTTTTCCGGTGATAACTTCATTTCTTACACCCTCACTTTCTTTCTTTTTCAAAAATTATTCCTGTGTAAACCAACCGTATATTATATTTTTATGACAAGGCTGTTTGCGCCGTCCGTATAATCGTAGGTGAACCCGCTGACCGATGCCTTTACAAGCATAACGGAAAGCTCGTCGCCGTCCTCCATGGGATTATACCGCTCCCCGCGCCACGCGAAACGCATTTCCAGGCTGTCGTCCTTTTCCGAATACTCCGCCGAGACCGTGACAGGAAATTCCACTCCCTGTGATAAAACAATATTCTGCGCCAGAATTTCCTCATATACACGGCGAAGGCTGTCCACACGTTTTGGGGGCAGCAGAGTTCTTTCCCCAAACTGACGAATACTTTCCGACATGGCGATAAAGTCATAGTCCAAAGACTCCACGGAAAGGGTAAGTGTTTTCAGTCTCTTTACAAAGGCGCGTGTCTTATTGCGTTTCGGGCTGTCAAAAATCTCATTGGGAGTTCCTTGTTCGTAAATCACGCCATCATCCATATAGAAAATCCGAGTGGAAACATCACGGGCAAACTGCATTTCATGCGTGACTATCATCATGGTAAGTCCTTCCGACGCGAGCCGCCTGATGACGCTGAGCACCTCGCCCACCATTGTCGGATCGAGCGCCGACGTCGGCTCGTCAAAAAGCACGATTTCGGGATACATGGCAAGGGTGCGGGCAATCGCCACCCTTTGTTTTTGTCCGCCCGAAAGCTCGTCGGGGTAGCTTGTCGCCTTCTGCGCCATTCCCACCATGCGCAAAAGATTCATTCCGTCCGCGATCGCTTTCTGTTTCGGCACGCCCTTTAACACGGTTGGTGCGAGAATAACGTTTTCAATTACCGTCAGATGTCCGAACAGGTTGAAGGACTGGAACACCATGCCCATACGCTGCCTAAGCGTATTAAGGTTTACTTTTTTATCCGAAGTATCCTGTCCGAAAATTTTAATCTCACCGCCCGTCGGAGTTTCCAGACGGTTGATGCAGCGCAGCAGCGTGGATTTTCCCGTGCCTGACGGTCCGATAACCGTTATAACGTCGCCCTTAAAAATATCCGCGCTGACGTCCGCAAGCGGCGTAACATTCGGATAGGATTTTTGAAGATGAGAAATCGCAATAACAGGCATCGCAGTGCGTGTTCCTTCCGACGGATTTTCGGTTCTTTGATTTGTGCCGAGCGCTTTTTCGGCGTTCTCAATCATCGCCGTGAGTCGGCCTGCCTTTTTGCGGCGGGCGCTTACGCCGGTTCTCCTTTCGGCGATACCCAAAAGCGAAGTCAGCGCCCATGCCAGCACGAAGTATATGACCGCCGACGCTATAAGCGGAAAGAACGCCTCAAAGGTACGGCTGCGGATAAGGTCGGTAGCCTTCGTAAGATCCTGCACCGCAATATATCCCACAACCGAGGTCATTTTGACCATGGAAATAAACTCGCCCTTATAGACGGGAAGTATATGTCTTAGCGCCTGCGGGGCAATTATTTTGGTGAAGGTTTTAACACGGCCGAAACCTATCGCCGTGGCAGCCTCCCACTGTCCCGCGTCAACGGCGTCTATGCCGGTACGCATCATTTCGGACACGTACACCGCGAAATTTATGGAAAACGCGATAATTGAAACAACGATCCCGTTAAGCTGCGTCTTTGCAAATACCACATAAAATAATATCATCAGCAGCACAAGCACCGGTATGCCCTGCAGCAAACGTATAAATCCCGCTGTAATTCGGGAAACAGCCGAAAAACGACTCCTGCGCAACAGACACAGCAAAAAGCCCAGTATTGTACCGAAAAGCGCCGCGAACACGGAAATCACAAACGTCACCAAAAGACCTGAAAGAATCATTTTCCAACGGTTTTCCTGAACAAACGTCTTTTGAAAGCTCGCGGATAAGCCGCTGAGGAAACCGCTGCTTGTCTGCGCTGAAGTAATTCCGATATCCTCCGCCCTAACAAGAAGCACCGTTCCGCCTATATAATGCGGCTCGGCAAGATCTATGCTCTCCCTGCGTTCGTCCGTTATGCTGATTGAACCGGAAACAATATCGGCTCTCCCGCTTGCAAGCATGGGAATAAGCGAGTTAAAGTTTCCCTGCGTAGTCTCTAGTTTCATGCCGAGCTCCTTTGCGATAAGAGAAACCAGCTCAACCTCCAGTCCGAGCGACTGACCGTCTCCGCCGACATAGCTCATCGGCTCCAGCGTGGAATCGTGAACGTATCGAAGGGTGCCGTTGGGCGCGTCGTAATCGCCTATGTCTATCGTCTTTTTACTCTCGTCCGCCCCAAGCCATTTTTCACGGAGCGCCTGCAAGGTTCCGTCGTTCTCATATTTTTCGATGATGGCGTTTACCCGCTCCGTCAGTGGGCTGCCCTTTGGCAAACCAAGTCCGTAGCTGTCCGGAGCTACCTTTTCGGGGAATATTGCCAACTCGGGCTGACGCGCTACGGCAAGCTCAACTATCGGCATATCATTTATTATCGCATCCAGTGTTCCTGCCTTCAGCGCCAGCAGCTGCGAGGAAAAATCATCATAATATTGGGGGATTGTACCGTCCACAACCTCGTCAAGCAATTTGTCTTGAACCGTTCCGGTCATCATTCCCACCTTTTTGCCGGAAAAATCCTGCAAGCTTTGATAACGCGCGCCGCCGGAGTTTCCCGCAACGACCGCGACGATACCGCCCTTATAATTCGGCTCGGAGAAGTACACCTTTTCGGCTCTTTCCTCGGTCACGGTAAAGCCGGACGCGCCCATATCATACTTGCCGGACTCCACGTCCGAGAGGAAAACATCCGACTCCACACTGTTGATATTCAATCCGTAGCCGTATGCCTTGCAGAAACGCGCGGCAATATCCACGTCATACCCAACCACCCGGTCGTCCTTTGTATAGGCAAACGGCGCGTTTTCAAGATTTAGAGCAAGCTCTACCGTGCCGTTCGACGCGGGCAGACTTTCATAAGCTTCAACAGTCTTTCGGCTCTCGTCCGAACCGAACCAGACGTTCTCCAGTTCCTCAAGAGTACCGTCGGCTTTTATCTCGGCAAGAAATTGATTGAGTTCATCGCACAACCGTTTTCCCTTGTCCGTTTTCGGAAACGCAAACGCGTAACTGTCGTCTGTCAGACGTTCCGGCAGATAGGAAACGCCGTCGATTTCCGAACACAATATGCGCGCCATCGGCTCGTCCATGAGGAAAGCGGCAATCTCTCCCTGTTTGACCGCCACAGCCATGTCCGAATATTCACTGTAATATTTTTTATCGGCATCATGTATAAATTCATCGGTGTACCCGTCAAAGGTACTTCCGGTCAATACGCCAATAGTCTGTCCGTCCAGTTGGCGTATGTCGGTTATCGGCTCGTTTTTCTCGCCGCTTTCCGCGCATCCCCCAAGAAACAGACACATCAAAATCATTGAAAAAAACAGGTAAAGGCAGGATTTCTTATTCAACCGTATCTCTCCTTTTTTTTGTTTTATGAATATTTTATTATTTTCTTTCATGACGCACTCCTCTTTTCAGTTTATTTTCGTCAAGCATACCGACATTGTACACTGCAAGCGTTACCTGAACCTGCAGGCAGGCAACGCTGACGGCAGTCATAAGAAAGTCGAGAACTGCACAGACTGCGACCGCCAGGGCAATCGCTCCGTCGGGAATGCCAAGCTGCGCAAACAGCACCGTAAATACGGAAAGCGCCCCGCCGGGAATAGGCGGCGCTGCCATAGCAAGGATCCCTATCGTCAGAACCGACATGATGAGGAACTGCGGCGTAATAGGGACGTTATAATACTCAGCCATGCACAAAGCCAACGAGAAAACTCCTACCACAAAGCCGGGCATGTAAAGTACCTGTCCCAGCGGAATGGCAAAATCCGCCACCTTTTTGGGAATACCGAGTTCCTTTACGCACGTTTCCAGATTTGTCGCGAGCGCCGCCGCCGAGGATGCCGTCGTCAGGGCAATCAGATAAGACGGCAGCATTTTCCTTATCAGTAGGATGGGATTGACCTTCAGGCGCACTGCTCCCACAAGTACATAAAACAATACCAGAAGGAAACCTCCCGGTATTGCTATCACAAACACCTTAAGCAGGCTTGAAAATCCACTGCCGAAATCGGACAGCATAAGGTTAAACAGGCTTAAAAATACGAACAGCGGAATGGTTTTCCCCAGTGCTCCCATCAAAAACTGTACGGCATCGTTAGTCTGCATCAGGGTATTTTGGGCTGACGATACCCGTTCGCCCAAAATCAAAAGAGCGGCTCCCGCGCAAATTCCCAAAAAGACAAGCTGCAGTGCATTTCCGTTCAGAAACGGCGAAACAATATCCGAGGGCACAATTCCCAGTACCATATGATATATTTCAGAAAAGTTGCCGGAGATTTCACTTCCCGATTTCGCGGCAACAGGAAACAGCAGGAAGCACGCAAGCGCCATAACTGCCCCTACAATAAATGTCCCCGTAACCATTCTCAAAATCAATTTTTTGCCGATTTTGCCTACCACCGTCAAATCGCCGATGCTCACGATACCGCAGCAGACTGCCAGAAACACAAGCGGTGAGGAAACGGCGCGGAGTGCTCCCAAAATCATATCGAACAGAGGCTGCGTGACCGAAAGCGCCGCTGTCTGTATTTTCGGGGAAATTCTTACAACCGCTCCCAAAACCACCGCCAGAAAAACCGCGCACAAAAGCAATGCCATCTGACCCACAGATGATTTCTTTTTCCTGGGATTGCAGATCAGGCAGTTTTTCCCGTTCTTATAATCGTATGTAAATGACAGTCCCGCCTGCGAGAGCATATGGTTGCTTAATAAAAATGCCTCGTTATCCTCCCATACGTCCATGCCGGGACCGTCTACGCTTATTTCCAGAAATGATCGTCCGAATTTCTGCCCGCATTCCACATGGACCTGAGCGCCCCTTAGGGACTCAAGCCAGATGCCGAGAGTCTCCTCCAAGGACAGACGGATACGTATAATATCCTTTTTATCTGCCCCCGCCTCCGAAAGCGTCTGCACACAGATTTCGGACACTGTGTCAATCGTCTGTTCCGACAGACTGAATTTTTCGCTGCGATTGCTTACCATACATGTTTCTCCTACCGGTTAATCTTTAAGTGCGGCGTCCATCCAGTCACAGGACGGCATAAAGCTTCTGTCCGTATAAGCGTCGTCCGCCACCTCCGAAAGATTTTTTACCGTAATGTCCTGTCCCGACATAACCTGCTCCTGCGTTACCACCACGGACGGGATCTCCATCCACATTCCCGGGTTTTCATAATAGCACTGAGCCGCTTTTATATCGTCATACTGCTCCGCCATTTCCAGAGCCAGCACCCGACACGCAAACTCACCGTTCAGCGTCCAGTTGGTCGTGGCGCACGCCTTCCAGTTTTTGCCTTCCGCCATAAGCCCTATATCCTCGTCGCAAATATCTGCCGATACCATGGGAATATCGCTGTCCAATTCCCGCAGTGCCTGATACACGCCCCTGGCATATGCGTCATAGCAGCACCATATTGCGTCTATTTCACCGTCATTGTATTTTCCGATAATGTTCTTTGCCGTTTCCTGCATGGAGGATACCGGATTTAAGTGATCCTCCGGAGCCATCTGCTCCAGTGTCTTTATCCGACCATCCGTTTCGTAAGGCTCATAGCCGACCTGTCGGCGGTCAAAAGCGGCAATGTAGTTTTCCTCCTGTACCTGCAGGATATTGACCGGTTCATTTTTAGCCGATTTGTCCGGACACCTGGCAAGGATTTCCTCTACCAGTGCCGACGCAAGTCCCGAATCCTGCTGAAATGTCTGAACCACGCCGTCGATAGTTTTCGTTTCCCCGTTTTCATCTTTGAAAGACGTGTCAAAGGTCACTATTTTTAAATTCGGGTATTCTTCCAGCACGTCCGTCAGAAACTCCCACGCGTAAGCTTCTCCGCCGTGTGACACAAGCAGTCCGTCATAGCCGTCTTGTGCGCACTGTAAAATTCTGTTTTGCCATTCCTCGTCGCTGTCCTCGCAGAAAAAGGTGTCCGCCTCCATGCCGAGGGATTCAGCCGTCTTTGTAAACGACTCCGACCACAGCTCAAAAATCGGCGAGGAGGACATATACATGATATACGCTGCTTTTTTCCCCTCCACCGGATTATTTCCCTTCGCGCCGCAGCCTGCAAGACAAGCTGTTATAAGAGCGACCGTCATAAGTAATGTAATGATTTTTTTCATTTCCAAGCTCCTTTATGATTATTTAATTCCGCAAAAGCCCCTTATCCCTTGCTAAATTCTCTATACTTCTGTCGTATGTTGCCTCCGCCTCTTTTGAAAAGAAACATCCCGGCACGCCCTCATTGTTGTCACGGTGATGCGCCACGCACGCGCAGCATTTCCCGTGACGCGGGCAGTCATATGTACACGGGCAGGGTCTGTTGTTGTCACAAGCGTTCATAAATAATCCCTCCTAATTTTTTCATATAAAGTAATTTTCTTCCACTTCCGCACAATATGACACAGCAATATTAAGAATAGTGAAAAATTGTCGGATTTAAATACATTATATACCAATATTCGTATCTTTGCAATAGAGATTTTTCGCGAATCTCTTCTTCGATTACATTTCCCGCTGCCTTGCAATTTCCGCTGTTTCGGTGTATAATACTCCCGAAGGGGGAATTTCCATGAAAAGATTTACTTTAGGTTTTATTATAGGCGGCATTGTTTGTTCCGCGCTGACGGGTTTTGCGGTTGAGTACGCAGTTACGGCGAACCCGTTCCCAATCAAGGTTGACGGTGTTGAAAAGTCAATAGAGGGATATAACATAAACGACAGCACATACTTTAAATTACGCGACGTTGCCGACGCGGTGGGCGGCTTTACTGTAGGTTTTACGAATAATACGATTACCATTAACACCCCGCAATACACTCCGCCCGAGCTGTCGGAACCGACAAGCGACGACGAGCCTATCACAATTCACGAAGGCGAGGTGTCGCAAAGAAGATTTGCAAGAGAAGGTGATACCGTTATAAAAGCGGACGGTACGGCGGTAGTGCTGAAAAAAGGGCCGCACGGCATACTCGGCGAGGGTCAGGGCGTTGCGCCGGATCTCGGTTTGGAAGTTCCAACAGGCGGTAACAGAAGAGTTGAGGCATATAAGGTCTTTTCCGGTTTGACAGACTTCAAGGACTCAACAGGTAAATCTGTTATAAATCAAATTTATTATGTAAATAAGGTGACAGGAGAAGGTCATTGGGGTTCAGAATGGATGGCTATGACCTCAGAACCGACAACAGAAGGTACATTTGAATATCAGTTGTCCGAGGACAAAAATTGGATTTGGATGGGTTCGGAATGGATACAAATGTATGTTCAAGACCCAACAGAGGCAGAATTACGGGCAGTATGTGACGCAAACGGTTTGAATTAAGATTTTGTTATGTATGTCCTTGCCAAAATAAGTACATACATAATCTATGAACTTTAAGATAAAAAATAATACACGCCTCTTACGAGGCGTGACTTATACGCTCATACTCTGTACGGATCCTTTGCTTGAAATCTTCCGGCGGATAACATTCTTCATAGTCTGCGCAAATCTCCGGAATATTATCGTTAAGAATTTCTGTCGATTCAGCGTCTTCGGCGTACATTTCATCATAATGCTCAACGAGAAAATCGGGCAAGTCATACGAAAACTCCATTAAATCATACTTACCGTCTAAAAATTTTTGTATCATTCCAAGCACTTCATCAATCATTATATTTCACTCCAACCCTTTTTTGGATGTTTCCTGTTTACTATACTTACAACGGTATCATAGTTTTTATTATATACAACTGCGACGTTATTATAAAATTTCACCTTCCGCCCATTTGACTGTATAGAATTTACGCTCTTGTGACATTGTTCAACCGTATATTCAAAAGTATATGATATTCCATTTGCACCGTCTTTTCTTTTTAAAAACCGTGATATTGCGTGAGAGTCCATTTCTATATTGTTATTTTTAAAGTCGAAGTATGATTTTTTAATTCATCTCTCCATGGTTTTCGCTCGATTTCACTGACAGTCTTATAAGACTTTTTCAGACTATTGTACGTTATCCTATCCTCAGTATACTTCATTTCTTGGAATTTGTCAAACGAACGCGGCACAATTTTTGTAGCGAGCGTTGTTTTGTACTCCGCGTGCTGCATCTTATCTGAGGTCTTATTATCGTCCTTTTTCCGTGACAGTTCAAGCGCGGTGCAAGGTCGTCTTTGTTTAAACTCACACGCCTCTTGCGAGGCGTGACGCGCCGCCGCTCACTTTTGAAAGTTTGCCAAGACTTATTTCAACTCACACGCCTCTTGCGAGGCGTGACTCAGTCGCACAATGGATAAAAAACAAAGATGTTGACCCATTTCAACTCACACGCCTCTTGCGAGGCGTGACGTTCTAAGTATGGCTATTATCTGGGTACTGACACGTTTCAACTCACACGCCTCTTGCGAGGCGTGACATATAAACACGTTCGCGGGACTGAACCGACTGGAGTTTCAACTCACACGCCTCTTGCGAGGCGTGACGGCATAACGTCAGTAGAGTATACCACAGACAAAGATTTCAACTCACACGCCTCTTGCGAGGCGTGACTTTGGGCGATTTGGAAACCGCAGTAAAGGAAATATTTCAACTCACACGCCTCTTGCGAGGCGTGACGGGGGAATAATAAGTGTTCTCGCAGTTATGGCAATTTCAACTCACACGCCTCTTGCGAGGCGTGACACGAACGACGAGAACAACACGGTATCGCTCGACTCATTTCAACTCACACGCCTCTTGCGAGGCGTGACTTAACCTGTGTTTGTAATTTATTTAATTCGGATAATTTCAACTCACACGCCTCTTGCGAGGCGTGACTTAAAGTATTTCAAGGCTACCTTTTACAAAAAAGATTTCAACTCACACGCCTCTTGCGAGGCGTGACGGATTGGGAGTGTACGAGCGTCGTAATACACGAGGATTTCAACTCACACGCCTCTTGCGAGGCGTGACTTTCAAGCGTTATCGCGTGTGCTTCTATCGTTTTTATTTCAACTCACACGCCTCTTGCGAGGCGTGACACTACCGTAGACGGTAAATGTCAATAGTTTTTTGATTTCAACTCACACGCCTCTTGCGAGGCGTGACTCTTTTGCAAGCTCATCAATGCTCTTTGTTCCTATTTCAACTCACACGCCTCTTGCGAGGCGTGACCCTGTTGTAAACAGCGAGCCGAGCTCCAAGGATTATTTCAACTCACACGCCTCTTGCGAGGCGTGACTGTTAAAACTACTACCCAACTGAGCATTCAGTTATTTCAACTCACACGCCTCTTGCGAGGCGTGACCCTATATATTGTATAATATACGGCACTTGCCCCGCAATTCGGCGGACTCCTTCTTAAAATTTAGCATGATTTTTACCAAAAATCAGGTATTTTTCGGTCGAACCTTTTTGGATTTTCAATATTGCTTGGGGTTCGCCATGTTTGTCATATAATCAGTGCACCCTCCGGATCATACGTTGCTTTGGCTCCAATATGCTCGACGCGCTTTTTCCAGTTGTTGCCGAGGTAGTATATTCTGAGGCTGTCCTTATCATGGTCAATAATATTTTCCAATTTGTCTTTCAACTTCAAAAATGTTGAGTAATTGACATCAACCTCAAAAACGGAAT
This sequence comes from uncultured Clostridia bacterium, assembly GCA_947631235.1. GTDB lineage: Bacteria > Bacillota > Clostridia > UBA1381 > UBA1381 > Hominilimicola. The sequence continues at coordinate 30,425 of CANRKO010000008.1, read as the reverse complement.
TTTGCACTCGTTGACCATAATTAACACATTCTTTTGCAACTTTTCTAAGCCTTCGCTTTCCTGCCACATCGGTTGTTGAGACGTCATAGCTAACCACACTCATCATAATTTAAGTTCCTTTCCTCTACTTAACGATATAGCACGGATATTCCTCAATTTCGCCGCGAATATACTTCGCAAGCAACATACTTTGCGCATACGGCAAAAGCCCGAGATTTATTTTCTGTTTTAAATACGGGTGCGTTATATCGGTGCGTTTCTTTTCCTGCCACTTTGCGAGAATTTTCTTTTTACCGTCCGTATTGAGAAATACCGCGCCGCTGACCTGCGTTTCAAAATCCTTAGTGTTTAATATTTTCAAATTGATCATTGTCAAAACGAACCGTTCCACTATGCAGCGGCTTTCCTCAACCAGATCGCACGCAAGCGATGCTCGTCCCGGTCGCACCGAATGATAAAATCCCATATAACTGTCCAATCCCACGCTTTCAAGTGCCGATGCGTAGTCGTTTGTCCATATGGTATACAAAAACGACAGTACCGCGTTTACTCTGTCCAAAGGAGGACGCTTTGTGCGCATAGCAAAGTGAAAATCCTCTTTTTGGTGCAAAATCAGGCTGTCGAAAATATCAAAGTACGCTTTCGCTCCGAGGCCTTCTATGCCGAGAATTTCATTTACATCTTCGGTCTCGTACACATTTTCTATGTATTGATTCAACAACTCGATACAATGTGAAAGGCTACCGCCGTCATTTACCGACGGATAATCCTTTAATGTCCTCTTTACAACACTTCTCGTATTTGCCATTTTTGCGGCGACCGTATTTTGCCGCAATAGCGCGGAAGGATCCGCAAATTTCTCGAACTGTGCCTTTCGCAGCAATATATTGCCGTGCGACGCTCCATGAACACTGGCAAGAAAACGCCCCTGAGGCGATATGAAGGTTATCGGTATTCCATATTCTGCACATTTCCCCATTAAAGCCGGAGAACAGCCGAGATAGCCGAAACAGTATACAGCCTCAATATTTGAAAAGGGTACTCGAAGTTGAATTTTATTATCCTTTCTGCACACAATGTTTTCTCCGTCAAGAGTGAGATATATGCTCTCATCGGTTATATACAGTGAGTTCAAAAGCTTTCTCATATACTCTGTTCCTCCTTAACAAGACTGCGGACGGCATATTTTTTGTTCTGGGGCATACACACGTCTTTCAATGAACACCCACTGCATTTTTGCCCCTTGACACGCGCCGGTATACTGCCGCTTTCAAGAATGTCATTCATTTCGGAAATCAGTCTTTGCAGCAGCGTGTAATATTTATCATACTCCTCATTTAAGTGCAGCTTTACCCTGCGATGCGTATCCCCGTAATATATATAACCTGTACTTTTACAATTCCATATGTAATCCGCGCAAAGTTTTTGTGCAAATACCTGTATAGCGTCCGTTTCGTTTGCTGTTCCCGATACAGGTTGACGAGGTTTATATTCAACTATGTTAACATCGAATTTGTCGCCAAGCTGTTCAATATAAACCCCTGCTTTGCTTTCTACAAATTCAATACAATCCGCGATGCCGTACAGGTCAAGTTCGTCATGGTACAGAGAGACAGAACTTAACTCGATTTTACCCCTTGAATGGATCTCATGCTTGCCGGAATGTACGCGCTCGTGCATAATATTTGCCATTACGACGAGCGCGTTCTCCGACCAGTCTTGGTTTAATACAAGCAGCCCAAACTGCCGCGGACAATACATATAGTGCTGAATTGAGCGAATATTTACCGTCATAGTTTTTCGATAAGCGTTACGCCGTCGGGCATATTTTTGTCGATTGTAACATCGTAATCGTCGTATGACCTCGGGCACTCCACGCCCGCCTTTTTATTAACCGTCACCTTATCGAACAGAACATGTGACGGAGCGTTGCCGAGCGAACTTTCATGCTTAAACACAATGAGTTTTCTCATGCACATTTTACCGCGTGCGGCGCTGTGGTCGTGTTCGAACATATTGATGATCGCTGTCCACAAAAGTTCGAGGTCGTCCTCTGAAAATCCCGTGACCTTCTGCGCGAGCATCGCCGACACATAGCCCTCTGCCTTGTACAGACCGTAGGGAACAATGCTCTTTTTGCCCATTTCCGTTTCGCCTGTTTCCATTCTTTCTTCCGTGGTTCTCGCCTGTCTCGTAATCGTGATGTCCTGCTGGTACACCGGATCGATACTTCTCGCAAAATTGATCTGAACCGGACCGCGAACAATGCCGCACGGATCTTTACCCGTATTCATTACCGCGCCGAACGCGCGCACATCAAAATAATTTCTGCATATATAATCACGCGCCTGTCTTACGTCATCGGGATTTTTGCCGCTTTGTCCCGTCTCAAGTCCTTCCGCCTCATACGCCGCCTTGAACTTGGAGTTGAGCGACTTGTCGGTTTTAATAAGTATATTATATCCCGCCTCTCCTTCCTTGCAAAGCTCGACATAATTGCGTATCTTTCTTTTTATGCACACGTCCGTAACTATTCCGTGCGCGGTTTCGGGGTCGACCCTCGGCATATTTCCCGCGTCGGGGTCGCCGTTCGGATTGCCGTTTTCAACGTCAAAAAGCGCTATAAATTCGTATCTGTTCTTAATTATTTCCATTTCAAATCTCTCCTTTATCAATCGTTATTTGTCTCTTCTTGTTTATCTTTTTTCCTGAAAAAATCCTGCACCTGCTGATAATAGCCTATCATAAACCTGCCCTGTTCCTGAAGTGACAGCGTTGACGGAAATTCCGTTCCGAGCATATCTATAATTTCGCCTACAAGGTCATTATTGGGTTTTGCAAAATCATCTTTTTTAAGATGATTTTGAGCCAGCGATATAAGTTTCGGGAATACCAGCGACGGCGTTGAGCACGCGGACGCAAAATATGAGTCCTTGATTGTTCTGTTCAAATTTCCCAGCGCGTTCTGCTGTATGCGCTCCAGCACCGCGAACAGCCTTCCGCACAGGTACGCCTGATTTGTGTTTGTTTTGTCGAGTGACACTTTTATTTCCTCCTTTTGTTTATTTAACCTTAAATTTCTGTTTATGCAAGCCTTTACAATTCCGGCTCGCACGTAATTTATTGACTTGTCGATTTTAACCCGCCTTACTATAGTTTCAAGCAGAATGTCGGGGTAACGCGTGTTGTTAATTATCGCTCCGAAAATCGCCGCGATAACCGGCGGAGGCGTTGTTTCGTTTCTGCTCTTGGGCGATTTCATTTCATACAGCATACGCCGGATTGATATTTGCTTTCCGCCGCCGTCAATTTTCATATCAAGCTGGTGCATCGCGGCATTTTCAAAAATTTCCCCGTATTTGTCGCGGTATATGAATTTCTGCGCTATTCGCGAACTGTTCGGCGCGAGACCCGTCACATAAAACGTGACGTTTTCATCAATGCCCGCGGTTGACAAATCAATTTTTCGTCCCATGCTCAATTCCTTTAATGCGTTCTCAATCAATTCGTCCGTTCCTGCCGCGTCGGATTTTTCGTCTCCGAAACCGAGCATACTCATAAGTGTGTCCGTTTCTTTACTGTCGTCCTTTGACATCGCCCAGAATACTACGGTTAAGTCGTCAAGATAAATATGATGTTTTGGATCGCCTGTCAGAATATTAAGAGCCTCGGTGTAACGTTTCATCACATCGTTGGATATTGAACCGTTGTACGACTGCGTTTTTCCGTACGACTCAAAAGCCGAATTATTAAAACTCACGATAAGACCGCCGGACGCTTGTCCGCCCTTAATTCCTTTTATCTTGTCGTGCAGTTTCGCAATTACCGCCGGTCTGCCGGTCACCGCGCATACGCCGTCAGCTTTTTCCTCCTCGCCTGTGTTGTTCATAACCTTTTGCATTATCTCTCCGTTCTCATCATGCAAAAGGATTTCCGGATGACCGTCGAGACAAAAGATAAAATACGCGCCCGTATATTCTTTCGCGATATTCATAATCGCCGCATTTTCAGTCTCATTTTCGGGCGTCCAGTTTTTAAGAAAATTCCTGTATGCCGTCACAATGTCGGACGTCATTCCTTCGGTATACTCCAAATTCAATTCAACAAATCGCTCATGTTTCTCCTTGTCTCTTTTATTCCCGTTACCGAAACTTTCCGTTCCCTTATCGTAACTCAGTCCGAAAATATACTGCGGATCATGTTCTATTATATTGGGGCGAATGTCCGACGTTCTTTGCTCGCGTTTCGGCAAAAAGACATTGACGGACTCAAGCTTTGACTTGCCCTTTTTGTCGGGTATTCCCCGCTTGCGCACATCTATGATGTTGCTTACCGTCCCGTCGGTTCTGAGCGCTATCATATGAGTGATTTTCTGCAAAGACATGCCTTGCGGCGCGACTTTTCCCGCCTCGGATAAAAAATCGTAATAATCATTCAGCGCGTTTATCAGCATACCATCATCTCCCTGTATTTCGCGACGTCTATCACCCCGTCGATAATATGCGGACGGTAGAACATCGCGTCCGCCTCGTCCGAGAATTTGCGCGCGTTCCAGTCGTTGTCCTTCGGGATACCGCCGTCGCGGAATTTCATGTGATACAGCATATAGCCGAGATCAATGTCTCCCTTCAGCTTTTCGGACACTCTGTCCATCGGGAACTCGTCTACCAACTCGATTTTGTCAACCGCGAACTCGCGGCAGCCGAGAACCGGCTGTCTGAAAAACTGTCCCTTTTTCAATCTGCGCAGCATTATGTTATAATGCTTTTCCTCGCTTTCGTCGTCATTCTCACTCCTTATTCCGGTTAGTTCGAAATGGAACTCGACGCCGTACAGAACGTCCTTCAAAATCATACTGCCGCGCTGACTTCTGATTTCCGATGTGTACAGTCCGGCTCGCTCCTGCCCGTCCTTCATCTGCTTTTTCACGCCGGAAAAACTTACCTTTTCCTTTACCTCGTTACGGCGTATGTTGATAAATTTAATCGGACTGAACACCACGATTTTGTCCACCACGATCCGAAACGCGGGTTTCCAGTAAATGCTCTTGATAAGTCCTTCCATAGCGCCCGGCGTCGGAACGTCATAGCTCACCCTCTCCGTTTTCATTTCGGGGCGGGTAAAGCACGCGTATTTTCCGCTTACCATAATTTTAAATCCGTAGCCCATATCTTACATCGACCTCCTTTATAAAATATAATCAAAATTTGAATTTATATTAAGTCCCGTTTCCGCGTTATAATAATCGGAGTCAGACAAAATATATACACCATTGCACAGTTCCACTATCCCTTTTTTAATCATATCTTCAAGTTCGTACACATGAACCGACGCGCAGTACCGTTGCAGTTTGCGTTTTGCAATGAGCGCTCCGTATTTCAATTTTTCTATAAGTTCCGCATTTTCCTCGCATGGAATAACTACGCCGACCGTCTCCGATTCTATAAAATTAAACGACTGCGCGTATGTTCGAAACGGTATTCCGTCAAACCGCATTTTGCCCATAAGCGTTGTTATCGAGTTGCTCTCGACCATTTCGTCGGCGGCAGCAAATATTCTGTCGTAATACGCCTGCACCGCCTCCTGTGAGGAAATGTTTTCATACTCCTCGAAAAGCTTTTCCGTAACATTCGCTCTGAGTTCCATATCTCCCTTCAAATATCCGAGTCTGAACACGACCACGTTTCCGACCTTCATTTTACCCTCGCGGTTACAGCGTCCGCCCGACTGAATAACGTTGTCAAGCCCCGCGATTTCACGGAACACCGATTTAAAATCCAAGTCAACGCCCGCCTCGATAAGCGAAGTTGAAATTACTATGGTTTTCTTCTCATCGGCAAGGCTGTCACGTATTTTGTCTATGGTTTTTGAACGGTCAGCGGGCGTCATGTAGGTAGATAAGTGATACACATTACAATCGGGCGCACCCTTGCACATATTGTACAGTTCCCGCGCCGTGTTCCTTTTGTTGACAATGACAAGCGCGTTCTCCTGTGTGAGCGCCATTTCCGCCACGGTCTGCACATCGCTTTGACCGATATATTCATATCTGCACTTGTCAAAACGGTTGAAAAGGCTGTTATCTTTTACCGCATATTCAATAACGCTTTGAGGAATATATTTCTCGGCATAACGAGTGTAGTCGGGCATTGTCGCCGACATCAAAACCGCCGTGGAATTTAAATGCTCGGTTATATATCCGATGGCACGCAAACACGGCTGAATGTACTTAATCGGCAGAGTGTGTATCTCGTCGAACACAAGCACGCTGTCCGCAAAATTGTGAAGTTTCCTCAGCCGGCTGCTCTTGTTGTGGTAAAGTGATTCAAAAAATTGAACGTTAGTTGTAATGATTAAAGGCGCGTCGTAGTTTTCACATGTCTTTTTCAACTTTTCGCTTGTTTTTCCGCTTTCGTCGTCATTTTTGCTTGGGTCGTCAAAATCGTAATTTGAGTGATGTTCCAAAATCGGCAGTACGTCGCCGAATATGTCTATGAATGTTTTAGCCGTTTGTTCAATAATTGATGTATAGGGAATTACATATATAATCCTTTTCTTATCATGCTTGATTGCTGTTTCAAGAGCTGTTTTTATACTGCACAACGTCTTGCCGCTACCCGTAGGCATATCGATTATGTGAATATTTGCATTGCTGTTTTTCATGCTTGCGTAAACTTGGCTCTGAATACCGCTGCGCGCCTTCTGCAGATCCGTCACACATTCAAAGGCGTCAAGCTGCGCACAGACTTTTTTATACGCGGCTTTAAAATCTCCCTCAATACCGCGCTCGGCGTCTGGGTTGCAAAATCGCTCCGTGTCAATAAAATCCGCGTCGGTGAGGCATGCGTAAATATACCGGGTGAGAAACGCGTATAACTCAACCATTTCCTTATCTGTCGGCATTTTACACAGCAAATCATGCAGAATATCTTCGGGAAATCGGTCACCGATTTCCTTATCAAACGCGGAGCAGTCATATTTAACTTTATTATTTCTCATTCCCCAAAGGGTGGGCTGCTCTTCATTGTCGTTACTCACTCCGCCGTCGGGCAAGCCCGTATGGTGTCCGCCTATACAATACCCGAGCATCATCGCATATAACACTCTGCTTTCTTTACACTTGTCGATAACGCGCACAGCGCCGGATCGCGCGTGCACGGTCTTTGCCCCCGCGCCTCGTATGTACTTCTGAAACTCGGGCGAATATTTGCCCAAATCGTGGTACAGTCCACAGCAATACGCAATATCCTTAAATTTCAATACGGCATTGGCACTGCTTAACTCCGCCGTTTGTTCCAAATGCTCTTTAACACTCTGCACCCTACCGTCATCTGCAGTGTGGGCTATGTAGTTTTCCATTAGTTATCACTCCTTTAAACTTCTTTATAAATTATTATATAATATATGAAACGATTTGTCAATATTTTTTTTGAAAAATATAAACAATTTTCAATACATCACAAAGAAATCATGAATTATAATTTGACATAATAAAATAATAATGTTATAATATTGTTGTTCTCGTGTTGAACTCAAAATGTAATCATAAAATTGTATTATCTGCATTTAAAAAACACGTGAGTTGAAATTTTATAAATTATTATATCAAAGTCGCGCCCCGCAAGGGGCGCGTGAGTTTAATTTAAATACCTGCTTATGTTGTTATCTTGAAAGCAAGACGACACAGTATATTGGAGTATGTTAATACTCACCAGTAAGAGACTGAAAACAAAAAACGGTTCGACTATAGTCGAACCGTTTTTATCATTTTTATCAGTTATAAATAATAACCAGCTTTGCCGTACCCTTGGACATGAACACGAGTATCTTTGAGCAATCCGTGCCGTAATTCTTCGCGTCCTTCAAATCGTTTATTGTAAGATTGGACGTTGTATCCGGCACATACGGGCTTATCTCGTCGCGCTCCGTCTCCATACGCACGAATTTTGTGGACGAGGATATGGGGATTTCCTCATAATTTTCATCATTGAGCGTCCACGTTCCGTCAACCTCGTCAAAACCGCTCTTTGTGACATAGATCTTGTTTTCGTCCGCAAGCACCTGGCTTACGTTGAACATTACCGCTCTCGAATTCGGAACGGTACCGTATGTCGAACTTGTGTACACCTCGTCGTTTGACGTTCCCGCGACCTTAAATCTGTAGTCGAACTTCATGGTCTGCATATTGTTTTCCTCGGTGGGATCAACGGTTTCTTCCCAGTTGTACAGTTGACTGTTATTCATGCTGTCGCCGTCAAGAACCTCCGCAATATCGGCAAACTTAATATTGTTTATGCGCCCTTGTATAAGGTTGTTGCTGTCGTACGCGAACTGAATAATATCTCCGACCTCGACATCTTTAAACTCCGTGGTATCATATGTATTCCATGATTTTATCGTATTCGACGCGCCGGTGAACATATCTATTTTGAGAACGGTATCCTCCTTAACGGAATTGTACTCATTTTCCGGAGTCTTTGCGACAACGGAGAAGTCGCTGTCCTTTTTAACCTTTGTAAGCGTACCGTCGTTGCCGTAAAGAATAATCATACCCGCGGTTCTTGAAGAATTGATGTCGTACGCCTCTATATAGTAACGCTCGCCCGAACTGAACGCCGACGACGGGGCTTTTTTCGCGTACTTGTTCTGCATATCTCTGTCCTGAGGAACGTAGATTACAACGGTCGACGAATTTACCGAGAATGATGTTTTTCCGTCAATCATAAAGCTGCTATTGGAGTATGTGTACTCGTCAAGCTCTCTGCACTTCATTATTTGTTCTTTATCCTCATTTTGCGCGGCAACATCCGAACTTGTGAGAAGAACTATATCGGTAACCTCGTTGTTTACGATTTTAACTCTTGCCGCCTGCGCATACTGAGTGTTCTGCGGCATCTTGCCCGCTCCGTATATCTTGTCGGCGTATTCGCTTTCGTCCGTAGTGTATTCCGCTGCCGCCTGTATTTTGGAAACGGCGCTTTCCGCCTTCGTGCTTGCACCGTTGACCTTTACAGTATTTTTTAACGGATACGAGGTCGCCTCGCTTGCGTTATTTGAAGGCGCGTACACGGAGATAAAGAACTTTCCGTCCTCTCTGAACGCGTTCGTTATATACGCGTAAGGCGACGCTGCAACCTCCTGGATCGTACCGAATACAGCCGTTCCGAACGCGTCAAGATAAAATGTGCCCGACGCTCCTGTTTTTATCTCTTTGTTTTCCTTGTCGCGTATGTAGTCCGCGCACTTGTCTCCGAGACGGTACTTCTGACCGCCGACGGTTATTTCATTGTTGCTTGACGAAATCGCTGTTATCTGACCCGTTGCCGTTTTGTTCGTTACAATCAGCGTATACTGTTCTCCGTCAAGACTCATTGCATACAGCACAACGTCATTCGCGGCGATCGAGGTTATCGGAATATCCGCCCCGTCCTTCTTTATCGTATATTCATAGCTTGAACTCTGCGGGTCAAGAATGAGGTAATTTCCCGATGTAATCTTATCGGATATGCGGTAATCTGTTGTGGTGGGTGTGGAAAGCGCGACTATTGTTTCATAATCGTAGATTTGAATCATATCGTAGCTGCCGTCGCCGCCGTTATCGGTAAGACTTACCGTTCCGTATATAAAATTGTTACTGCCCGGGTTGAGCCACTCCGAAAGCGCCTCACTGCGGTTATAGCTGCCGTCCGCAAGGTCTATACTGTCGTCAGCCGCGACTACCTTGCCGTTATATCTGACGGCTATTTCGTCTGCTCTGAGTTTTAATGTCTTTGCCTTGCTTGACGACGACTCATAATATTTAAGAGTCGCGCCGTCATATTCGCCTATATCTCTCGAATTGATTTCCGTAACGGAATTTTTCGTGGTTTCGGTATCAATATTGACAAGCAGACGGTCGTCATTTTCGCTTACCTGTCTGTAGTAAAGCGTTATTGTGCTGCCGAGATATTTCGTAAGAGTTGACGCCTGCTGCGTATATGAGGAATAGTCTATAAGAACTTCCTCGCCCTGCGCTGTCAAAACGTCAATGTACTGTTCCGGCAGCGTGATTGTGCAATCCTCCGTCACGTCGTCGTCAATGCCCACGAGCGTACCCTTAAGTCTCTTTACCTTCAGGTAATCGTTCAGGAGCGTTTTTTCCGTCTTAACGCTGCCGTAGCCGTTACTTTCATACATATCTATTTCAAGAGCGTTGTAAAGTATCTGCGCCACAACGCCGCGGGACGCCGCGCCGTAAAATTCCGTGCCGGTAATTCCCTTTGTAAGACCGAGGGCTCCCGCCTCCTGAATATATTTGTCAGCCCAGCCGCTGTCCTCCGAATCGGGGAGCTGGAGCGCGAAACTCTCGTATCCGAGCGTGCATACGACCATTTTGAGAGCCTGCGCGTATGTAACGGATTCCTCCGACTTAAAAGTACCGTCGTCAAAACCCGCGATAATTCCGCGGTTATATCCGGTCTGTATGTAATTTCTCGCCCAGTGGGTGGGGTCTACGTCGCCGAATGTGTACTGCGTGTATTCTATGTCCTGCAAGCCGAGCATAAATACGACAAGCTTTGTAAACTCGGCGCGGGTTATCGCTCCGTCGGGTTTAAAGGTATTGTCGTCATATCCGCTTATTACCGAAAGGGTCGAAAGCGTGGTAATAGCCTTTTTATACGGATTTGTATCGCCGACGTCGCTGAATTCCGCGCTTGCCGGTATTTGGAATACCGATATGGCAAGCATTGCCGTCACAGTCAGCAGTGCTATAAGTTTTTTCATGGATTTCTCATATCCTTTCCTTGTTTGCCTTTTTCCTGATATGCCGGCGGATGTTTTGTGTGTTGACCGCCGTGTGCGCCTTTGTTTATGTATTAGGCATATATATGTATTCTAACACTTATCGAGACATAAGTCAACCTAATTAGTATATCCTATTTGTGAACAAATTGAGAATTATTGATAAAATTATTGAAATAATTCAAATAAAGTGGTACAATATTAGCGGCTTATTCCCAAATTTGAGGAGGATAAAATTTATAATGAACAATGATAAGCAAAACCGCTCACCGTTTAAAAACCCGTTGGTGATGTTTCTCATCATATCAGTCATCGCAACCATCATCCTTAACGCCGCGATGATTTCACTTCAATCGCTGCAAAAAGAGGAAATTTCTTATAATGAATTTACAACCATGATTGATGAAGGCAAGATTGACGAGGTTATAATCAACAGAGACGAAATAGATATTTACGCAAAGCCCGAGACGGAGGAAACAAAACCGACCGATATTACGGATATTCTCGGCGGTGGAAGTTATGACAGACATCACAGAAAAATATACTACACCGGATACATTTACGACGAAAAGCTGCTCGAAAGGCTCAACAACGCGCAGGTTAAATACTCGACGCCCGTGCAGCATGAAAATCCGATTTTGGACTTTATACTGACGTGGATATTGCCGCTCGGTATTATTTATCTGCTGTTCTTCCTTTTGACGCGCACAATGTCAAAGCGCATGGGCGGAGGCGGAGGAATTATGGGCATAGGTCAGTCGAACGCCAAAATGTACAATATGGAAAACGCGACGGGCGTAACGTTTAACGACGTAGCCGGTCAGGACGAGGCGAAGGAAAGTCTCGACGAGATCGTGGACTATCTCCATAACCCCTCCAAGTATAAAGCGATCGGTGCAAAGCAGCCGCGAGGCGCGCTGCTCGTCGGACCCCCGGGAACGGGTAAAACGCTCCTTGCAAAAGCTGTCGCGGGCGAGGCAAAAGTGCCGTTTTTCTCGCTTTCGGGTTCGGAATTTGTGGAGATGTTCGTCGGCGTGGGCGCGTCGAGGGTGCGCGACCTGTTCAAGCAGGCGGCTGCCAAAGCGCCGTGTATCATATTCATAGACGAGATCGACGCGATAGGCAAGTCGCGTGACAGTCAGTTAAGCACAAACGACGAGCGCGAACAGACACTCAATCAGCTTTTGAACGAAATGGACGGCTTTGACTCGTCGAAAGGACTTGTCGTTATAGCGGCGACAAACCGCCCCGAAATACTCGACAAGGCGCTTTTGCGTCCGGGACGTTTCGACAGGCGTATAATTGTGGAAAAGCCCGATTTAAAAGGACGCGAGGATATTTTGAAGGTGCATATAAAGCACGTTAAGACAAGTCCCGACATAAACCTCCACGATATGGCTCTCGCCACAAGCGGCGCGGCGGGCGCGGATCTTGCAAATATGGTCAACGAGGCGGCGTTAAGAGCCGTGCGCATGGGCAGAAAGACCGTTTCGCAGGAGGATTTAATGGAGGCGGTCGAGGTAATTATCGCCGGTAAGGAGAAAAAAGACCGCATACTGTCCGAAAAGGAAAAGAAAATCGTTTCGTTCCACGAGGTCGGACACGCGCTCGCAACGGCGGTGCAAAAGCACACGCAGCCGGTGCATAAAATCACGATCGTGCCGCGCACGATGGGCGCACTCGGCTACACGATGCAGATGCCCGAGGAAGAGGAGCATTACCTCATGTCGAAGGACGAGATCCTCGACCAGATAACCGTTCTCGTCGCGGGACGCGCCGCCGAGGAGCTTGTGTTTAACACCAAAACTACCGGCGCGTCAAACGATATAGAACGCGCCACGTCGCTTGCGCGAAACATGATAACGATGTACGGCATGTCGGACAAGTTCGGCATGGCGGGACTTGAGAGCATACAGAATAAGTACCTCGACGGAAGGAGCGTGTCAAACTGCTCGGAGGAAACGAAAACCGCGATTGACAACGAGGTTATACGCGTCTTGAAGGAAAGGTACGAAAAAGCGACGGAAATACTCAAAAATAACCGCGACGCGCTCGATAAGATAGCCGAGTGTCTGATAAACGAGGAAACCATAACGGGCGAGCGGTTTATGGAAATATTTGACGAAGTTAAATCGGCAAGAGAAACAAAAGATAAAGAAAATGAAGGCGGCGATGACGGTGAAAAGAATTCCGAGCCGAAATAAAACGGCATCAAGAATACGTACTCTCAGACGCGAAAAAAGAATGAGCCAGTCATGCCTTGCGGAAAAACTCGGCGTGTCGCGCTCGCTTGTGTCATCATGGGAAAACGGCTTGTGCACGCCGGATATAGGCAAAATCAAAACAATGACAATGCTTTTCGGCGTTCCTGCAGATTTTATCTATGGAGCGACCGACAGAAGATACAACATAAAAATTCCCGACAGGTTCGAGTTTGATCTCACAAAGCTTAACGACGAGGGAATACAATTACTCCACAGCATTTACAGAATGATGATAAATTCCGACGAGTATAAAATATAAACAACGGTAAAGGAGAAAATTTATGTGGGCATATGAAAGCGTGTTTTATCAGATATACCCTCTGGGTTTCTGCGGCGCGCCGTTTGAGAACGACGGCGTTTGTAAAAGCAGGATTTTAAAGGTAAAGGACTGGATCTCTCATATTAAAAAGCTCGGCGCGGACGCGATATACTTCTCGCCCGTGTTCGAGAGCGACACGCACGGCTACAATACGCGCGACTACAAAAAAATCGACTGCCGTCTCGGCACGAACGACGACTTCAAGGACGTTGTAAAATCGCTGCACGAAAACGGTATTAAAGTTGTTCTCGACGGCGTGTTTAACCATGTCGGACGCGGCTTTTGGGCTTTTCGGGACGTTTTGCGGAACCGCGAAAATTCGAGGTACAGGGATTGGTTCCATATTGATTTCGGCGGCAACTCCAATTACAACGACGGTCTCTGGTACGAGGGCTGGGAGGGCAACTACGACCTCGTAAAGCTTAACCTCCGCAACGAGGAGGTCATAAATCATATTCTTGACGCGGTTAAATACTGGGTTGACGAGTTCGACATAGACGGACTGCGGCTCGACGTGGCGTACTGTCTCGACCGCGACTTTTTAAAGCGGCTGCGGTACTTCACGGGTACGCTTAAAGATGATTTTGTACTTATCGGAGAGCTTTTGCACGGCGACTACAACCGGTTCGTCAACGACGAAATGTGTCACAGCTGCACGAATTATGAGTGCTATAAGGGCGTTTACTCGTCGTTTAACAGCATGAATATGTTTGAAATCGTACATTCGCTTTTGCGTCAGTTCGGACCCGAAAACTGGACGCTCTACAAGGGCAAGCACCTTCTTAGCTTTGTCGATAACCACGACGTGAGCAGGATAGCGAGCATACTTACAAACGAAAAGCATCTGCCGCTTGCGTACGGCATGATATTCGGCATGCCGGGTATACCGTGCGTGTACTACGGCAGCGAGTGGGGCGCGAAGGCTGATAAGAGCGAAGGCGATCCCGCGCTGCGCGCATGTTTCGACGAGCCTGTCGAAAACGATTTGACGGAATGGATTTCAAAGCTTGCGGACGCGCATAAAAACAGCAAGGCGCTCTGTTACGGCGATTTCCGCAGCGTTGTGCTGCAAAACGGTTACTGCATATTTGAGCGTAAAACGGAAGGCGAACGCGTAATGGTCGCGATAAACGCCACGGACAGCCCTGTCACGGCGCATTTTGACGCGGGCTGCGGTCTTGCGGAGGATTTAATAACCGGCAATACTCACGATTTCGGCGGCGGCAGCGAGCTGCCCCCGTACAGCGTGCAGTACTGGAAGATGGAGAGATAGCTTATGTACAGCATAGGTATTGTTTCGCTCGGCTGCGCGAAGAACCAGACGGACGCGGAGACTATGCTCGGCATACTTGCCGAGGACGGTTTCACAATCACAGCCGACAGCGCCGACGCGGACATTATAATAGTAAACACCTGCGGCTTTATCGAGTCGGCAAAGCGCGAGTCGATAGACGCGATACTCGAAATGGCGGAGTACAAAAACGGTAAGTGTAAGCTGCTCATAGCCACGGGCTGTCTCGCGGAGCGTTACAGCGGCGAGATTTTAAAGGAGCTGCCCGAGGTTGACGCGGTGGTAGGCACGGGCGATTACGACAAAATAGCCGAGGTTATCCGCGCGGCGGTAAACGGTGAAAAGCCCGTGATAAGCGGTCACATAAACCGTTCCGTACCGGAACGTCTGCCGAGGATTTTATCCACGCCCCCTTACACGGCGTACCTCAAAATCGCGGACGGCTGCGACAATAACTGCACGTACTGCGCCATTCCCCTGATACGCGGACACTACCGCAGCAGACGCATGGAGGATATTGTCGAGGAAGCTGAAACGCTCGCCGAGAGCGGCGTTAAGGAGATTATTTTGATAGCGCAGGACACGTCGCGCTACGGTACGGATATTTACGGCGAAAGCTGTCTCGACCGCCTGTTGGAGCAACTCGCCGAGGTGGACGGCATAGAATGGATACGCGTCCACTACCTCTACCCCGAGGCGATTACGGAAAGTCTTATTGACATAATGGCAAAATATGATAAAATATGTAATTATATAGATATGCCCGTGCAGCACGGCGACGACTACATACTGCGCCGCATGGCGAGACGCACGACACGCGGACAGATCATGTCAAAAATCGACATGATACGCGAAAAAATGCCCGACTGCACCATCCGCACCTCGATAATAGTCGGTTTCCCCGGTGAAACGGAGGAGTATTTTAACAGCCTTTACGAGTTTGTGAAGAAGGCGCGGTTCGACAGAATGGGCGTGTTTACGTATTCGGCGGAGGAGGACACTCCCGCGGCAATGTTCCCCGACCAAATCGACGAAAACGTCAAGGAGGAACGGTATGCGTCGCTTATGACGCTCCAGCAGGGCATATCGCTTGAACTAAACAAAGGAAAAATCGGCAGTATAATCGAGGTCATCGCCGAGGGCTACGACGAGGAAGGCTTTCTGTTTTACGGCAGGAGCCGCGGCGACAGCATCGACGTTGACGGCAGAGTGTACTTTGCGACGGAGGATGAAATCAGCGAGGGCGACATACTTCGCGTCAGAATACTCGACGCGGACGAATATGATTTAACCGGAGAGGTGGTTTAAATTGAATACGGCAAACAAAGTAACGATGATACGCGTATTTCTCGTGCCTGTGTTTATGGTGCTGTTCCTCATGGACAACGCCGCGTACCCTTGGGCGCACTGGGCGGCTCTCGGCGTGTTTATACTCGCGTCGATAACGGACGCGGTCGACGGACACATAGCGCGAAAGTACAGCCAGACGACGACGTTCGGCAAATTTGTCGACCCGCTTGCGGACAAGGTGCTTACGACAGCCGCGTTTCTTATACTCATGTATTACGGCAGAATGAACGTCTGGGCGCTTATGGCGGTTATCACGCGTGAATTTATGGTCGCGGGCGTAAGACTTCTCGCGGCGGGCGAGGGTAACGTCATAGCGGCGAGCATATGGGGTAAATTAAAGACCGTTACGCAGATGGTAGCTATCATAGCGGCGATGATGCTGTTTGAACTCAGCGGTTTTCTGGGCGCGTCCGCGTCGCTCATATCGGATATTCTGATATGGATCTCCGTTGTGTTTACAATTATATCGGGTATAGATTACCTCGTTAAAAACAGACACCTGATAAAGCTGAAATAACCGTGTAAAGAAAGGATACTCAAATGGAATTTATAAAGGAACTCAAGTTTGACGCGTCGGGACTTATACCGGCGGTCGTTCAGAATATAGAAACCAAAGAGGTTTTAATGGTCGCGTACATGAACGCGGACACCGTTAAACAGACCGTCGAGACGGGCAGAGCCACCTTCTGGTCGCGCAGCAGACAGGAGGTATGGGTAAAGGGCGCAACGTCGGGAAATTATATGTACGTTAAGGAAATACGCGTTGACTGTGACGCGGACTGTCTTGTGCTTTTCGTAAACCCCGCCGACAGCGCGTGCCACACGGGCGAAAGGAGTTGTTTCTTCCGCGTCGTAAAGGACGGTAAGCTTGTTAAGGAAACGACCGTTCCGGAGCGCAGCGACGTGTTCGAGCGCGAGCAGGCAGTCGTAATAGACCGTAAGGCGCATCCCGAGGACGGCAGCTATACGAATTACCTGTTTGACAAGGGCGAGGATAAAATATTGAAAAAGGTCGGCGAGGAGGCTGCGGAGGTCGTTATCGCCGGCAAGAACCGCGATAAGGCGGAGATAAGCTACGAGGTGAGCGACCTTATCTACCACCTTACCGTTATGCTTGTCGATAATGATATGACATGGGACGACATTTACAAGGAAATGGAACGGAGACGCAATTAAACGACCGCAATCACAATACCTGCAATAACCACCGACGCGCACGCTATTTTATACAGCGTGCGTTTTTCTTTGAACATGAGCCGTCCGCCGATAATCGTCACCAAAACGGAGCATTGTTTTATGAGCGTCATTGTCACAACGGTGCTGTTCGGGTCGGAATTTGCGATAAACAGCGCCCTGTCGCCTATTACGAACAGTACGCTCAATATTATTATCCAGTAGTTTTTGAACGAGTTTTTCCAGTCTATCTTTGTTCGCGTCGCAAGTATGTACCCGAAATACAGCACGGTCAAAAACAGCATGTACCAGAATTGGAGCTGTCCGCTGGTCATGTGATTGTTGCTCATAAGCACCTTGTCGAGCGCGCCCGACACGGCGTTTCCGATACACGACACAGCCACGAGGGCTATATATACGCCCTTAGTATGTTCTCCGCCGCCCTTGCCCTGACGGAGATTTACAAGCACAAGACCGATAATTACAAGCAGCATACCGACCGTTTTATTGACCGTGACCGCCTCGCCGAGTATAACGATGCCGATAGCCGTCGAAATAAGCACGCGCGCCATATCCATAACGCCGTACAGTCCGACGGGCAGTCTTTTTATCGCGTTAAAGCCGCATATCCACGCTATAAATATAACTAGCGACTTCACGGCTATGAGCCACATGTACCCGTAATCTATGCCGAACGCGTCGCCGGCGGTGGGAACGGTGAGGACAAAGCTGAAAAGCGTATAGAAAAACAGCACCTCCACGGCGCTGCTTTTCTCCATCGCCTTTTTCTTTATAACGTCTCTCATGCCCTTGATTACGCCGTACAGGCATACAAGCGCTATCCACATAAAATCAGCCCTCCCACGGACGTATGCGGTACGTCACTCCTATACGCTCGCAGATAAGCGCGCACTTCTTTTCCTCTTCCTCCGTCAGCGTGGTGAAAACGGTGGACAGGACGACGTTCGGGACGTATTTCTTTACGTTTTCCGCAAAATTTATCATCGCGTCGAACGATTTTATGCCGAATTTACTGCGCGTAAGCTCCAGATACCGTTCGGGGCTGGGAGTGTTGAGACTTATCGAAATCGTGTCGACCAACCCTTTAAATTCGGGCGCGGTGTTCCTGCCGTGAATTAAATCGGCAAGACCGTTTGTGTTGACGCGCACGGGCTTGTTGTACTTTTCCTTTATGAAACGGCAGACTTCAAGCATATCGTCAAGCCTTTCGGTCGGCTCGCCGAAACCGCAGAATACTATTTCATTGTATTTCGATATATCGAATTTTTCAAATTCTGCCTTGACCTCGTCAACGGTCGGCTCTCTTTCGAGCCACAGACTGCCCGAGCCGTTCATTTCCTCGCGCGTCTGCCTTAAACAGAACGTACACGCGCACGGACATCTGTTAGTCATATTCACATAGAGATTATCGTGTACCTCGTAAAGTATTACCATGATTTGTGCCTTCCTTCTTTAAAAGCTGGGAAAAGTATAACATATTATACCGCCGATTGCAAGCAAAAAAACCGCTCCGACGAAGCGGTTTTGCGATTTTTGTGTTTTATTCTGCTTTTTCTATGTCCTTTGTAACGGTAACGGTTCTCGTATCCTGATCCCATTCTACCTGACTGTGCATACCCTCGGCAATCGCTCTTACGGGAACGACCGTTCTGTCGTTTACGAGTCTTGCCGGAACGTCAAGCTCGATCGGAGTTTCACCGACGAATATCGTCGCGGAGTCTACCTGCATGGTTATGCTCACGTCGCTTATCGGGTCGTATGAAACAATCGTTTTTGTATCCTGATCCCAGTTTACCTGTGCGCCGAGCGCCTCAAAAATGGCACGCATCGGTACGAGCGTGCGTCCTTCCTCAATGTAAGGCTGTGTATCGCCTTCGGGTATGACAAGGGTCTCGCCGTTTATTAAAACCGTTACCGGTTCGTCGTCGGCTATCGCGGGCAGTGCAGCCGCGCCGAGTACGGTCATAGCCGCAACCGACAGCGCAATAATCTTTTTGTTCATATGTATTACCTCCATAAACAGTTTCACTTCTATAAGTATATCACACTATATTAAATTTTTCAACATTATTTTTTCACGGAGTAAAATTAAACAAAAATACTTGACAAAGGGAAAAAAGTGATATATAATGTTTTGGTTCGCAAACTGCGGACAATCCTTGCCTGCGGAAAGTTTCGCAGGACTAAAGTCCATAAGGAGGTGCAGAAAATGGCTGAAAAAATTATGAACAGCTATGAAACAATCTTTATCATTGACGCAACTCTCGACGAGGAGAACGTAACGGCGCTTAAGGATAAGTTTACATCGCTTATCGAGGCGAACGGCGAGCTCGAATCCGTTGACGAGTGGGGTAAGAGACGACTCGCTTACGAAATCAATGACAGAACAGAGGGTTTCTACTATCTTGTAAACTTCAAGGCCGATCCGGAATTCCCGAAGGAGCTTGACAGACAGTACAGGATCACAGACGGAATACTCAGAACGATCATTGTAAGAAAAGACGAGGAATAAGTCTAAGACGAGAAAGCGGTGTAAGGAATGAACAAAGTAATTTTAATGGGACGTCTTACCCGTGACGTCGAAATGCGTCAGACGCCGAACGGAGTTTCACTCGCAAGATTTACAATCGCCGTAAACAGACGTTTCGCAGGCAAAGACGGTCAGCAGCAGGCTGACTTTTTGAACTGTGTTGCGTGGAGACAGACGGGCGAGTTCATCTCGAGATATTTCCGTAAGGGTAGTATGATTGCCGTGGTCGGCAGCCTGCAGTCGAGGAGTTGGGACGGTCAGGACGGTAAAAGACAGTATGCCACCGAGGTACAGGTGGATGAGGCGTACTTTACCGGTTCGAGGTCCGAAACGGGCACAAACGGCGGCAGCTACGGCGGCAACCAAGGCGGCTACAACCAAAGCGCGCCGCAAAATAACGCGCCGAGCGCGCCGGATTTCGGCGACGACTTTAACATGGACGGATTTTCCGACCTGGACGGCAGCGAGGACGATCTGCCGTTCTAACCCCGCATAAAATTTGATAAGGAGGAAACACAGATGGCTGAAAGAAGTGAAAGACCCCAGAGAACAAGAAGACCGAAGAAAAAGGTCTGCATGTTCTGTGTGGATAAGGTAGAGCATATTGATTACAAAGACACAGCGAAACTCCGCAGATACGTTACGGAGAGAGGAAAGATCGTTCCCCGCCGTATCAGCGGTAACTGCGCAAAGCATCAAAGACAGCTCACCACAGCTATAAAGAGAGCGAGAATTATCGCACTGCTCCCGTTCGTAGCTGAATAATTTTGAATTTTAAAACCCCCTCGAATTTCGAGGGGGTTTTTTTTGTATGCCACTCTATAAGGGGTGTAAGCCTCCCTTGTTAAAGGGAGGGGGACCGCCGAAGGCGGTGGAGGGATTCAATATAAAATTACAAAAGAATCCCCCAGTCACGCTGCGCGTGACAGCCCCCTTTGACAAGGGGGCCTTTCGGCAGAATGTAAGGGGGGAGGTCATACATTACAAATATTTATCTTCAAATTTATCCCACGACATGGGCTTATCGAAATAATATCCCTGTACCTCGTCGCAGCCGATTTCGCGGAGAGCGATAAGTTCCTGCTCATTCTCCACGCCCGCGGCGACAATACGTATATTCTCATTATGACATATCTGCATAATGGACGTTGACAAAAGCTGCGTTTTCTTGTCCGTCTCGATTTTATACACCATATCGCCGTCAAGCTTTAATATATCGAATTTCAGTTCCGCGAACAAGTAAAGGTCGGCGTACTTCGAGCCGAAATTATCTATTGCCAGACGGAAACCGCTCTTTTTAAGTTCGCTCAGAATTTCCGCAATATCGGTAACGCCGCCCCTATCCTGATTTTCACTTACCTCGATTGCGATAAGCTCCTTCGGAACGTTGTAGTCGTACCATATTTCCATAATATTTTCTATTATATTCGGTTTTTCAAGCGTTGAGCGCGACATATTTACCGACACCGGAAAAACGTTTTTGCCTTTTTCTATCCAGCCCGCAAGATATTCGCACACGCGGCGGAAAACATACAAATCGAGCAGGTATATCGTGTCGTTTTCTTCCATTTCGGGGATAAAATCCATCGGCGATACTATCATACCGTCCTCGCCGAAAAACCGTATAAACGCCTCGCTGCCGCACAGTTCGTTCGTGATTGCTGAAAACCTCGGCTGGAACCATATGACGAACCGATTATCCCGCATAAGATTTTTAATGCGCTCGGGCGTCGAAATGGCAATATAGCTGTCGTTGCGCACTCTGTAGCGTCCGTACTGACCTGTGTGGCGGTAAAACGCCTTTTTGTCGCGGTACATATTCTCGTCCGCCGCTTTGACGACCTCGTTTATATCGCCCTCCCGGCATGAATAGCGGTAACCCATCGCGATTTTATGCTTGCTCTTGGCGTTTTGCTCCGAGATTTCGGCGACAAGCTTGTTAAACGTGTCCTCGTCCGCGCCGCGGCAAATTACGGCAAACTCGTCGCCGCCTATTCTGTAACAGTCATATTTGCCGAACACGCCGCGTATTGACTCGGCAATCTCCTTAATTGCGCTGTCACCCTCGCCGTGACCGTTTTTGTCGTTTATTTCTTTGAGACCGTTTAAGTCCATGTACACAACGCCGAAACCCGTCTCGCCGTTTCGCGCCATTTCGTCGCAGTCCTCGATGAACTTGTTGCGGTTGTATATGCTTGTGAGCGTGTCTATGTAGCTCAGCTTACGCAGCGCGCTTGCGGCGCGGTCGCGCACGATAACTGTGGATATAAACGCGGAAAGCGCGAGAAATATTGACTCGCCGTCGTCAATCTTTTCGACCGGCAAATTGTCCGCGCCGATAACTCCCACAAATTCATCTTCAACATATATCGGCGCGGCGATAAGCCTTTTTACGCCCATATGCTTTAAAAACAAATACCCCTCGGGATAATTTTCCTTGATCGTCCGCACATCGGTAATCATCGTGCTTTTGTGCTGATTGAACACGTCGAGCGCCTTTATTTTCTGCGTTATCTCCGGCGACGAGCAGTTTTCGCCGCACCAGCTATGCGTTTTAACCATCGACCCGTCCTCGAATTTGAACAGGTAAACATGCTCCGCCTCGAGAAAATTTCCGGCAAGCGACAAAATATAATCTATCGTCTCGTCGAACGGCTTGTTGTCCTGCAGCTTTATTATGCTGCTCACAACTATATGTTCTCTGTTAAGGCGCACCTTGTACTCCCTGCGCTCCTCCTCCGCGTCGCTGATGTCGACCGCCGTTTCAACGATGATTTCCCCGACGTCGGACTTTGTGCGCGACGAATAGACGGCATAGGTCATGCCGTTTACCGCGCTGTAAATACCGACCGACACATTTTCGCCCGTGTAGATTTTGTAGGGGCGCATATCATGTCTGAGCGTCAGAACGCCGTTCAGCATCTCGTCGCGTGTTTTGCTGATGCTGTTTCCCAAAAGCTCTTTTGCGGGTTTATTCATATATATAATCTCGCTGCTGTCCGCCTTGTATGCGTAAACAACGCCCGGAAACGCGTTCAGTATTGTATTTGTATCGAGCATTTTCCTGCCCTCCATAGACCGTAGTGTTTAATATTATTGTCAATTTTATCATATTCCCTCGAAGTTTTCAATATAAAATACAATATTCCCCGTATTTTTACCATAATCAAATTCTATATAAAAATTTTTTGTTAAATATGGACAAATTTTCGCTTTTCAGATATAATTTTATTATAAAAAGTATTATAAGGAGGCTGTAATAATGGATATCAATTCAATTAAAGAGTCGGTTGAAAAGCTGATTCAGGACGAGACCACCAAGGAACAGCTCAAAAAAGACCCTATTCACACTATTGAACAGACATTCGGCGTTGATTTGCCCGACGAGCAGGTTCACGCTATCATAGGACACCTTAAGAAAAAGATGGGCGACGGCGATTATCTCAACAAGATTAAGGAAAAGTTCGCAAGCGGCGAGGTAGTTGAAAAGGTTAAGGAAGAAGCCGGTGAAATCCTCGAAAAGGTCGAGGAAGGCGGCGGAGGTATCGCTGACAAAATCAAGGGCATTTTCCATAAGGAATAAGAAATCAAAAACGGTTCGACTATGGTCGAACCGTTTTTTGTGATGAATATGTGTCAGTCTTGGTAATGAGTTTTATCAGTTAGTCTCTTTAACGGATCCCGAAACGCTGACTACATCGAAAGAAAGATCTGTGGATAATTTATATGTATATCCTGATAATTTTGTTGACACAGTTTGAGAACCGTTACCTCCTTTGTCACATCTAATAGTGAATGTTTCTGAAAAACTATCATTTTTACCGTTTGTTCTTGTTATATCAGTATTAGGATATGACTTATATGTACCGGAAATATTTACAACCAATTCTACGTTGTTGTAAATATAATTGCTCGATGCACCCTCAACTTGTACTTGATTTTCTATCTCGGGATATACATAAAATGAACATCTTGGAGGTTTAACAGCGCGTCCTCCCATATTATAAGATCCTGAAACGTCAAGATAATCAGTATAATTATCTAAAGTAAGACTTATACTGTTCGTGCCACAAGAAGAAAGCACAGGACATACCAGCACAATTACTATAATTACCGTTAATATCTGCTTGTGCAGTTTGTATAACGTATTTTTTACTAAATTATTTTTTTCCATAACAATACCCTTTCTCTAACTTTTTTATATGGCAAAACAAAACGGACATTTACTTGTCTTTGGTGTTATTTTATTGGGATATTCTAATGCTTCTTGCAGTGTATCGCAAAACAAAGCGTTATCTTGTTTCATCATATTCACCTTACATCTGGGTTTGATATTTAATGTGTCGTGAATAATTTTTGTTCTAATATTCACTAAATATCTTTTTTTGTATTTCATTTTACCCCTTCTTCTCCTTTATATTGTAATTAACAATATAATTATAGCATAAAACAATTATAAAGTCAAGAATATCCAATATAATTATTTGTATAGGCAATATTATTGGGAGGATAGCCATGAATAGAATAGCGGAGTTAAGAAAAGAAAAACATTTAAACCAAATAGGGCTTGCCATGAAATTAAACATATCGCAGTATATGGTAAGCTCATACGAAACAGGCAGACATCAGCCTACAACGGATATGCTGATAGAATTGGCTGACTTTTTTAATGTTTCGATTGATTATTTAGTGGGAAAAAGTGAAGTGCGCTATCCTGCCGATATTTTTCTTAATAATGGTTTATCAAAGAAAGAACTGGAATTATTAAATATATTCCGAACATTAACGGAAGAAAAACAAGAGCAGGCAATAGGCGTTTTATTCACGCTGCAGAATATTTAAAAGGGTTTTCCCGACAAAACCACACTTTACCCCACGCGATACACACAAAAAATCCCGCTTATTACAAGCGGGATTTTTCATAAAATCAAGTATTATCGCGGTTTTTGGCTTAACCAAAGTATCTCTTAAGTAAGCCCTCAAAACCTTTGCCATGTCTTGCTTCGTCACGATATTCAATCTCTGAAAACTGCATAACTATGGGAAATACAGAGGTTTTTACAGTAACTATAATTCTCTTTTTCCCACAGATTTCCCACGAGTTTTTGATTTCCCACAAAACGCCTTGAAAGCTAGCTGTTATGCGGTTTGACAGCCATTATTTCGTCAAAGTTAAGACCATCATACTTTTCAAGAAACTCCAGCAGGGATTTTCGTGTAATCTTGCGGCAGCCTAATTTAATAGAACGTATATGTCCGGCGTTAATTAGACTATAAACGAAATTTCTATTGACTTTCAATATAGCCGCTACCTCTGTTACAGTATATAACATATTTTCTGTCCTGTCAATATTTTTATCTGCATTAGTCATTAAGTTACACCTCATTTCTAAGTTATTCTACTGAAAATTGTTAATTTAAGCAGCAGATAGCCATACTCTCATTTTCTTGAGAGCTTTACTTTTCTGCGAATATACACTTTCTGGTGAAGTTTGAATAATCTCTGATATTTCATTTAGGCTGAATGTCAGTATAAAATGAAAAGCAATAATTACTCGTTCCATTACTGAAAGTTTCATTATTGCTTTTAATACGCTTTCGCTGTTGAAAGCGTTTGTTATAAGATTGACGGCATACCTATCCAAAATATCTCGATATACAGAACGGTATATCTTATTTTCCTGTGTTGTCTGCTCGCAATCAATGATAACTGTCAATACTTTATTCAAGCATATTTTAATATTATTATTTATCATTCATTCCACTTCCTTATTGTCAGAGCGTTTTTATGTATAGATATGTTTATAATTTTTTTCTATCCGATTTACTATGCCGATGGTAGCAACTTAATTAAACAGAATGAATGATGTGTGAAGCCAATCATCATTTTTAGAATAATTGGCTTCATCTCAACAAATTTTTATGATTTACTTCACCATATAAACCTTTTTATCGCCCGTTACGGCGTAAGACTCGCCGTTGCTGCCTGTCAGAACGTCAATTCTGTTTCCTTTGATCGCGCCGCCCGTATCATGGGCGGTTCTGTAACCGACGCCCTCTATGTAGACCGTACTGCCGAGCGGGATAACATTCGGGTCAACCGCGATTATCTCTCCGATCTGTGGCTCTAATGCCTGTCCGAAGCAGTCAACACTGTATCCGCCGTTCTCGGACGGAGAGGAAGTATAGCCTGTGATATAGAACGTACCTATGCAGTCGCCTATGTCGCCGTTGTTTTCCGAAATTTTCGCTTTCGTCTTTGATTTTGTTTTCGTTTTATCGGCGCTTTCGGACATATAGCCGCTATACACCCACCCCTGGCGAGTACCGTCGTAAACCTGCCACCATTTGCCGCCGTCTGTGCCTATGACCTGTAATTCCGTATGCTTCGGATACGCTGTTATAACGGAGCTTCTCGTGGTCGGTTCGGCGCGAAGGTTAAGCCCGCTCCGTGCGTTCACATACCAAGTTTCAAAGTCCGCAGCCGATGCCGTGAAACTCATTGATAATGCTGCCGCCGTTAAAATAATTCCTACATTCCTGATGATTTTCTTTTTATTCTTCATTAGAACCGTCCTTTCTCTTTTGCCTTTTGAGTTTTTTATTAAATGGTTTATTGCTGCCGCTGTTTTTGTAAATATTGATAATCGCCTGATAAGCGGTTAAATCAATACAGCCCGAACCGTTGTATTTCAATCCTCTGAACATCTGTCCGAACTCCTTTCACGGTGCTTCCATTTCTTCGGGTATGTAAAGTCCTAAACTTTTTTCTATGCACTCGCTGATTTCGTCCATTTCAGCGCGGTTGACCTTGCCTATATATTTCCGTACCTGTCGTTTGTCGATTGTGGTAATCTGCTCAAGCAGAACGAGCGACGGGTAAAGCACAGCTTCGTGTTCAAGATAATAGTGGGTGGGTAGGTCGCGCTTCTTGCTCACGTTCGAGGACAGCGGAGCTACAATCAAAGTCGGGGCAAAAAAATTCCCGCAGTTGTTCTGAAGAACAATTACGGGTCGCGTTCCGCTTTGGACAAATCCGATTTTCGGTGCTAATTCTGCCAAGTAAATATCGCCTCTATGAAAAATCCAATCTTCTTTTAACATTATATATGCCTCTCTTTCTCAAATATATATGTATAGTCCGTATTTGTCCTCGACACCCCCGGACACGCTTCTATGTCGTTATTTATGCGGGAAGCTGCCGCAGGCAATTATCTTGCCTGCGGCATTCTCCGCAGATTAAACATTGAAGTAGGGAAATCATCAAGCGGCGATTAGCAAAATCGCTCCATAGGGGTCTAACCTCTCCGCCTTCTTTATGACCGAGCCGCGAGTTACGGAAGTATCATTGTCCCCGACCGCTATCGTCGCACTGTGTTAGCAATTCACAGTCTGCACACATTGAACTATCGCTCACTATATTTCCGCATATAGGTCTTGGCGCTCAACGTGCATAGCTCCTTCGGTCGGTAATGTACCTGATGAATGACTTATTCAGTTTTCAAGTATCATATGGGTATTAGCCCATACAGGCGCATTTCTGCAAATGTGCCTGTATCGAATAACACCGCGTTTAGCGGAGCGCTTGAAAAGGGGGTAGTAACTCGCGCTCCGCTATGCGTATCAAGAAAAATCTTAAAATCATTTAAACAACATTAAAAACGAGAGTACGGGCAATAAGGCGAATTTTCAGTCTATTGCGTATTTCCTCGTCGATATATGAATACACATTTCCGTTTTCGTCATGGAGTGTGCGGGTTGAAAGTTTTGTTATGTAACCGTCATAATGTTTTAAGATTACGCATATCGCGTCGGTATCACCTTTGGACGCGGCAGCGATAATATTGAACGGCAATAAATTTTCATTTTGTTTATTCAGATTTGCCATTTGACTTTTCCTCCATATATTGTTTGATTATTTCAAGTGCGCGTTTCCTGTGACGGAAAACCGTACTGCGTACAACATTCAGCAATATTCCGATTTCTTCATCGCTCATGCCTAAGAAATATGACATAAGAACAATGTTACGTTTATTATCCGGCAGAGTACCTAACGCTTCACCAAGTAAGTCGTTTTTCACGTTAATGTCATATCCGCCAACCTCAAAATTGCAATAGTCGCTTTTATATGTGTCCGTTACGAAAAACTTGTTTAATTCGCATTCTCTCAAATCAGAAAAACACGTTTCGCGAGCGGCGCGTCTTGCAAGCGCTATAAAACAGTTTTTAGCTTCACCTTTCAAAGATTTTTTTATCAGTGCGTCATACTGATGCTGCACAGTCTTTTGGTGGGAAGGAGACATATCCATTGAGCTCACCTCCTTCCTGCGGTGGAGTGAACGGAAAAACTTTTTTGTTTTTCTGCCCCTTTCGTTCACTATCCAGTGCCGAAGTCGGTGTTTGTTGCGTTTTTTGAAGAAATTTTTTCGCAAAATATAAAAATACCCGATCGTATAAAAACAATCGAGTATTTATAGATATAATATATCTGTAAGAACGAGCTAAAATATCACTTTCAAAGGTATAACTGTCCGTATTAAGGCTATATAATTTTTTTAATACGGATAGTTTGTACGCTCATAATCGCTGCTCTTAATAAGCAGCGGCGTGAAGTTCACGCTCCAACGCATATAAAAATCCCCCCAAACATTTCAAACAAATATTTGGAGGGCGATTCTTTTTAGGCGCGACAAAACAGCCCACACAAATACTGTTTTTTTTATTTGGTGGACTATCCCATAAGTTAAAACAAGCCGATAACTTGTTTTGAAAACAAATTATCGGCCCTGCGTCTTACAGTTTATTATGGCTCCTGCGTCTTTGCGTCCGGCTCTCTGATAACCTCAATATTAAATTGTTTCGCATTTACTAAAGTTTCATTTTTACATTTCGGACAGAAAAGCGGAAAATTTTTCAATTCCGTATCCTTCCGTAATTTTATTCGTGTCTTGTTATGGCATATTGGGCATAATACCCATTCGCTCTTTTGATTTTGCATATAGTTCACCTCAACCTTATATAGCTTGACGCTTTTATATGCAGGATATTCCCGTGAATGACACAGAGCCGATAACTTTGTTATCAACTTGTTTATATGCTCTGCGTCTTGCGTCAGGCTATATATTTTCTGTCAGGTGGTAATATTTACTTTTCCGCTTGTGCTACAACCTTTACTTGAAGATTGTTTACGCTTATCAAACTTTCCTTTTTGCATTTAGGGCAAAACAGGGGAAAGTTTTTAATAATCGTATCTGTACGGATTTTGTCACGGGTTTTATTTCCACATATAGGACATCTTATCCATTCATTATTCATTTGCAATCACCTCTACTACCGCCATATTTTTAATTCGCCTCGACGGAGCATATGCCGCTAACGCAGCAGAAGCAATATCGAATACAAAAATAATAGCAATTAAAACGATCGGCAAACTCCACTGGCTTCCGAAAAACCGTGTAACTAATTTCACATACAAAAAGCGGCTTAGAGCAATTCCTATACCACTGCCAACTATAAGCCCAGAGATAGCGTAAGTAAGGGCTTCCGCACCAATCATCCGGGTAAGCTGTTCCCCTCCCATACCAACCGCCCTCATAGCTCCATACTGCTTTATTCGGGCAGTTACACTCATGGAAATGCTGTTGATAATGTTAAACAGTGTAATCATGGCAATGATTGCCATAAAACTATACAGCAGAAATTTTACAGCCAGATAAGTATTGGCATTTTCCTGATTGCTCTGGCGCTCATCCGCAAAAATAACATCGCCTTCCGTAAGACTATTGATTTGCTTTACTGTTTCATCCGTAGCCTTGCTGCTTAATTGTATTCCAATCATACTGTAATTCTGTTCCCCTGTCAGCCGGGCAAAGGTTTCCTGTGAACAAATCACGCTATATTCGCTGGGATACAGCCCGCTGGATATGCCACATGCAACTTCAACCTCCTGTCCCGCTATCTGAATCGTGTCTCCAACTTTTATCGGATTATCTTTATTCAAAACAGTCATAACCTTGTCACTGTCCCCATAGATTTCTGACAAATCTCCCTGCACAAGGCTGTCCTCTGCACAGTCAAGCAGATACTGACTATATGACGTTATATTTACATGGTCAATGTCCTGCCGCGAAGAATTAACTGAAACATTCTCCATGTAGGAACTGCCCCAAATATGCCCTACACCTGTGATTCCGCTAATAGCATCACCCAGACTCTGATCCAATACACGCTCATTTGCATAGCCGGTGAGGGTAATATCCGGCTGCCATGAACGCATTGTGGGAAGCAGCTCATGCGCAAAATCCAACCCTACTGAAACGCAAAGAAACAGTATAATGCTGAGTGAAAAGCTGGCTGTCAATAAAAACCAATTTTTCTTAGATGCGGTTGCATGGTGAATACCCAATGTCCTTTCAACCTTCCTGACCTTCATTTTTTTTGCATGGCGTACAGAAAGTGCCGTATCCGTATTTCCAGAAACCGCTGCCATCGGAGAAACCTTAGATGCCCGTTTCGCAGGTGACTGCGCCGCCAGCAGGACAGTTACAATTCCAACCATCGCCCCGCTGATTAGCCCAACAGGACTGAGGGAAAATACAGGCATAGCGGCAAATTCGCTGCCAATCCCATATCGGAGCAATGCACAAATGCCCCATTCGATTGCCGTACCTATGATTAACCCAACAGGCACAGCCG
>CANRKO010000007.1 GCA_947631235.1 uncultured Clostridia bacterium | reverse complement strand
AGGCGAAGTACATCGTCGTCAGATTGAACGAATGAGATTGTTGCATTGCTTTACCACATAATACCGATTATGTGGTAGATGCGCTGTTATATTTCAAAAAATACATATAAATTATATCATAATCATTAGAGATGGTCAATGATTTTCAGAGAAAAAAGCACAAAAATACAAAAAAGTACAAAAAGCACATAATTATCAGACCAATGTTATACCTATGTCGCTCATTGGTCTATTGGCGTATCACTTTTATTTTCAAGAAATCCACCTTGATGCATGTTAATACCACATAATCGGTATTATGTTGCAAATTAATCATTGTAAAAAACTTTGAGAGGAAGGATACTAATGAAGAAAAAGAAGTTTTTATCTGTTATGCTTATTTTGGCAATGGTATATTTGGCTGTAGGCACTTCTGTATTGGCGGAAGAATATACTGCCGATGAAGCACAGGTAATAGTCGAAACTACGTCCGCAGCGCCCATGGATTCTACAAAAACAGATATAGGATTAACGGAAAATGCGGGCAATAGCGTTGTTGTCCAAATTGGTGGAAACAGTGCTACTCTTACGGCAAATCAATTTAACGACGGCAAAATCTATGTCGCCTTTTATACCGGCAACGGGAAATTAAATTCGCTTAAGATGTACTCACCTAACACCGGCAACATAAAAGTCAATGCTGATGAAAACGCGGCTTATGCAAAAGTAATGTGGTGGAACGAAAATCAACTTCCGAATTGCGAGGCGCAGGAAATAAAATTAAAGGACCAATATTCGATAAATTATTATATTGCAAACAACGATAATTACTTGCAGTCAATCAGCATTGAAAACCCAAATCCTTCTTATTACTTTGCGCAAGATGGTTTGGTGCTGCAGGATTTAATAGTAGACGGATACAACTTTCTCGGCTGGTACACATCTCAAAGCGGCGGTGAAAGAGTAACGGAAATTACACCGGGTACAAACGGGAATAAGACACTTTATGCTCATTGGGAAATAGTAAACTTTACCGTACAGTTCGCCAGTGATATGATTCCGCAGTCACCTATAAGCTATACAACCGGAACCGGTAGCGTACTGCCGAAGCCCGCGCTTGATAAATATACATTTGTCGGTTGGTCTGACAAAGACGGAAAGATATGGGATTCTATTCCCGTAGGCACATCCGGCAATATGACGCTTTATGCAAACTGGGCAAGTAACAGAAATAAGGCGGAAGCGGTAAAACAGCTTGCAGACCCGATTATTTGCGAGGATTCGGAAAGCGGATTAATACTATTTACATACGAAATAGGTGAAATTACAAATGTGCCTTTATTTACAACACTTAGGCTGCAATGTGCAAACGGTATAATTACTACTGTTTCCAAAACCGATAGTGACACAATTAGCGATACACAAGCAAAGACGATAGCGCAAACCATTTCTAATGCTACAACAAATTCCTCCTCGTGGACACTTTCAAATAATTGGAGCAGCTCTACAGAGGTAAGTGAGAGTTATCTTGATCAAACCGGACAGACGCGTGAAGAAGCAGAAACTCTTGCAAAAAGCGAAAGCGGCTCCTATAATCTCACTAACAGCAACGGCGGTTCAAACGGTTCTACGGATACACTCAGCGGCTCGTACAAATTGTCAGGAAATAACTCTCATTCCGATAGTTCAACAGTAGAAACAGGTCAAAATTTTGAATTGTCGGTTGATGCCAAATATTCTTCAGAGGTGTCCGGCAAGGTGGCTTTGGAAGGCATTGCTGAGGTTGGTGGAAAAACAGGATTTGAAATAGGCGCCGGAGCCGGTTATGGGAATAATATAAAACACACAAATACCGGAACAGACGCAGCTTCCATTTCTGCGGATATAGCCAAGCAAAAGTCAAATACGACGACAAATTCAAAGACATGGAATTCATCTATGGGATACAGTCAGAGTAATTCAACAAGTCAGAGCAGTTCTGTATCTAATGCCGTTTCAAAAATTATAAGCAAACAATACGGATATGGTTCCTCATATGCTGAGGGCGGCAGTAACAGCAGCTCGCAGGCTTTGGCAACTACCGATACAAAGAGCGACGAATATAGCTCAACCGTTACATATTACACTTCGCACGTTTCTTCTACAACGGAATCGTTCTCCAGTACGGGACAGACTCACGGAGATTACCGTATGGTAATGGCAGGAACGGTACATGTGTTTGCGGTTGTAGGATACGATGTGGCAAATAAGGCATATTTCGTGTATACCTATAATGTACTTGACGATGAGACAAGCGAATACCTTGATTATTCGTTTGACGGAACATTTAACGACTATGAAACAAGCATTATACCGTTTGAAATTCCGTATTTTGTAAACGAATATGTAAACAGCCGTATTGCAAAGACCGAGGGGCTTCAACTTGACCCGGACACCGGTATAATTGAAAATTATTTCCCTGACGAGGAAAATCCCGACGGTATTGTTATTATCCCGTCTTACATTTCCGTTGATAACGGAGACGGAACATCCCGCTCCGTCAAGGTTAAGGGTATCGCGCCCGGTTTATTCAAAGACAACACGGATATTGTCGCTGTAAGACTTGGTGATTTTATAACAGAGATACCGGACTCGACCTTTGAAGGATGCTCATCATTACAATATGTAATCAGTCCGGGCGTTACAAAGATAGGTAATAATGCGTTTAACGGATGCACATCGTTGATGGAATTCACATTGCCTGAGGATATTACATATCTCGGTGACAACGCCTTTGAAAGTGCGCCTTCAATAAAGGCAGAGGCTTCTAATGTAGATGTTGCAACGGCGGCTGCTTCGTCGGGCGCAAATAACATTGTGCTGGATATTTCCTCCGTCCCGGACAGTGAAATAACAAATACAGCTTTCAATGTAGGAGAAATTGAATCATTTGAGCTGCAGGGAAAGGATAAGGAATATAAAGGTATCAGCGTTAAATCCGATGCTAAAACTACGGTGATAAACGGCATTAAATTTGTAGATTGTACAAATATTCCGATGGAGATTTCTTCGGAGGATGTAACGCTGAACCGTGTTAGTGCAAACGCAAGGAGCTTCGCATTGATTCTCGGCGGGAGCAACGTTAATGTAAAATTAAATCAGAATATTAACCTGACTTCATCTAAAGGAAACGCCGTGCTTTGCAAAAATATCACGTTATCACCGCTGAACTCCAATGTGGTCGGCAAAATGACGCTCACGGGCGATTTATATACGATTGATCCGGTCGGCGGAGAAAAATATCTGACCTTTAACAGCGGAGAAATTAAATATATTACGGAAGAAGAATATGAAAGCTTTGCTTTCGCTCCGGCTATTGCTGTTTGGGACGGAACAGCAACTGAACCCGAGTACGACGCATCAACAAAAACTTACACAATAACGAGTGGCTCCGAGCTTGTATGGATTTCGAATGTGGTAAACGGCACTATAACAGATGGAACGAACTTTCCAACAGATATAACATTCAAAGGCTATACGGTTGAGCTTGCCGAGGATATTTACCTTAACAATACAAGCGATTGGCAAAATTGGTCCGACACAAACGCGCCTACAAATTCTTGGGTTCCTATTGGAAATGATGATGATTTTCCTTTTAACGGAACCTTTAACGGAAATAACCATGAAGTATTTGGTCTTTATCTAGTAACATATCAACATTATTGCGGTCTGTTTGGATATATAGGCAGTTATGCAACCTTAAAAAATGTTGGTGTATCCGAGAGCTATATTAGCAGTGACAATATTAATGGCGGTGTAGTTGGATATAACGATTACGGAACAGTGAGCCATTGCTATAACACAGGTTCTGTAAATGGTCGTTCCAAACTTTATGCCTATGCAGGCGGCGTAGTTGGATATAACTGTGGTGGAACAGTAAGCTATTGTTTTAACACAGGTTTTGTAAATGGTTCCGGTAGCGATAACGGCGGCGTGGTCGGATGTAATGTCCTTTCTGGAGCGATAAGCTACTGTTATAACACAGGCTCTGTAAGTAATTCCGGTTTTGCCACCGGCGGCGTGGTTGGAAACACCTCCGGCGGAACAGTAAGTTATTGTTATAATATCGGGGATGTATCCGGCTCTGATGTGGTTGGCGGCGTAGTTGGACATAACTACGCTGACGCAACAGTAAGCTATTGTTATAATATCGGGGATGTGTCCAGCTCTGATCGTGTCGGCGGAATAGTTGGTAGCAATGAATGCCTTAAGATATATGATAATGTGCCGGAGGAGAACCCAACTATAAAATATTGTTATGCTACGCAATCAACACTGTATAATAATTATAGTAATGAGTATAAACATACCATTCCGACAATAACATCCGTATTGCAGAGGACAGCCGAACAGATGAAATCATTGTCGAATCTGCCGGGATTTTCAACCTCAGATTGGGCTGTTGATGCAAATATAAATGACGGTTATCCGTATCTGATTGCTTTAAAAGATACATATTAAGCTACATTAAAGCTAAATAAGTCACATTCATATATCGAAAGGCACAGTCACCAGACTGTGCCTTTCTTTAATTTGAAAAGGCTGTTCAATTAAATTCTCTTTTCCTCAGGAAGCAAATCACCACCGGCTGCAGTAAAACCTATATTGGGGTTGATCGCTGTTGCTTTTTCTTTAGGGTAATAAATATTTCCTACCGTTCCCACTCATCACGCCGCTTGCGGTGACGTTGCTGTTCGTCGGCTTGGCGGCGTTTTTGCTCCAAATCCTTGCGGATGGATTTCCTGATATGTGGCTGATATTCGCCCAATCCCATATCAATTTCATCTTTAGCGGCTTTCAGTAAATCGTAATTACTGCGATAGCCGTACTGCTGTTGGATTTTCGTCCATAGCGATTTCATCGTATCACGGAAATTGCTTCGTTCCTCTTGAATGACAGGTATATCTTCGGGCGAAATATCGGCAATAGTCGCTTTGAAATCAAATATATCCGTCTTAATTTGCTCGGCGAGCTGTGCATTGCGCGCAGATATATTTTTAAGATATACGTCGTTTTGTTCGCACTGTTTCTTGATGTTTGACACATCTTCCTCGGTTTCACATTTCATATCTGAAAGAAGTACCGCTTTTTCCGTTTTCAATTCATCGACTTCCTCTTGCAGGGTTTCAATCTGTTCGGATAATTGTTTGCGCTTGAATACATTTACGACGTTCAGACCGTCTTTTTCCGCTCGCAGCTTTTTTGCCTTAGAGCTTTTCTGTGAAATTTGTTTCTTGACACTATTGAACCTCGACAGTAATAAGTCTGTTACTGTGTTGCTGTGCTGAATATCGGCTGACAATTTTTCGTTATGTTTGAGTTCATATAGTGAGAAAATTGACTTTTCACGGCACTTTTCTAAATTTTCGGCTATTACGGAAACAACCTCTTTTGCCGCTTCCGTAAGCGACTTGACTAACGATTTTAACTGTCGCAGTAATACATTATCCTTTCGGATTTGCCTATTTAATTCGCAGCGGTCGGAAACACCGCCACGCTGTTCAATAATACGTGCGGTCACACCCTCGTGGATTGTCGGTTGTTCGTCTATACCTCTGTCCGCGAAACTGCGGCAGTCAATGCGGGCGTCAATATTTTTCTGCTCCAAAGATTTGTTGACCGCTTCCTCCCACGCTTTACGGAAACTCAAAATCTGTTCCTCACTGTTCCACTCGGCACATATCGGGTTTTGTCTGCCAAAACGCGTGCTTTTCGGATTTTTAGACGCTCGCTCATACCCACTCCGTTCAGCTTCAGAAGGTGTCATATAAACTTTCTTCTTACCGACAAAATATTGATACTGCTTCTCCCAGCCGTCGGCTTGCGCCGTCTTAAATTCGGTTGCGGTAAATCCGCGTTCTTCATCACCGCGCTTGCAAAGATATTCTTTCTGCGTCTTAGCCTGCCACTTGCCTTTTTCATCAAGCGGGCGAACGGTCAAGAGAATATGAGCGTGAGGATTATGTCCGTCGGTATTATGAATACTTACGTCGGCGCACATTCCTTTATCAACGCATTGCTCTTGAACAAAGTTCTTCAATATAGATTTCCATCCGTCAAGACCGACTTCAATAGGCAACGCGACAATCAGCTCACGCGCCAGTCTGCTGTCTTTGGATTTTTCGGCGGCTTCGACTGCGTTCCATAATTCGGCACGGTCTTGCCATTCCGTCGGAGCGTTCGTCGGCAAAAATATTTCGCTGTAAACGCAGCCCTGCTTACGGGTATAGTCGTGTTGAACACCGTCATAATCGTTGTAGATCTGACTGCACGACGCATACGCGGACGCGGCGACAACGGAGCGCCCTGTTCCGCGCGTGATAACCTTAGCTTCAAAATGATAAATTGCCATATTCTTCACCGTCCCTTCCGAATGGGGTAGCAAGATGACACCCCACGTTTTTGTTTCTTTTTATGAAAAAAGAAAATGGGCGATTGTTGCGTAAACAAGCGTCCATCTTGCGAAAGACTGCTCCACAGTTTTTCGCAAAGGCGGCAAGTATAAGGAAACTCCTTATACCAAATTGAAACAAGTCTGTTGTTTCAATTCTTGTGAAAAGCAAGGTTGCCGCCATAGCAGATAATCACGTTTCTGATTATCTGCCGCCCTCCGCAGGAGCGCATGACTGCCGCCAACGGCGAGCAGTACCACCGCTTGCCTACGGCAAGTGGTGAGTAAGTGCGCCCTTCGGGGATAAAAATAAGAGCGTTCCGATTGCTCGGAACGCCCCATTGACATTACTGCCGTAAATTACTTCGTAAGTAATTCTCTAAATTGTCAATCTCAATCACTGTGATACTCGGTAAAACCTTTTCCAAGACAGCGCCCTCTTGAATTAGCCGCCTTGTCCGAGCTTTACGCTCCTTAACTCTATCTCGCGCTTCGACTTCTTCGAGCCTGTGCCTTGCCTGTATTAGCTTTTTCTCATTCGCTGTCATAATAAAATCCTCCTAACAAAAAAGTAACTGTTTTTATATTTATTGCTATAAACAGTTACTTTAGCCACTTATCTTAAATTTTAAGACCATTAATAATAATCCGAATAATATGAAATCATTTCTGACTCGTAATCTTTAATCTCAATGAACATACTATCAACAGCATCTAAAAAATTACATAATTCTTCAAAGCAGTTTGATATATTGTTAATATCAACCTTTGTATTATCAATAAAATAAGTATTCAGATATTTATCACACGGATATCTAAACAAATCTGAGTGCACATCAAAATTATGAAAAACTTGTATGTACTTCTGTGCATCATCTATAGTCGTATCATCATCTGGAGCATTTGAATATTCTTTAATTTCTTCAGAAATGCTATTCCAAAGTCCAAGGATACTATGCTTTTTTTTCTGCATTATCTTTAATGCTTTTGTGCGCTCTATATGACTATCTTCAACAATTATCCGTTTCAATCCAAGTTCAATTGCATTTCTATATGAATAACACA
The DNA here is from genome assembly GCA_947631235.1 of uncultured Clostridia bacterium. Taxonomy (GTDB): domain Bacteria; phylum Bacillota; class Clostridia; order UBA1381; family UBA1381; genus Hominilimicola. The sequence continues at coordinate 102,939 of CANRKO010000007.1, read as the reverse complement.
TAGGCATAAATAGATTTGGCTTATTATGTGTGATAATAATATCTTTTAAAAAATTTCCTACTTGTTCATATGATGAATAATACGGATAAAAAGAATGATGTGCATAACTATAGCCCACTACACTTTGTTGATAATATGGACCTCCCTCAATTATCAATTGAGGAGAGTGCGCTTTATATATTTGATTTGAATAATCTCCAGAATTGTAAATTGCTTTGATAATATTATAGGCTTTATTCATATTATCGTGAGTAGCAAATAAGGAAATATGCGTCTGATTCTCAAATAAGCTTTTTAGATTATTTCCAAAAGGATATCTAAACATATCTGATTCTCTGTCAATGCGTGAAATATCAGACAAATATTTTATAAGCCACTGTATATTATGGTTATCACATACTATAGACGGTTTTAATTCAAATATTTTATCAAGAGCTTGTTTTAAATCATGCCTTATTTTGCCAACAATAGACTTTCTTTCTATATTGTCGGTTGTATATTGAAAAATAATTGCTTTTAACAGCAATTCAAGGCTCTGTCTATACAAATAAATTATTGCAAAATACCATAAATCTAATTTGGCTATATCTTGCTGTTCAGCAGCATCTTCTAATAAATAATGAATTACATATTCAGCTGCATAAAAAAAGTTCTTTGCATACAAATAGAAATCTCTATCTAGCTGACCACTATTAGATATAGTAATAGTATTCTTACTATCTTTATCTATATAAAATAAATCCATATCTGAACGTATCCATTTGAAATCATCCATAATCTTCACTCCTAATACGATTATTCTACCATATGATGTAAATAAAGCGGCTTACAATTACTCATAAGCCGCTCCGCTCTTTAAGTTGCTTGTTGTATCGCCTCAAGCTCAAGGCGTTTTTGTTTCTCTCTGAACCGTTGATTAGCTTCGCGCTGTTTCTGCCTTTGTAGCCGCACTTTTTCCTGTTCCGCTAATTCTTCGGGAGTGGGTTCGGGAATTGGAATATCAAGTTTGCCGACAAATTTAAGATAAATATCAACGTCCTGTATTCGCTCGCCTGTTGATTTGTCGGGTGCATGAACAACGATTTTATCAATAAATTCATTTATCATCGGCGTTGTCAGCATCTCGAATTTCGTGTATCGCTCCGCAAGCTCCAAGAATGCGTCAGCGTTGTATGTGTCCGCTTTAAACCTATCAATCTGTATCTGCGCTTCGACTATGGTCTTTTCAAGTTCTGCCTGTTCCTTTTCATACTCGGCGGATAATATATCAAAGCGCTTTTCGGGGATTTTTCCTGTTGCATAGGACTCATAAAGTTTTTTGATTATTCCGTCCAGTTCCGAGCAGCGTTTCTTGTCACGCTTTAATTGCTTATCGTAAGCCTTTAAATCCTCCGACTGTTTTATCTCTGAAGCCTCGCGGACTTTTTGTATAAACTCGTCTTTGTTCGCTATCGCGTATTGGCTCGTTAGTTTTATTGTTTCCAAAATCAACTCACGGAGCGCAATAGTGTTTATATAATGTCCGGAGCATTTGACGTTTCCCTTACATTTTGTTAGATAGTAAGTCGAGCAGTCGTAATGGTCGTGCGGGAACAGTCCCGTTTCGGGATCTACCTTGCGCTCGCCCTTCCAGTGTCCCGTCCTCGCTCGGTGATTATACATTTTCGCTCCGCAGTCGGCACAATAGACAAGTCCCGTCAGAGGGTTTGCTTCGCCGTTGTCGTGCGGAGCACGCCGCGTTGTTTCACGCAGCTTCTGAACAAGATCAAAGGTTTCTTTGTCTATAATAGGCTCGTGTGTATTTTCGATAATTACCCAATCTTCATATGGAATCGGGGAAGGATGTTTATCCTTGTAATGTTTTTTGCGCGTTCTAAAGTTTACCGTATGACCGATATATTCCGGTTTTGATAAAATCCGTATAATTGTGCTTGTCTGCCAAGCATACGGTTCACTTTCACCGGATATGTACTCTTCGCCTTTCCTTGTGCGTGCAGAGTAAACTGACGGACGCTCAATTTTTTCTTTTAGAAATATTCTCGCTATTTGTCCCGGACTTTTACCTTCGACAGTCATATTAAACATTCTGCGCACAATCGCCGCCGCTTCTTCATCAACAATCCAGTGATGCTTGTCTTCGGGATCTTTCTTGTATCCGTAAGGAACATTGCAGGTTATCGGTTGTCCGGCATCGCTTCTTGCTTGATATGAAAGCATTGTTTTGCGGCTGCAATCCCGAATATACCACTCGTTCATAATATTCAGAAACGGCGCAAATTCACTGCTTCCCGCGATATTACTGTCAACGCCGTTGGATATTGCGATAAAACGCACATTGTTTTGTCTGAACAGAATTTCCGTATAAAAACCCGTCTGCAAATATTCACGTCCTATTCGGCTCATATCCTTAGCGATAACCGTTCCGACCTTACCGTCCTCAATATCGGAAATTAGCCGCTTCCAGCTCGGTCTTTCAAAATTACCGCCGGAATATCCGTCGTCGGTATAGTGGGCGATATTGGAAAAACCGTTTTCGCTTGCGTACTTTTCGAGTAATGCCTTCTGGTTTGTGATACTGTTGCTTTCTTCCAAAACGCCGTCGTCTCTTGACAGACGCTCATATAAAGCTGTTATCCTTTCTTCCGTCTGCCTGTTATTCATCATAATGACTCCTTTCAGGCTGAACGGCTCATTTGCGGTAAATCCATTATACCACATCTTTTGTCGTTTGCCAACGGATGATTTGAAATTACCCGAAAAATTTTGTCGCTCATTGTTTCCGTTCCCTTTTCGGCAAGATATATCTTTACTCTGTACAATGTCGAGCCGATACGTCTTGTCATAAAATAATAATTGGTGTCTTTCAAAATATATCTCTCCTCTCTCTTGACATAAGTATGTCGATAGTGTATAATGAGATGTGTAATATATTTACCTGTATAATATATTACTCCCTCCACAAATAGGAGAAAAACAATGGGTAAAACGGAACTGTTTTTGAAACTTTTTTAGAAAATAAAAATATTTTTCGGAGGTGAGACGGCGGTGTTTGAAAACAATATTGACAAGAGGGAACAGGCGGAGCTTGAACTGGCGATAGCGGAAGAAAACGCCGCTATATCAGAGGTTGAGAAAATCGAAGACGACGTTACCGATGTGCCGCAGAAAAAACAATTGGTACGCGATATAAAAGCGGCGGCGTTAGAACGTCTGGAGGAAGCCGCACGAACAAAAGAGGATTTTGAAAAGGTCGTTGAATTATGGGACAAGCGTGACCAAAATCGTGAGCGAAAGGAGCGGTATCATGAAGTCTGCCGAGGCGATAACGTGCCTCTTGACTATAACGCCGATAAAAGCGGAGCTTACTTTCCGAAAACGCTCGGCAAGTCAATATGGCGGCAGGTCAGGGACGGCGACTTTACCGAAGCGATATATGACTGTCCGCTTGAAATACAGGAGCTTGCGACCGAACCGTATATGTATGAAATCCTCTCGGAATTATCGGACGAACACAAGGAAATTCTATACTACACAATGAAAGGTTATACAACCGCCCAAATCGCTTGCATAAGAGGTCAAACAGAGAGAAATATCCGTAAGGTTAAAGCCACAATACTGAAAAAGATACGGAAAAAGGTATATGAGTATCTGACATCGGATAAACAGCACAGTATGACGTCGTGGGAGAGAAGATTTACAGAAAATTATCGAAAAGAGATTGACAATGACGAATAATAGTGGTAATATATAAATATATATAACAGATTACAAAATGAGGTGTTTTGTTATGAATAATATTTTTGAACATTCAAGCTCCGAATGGGTGAAATTCAGTGAATATATTTTTGCCGAGGACGATAACGGAGAATTATATATTATGCCCTCACCGTCGGCAGAGGTCAAGCTGTTTAACCCGCTTGAAAATGCGGAACAGATGGTAGTAGACGCGCTGAATGTCGGCTGGACGTGCATGAACGCAAATGTGACGGACGATGCAAAACGGCAAACGGTTTTTGACTTTGTTCATAATTACGGATTGCTCGGATTTATCACCGCACTGCCCACAACGCCGAGGTTTATGGATTTTAACAGCGTATATCTTATGAAAAATAAATTTATAAAAGAAGAAACAATGACAACGGACGATTATCTTAAAGTATTCTTTCCGTTTAAGCAGCCGCCCGTTATACGAACGCCAAACGGCGGCTATAACTGGACGATAACCGGAAATAAAGATATGATGGCTGTTGCAATGACAATGGCTGACAGACCGATGGCGTTAAATATGGCGTTCCAGTACGAATATGCCGAGCGTTATGATTGGCTTCTCAGACAGTTCAAGGATTGGGCATTTATGTTCTTTACAACGGTGTTGTATTATGATAAGGATTTGGACAAGGAAACAAAACCGATTTATCAAGAGGCTATGTTGTGCTTCGACGGCATAGCGCCGACGTATCATATAGAATTGCGCGGCACACCGACAATAGTATGGGACTTTCATTCGCTCTCGCTTGCGATACAAATGATGTTCAGCTTTATGCTTACAAACGGTGACAATCCGCTGAAAATTTGCAGGCATTGCTCAAAGGTGTTCAAGGCAAGCCGCCCGAAAGCAATATTTTGCAGTCCGCAATGCAAGAACAGGTATAATGTGTATAAAAGCAGGGCAAAAAAGAAAGAAAACGGTAAATAGAAAATCAAGCGTTCAACATAAAAATTGAACGCTTGATTTTTATTCCTCAAGATTTTCTAAAGCGTACTCGATACATTGATTAACGACTTTGTTAAAAGATATATCGTTCTTTTCGCTTATTTCCATAATCTTTTCAAAATGCTCCGGTTTCATACGGATTGTTCTGTTGATTGATGAGATTTTCTCGGTATCTTTTTGTATAACAAATTTTCCCATATATTCACACCACCATTCTAATCTTGTAATCATTGTTGTAATTATATATTGACAAGCACAGATTTGTAATGTACAATTTAGTAATGATATAGCAATTACAATAGTGCAATTATAGATTTATTATGTATGGGGAAAGAACGTTTTATGAATAAAAATACCTGCTGTTTTTTCGGACACCGCGATACTCCGAGCGAAATATCGGATAAGCTGGAACGGACAATAACCGATTTGATTGAAAATAAATCTGTTGACTCTTTTTATGTCGGAAATCAAGGCGGCTTTGATAGTATGGTGCGAAATACACTTAAAAAACTTAAAGTAAAATATCCGCATATAAATTATGCTGTTGTCCTCGCATATATGCCGACAGGGGCGGACGGAAAAGATTATTCGGACACAATATATCCCGACGGCTTGGAGAATGTTCCGCCTAAATTTGCAATAGACCGGCGCAATAGGTGGCTTATTGATAATTCCGATTATGTTATCACGTACATAAGTCGTTCTTACGGCGGTGCGGCGAAGTTTTATGAATTGGCGGTTAAAAAGAAAAAACATGTCATAAACTTGTATGATACAAAAGGGGCGCAGCCGTAACGACCGCGCTCCTTTAACTCAATCCCAAAACAGAATTAAATTACATTTTTAATCTTTCAGTTTCCGCTTTTCGCTTCAAGCAACAGCCTTCTTGCTACTGCGAACTCTGCGCCGTCAACGGCGGGAATATTCCAATAACAGAAATCTCCAACTCTGTCAACGGCGGGATCATAGCTTGGATTTGCGGATTTATATATAAGCGTTTGAGCTTCTTCGTAAGCTATGTAGTAATCTTTTCCGTTCCTAACGTCTGCAATTAAATCCGCAAGCAAGACCGCTAATTTTTCGTTAAGCTGCGCATAGTAATCGGGGCGAAGGTACATATCGCGGTATCTGTAAATCGCGTTCCGTGCAATTCCCGCAAGCTCCGCATAACCATGTCCGTTCGTCTGGTGCGCCAATACCGCGTCATAGACAATCCTGTGCGCTTTTGCCCAAGCGGGTTGATAACCCAAGCCGTTCTGAACCTCGTCCAATACGCCGCCGATGAGCGACTCCATCATTGTGTAAACTTCATCGGGCGTTCCGTAAAGCGCTGACTCAATCGGTATTTCTGCGGCGGCTGCCGTTATCGCAGACATCGATAAAATCACTGTAATTACTAAAACTCTAAATTTCTTCATTTTCGTATTCCTCCCCGTAAACATAATCGTGGTATAAAATTTCCTCAACTCTTGATTTTATTGAGTTCATTCGCCGTACCCATTCAATTTGGTCGGCAGCTTTTAATGCTTCGGTCACACCCTCACGCTCCGCCATTTGAGGGATAAGCCTGTCCAACATCTCGTGACAGGTTTTATCAATTTCAGCGAGATGCTTTAACAACGTGCCGTTCAGCAGCATAACGGTGTATAGTCCTTGATGATGTTTCCGCAGATATTCTCGGCGAAGCATACCGTATTTGCCGATACTGTAATGCTCGTCGGGTACGGTCAGCGCGGGGATATAGTAATCACCGCTTCTTAAATACTCAATTTTCATTTGCATTTCTCCTCTCTTTGTGGTAATTTGTAGTCATATATATGGATATTTATGAACTTTTAATTCGCACCACCTTTCGTTGTATATAACTACCGTTCAAATTACCGCAAATGAGCCGCAGCCATATACTGTATTAGGTAAATGTGGTTGATTTATTTCATTCACCCTTTACAGTATAACGTGTACCACTGTGTTATGCTTGCTAAAAGCTAAAAGATTGCAAAAAATATTGTGTGTCCTTATAAGATATTTTATTCTTGACAGATCATTGATTTTATGGCATAATATCTAAAAAAGATAGTTGTTTGTAATATTACTAAAGAAAGGAATTTGATATGGAATTAGACTCAACGCTTAAAATGACAATTATAACCTTAAAAATGTTGGGTATAGACGGGTTTTCACCTGTTGTGTCGGAAAGCTATCAATGGACGAGATGGCAGACTAATTTCGGACCGTTCACATGTGCGTATTGCGCCGAAATGAGCGGACGAATATTCCACAAAAATAATCCGCCGTATCCTATGCCGGGAGAAGTACATCCCAATTGCAATTGTACACTGATTGTGTTATTATGTATAAAGGCGGGTACCGCCACAATAGACGGTTTAAACGGTGCGGATTATTATCTTGCCCAATATAGCAGCTTGCCTGAAAATTACATAACAAAATCGGAAGCCAGACTGAAAGGATGGAAACGATATAAGGGGAATTTAAGAGATGTAATTTTAAACGTCACTATCGGAGGTGATATTTATAAGAACAGAAATAAAAATCTGCCGGAAGCTGCGGGGCGAGTGTGGTATGAAGCTGATATAAACTATACGGGCGGCTATAGGAATACTCACAGAATACTGTATTCAAACGATGGATTATTGTTTGTGACTTACGATCACTATGAAACATTTTACGAAATAAAATAGGAGGGAACTATGACGAATTATACGGTAAATTTAAGAAATGTAAAAACCTTGTATTCATTATATCAAGAATTAAAAGACGGTCTTCGTTTTCCTGAATATTGCGGAAGGAATATGGACGCTATTTGGGATTGTATTACATGGGATATTGAAATTCCCGCGACTATTTATATTGAAGGCATAAATTGCCTGCCCAAAGATTTAAAAAAACAAAAAGATATATTGATAGAATTGCTGACCGATGCGGTTGAATGGTACAAGAAAATAGGCATGGAGTTAAATGTCATTTATGATGATTAAAGTATAAAACGGAGCAGAAACTGCTCCGTTTATGACAATAAAATTACTGTTTTATCTCACGCCACCGTAAAACGCCTGTTTTTTTGTTTTTGATTATTCGTTTGTTTCACCTGAGTCGGTGTTTTCACCGCCGGTCTCGCTGCCGCCTGTGCCGCCTTCGTTTCCGGTATCGCCTTCGCCTTCATTGCCGTCACCGGTTTCCTCGCCGTCGCCTTCGGTTTCTTCACCTTCGCCGGACGGACGTTTTTGCACTGTTACCGCTGCGCTGTCCAGATACGGCTCGTACTCGCTGCTCCATGCGTACACCTGAACCGCTGTTGTTTCCGTATAAGGAATGTTATCATCAGCCGTAAGTGTAAACTCGCCGCTATCGCTCTTTCTCAGCGCGACAAGCACATTATTGTCATACACCGCCAGCATATACGCGGGTGCATCGCGGTATGTATCGTCAAAGTCGGATAAAGACGTTTTAAGCGTTCCTATAAGACAATCTTCGGACGCTCTGAGCATCGGCTGCATTTGCCAGTTCGTCTTTTTCGTTTCGGCGTAAAGAGTTATATCATCCGTTACAACGTCATTCTCAAAATCCCATTTCAAGGCTGATTTCGCGTCTCTGTTCCAACCGGTCACAACATATCCGTACTTGTTGTATTCGGGTATATTCACGCCAAATCCGCTGTCAGCCTGCGCCGTCGCAACAACATTCGCGCCGTCGGGAAGGTCGGGATCGACGAAAGTAACGGTATGCTTTGCCAGTGAAGTAAAACCATCCTTAAAATTTTCAAACGACACGTACGACGGCGTACCGGTTTCGGGATCTGTGTGGAGAACAAAATCCGCCGACTCAAACCTCAGAACCGACCCGTCCGTAAATATGCCGAACAGACAATTTACGTTTTCGTTTTCCTCGGGCGTATACGTGTACACGGTTTCTGTCTCGTACGTTTCGTTTTCGGAGTTTAACGAGATTTTGTTGATGCTGTCGGGCGTGTTGAAGTAAAGCTCGTTGTTAAATATGCCTATGCCGCCGTAGTAAGCGTTGGCATAAAAGATTTTGTCTTTATCCACGTACCATTTTCCGTCCTCTATCTCTTTGAACACTTCCGCGTCCTCAAGATTTGCGCCGCATTTGAAAATAACGCTCGTTTGATTTCCCCAGCCGCCGTAGTATCTGTTATCCCCGTTAAACGCAACCGCCGTCTTTATGTCATGCCATTCCTTACCCGCGAATTCGTCTCCGATTACAACGTCGTCTCTTTCGGTTATGAACGCATTTTCGGAATGAGTTCCTCCCGCTAAAATTTCAGCTTTGTTTACAAGGAAAAATTCGTGTGAAACGTAGCCGAGATTACGGTTTTCATCAACGTCGTCCTGTGTAACGTCAACATAATACCACTTATCTCCTATTTTAACAGCCGACCATTCATGCTCCTCGGAGTTATCATATACGTTTACACACTCCATACCAAAGGACTCCAAAAGATACTTGTATGCTTTGGCGTAACCCTCGCAGACGGTCAAACGGTCTATAAGCGCCGCATCAATCGTGCGCTTTACTTTGTTTCTCTCGTTTGCGTCATCGGAATATGTGCGTTCATCGTATTTGATTGAATTTACAAGATAATCGTGCAGCCAGAGCGCAACGTCAAATTCATGCTGTTCGCCTTCACCTTCCGACGCGATCCCGTCCGCCGCCATCAGCTTCTTTATTCTTTCTACTTCGTTGTCGATCAGCCACGCGCGTTCCTCTATATTATCCTCGTAGACCAATATATTTTGAATACCCGTCAAAATACTCTTTTCATCACTATGCGTGAAGGTATACCCTATATCTTCATTCGCTCCGGTGACATAGAAATATTCCGGTGTATCGGCAAGCAGATTTTTGCATATATTTATGACATTCTGCACCATAGTGGTGGAATTTTCGGCAGTGATGGATATTTCCAGTTCTGCCAAATCCAAATCAGTCTTTCTTTCTTCAACGGCGGAAATAACAACGTTCTCGACAGCCGATATTTGCTCTTTCGTAAGTCCCGTAAATTCATCCACGGGGGTGGATGTAAGTTCTATATCATTATCCGCCGAAATGTCATTTACTGCCGTGTCCGTTTCGGCGTATGCCGCGCATTGTGCCACAAGCATTGAGGTCGCAATAAGCGCGCATAAAAATTTTTTCATATAAATTCCTCCTGTTTCCATGTAATGCCGATTGAATTCGCATATGACCGCATGGCATACACGCTAACTATTATATACTACTTTTAATGTGACGTCAACAATTTTTTTGATATAATTACATTCCCTGAATCAAGGCTATAAGGCGGTACACGAGCGGCAGCGTCAAAAGCCCCAAAAGGTGGCTTACAAACACTCCCTCGGCGCAGTATATCACGTCGCCCTTATTTTCATTCGCGAGTACGGCGAGTACCGTCGAGGTGGGCATCGCCGCCTGCAGCGCCACAACGGCGGCGGGTATGTCGTCAAAGCGCAGCTGTTTTAATATGAATATAAGTCCTATCGGTATCAGTATCATCTTTACCGCGACAAGCACGTATAGCCACACGCGCCTGTATATGCGGCGGAAATCCACCATCGCGAGCGTGCCGCCGATAAAGAACATCGAGAGGTACGTCGTCGTTGAGCCTATGCCGCTTACGACCTCGCCGACGATGCCGGGGATTTTTATCCGGAACGCCATCATTATAAACGCAATCACAAACGCGATTGTACCGGGGTTTGCGAGACGTTTGAGGTTCGCGCTTATTTTCTGTTTGCCGTCCGCGTCGGCGGAGCGTATGCCGTACACGCCGAGCGTCCACAAAAAACCGTCGTTCGCAATCTCGTACACAGCGGCGTACAAAAGCCCTTCTGTGCCGTAGAGAGCCTGTATCAGCGGGAACGCCATAAACACGACGTTTCCGAAACACATCATGCAGCGCAGCATTACCGCCTTCGGCTTTTCGAGACGGCTCGCCTTCATCATGCCCGTGCCGACCGCGTACAAAAGCGTTTCGGTACAAAGCGCGGCAATGAGTACCTTCGCCGACGTTATGAGCGTTTTGTAGTCGAAGTCCATGCTCGTGAGCGACGATATTATGAGCAGCGGCAGCGTCACGCGCACGACTATCCGCGACATGCCGTCGTTCTGCTCCTTCGTTATGTATTTTGTTTAAACGCATATAAAACCGATAAGCATCGCGACTGCAAGCTTTGCGATGCTTAAAAGTATAGTTTCAAATCCTGCCATGACTTACTTTTCATAAACCTCCCTCTTTAAAATTCCCACATACGGGAGGTTCCGGTACATCTCGGCGTAGTCGAGACCGTAGCCGACGACGAACTCGTCGGGTATTTCCATACCTATGTACTTCGCGCTTACCTCCGTTTCGCGCCTGTCGGGCTTTGACAAAAACGCGCAGATTTCAACGTTCGCGCCTCTTTCCTCCAAAAGCGAGCGCAGCGAGGCAAGCGTGTTGCCGCTGTCGATTATGTCCTCGACAATCAGCACATTCTTGCCGTTTACGTCGTTTTCGCAGTCCTTTTTTATGACAAGCTCGCCCGACACCGACCCCGCGCCGTAGCTTGACACCTGCATAAAATCAATCATAATATCCATGTCGAGCATACGCATAAGGTCGGTCGAAAACACCGCGCTGCCCTTCAAAATAATCATAAGTATGAGCTGCTTGCCCGCGTAATCGGCGTTTATGCGTTTCGCGAGCGCGCCGACGGTCTCGCGGATTTTATCCTCGGTTATGAGTATTTCCCGTAAATCCTTATTCATTGTCATTCATCTCCTTAAATTCGCGTTATATTCTATCACACTTTCCGGCAAACGTTAATAATTTTTACAAAAATTTTATCTTATTGTAAAAATAGTTTCATAAGCGATTATTTTACAGACAATCCTTTGTGTTTTTCGGGAAATATATAATATAAAACCGACGGAGGAAATGTGATGAAAAAAATAATTATCGCCGCGCTTTACCTCGCGCTTGCCGCACCTGCGGTGTACGCGGATAACGCCGAGCCGCGTGACATGACAGCCGTTAGAGCGACCGTCGCGTCATGCGCCGACATTGCGGAGTTTGACATAAAGAATTACGATTACGATAAAATTTTTCGCTGCGCGCTGTACACGCACGAAAATTTCCGCGTGCTTACCGATATTGACCCGAAGGAGGGCGAGAGCAGTACGCTCGGCTACAACAAAATTTCGCTCGTAAGCGGCGAGTATATGGATTTTTTGATGGAGAACGTACTCGGCATAACGCCCGAAAAGCCGCCGATAGGCGACCTCACGGAGCGCGGGTTCTGCTTTAACAACGGATATTACCTTTACACCGGCGGCTACAGCACGTATTTTGCGACCGAGATAACCGGCATAGACGGCACGGAGCATCTCGGCGGCGGTGTTTTTTTGGTAAATTTCAGCGACGTTTACACCGAGGGCAATACGCACACAGCCGAAAAAAGCTACGCTGTGCTGCTCGAACGCGAGGATAATACGTATACGCTGCTGCGTCTCGGTATGGGACAAGACCCGCCCGACAGGGAAACGCTTATGTCATACGTGCCGTCGCCCGACACGGGAGACGCAGTGCAGGACGCATCGCCCGATAAGCCCGAGGGCGTGCTGCTACCGCTTTTGCTGCTCGCGTGCGGCATCGGCACAGTAGGGTTTATTTTGTGCGTCGCGGCTATGATGAGAAGGTAGGGGCGACCCTTGCGGTCGCCCGCCATGAACACAATTAGGAAACGGGCGGCCGATGACCGCCCCTACGACAATTTCAAAATTACGGGTGTAGGGGCGGCTATTAGCCGCCCGTGAGCCTCCCCTACTAGGGGAGGTGGCATTGCGCAGCAATGACGGAAGGGTTTTGTTATCACAATTAAACCCCTCAGTCGCCTTCGGCGACAGCTCCCCTATTAGGGGAGCCTTACATAGCATCACATTTTCATAAAATTTCCGCACATTTTAGTTTACATAACGCGGAAAGTATGTTATACTGTAAATGCTGTGTATCAAGGAGGGAAAACATTGAAAAAGACTGCAATATCAATAATATCGGCTGTTGCCGCCGCGGCTCAGCTTACGGCGGGCGCGGAGGTGCTCGGTACGCCAAGCGGCGGCTGGACAACGTACATGGGAGCCGATACATATTTTTACAATACCCGATTTTATTCGGACAGTGTCGGCGAGCAGAATGAATATTTCGTTGAATACACGCCGAACAGTGAAGCCGTACCCGTTGTGGTAAACGGCTACACCATATGGGGAACGCGCACGATAAAGCAGGCGGAGCAGTACATGGAGGATAACGGTCTGCGTCCGCTCGCGGGTATAAACGGCGATTATTTTTCGTTTAAAACCGGCATACCGATGGGCTACACGATAATAGACGGCGAGATCGTTTCAAAGGAGCTGGGCGGTCAGGACGCGGTCGGCTTCCGCGCCGACGGCACGGGCTTTATCGGCTGGCTCGACATAGCTACGTCCGTGTCGCGTATGGACGGCGAAAAGGTTGAGATACAGTATATAAACAAGTGGTGTCAGCCCGGTTTTGACCCGATTTACCTGCTCACGGACAAATTCGGCGGCTCGTCGAGAACATCGTCCGAGTGCATATTCGTTATATGCACGCCGACGTCGGGCGCGTTGCGCGTGGACGAGAGTATGGTCGTAACGGTTGACGATGTTTTTATCTATAACGGCGCGATTGAAATTCCCGACGGTAAGATGGCGCTCGTGATGGACACAAGCGGCGATGCGGATTGTTACGATTTCCTCAGCCGCTGCCATGTCGGAGAGGAACTTATAATATCGAACGAGTCGCTCGGCGACAACGGACTGTGGCAGGAGGCTGCGAACGCCATAAGCTCGGTCGGCGGCAGACTTATCAAGGACGGCGAGGTGCAGAGTGGATTTGAGGCGGGAGCCGCGCCGCGCACAGCCGTCGGAATAAAAGAAAACGGCAACATAATATTCTACACGCTCGACGGCAGACAGCCCGGTCACAGCTACGGTGCGCAGCTTACAACGCTCGCCGCACGCATGAAAGAACTCGGCTGCGTTGACGCGATAAATCTTGACGGCGGCGGCTCGACCGTCATATCGGCGCTTTTCCCCGGCGAGGACGCGAGCAAGGTCGTAAACTCACCGTCCGACGGCTATCTCAGGAGCGTCGCGAATTACCTGTTTTTAAAGGATAACCGTGAAAACACGAATATCCCCTGGATAGTAAACCTGCGTGACGCGGGAAATACGAATTATCTTTCGGGCATGAGCAGTAAGATTGAGATAGAGAGTATGTACGACACGGGCAATTACAAGATGTCCGAGCCGTACAATATAGATTTCCGTGCCGAAACCGACACCGGCAGCTATATTGACGACGACGGTTATATAATTTTTAGCGGCAGCGGCATTGTCAATATTGTGATGAGCGGCGAGGACGGCGATGTTGCGAGCGTTGTGTACACCACTTACGAAACGCCGGAGGAGATAAAGATATACAACGAGGCGGACTGGCATGAAATAGATGAAATCAACGCTTTGCCGTCGGACGAAATGCAGCTTGCGTTGTCTGCCGCGTCATACGTGAACGGTATCGAACTCCACTCGAACAACAACCTCTACACGTGGGAGGTCGAGGGCGATATAGGCACGATAACCGACGACGGAATATTCACGCTCGCGGACACGAACGACGCGGAGGGTAATATAATCGTGAGCGTCGGCGGTACGGAAAAGAAAATCCCCGTGCATATTTCGGATAACGTGAGCGCGTTTGCCGACACGGAAACGCACTGGGCGAGAGCGATTATAGACGAAATGGCTGAAACGGGAATTATAAACGGTATGGAAGAGGACGGCGTAACGGTATTTAAGCCCGACAACAACATCACGCGCACAGAGTTTGCGGCAATGATAGTGCGGTATATGGGTCTCGACCTTGACAGTTACGCGGACGACAGCCTTGACTTTACGGACAGCGCGGATATACCGCTTTGGGCGCAAAGCGCCGTAAAAGCCGCGTACGCCGAAGGCTATATCCTCGGTAAAACGGGCGACGGCGGCACGGAGTTTGCGCCGTATGACAATATAATACGCGCCGAGGCTATGACAATTCTCGGCAGAGTACTGCCCGACGACACGCCGTACCTCGATAACGTAAGCTTTACCGACAGCGCGGATATACCCGACTGGGCTGCGGAAGGAGTAAAGAAACTGTACACGCTCGGCGTTGTGAACGGTTATGAGGACGGCTCGATTTTGCCGCTAAGTAATATGACCCGCGCCGAAACTGTAGCTATGCTGTATAAATTGAGTGAGTGACAAAAAAATAAAGACCCTCTCTTTGAGGGTACTTCGCGGTATGACCCACTCTTTGAGGGGGTCTAAACTTGCCTGCAAGTTTAGGAGGGTGTTATTGAACGACAAAAATTACACCCCCCGAAATCAAAGATTTCGACCCCCTCGAAGAGGGGGTCTTGCGGGCGGCGAATCGCCGCCCCTACAATTTTCAATCCAGCAAAATCTTAAATGTCACGGGCATGTCGGTGTCGATTGTTTTAGTCGTAACCGTCAGCCCGTTTTCGTTACGCGTCCATTCGGGCGGCGTGTCGCAGCCGAGAACCTCGACCGATTTTACGATACCGTGAAAATTCGGTTTTCTCGACGCGTCAGCCTCGGCGAGCGACTTTATGCAAATGCTGTTTTTACCCCGCATATTAAGGCATACCGCGTAAAGATAGCTGCCGTTTACGGTAAATCGAATATCCTCGGACGTGTACGCCTTCGCCTCGCTGTCTGCGAACTGACCTTCCTCTATTAAGGTAGGGCCTTCAGCGCTTTTGCGCCACAGGCGCGAACCGTAAATCGCCTCGCCGTTTACCTTCAGCCACTTTCCTATTTCAAGCAAAATATTCTTATCCTCGTCGGGAATTGTGCCGTCGGCGCGAGGGCCGATGTTCAGGAGCATACGCCCGTTTTTACTCACTATGTCAACGAGGTCGCGCACGATCTGCGCCGCACTCTTGTAATTATTCCCCTCGGTGTAGCACCACGAATTTTTCGCGACAGCCGTGTCGGTCTGCCAAACGTAAGGTTTCGCGTCCGCGAACTGACCGCGCTCCACGTCGGGAACCGCCGCGCCGAACATAAACGCGTCGTGTTTGTACGTTATCACCGCGCCCGTACCCCACTCGTCGGCGCGGTTGTAGTAATACGCGGCAAATTTTTTGAGGTACGGCTTGACCGCGCTGTGCTGGATCCACCAGTCGAAATACACGATTTTCGGGCGGTACTTGTCCACTATCTCACAGCAGCGGCATAGCCAGTCGTTTAAAAATTCCTCGGTCGGGGCAGGAGAGGAGAACAGGTCGTGGTGGTCGGCTTCCTGCATCGCGGGCCAGTAGAAGTCGCCGCGCTTTAACGGCTCTTTTATGTCCGACTCAAATTCCTTGCCGTGACCCATAAAAAACCAATGTTCCACGCGGTGGCTCGACGCGCCGTTTACAAGCCCGGCCTTTTCACATTCGCTCGTAAGCTCGCCGAGAACGTCGCGGCACGGCCCCATTTTCGCCGCGTTCCAGTCGGACAATTCGCTCTCGTACATCTGGAAACCGTCGTGATGCTCCGCCACAGGCACGACGTACTGTGCGCCCGCGTTTTTGAACAAACCGACCCACTCCGACGGGTCGAATTTTTCCGCCTTGAACATCGGTATAAAATCCTTGTAGCCGAAATCCCTGTGCGCGCCGTACGTTTTTATATGATGCTCGTACTCCTTGCTCCCCCGTATGTACATGTTGCGCGAGTACCATTCGCTTCCGAACGCCGGCACTGAGTACACGCCCCAGTGAATGAATATGCCGAATTTCGCGTCCTCGTACCACTTCGGCGGGCGGTACTGCGAAAGCGACTCCCACGTGTCCTTGTACCGTCCGTTTGCGATTACGCGGTTTATTTTTTCAAGATATTTTTCCATGATTATCCCCTCCGTATATTTTTATTCTACCATAACGCGGCGCGGTTGTCCACGCAAATATTATTTTGTTGACTAATCTGCGCCGCTGTGATAAAATTGTACGCGGTTGGGAGGTGTGCGCGGTGACAAAAAAGGAGACGGCAAAGCGTTACGCGCTGTTTATAATAGGATTGTTTCTGTCGGCGCTCGGCGTGGCGTTCACAAAGCGCGGCGAACTCGGCGTGTCGCCGATATCGTCGGTCGCGAACGTGATGAGCTACAAATTCACGTTTTTCACGATGGGAACGTGGCTCATAATATGGAACTGCGTGCTTATCGTCGGACAAATCGCGATACTCGGAAGGAAATTTCAGCCGATACAGCTTTTGCAGGTGCCGCTGTCGTTCCTGTTCGGATGGTTTACCGACTTCGGGCTGTGGTGCGTGTCGCATATTCCCGCCGATGTTTACGCGGTAAGACTCGCCATGGTAATAATCGGCGTTGTGATACTGGGCTTGGGTATCGCGCTCGCGGTAATCGCGAACGTGATAATGAACTCGGGCGAGGCGTTTGTAAAGGCGGTCGCCGACACGGCGCATAAGGAATTCGGAAACGTGAAAATCGCGTTCGACGTTTTCTGCGTCGTGAGTTCGATTATATTGTCGCTCATATTTTTTGATTTCAAGATTGTCGGCGCACGCGAGGGAACGGTCATTTCCGCGCTGTTCACCGGCGTGGTCGTGAAGTTTTTCACAAAACGGCTGAAAGAACCGGTTGAGGGCGTGCTTACAAGGTAGGTGCGAATATCGCATGAGGCCCCCTTGTCAAAGGGGGCTGTCAGCGGAGCTGACTGGGGGATTCCTTTTGGATTTTCATAAAGAATCCCTCCACCGCCTGCGGCGGTCCCCCTCCCTTTGACAAGGGAGGCTAACGACGTGCGCCCGCAAATCATAAAAATTTCCAAAAATTTCCATTTTTTTAAAAAATTCTATTTACATTTCCATGAAAAAATGATATACTAACCTTGCGAAACATTTCAATTTAATATTTTTTGTATTGTGTTTTTTTAATATTTTTTTCTCATTTATACAATAATTGTGGTTTAGACTGCTAAAAACGCAGGCTTTGTTCAATACCACAGTTGATATAAATGAAAAAAAATATTAACTTAAATTGAAATGTTTCGCAGCATTTAAAGCCTCGTTTTATTGCGCGGCTTTGAAATACAGGCTGCGCATTTTTTATTTGCGCCGAGCAGGGGAGGTGTAGGATATGAACGATTACGAGGAAATGTACAAGGCGCTGTTTAACAAGATTACGGATGTTATTGAGGAACTCAAAGAGGTTCAAAAGCAGACCGAGGAAATGTACATAAATGCCGATGATAAAAAGGATGCTCCCGAAGGTTGATACCTCGGGAGTTCTTTTGCGCGGGGGGGCGAACACGGTTCGCCCCTACGGCGCATGTTTTTTGCGTAGGGGCGACCCTTGGTCGCCCATTTCCGATACCGTCAATAATCGGGATCCGCATAAGACCTGCAGTTCCGTTATAAAAAAACAGCGGCGGAATTTTCCGCCGCTGATGAGTCAATAATAAATTTCTGCGAGTGTATTTGCTTTAAATTATCTGTATTGCTGTTCAACTTGCAATTTATTATAACTCAAAGGTTAATCAAGTCATATACGCATATATGTATACTTCCTTAAAGAGATTGCTCCACAAATTAGTATTTTTCGCTAAAATCTCCGGATTTTCCGTTTTTTCTTCCAAAATAATAAAGACTAACTTAGATCCTATAGCTTTCCATACATCCATAGGATTTTTTTTCCAGCGGTATAGATTTGTGGTACTATCCACCTCAACTAACGCGCGAAATGATCCTATCAACGGATACATTAATCCCTTAGGAATAATATATTTCATATCTTTCTCACCAAATAAGCTTTTTCCTACTATTTTTCCTTCGTTATATCGGGAATATTTCCGAGATCTATACCGTTTGTTGGCTTTGTTCGCCACATCGGCGAATTCCAATTCAACCTTTTCCCATAGGTCAAAAATACTTTTTATGATCGGTCTCATATATTGTATCATCGTATCCCGATTAATCTTTTGCTGCGCTTTGTTTTTGCTGTCCAGGCAGAGATATTTTCTCAAGGTTGCTTCCTTGCCGGAATAACATTGAATGGGCTGAAGTTCATTTAATGTTCCGCTTGGATTTTTATAGGGGTACATCGCTTGACTGAACATGGCCAGTATTGCGATAATTTCGCGGATATCAATAGGATTGATATCGGGTTCGTTGTAATGCTCATTCATTCTATACTGTACGCGATTTGCGAACGGCAAACCTGCAAGAGCCGACTTTATTTCATCAAAGCTTTTTTCAAGTTCCGCTATTGATTTTAAATCGACCTGAACAGATGTATTTCTTGCAGCCGCCAACTCCACTGGAGATGTTATACCCGTGAATATTTCCACAAATACATACCGATCGTCATTAATCGTATGTTTAGCGGTCTCATCCAAGATTGCCCTTAAAGTATGCCCGCCGTCAATATTGCCGTGAATTCCGGGGTCTTCAAAAATAATTCGTAATTCTTTTGTGGACGTGTCATATTTTACGTCGTGAGCTGAAATAAGAATACCTCTGTTTAACTCGTGAAAATCAGAATTATCCCTTAAACTTTCAATAATCTTGCGGGCAACGTTCGTTGACATTTTCTGCTCGCGTGGATTTGTGGCAAACCAGTTTTCAATTCCCGGCGGGAATGAGTTTGCCTTAACATAGCAGACATACTTTGTATGTCCTTTCGATGAGTTTGTGGGAGCCTCCATTTTCTTAAATGATTTTGCGATCAGCTTAATTTCCGTCATAGCCAAATCTCTCCTTTAAAAATAAAAAATTTCTGTACCATACAAATTCAAGTATGCACAGAAATACTAACAACAACATATCTATTCTATGAATAACCCAAATCTGTATAGAGATACTGGAGTTTAAACAGATAAAATCATCTGCAAACTACATGTATATTATAGCACATTTTACACAAAATGTCAATAGCAATTTAAAATTTTTTGATTGTGTGCTGCAGACGCTTGTTCACCACGATGTCCCGCTTACGTAGGGGCGGTCATCGGCCGCCCGCCAACAATACCGCCCTACTTGTTTTTCACGTATCAAAGCATAATCACTCCCGATGTGCATATATATAGAGTATATTTGGACAAAAGGAGGAAAATCAAAGTGGAGGACTATAACATTTACAACGACATTGCCGAGAGAAGTCAGGGCGATGTATACATAGGCGTGGTAGGACCGGTAAGAACAGGAAAATCCACATTTATAAAGAAGTTCATGGATATGCTTGTAATCCCGAACATTGAAAACACGTACCAGGCGGAGAGAGCGAGAGATGAGCTGCCGCAGTCCGCGTCGGGAAGAACAATAATGACGACCGAGCCGAAATTCATACCGAACGAGGCTGTTGAAATCGCGCTCGGCGACAACGCGCATTTAAAGGTGAGAATGATCGACTGCGTGGGGTATATAGTTGACAGCTCGCTCGGTTACATCGAGGACGACGAGCCGCGCATGGTTACCACGCCGTGGTTCGACGAGCCGATACCGTTCGGCGACGCTGCCGAAATCGGTACGCGCAAGGTTATAACCGAGCACAGCACGATAGGTCTTGTCGTGACGACCGACGGCTCGATAACCGAAATCGACCGCGAGGATTACGTCGAGGCGGAGGAACGCGTCATAAACGAGCTTAAAGCGATAAACAAGCCGTTTATCGTGATGCTCAACAGTGTGAACCCGCTTGCGAAGGACACGCAGCGTCTCAAAGACGAGCTTACCGCAAAATACGGCGTGCCGGTGCTTGCCGTAAACTGCGAGGAGCTGCAGCCCGCCGACATACACGACATAATAGAAACGGTGCTGTTCGAGTTCCCGCTTAAGGAAATCGACATAAGCATACCCGACTGGATAGAGGGTCTCGACGGCGAGCATTGGCTCAAAAAGAACCTTTACGACGCGGTTATGAACAATATGGAGAACGTGAACCGTATACGCGACGTGCGCTCGCTCTCGGACGGTCTCGACGCGAACGAGTACGTGCAGAGGGCGTACATAGACGGTATGGATCTGGGAGACGGTATGGTTAAGCTGTCGATGGAGCTGCCGCAGCCGCTTTATTTTAAGGTGCTCGGTGAAATGTCGGGCTTTAATATCGACAACGAGAAAAAGCTTATGTCGCTGATGAAGGAACTTGCCGATATGAAGTCGGAGTACGACAAGGTCGCGTCGGCGCTTAACGACGTTGTGGAAAAGGGCTACGGTATCGTGTCGCCGTCAACCGACGAAATGACGCTCGACGAGCCGAAAATCGTTAAGCAGGGCGGCAGGTACGGTGTGCGTCTTAAGGCGAGCGCACCGAGTATTCATATGATGAGGGCGGACATCGAGACGGAGGTAAGTCCGATAGTCGGCACGGAAAAGCAGTCGGAGGAACTTGTGCATTACCTTCTTTCCGAATTTGAAACCGACCCCGCGAAGATATGGCAGTCGAACATATTCGGCAAGTCGCTTTACGAGCTTGTGAACGAGGGTCTGCACAACAAGCTGTCGCGTATGCCGGACAGCGCGAGAATGAAACTGCGCGAGACGCTGCAGAGAATTATTAACGACGGCTCAAACGGGCTGATTTGCATAATTCTGTAATGAAAGGATTGGTGGAGGGCGGATGATAAAGAGGGTTATCGCGGCGGCTTTGAGCGTGATGTGCCTTTCCTCCTGCGCCGTCGGGGGCGGCATTGGGACGGATATTGTCACGAAGGAGTACGAGACGGACTATTCGAGCGTGAAGGCGGAGATAATAGAGCTGTCGGGGCTTGCGGACACGGAGTTTGAGGATGAGTTTAACGAGGACGTCGAGGAAAGCATAGACAGCGAGCTTGTAGCGTTCGACACTGCTGCGGCAGAAATCGCAGACGAGTTGAAAATGGGGAACAAGTGCGTGTTTCAGACCTCGTGGGACGTAAAGTACAACAAAAACGACTTTCTGAGCCTTGTAGAAGAACGGTACGTGTACATGGG
The DNA here is from genome assembly GCA_947631235.1 of uncultured Clostridia bacterium. GTDB lineage: Bacteria > Bacillota > Clostridia > UBA1381 > UBA1381 > Hominilimicola. The sequence goes on along the minus strand of CANRKO010000007.1, from coordinate 81,149 downwards.
CGGTGCGCACGGTGAGACGGCGTGGCTGCCGCGAAATATAGACGTTTCCGCGTCGAAGGAGATTAAGCTTGCCGACCTTTTCGCGGACAGCGGATATGTGAACACGTTGAACCGTCTCATAACCGAGCAGGTCGAGGAAAACAAGGACGAGTACGCCGACCTGTGGGAAAAGCCAGAGATAAAGGACAGCAACCAAACCGATTTTTACATAGAGGACGGCAGTCTCGTGATATTCTACCAGCCGTACGATTTGAGCTATTACGCGCGGGGGTTTGTCGAATTTCACCTGCCGCTTGAAGAACTTAAGGGTTACATGAAAGAGGAATACGCGAGACTTATATAGAAATAAAAACACAGCGCAACGGCTTTGAGCCGTTGTTTTTTTGTGCGCGGGTCTTGACATTATATCCGAGGTGGAGTAAAATATATCGGAAGTTTGCGGAGGTGGTTAGGATGAGGTTAAGCTATCTCATAGGACGGTTTGTGCCGTATTTTAAAAAATATAAGTGGATTTTGGTTATGGATCTCTTGTGCGCGTCGCTCACGACCGTGTGCGAGCTTATTTTCCCGATGCTCGTGCGCGAGATTACGAGTCTGGGCATAAGCGATCCCGCGTCGCTCACGATAGGATTTGTGGTAAGGATAGGCGTTTTCTACTTGGCACTTCGCGTAATAGACTCCGCGGCGAATTTCTACATGGCCGATACCGGTCACATAATGGGCGCGAAGATCGAGACGGATATGCGCCGCGACCTGTTCGCGCACCTCGAAAAGCTGTCGCACGCGTACTATGCGGAGCATAAGGTCGGACAAATCATGGCTCGTATCACGAGCGACCTTTTCGACATCACCGAGTTCGCGCACCATTGCCCCGAGGAATTTTTCATAGCGGGACTTAAAATAATCGTGTCGTTTATAATTTTGTGCGGCGTGAACGTGACGCTGACGCTCATAATGTTCGCCGCGCTGCCGTTGATATTCGTATTCGTAAAGTTCTTTAATACGCGTATGCGCCGCGCGTTCAAGGCGCAGCGGTACCAGATAGGCGAGATAAACTCGCAGGTCGAGGACACGCTTTTGGGTATGCGCGTCGTAAAGTCGTTCGCAAACGAGGACATTGAGGCTGAAAAGTTTGAAAAGGGCAACGAGACATTTCTCGACACGAAAAAGACGGGTTACTTTTACATGGCTGGATTTCAGACGTCGAACCGCGCGTTCGAGGGACTTATGTACCTCACGGTGCTTGTGACGGGCGCGATATTTATAATGAAAAGTATAATTGAACCCGCCGACCTCACGGCGTACCTTCTGTACGTCAGCACGCTGCTCGCGTCGCTTCGGACTATCATACAGTTTACAGAGCAGTTCCAGAGAGGTATGACGGGTATTGAGCGTTTCCTCGAAATAATGGACGCGCCGGAGGATATAAAGGAAAAGGACGACGCGGTCGAACTTAAAAATGTGCAGGGCAATATCGTGTTCGACAACGTGTCGTTCCGTTACGGCGACTCGGAGGGGAACGTGCTGCACAACATAAATCTCGACATTAAAAAGGGTGACAGCGTGGCACTCGTCGGGCCGTCGGGCGGCGGCAAGACGACGCTATGTAACCTCATACCGCGCTTTTACGACGTGACGAGAGGCAGAATATTAATAGACGGTTACGATGTGCGCGACGTTACGCTCCACTCATTAAGAAACGCGATAGGCGTTGTGCAGCAGGACGTGTATTTGTTCTCGGGTACGGTGTACGAGAATATTTCCTACGGCTTGCCCGGCGCAAGCTACGAGGACGTCGAGGCGGCGGCAAAGAGAGCGGGAGCGCATGAGTTTATAGCGGCGCTGCCGCACGGCTACGATACATACGTCGGCGAGAGGGGAGTAAAGCTGTCGGGCGGTCAGAAACAGCGAATAAGCATAGCGCGTGTATTTTTGAAAAACCCGCCGATACTTCTGCTCGACGAGGCTACGTCCGCGCTCGACAACGAGAACGAAAAGCTTGTGCAGGAGTCGCTTGAAGAACTTGCGAAGGGCAGAACGGTGCTTACAATAGCGCACCGCCTTACCACGATACGCAACGCAAAGACGATACTTGTGCTGACCGAAAACGGAATAGAGGAACGCGGCACGCACAAGGAGCTTATAGAAAAGGGCGGACTGTACGCCGACATGTACAGTATGTACGCGTCTTTGTAACAAAAATTTAACAATTAAGGTGCAAATCGGTAACAATCCGTAATCAATATGTAACAAAATACGGTAAAACTCTTGCATTTAACCACAATATGTTGTATACTGTAATAGATATAGGAAAAAACATTCGGAGGATATATAGATGCAGTATTGCAAAAATTGCGGCAGACAGCTTAAAGACGGTATGCGTTTCTGCGACCGCTGCGGACAGTCGGTTCGCAAGGTGCAGGAGAACGGTCAGGCTGCGCGTCATAGAGAGATAAGGGAACTTCAGGAGGAGCGTCTGAACAGAAAAAAACGCCTTGCCGAAAAAGAGGAAAGGCAGCGGACGGTGCGTGAAAAGCGGCGTAAAAGCAGGGGCAGACGCGCCGTGATATACATATTCGTACTTTTGCTCATCACGCTCGCGAGCGTATTGGTAGGATATTTCTTCTTTGCGGGAAAGAGTGGAAGTGACAATGCGGCGCGTACAGGCACGGCTGTGCCGGAGACGACGGCAACGCCCTCGCCGACGGAGGCGGTCGTTTCGGAAGGCGAGTACGCGGAAATAACGGTCGGAAATGTGAGATGTCCGTACCCCGCGGCGTTCCATTCGGGCAGCGCATCGGGAAACGTTAAAATGAACCTTACCGACCCCTTGGGCGGCGCGAAGATGGTTATAGCACAGGACGTTATGGAAAATTCCCTTACCGAGCTTGCGAAGGACTATCTGCGGCAGATAGGCGCGACAAGCCCCACGGAGATGAAGAGCAACGACAGTGAAAATTCATACACTGTCACGGCTGAAGTAAACGGAACGGTGTACCACAGAAAATGCGTTTTGCGCAACAATCTCGCGGTCTATTACGACTTCGAGTATTCCGAGTCGTCCGGCTCTGCTCCGGCGTATAAAAAGTACATCGAGACCATAGATTCGCGGTTTAAATGATAACGCGGAAATAAATCGCCGTTCCGAACGCGGCGGCGCACAAAAAAGCGAATAAAAATCCGACAAGCTTATTTTTGCGGCGGACAGACGATGGGGGCTGTCCGTCTTTTTTCGCGCGTTCTATATATTTCGCGACAATTTTTTCCGCGTCGGCGATAACCTTTCCCTCCAGCATCGGATTATAGTCGCGCAGGACGATGATCGCCTGACTTATATACGGCGACGAAAAATTGTTGAGTATAACGACCTTCTTTGTTAATTCCTTCATAGCGAACACTCCCCGTATCGTATTATCTGTTTCATATTATTTCCATGACATTGCAGTAATATACGGCTGCTTACAAAAAATTATCCCCATACTCTTGTATTTACTCGAAAAAAAAGGTATAATATACACGTAACGCGCATGATGTATAAATTAAGGGGAAAAAGTATGAAGAAGTTTTTTGCGGCGGTACTGTGCATAGCCGTTGCCGCGATAGCGGGCTACGGCATAAAATACGCGCTTACGCCGGTAAACACACAGAAAACCGAATATACGACGCATGAAACAGCCGTTTCCTGCAGGGGTTACATAGTGCTTGACGAATGGCTCATGATTTCGCGCAGCGCGGGAACGTTCTATCATTCCGTGCGCGAGGGGAGCCGCGTCGCGAAGGACGGCGTGATAGGCGAACTGTTTTTCGGCGACGTGTCCGACGACCGACTCCGCGACCTTACGTCCATTGACGACAGGCTAAAGAATGTTTCCGACAGCGTCGGCACGGATACGGAGCTTGACTCCTCCGACGTCGAGAACAATATTTACCGCCGTGAGAACGATATAATAGAGGCGTCGGCTGATAACAATATTCTCAAAATTTCGGATTTTAAACGCGACATAAACAGCCTGCGGGCAAGTAACCGTCTCGCGTCGGACGGCGAAAGGGAGGAACTGCTTGCCGAGCGCGATGAAATACTCGGCGGCATAGGCGTTTCAAAAGAGCAGATCACGTCGCAGATGTCGGGCGTACTCACGCTTTACACCGACGGTTTCGAGGATCTTTTAAGGCTTTCGGATATGGCGAATTACACCGTGGATTATCTCGACACACTGCCCGAAAACGCCGAAACGCAGAAAATATCGTCGAGGGTGGACGTCGGCGACCCGGTGTGCAAGGTGGTAAACAACCATATGTTCTATGTGATGATGGCTGTACCCACCGACCAAACGGAAGGCTGCGCGGTCGGAGACAGCGTTAAACTGCGTTTTAACAATATGGCAGGTGAAACAAGGTCGGGTATTATAAATTCCGTAAGCGACGACCAGGGCGGCAGAACGCTTATAGTCGTCCAGTGTCCCGAATACCTTGAAAACGCGTTTTCATACCGCATAGCGGACGTTGATTTGATTTTCGCAAGCTACACCGGCTACAAGGTACCCGTGCAGGCGATACGTACCGAGGAAAACGGCAAGCAGAAGGTCATAGGCATAAAGAACAATGTCGAGCGTGACTGCTATTTTGACCTCGTTTACACATACGCCGACGGCGGCTACGCGATAGTGCGCTCGTCCGAGGACAGTCAGTACAAGCTGTCGGATATGGATAAAATCGTTGTCGGTGAACGGTAAAACCTGCGGAAAGAGGGAGTAAATTATGAATATCAGGGAAAACTTAGAAGAAGTCGAGAGACGCATAACGGCTGCGGCGGAAAGGAGCGGCAGAAAAAGAGACGACATACTGCTCGTTGCGGTTACAAAGACGCATCCCGCGGATATGATGAACGAGGCGATACGGCTCGGCGTGACCGACATAGGCGAGAACAAGCCGCAGGAGGTGCGCGATAAGTACGCGGACGTTCTGCCCGTAAAGTGGCATCTCATCGGACATCTGCAGACGAATAAGGTAAAGTACGTGATAGACAAGGTGTGTCTCATACACTCGGTCGACTCGGTAAAACTCATGGACGAGATAGAGCGTCAGGCGGAAAAGCACGACGTCAATATGGACATACTCATACAGGTGAACATCTCGGGCGAGGAAACAAAGTCGGGCGTGAGCGCGGACGAGGTAGAGGAACTGCTGCTCCACGCGGGGACACTAAAGCGCGTCAAGGTCATGGGACTTATGACAATCGCGCCCAAAACCGATAATTCTGTTACAAACACTTTACATTTTGACAACATGCGACAACTTTTTATTGACATACAAGCGAAAAAATACGATAATGTTAATATGAAGTATTTGTCGATGGGCATGAGCGGCGATTACGAGACGGCTATCGAATGCGGAGCCAATATCGTACGCGTCGGCAGCGCCATTTTCGGCGAAAGAGATTATACTCACAAATAATGCAGAAAGGGATACGGTATAATGAGCTTTATAAATTCAATAAAGAACTTTATAGGAATCGAGACCGACGACGATTATTATGACGACGAGTATTACGACGAGGAAAACGAGATCGACGAAGAGGACGACGATGAACCGAGACGCTCTCCGCGCATAGCGAGAAAGAGCGCGGCGAAGGTCGTAACGCTCAATCCGGGCTCGTCTTCGAGAGTCAGAATAATGACTCCGTCGCAGTTTGACGAGTCGACGACAATCGCGGACGAGATCAAGAGCGGCAGACTTGTCATATTCAACATCGGTCAGCTTGGAAACGACGACGCGAGACGCGTTGTTGACTTCATTTCCGGCACGGCATACGGCTTAAACGGCAACGTTCGCCGCGCGTCGAGAGATATATTTGTCGCGGCTCCCAGAAACATCGACATCACCGGCGACAACCTGAACGAGCGCACAAAGAGCAGCACCTTTGACTGGAGTATGTAAATAACAAACGGGCGGTATAACCGAAACGATTTACCGCCCGTTTTCTGTAATTGAGGTAAATGATGGACAAAAAGCTGATACAGGCGCGCGTCGATGATTTGTTCGATATGTGCCTGCGGCGGGGAACTGCTGTGTTTTCCTCGTTCCTTGACGGCGGCGGCGCGGCTGTTATTGAAAAGAATTTTCATATATCGCGGTCGGAAAACGCGATGCTGTTCGGAGGATACGACGGTGCGGAGCGTAAAATGCTCGGCGTATTTCCCGAGTGGGAGGAAAAGAACCGCGGCGCGTTCCCGATAGCGGTCATCCGTTTCGACGTTCCGAAATTCCGCGCTCTCACTCACCGCGATTACCTCGGTGTCCTGATGTCGCTCGGTATTGACAGGAGCAAGATCGGCGATATACTGACCGATGAAACCGGCGCGTATGTGATAGCCGAAAGCGGCATAACGGAGTATATTTTGAATAATATAAACAAGATAGCGAACGCGGGCGTAAAAGGACGCGTAATAGCGGCTGCGGATTTTGTTCCGCCCGAGCCGAAAACCGAGAAAAAGCAATGTGTCGCCGCGTCCGAGAGGCTCGACGCGGTAATCGCGGCGGTGTACGGCATATCCCGCGCACAGAGCGAAAGACTTGTAAAGGACGGGGCGGTAAAGGTCAACCATCTCGAAACGGTTGGCGGCAGCGTGTCGCTTAAAGAAGGCGACCTCGTATCCGTCAGGGGTAAAGGAAGATTTGTGTTTCAAAGCGCGGACGGTGCGACCATGAAGGGCAGACTGCACATAACAGTCTTAAAATATATATGACGCAAGGAGAGAAAGCTATGCTAAGACCCATTGATATTCAGAACAAGGAATTTGACAAGAAGTTCAAGGGTTACGACTGCGACGCGGTTGACGATTTTTTGGACGTGGTAATTCAGGATTACGAGTTTTTGTGCAAGGAAAATCAGACGCTTAAAAATAAAATAGGACTGCTGACGGAGACGGTCGATAGGTATAAGCAGATGGAGGCGGCGATGAGCCGTTCGCTTGACCTCGCGCAGAAGTCGGCCGAAGAGGCGAGAAAGAACGCACAGACCGAGGCTGACGCGATAATCAGCAAGGCGAAACTCGACGCGTCGTACCTTGCGCGTCAAATTGACGATGAACATATGAAACGCCGCAGCGAAATGCTCGCCATAAAGGAAGAAATAGACCGTTACCGCTCGCGTGTAAAGCTTTTGTGCGAAAATGTGATAAAAATGGTGGACGGTGTGGAGTAACGCGCGGGGACACTAAAGTTTTAGTGTCCCCGTTATATTTTTATTAAATCCTTTACGACCTCGCCCGCCGCGATGAGTCCGGCGACGGCGGGTACGAACGCCGCGCTCCCGGGAACGGCGCGTTTTCCGGTCTGCTCATCGGAGGGCAAAGGCTTTATCGGCTCTTCCTTCGAGTAAACGACCTTTAATTTTTTAATGCCGCGCTGTTTAAGTTCGCGCCGCATCACCCTCGCAAGCGGACAGACCGACGTTTCGTATATGTCCGCGACCTCAAACATCGCGGCGATAAGCTTGTTGCCCGCGCCCATGCAGCTTATCACGGGTACGCCCGCGCCTGCCGCACGCATTATGATCTCTATTTTGCCCGTAACGGTGTCGATCGCGTCCACAATGTACGAGTACGCCGAAAAATCGTAATCATCCGCGTTGTCGGGCATGTAATAGCACTTGTGCGCGTTTACTTTAATGTCGGGGTTTATCGACAGCGCGCGCTCCTTCATCACATCGACCTTGTATCTGCCTACCGTGTCGCGCGTTGCGATAATCTGACGGTTTAAATTCGTGACGGCAACCGTGTCGCCGTCGAAAATATCTATCTTGCCGACGCCGCTGCGCACGAGAGCCTCGACCGCATAACCGCCCACTCCGCCCACGCCGAACACCGCGACGTGCGCGTTTTTGAGTTTTTCCATGCCGTCCGCGCCGAGCAGAAGTTCGGTTCTCGAAAGCCAATCAACCATATCCGCACGCTCCTTATTTCTTTTCGTCGTAGTCGTCCATAAAATTGTACTCACGTTCGTTGTCGTGGTAGCCGATAATCGTTGTGAGATTGACGTTTTTGACGCTGTTAAAAATATTTTTCTCGATGTACGGGCTTGTGCGGCGGAACTGCTCGATAAGCCTTTTCATCTCCTGCCGCTTTGAACCCGTCTCCATCTCCTCCGTTGCGACGCGCTCGGTGAAACGGCACGCGCACCGTATAAAATCAAGTTCGTTGTACCGCGCCCACGCCTTAATATCCTTTTCCCTTACCATGTACATCGGGCGTATAAGCTCCATACCGGGGTGGTTAGTGCTGTGGAGCTTCGGCATCATCGTCTGGATTTGCGCGCCGTAGAGCATACCCATGAGTATCGTCTCAATCACGTCGTCGAAATGATGACCGAGCGCGATTTTGTTGCAGCCGAGTTTTTGCGCCTCTTTGTAGAGGTAGCCGCGCCGCATACGCGCGCAAAGGTAGCACGGGTGGTCGTCCACGTTCACGACCGAGTCGAAAATACGCGTCTCGAATATGTGTATCGGCACGCCCAAAAGACGGGCGTTGTCCTCGATTTTTCTGCGGTTCTCGCTGTTGTAGCCGGGATCCATGACGATGTATTCGAGACCGAAGTCAACAACGCCGTGACGGTGGATTTCCTGCATACACTTCGCCATAAGCATTGAGTCCTTGCCGCCGGAAATGCACACGGCTATCCTGTCGCCCTCGTTTATCATTTTGTACTCGTTTATGCCGCGTATAAACTTGCGCCATATATTTTTCCTGTACGTTTTTATAATGCTGCGCTCGGCTTTTTTACGCCGTTCCTCCGCGCTCAATACCTTATTTTCCATATCACTTAAATAATCTCCGTCGCGTGGCGCGTCGCGTGGCAGCTTATGTTTACCGCAACGGGCAGCCCCGCTATGTGAGTGGGGAATGTTTCTATGTTCACCGCGAGCGCGGTCGTCGTGCCGCCCATACCCTGCGGACCTATGCCGAGTTTGTTCACGCGCTCAAGCAGCAGTTTTTCAAGTTCCGCGTAGTACTCGTCGCCGTTCGGCACATCTATGTCGCGCGTGAGCGCCTTTTTGGAAAGCTGCGCCGCCTTGTCGAGCGTACCGCCTATACCCACGCCGACGACCATCGGCGGACACGGATTCGCGCCCGCTTTCCTTACCGTCTCCGTCACGAAGTCAATGACGCCATCAACGCCGTCGGACGGATTTAACATCTTAATCGCGCTCTTGTTCTCGCTGCCGAAACCCTTTGGCGCGAGCGTTATCTTGATTTTGTCGCCTTTAACGAAATCGCAGTAAATGACGGCGGGCGTATTGTCGTTCGTGTTGACGCGCCGCAGCGGGTCTGCGACAACGGATTTGCGCAGATAACCCTCGGTGTAACCGCGTCTCACGCCCTCGTTTACCGCGTCCGTTATCGCCGCGCCCTCGACGTGTACGTCGCCGCCTATCTCGATAAAGAACACAGCCATACCCGTGTCCTGACAAATAGGCACTTCCTTTTTATGCGCTATTTCCGCGTTTTTGAGAAGGTTTTTAAGCACGCCTCTCGCGACCTCCGATTTTTCCGTTTCCGCGCTTTTTTCGAGCGCGGTTTTTATATCGCCGTTAATGTGGCAGTTTGCGCGTATGCACATATCACGCACAGCCATCGTTATATCGTCCGATTTTACAATTCTCATTTTTAACCCTCCGTTTTTACATAAAATACCACCGCGGGAACCATTTGAGGTAATTGTTTACGTAATCCGTGCTGCACGGCATGCCGGAAAGCACGGGATAGAACATCACGAACAACCCGACGACAATCACCGCGTAGCTTGCTATCATACCCGCAGTCAGCTTTTTGTTTCGCGCGTTTTCGTAAATGCACATAATCGAGTAGCCGACCATAAGCACAACAAACGGCACGCTCGGGAAATAATGGTAGATGAACGTCATTCTGTCCACGAACGTCCACGGCAAAAGCTCCGAGAGATACGCTATTATAAGGAATACCGCGCTTTTGTCCTTGTTCCTTATCGCACGGTACACGAGGTATATAAATGCCGGAACGCCCGCCCACCATACAAACGGGTTGCCGAATGTGCTCAGTCCTTCCTTCACACCGTCGGCTATTACGTAGTCATTGAACAGCAGCGGACGGCTCATTAAAATCCACTCGTACCAGTCCGAGGAATAACCGTGTTCTTTTTGCGTCAGCATGTATTCGCCGTGGTACCATTTCATGTAGTCGATGTTGTCCTGTATAATTTTCATGCTGTCCGCGAAAGACGCGCCGTGTCCGCCCGTCGAGGCGTTAATAAACGGTATATACGCGAGAATGAGTATTATGATTGGTACTGCCACGAAGAAAACAGCGCACCATACTATTGTGATTACGACGTGCTTTTTGAAGTTATCGCGTATAAGAGTATTGCTTATGCCGTTCGTCATGTCGGGTTTCTTTTTGCCTTTGTGAGTAGCTTTGTTATACTCGTTTATATGAACGAAAAGCATGATTACCATTATAACGAAAAGTCCGAGCGCGGCATACACAGCCGTGACCTTGCTCGCGATGCCCAGTCCCGTCGCGGTACCGCACAGCGCGAGGTACACAAGACCTTTTTTAAAGTCCTTCTTATCGTAGAAGTTCGTCTTGCAGTACAGGTACATGAGGAAGAACATCAGCATTATAAAGAATGTGACATACACGTCGATTGTGGCTATTCTTGTCTGCGCGAAGTGCATAAAGTCGAATGTGAACAGCACGCACGTAAGCGCGGCAGACCACGATTTTTTAAGGAATTTGAGCGCGAACAGGTATATAAGCGGTACCATCATCACGCCGAAGAATGTTCCAGCGAACCGCCAGCCGAACGGATTCATGCCGAAGATACGTATACCGAGCGAAATGAATATTTTGCCCAGCGGCGTGTGAGTTGTTTCGTAAGGCTTTAGGTGGTGAATAAACTCGTAAGCCGTGCGGGCGTGGTATATTTCGTCAAAGTATGTGCTGTTGTGGAAGTCGGACAGTAACGGCACTTCGTTTTGCTCGTCAAAAAGCGCTTTCGCGCCGCCAACGGTAAACGAGACGGGCGTTATGAGATTGCCGTCCGCGCCGCGCACACCGATTTCCTTTATCGACACCCAGTTTTCGTCCGAGGCGAGGTGCGAGCGAATGTCTATATAGCGCACCGAGGCGTTGACGTTCTTGCTTTCCCATTTAAATACGTCGCCCTCCGTCAGCGTTTCGGAATACGTCTGTGACAGCGCCGAATTTCGTCCCGTCACAAGGAGACTCTCTGAGTCGCTAAGTTCCTTTGAACCCAAAAAGTACTGTATCTCGCTTACGTCGTAATCCGCACCGAGGTCGATCGTAACGCCGCTTTGCGGAATAAGATACTCCGTTTCGGCGGCGTGCATGTCGCCGAGGTCGTAGAACGCGACGCACGAGTAAACGACCGTGATAACAGCCATCGCGATAATGTCGGCGCGTCTTATGCACGGCGTTTCCCTTTCCCAAAGCGGCTGCAAAGCTGAAATTTTCTTCGGTTTTTTCTCGCCGCCCGCGAGGTAGTGCCTGTGTACGTAGTAAAAGAGCGCGGCTGTCAGCGCGAGGTTTATTATTGACGCCACAGCCACAACGGGCGAGAACGCGTATTTGTTCATGTCGGTCTGGTACACGAACAGTACCCACGCCGTGTTAAAGAACAGCGACGCGGTGATAAGCGACAAAATGCCGCACGTTTTTATGTCGGTCATGCTTATGAACGCAATAATCAGCAGCACGACGGCGGGGAACGCGTAACGCTCGTGCATTCTCGTCGAGAACATATAAACGAGGAACGTAATCATCGCTCCCGCGAAATAATACTTCGACTCCCTCTTTGATTTGAGTACAATATACACGATGTACAGCGAAATACCCGCTATAAACACGTTTCTCAAAATCTCCGAAAGCGTCGTGAGGGGCATCCAGTTTTTGCCTATCGCGCCCCAGAAGTTAAACGCGTTTACGGTGTGGTAGGGGTATGAGCCGATTGTTTTTATATACTGGTCAACGACGTTTCCTATACCGAACGGCAGCGCGAGCAAAAAGATTGCCGCTATAGCGCAAAGCCCCGCGCCGATATGCGTCATGAGTTTTTTCGCGCTGAAATCGTCCAGTATGACGTTTTCGATAAATCCGCCTATAAGCACGGGCGCGAGAATAAGCGCCTGCGGCTTGATGAACAGACATACGGCGAACATAAAATATGAAACGTACAGCTTTTTCTCGGTAAGGAAGTACAGCATAAGCACGGCGAACAGCGTGTACACGCTGTCAACCTGTCCCCAGAAGGCGCTGTTTAATATTGAGACGGGGTTAAACAGCCACAGCGCGGCGAATACCGTCGATACAGCCGACGAGTACTTTTTCGCGGCGATTTTGTACACGATATATCCGATAAGTATGTCGCATACAATCGCGGGCAGCTTGATAAGCGCGTACAGCGCGCCGTCCGAAAGCGGTATAATACTGCGTATAAAGCCTATCGCGTACAGCACGTACATATATCCCGGCGGGTAGTCGTGAAATCCCTCGGACGCGTAAAAGGCGTTTATGCCGCCGTTAAACACGTCGTATGACCACGCGTCAAAGCAGTTCATGTCCTGCTCGTGACCGCGGTAAAGCGCGGCTATTATAATTCGGAGCAGAAACGCCGCCGCTGCCGCGACGATTATATATACGGCTTTGCTGTCGGTCTTTTGTCCTTTCTTCACTGCGGGCGCAAGCACGTACGTCCACACGGAGTACATCGCGAAAAGCGTGAATAAAACAATCAAAATTATAGCTGTCATTACGGTGTTCCTTTCGATTTAATTCTGTACAATATATTCCAATTTATTATTTTACTATATTTTTCACGAATTATCAAGCAAAAACTCCAAAACCGCGCAAAAAATACGCGGATTGACTTTGCGCCGCGCAGACGGTATAATATAGTCATACATATAAAGGCGGTGAGCATATGATATATACCGTTACGTTTAACTGCGCTCTCGACTGCGTTATGAGCGTAAAAAACTGCCGCGCGGGCGAAGTGAACCGCGCCGAAAGCGAAAAGGTTTTCGCGGGCGGCAAGGGTATAAACGTTTCGAGAGTACTTGCGGAGCTTGGCGCGGACACCGAGGCGGCAGGCTTTGTCGCGGGGTTTACGGGCGCAGAGGTCGAAAGGCTTGTCAAAGCCGCGGGAATTAAGACGGATTTTATACGGCTTAAAAGCGGTATGACGCGCATAAACGTAAAAATAAGGTCTGACGTTGAAACGGAGATAAACGGTTCGGGCGCGGACGTGCCGCCCGAGGCGGTGGGGGAACTTATAAAAAGGCTCGATAAACTCGGCGAGGGCGATATGCTTGTACTCGCGGGGAGCGTACCCGCGTCCGTGCCGCTTACGATATACGGCGATATGGCTGAAATCGCGGCGCGAAAGGGAGTAAACGTCGTCGCCGACGCGGAGGGTGAACTGCTGTTAAACGTGCTGCCGCACCGACCGTTTCTCGTAAAACCGAATAGGCAGGAGATAGGCGCGATATTCGGCGCGGAAGTTAAAACACGGTCGGATGCCGCGCAATATGCCCTGAAAATGCGTGATATGGGAGCGCGGAACGTGCTTGTTTCGCTCGGCTCGGACGGCGCTGTTCTCGCGTGTGAAAACGGAAAAATATACGAACGCTCCGCGCCCGAAGGTACGGTTATAAACCCCGTCGGAGCGGGCGACAGTATGACGGCGGGCTTTATCGCGGCGTACCTCGAACGCGGTAATTACGCGTACGCGCTCGAACGGGGGATATGCGCGGGGAGCGCCTGCGCGTTTTCCGAAGACCTGCCGACACGCGCCGCGACGGATAAAATTTACAGCGAATATACAAATTCCGCATACCTCAAATAAGGTCTGCGGGATTTTTGTATAAGAGTGCAAAATAATACAAAAATAATATACTTTTTTTATATTGCCTTATTCAGCATAATGTGATATAATTTTAACATGGAGAACTGTGACCGCAATTCGGTTGTCCGAACCGACGCGCGGCGCAGCCGAATACATCAAAACGGAGGGTTTTATGGACAATTTGAGATTAAAGCAGCTTACGGATGGAGGAATAGAGGTAAATGACGCGCTGGAGCGTTTTATGGGAAACGAAGGACTTTTTGAACGTTTTTTGAAGAAGTTTGCGGACGATGAGAATTACGAAAAATTAAAGGCGGCGGTAAGCGAGGGCGACGCGGAAACGATGCTTACGGCGTCGCACACATTAAAAGGAGTGTGCGGCAATCTTTCCATGACGGAACTTTTCATGCTGTTTGACCGTCAGGTCAAGGAACTCCGCGCCGGCAACACAGAGGGCGCAAAGGCGCTTATGAATGAAATAGACGCTGCGTACGGCAGGGTAATGAAAGCCGTAAACGGAGAGAATTGATTGAACGGGGGTATATTATGTCAAAAAAACCCAAGCTGAAGGGAACGAGCATGACGGCTACCGTGGTGGTTATCATAGTAATCACCCTGCTTTGCGTCGGTACATACGTGCAGATGAGCCGCGTTATGAAAAGCCGCAGCATACAGCGTATGGAGGAGGGCGTGAACACAGCCGTAACCGAAATAAATCAAAAACTGAGCCGCGACAAGCTTATTCTGGAGGCGACAGCCGACCTTATAGCCTCGGCGAACGACACAAGCGCGGAGAACATAAACAGAATAATAAACGCAATATCGCCTCTTATGGAGACGATTAAAACACGCGTGCTTATGCCTGACGACACCGTTCACGACCCAAGCGGCGCGGTGATTGACACGATGGGCAGCATATCTTTTGAAACGGAGGCTGCGCTCGGCTCGCACGTGTCGAACAGAATGACGAGCCTTGTTGACGGAAACACGCTCGTGCTGCGACATTTCGTGCCTGTCGTAAAGAACGGTGAAACGATTGCGCTCATATACGGAACGACAATCCTGTCCGAACTGCCGAACGACCTCAACATAGACAATATATATAACGCGAGCGCGAAGGTGCTTATAATAGACAACGACAACGGTGATCTTATCATGGACACGTGGCAGGGCGAGTTCGGCAATATAAATGATTTCAAGGTACGCGGCACAAAAGAGGGCGACAGCTGGGAAACGAGCGTTAAAAATATTTCCGAAGGCAAAAGCGGACACATGGCGTTTATGCCCATGAACAGCAGTCAGTGGTACTACATGTACTATTCGCCCGCGAACATAAACAACTGGTCGCTCGCGGTAATCGTGCCGGAAAACGAGGCGATGAAAAATCTGCATGCGGTGAGCCGTATTTTCCTTATATTCGCGGTGCTTATGGCTGTGGCGATAGCCGTTTACTACATATTCATGCGCCGCAGCAACAAGCGCATTACAGAGCAGGCGGTCGAACAGGCTGTGCTGGAGGAGAAGCTGCAGAAGGCGGAGGTCGCGGAACGCGCGAAAACGATGTTCCTGTCCAATATGTCGCACGACATACGAACGCCGATGAACGCGATAATAGGTTTCGCGACGCTTGCGGAGGCGAATATCGACAACAAGGAGCGCATACAGGAGTACCTCGCAAAAATACTCTCGTCGGGCAACCACCTTTTGAGCCTCATAAACGACATTCTCGACATGAGCCGTATCGAAAGCGGAAAGCTGAACATCGAGGAAACGGAGTGCAACCTGTCCGACATATTCAAGGATATGCGCAACATCATGCAGACGCAGATGCAGTCCAAGCAGCTTAACTTCTATATGGACACGCTCGACGTGACGGACGAGGAGGTTTACTGCGACAAGCTGCACGTAAATCAGATGCTTTTAAATCTTTTGAGCAACGCGATAAAATTCACGCCTGCGGGCGGAACGGTATCGCTCACGATTGCTCAAAAACCCGATGCGCCCGCCGGCTACGCGTCGTACGAGATACATATAAAGGACACCGGCATAGGCATGAGCGAGGAATTTTTAAAGCATGTGTTCGAGCCGTTTGAGCGCGAGAGAAATTCGACCGTCAGCGGTATACAGGGCACGGGTCTCGGTATGCCGATAGCGAAGAGCATAGTCGACGCGATGGGCGGTACGATAGAGGTTCAGAGCGAGTGCGGAAAGGGTACGGAGTTTATTATAAATCTGAAACTCCGTCTCGTGAGCGAGCCGAAGAAATTCGGACGCATACACGAACTTGAAGGACTGCGCGCTCTCGTTGTTGACGACAGCTTTACAACCTGCGACAGCGTTGCGAAAATGCTCATGCGCATCGGTATGCGCTCGGAGTGGACGCTGCGCGGCAAGGAGGCTGTGCTGCGCGCAAAGCAGGCTGTCGAAATGGGCGACGAGTTTTACGTGTACATAATAGACTGGGCTTTGCCCGATCTGGGCGGGCTTGAAGTCGCGAGACAAATACGCGCGATAGTCGGCGACACCGTGCCGATTATAATTCTTACCGCCTACGACCTCAATGTCGTGAAGGACGAAATGGGAGACGTGAACGTTACGGCTATGTGCAACAAACCGCTGTTCATGTCGGAGCTGCGCGACACGCTTATATCGGCGCTCGGCAAGAGCGAGACCGGCGCGGAAAGTGAGCCGGTCATACCGACGCTGGAGGATCTTAAAGGCAAGCGTCTGCTGCTCGTTGAGGACAACGCGTTAAACCGCGAGATAGCCGAGGAAATACTTGCGGAGACCGGTTTCACGGTCGAGACCGCCGTTGACGGCAGCAAGGCTGTGGATATGGTTAAAAATTCCGAGGCGGGCTACTACGACGCGGTGCTTATGGATATACAGATGCCGATAATGAACGGCTACGAGGCGGCGCGTGCAATACGTGCGCTCGAAAACAAGGAGCTTGCGGACATACCGATTGTCGCCATGACGGCGAACGCGTTCGACGACGACCGCGAGGAGGCGTTCAAAAACGGTATGAACGAGCATATAGCAAAGCCGATTAACATAGGAAAACTGACGGAAACGCTCAGACAGATATTAAAGTAAGGCGGTCGACCGTAATATTGCAAAGGGGATGATAGCATTGTCGGATTATTTCGGAAAGGACACGCCGAAACTCGGTTTCGGACTTATGCGCCTGCCCAAAAAGGACGACGTAACGGACATTGAACAAACAAAGGAAATGGTGGATATGTTCCTTGACGCGGGATTTACATATTTTGATACCGCGTACGTATACGGAACATCGGAGGCAGACACAAAAATCGCGCTTGTTGACAGACACCCGCGTGACTCTTACACGCTCGCGACAAAGCTGAACGTCAACATGATGTCGCACGACGAAAAAAGCGCGAAACAGCAGTTTTTCACAAGTCTTGAACGCACGGGGGCGGGGTATTTCGACTACTACCTGCTCCACGCCGTTTCGGCGAAGAACCGCGGCACGTTCGACAGCTACGGCATTTGGGATTTTGTGAAGGAGCAAAAGGAAAAGGGACTTATAAAGCACGTGGGATTTTCGTTCCACGACTCGCCGGAGGTACTCGACAGCGTGCTGAACGAGCACCCCGAGGTGGATTTTGTACAGCTCCAGCTTAACTACGCGGACTGGGAAAATCCGAAGGTAATGTCCCGCGCGAACTACGAGACGGCGCGCGCGCACGGCGTTTCGATAGTCGTAATGGAACCCGTAAAGGGCGGCACTCTCGCCGACCCGCCGGAGGAGATAAAAAAGCTGTTTAAGGACTACAATCCCGACGCGTCGTACGCGTCATGGGCGATACGTTTTGTCGCGTCGCTCGACGGTATTTTAACGGTGCTGTCGGGAATGTCGAACACGGAGCAGATGCGCGACAACCTTTCGTACATGAAGGACTTTAAACCGCTTAACGATGAGGAACAGTCTATAATACGCGAGGCGCAGAAGATTTTGGACAAATTGTCGGCTATCCCATGCACGGCGTGCCGGTACTGCACCGGCGGCTGCCCGAAGAAAATAGAGATACCCGATATTTTCGCGGCGGCAAACAAGCGGCTCGGCGGTCAGAACGACGAGGCGGCGAAGGATTACGCAAAAGCCGCGCCCGAGCATAGACGCGCGTCCGACTGCGTAAAGTGCGGACAGTGCGAGCGCGTATGCCCGCAGCATATCAAGATAATCGACAATCTCGCAAAATGCGCGGATATGTTTGAGTGACAGAATTAGGAGGAACAACTTATGAAAGCAAAAAAATTTACGGCACTAATCGCCGCGCTGGCGATGATCATATCGATATTGCCGACAAGCCTTATTACCGCCGGCGCGGAAGAAGATGTAAGACTGATCTCAGCGAGATTCAGATCGCACCCGCAGACATACAGCATTTTTGAAAAAACGGAGGCTTTGCCGAGGAACATGCTGTGGGCGGAGTTTAACACACAAATAGACCACTCGAGTGACTACGATAAAACTACAAGAACGTATCATATCGGCGAAAACTACTATCAGATTGAAATTTCACGTCCCGAACATGGTCCGAAGGGACAGACGCATGAGGCTGTGAAAATCGTTCCCGACGAAAACGATCTTTCGGGAATTGTCAGGGACGAGATTGACGGTAATAAGCACCGCTACCACGGCTGGCAGATAGGAGATCCCGATGATGTTCACAACTTGTTCCACAAGGACGATGAAGTCAAGTATCAGGTCGGCGAATATACGATAAACCTCTACAAATTAACTAAAAAGCCGGAAACCTTTGAGGAAACAGAAAGCATGCGCGAAGTTCCGATAGACACGGAAAATGTTAAGCTCGTGCACGTTACATACACGCTCAGTCAAGACGATATTGGTGCCGGTTATAAGCTGAAATGCCCCATGGAGGAAGATGCGAAAGAACAGATACAGGAGCTTGCGATGGTCGGAGACATGCCGGCAATTATCGCGCCGAAGGCTGACAGCACCGACGTGCAGGCTGAGGGAACGAAAAAGGTAGTTTCGGGCTGGCGCGTTGTAACCAAAAAGGAAGGTCCCGACAACCTCAGCGCACCGATAGGCGACTATCTTCCCGATGAAAATAAAGAAGGCTTTGCCGATGAGGATCCGAACGACCACGAGATAACGCTCCAAGCCATACTCAAGGAGCCGACGTCATACGCGTACAACATTACGAAAAACGAAGCCGACGCCGAAAGTGCGTTCCCGACGATAGATCCGACCGGTTCAGCAGATCCCGTGTCATTTAACGAGCTCGCGGGCAGCACGGAAGCACCCCTAAAAGTCGAGTATAATCCGACGGAGGAGGCGGCATCGCTTACGCTTCGCCTTGTAAACAAGGGTAACGTGCGCGAATATATTCAGATAAAGTCGGACAACGACAATTTCAGCCTAAAGCTGAACAACATGAACGCCGATAAAGAGCACGCGAAGCTGACGTACGATGCCGGCGGTCTTAACGGCGGCGGAACTCAGTTCTACATACCCTCCGACACCGACGTACAAAACGCAAAAACACAATACCAAGAGGACTGGGTAAACTACGCGGAGCTTGTTATCTCCCCGAAAAAGGGGCTTGCGGTAGGCACTCATACGGCAGAAATACAGACGCGCTGCTACAACAGCAGAAACATGGTTAGGAATATCTGCAAACTCAAAATAGACATTTCACAAAAGGAAGTCTTTGTCGAGCCGCAGAGCACCGAGAAATTTTACGGTCAGGAGCTGACCGACGCGGACATTACGTGCAAAGTGTACGATGACGATGAAGGCAGCACGTTGCTCGAAGAAAACAAGACTGCCGCACAGCTCGGCGTCAACGTCACAAGCGCCGGTATGGCTAAGGACGCAATCGTCAACGGCGGCACAAAATATCCTTTCACGGCAGTCACGGAAACGAGCAACAGCAATTATAAGGTTACTCTTAAATCGGACACCGACACAGGCATAACCGTCAAAAAAACCACACCCAAGAAAAACAACATCATTACGGCGACCGGTATAAAGGTATCGCAAAACGGCACAGCACTTTCCGCGTCAAAACTGTCGGGCAGGTATGTAAATACATATTCGCATGACTGGGTTGACGGCACGCTGAAGTGGGTTGACGAAAATGACCTCATAACAGCGGATAATGCGGGTACCGCTGTTTTAAAAGCGTATCAATTTACACCGGAGGACAAGGAAAACTATGAAGTGCCGGATGAGGAATACGCATCAGTAATGGTTTCTGCGTTAGAACTGACAAATCTAAGACTGAAAGCTGCGTCACGTGCCAAAAAGACATATAACGGAACGGCGCAGCCCTTGACGGCTTCGGATTTTACATGGGACAGACTCGGCAACGCAATACCGGAAAATCACTTGAAGATAACATATAAACAGACAACCCCGAACGATACGACGTTTGCGGACGATGAAGATTTCAGCAGCTACACAGACGCCGCTCCGAAGGACGCCGGAACATATAAGGTTCATGCCACATACCCGGAAGGAGAAAGATATTCGGAGGGTATCGCGAATGTTATTCTGACAATCTCACCGCTTACGCTTCAGCCGAACTTTTCGGGCAGCGTTGTGAACAAGGCATACGACGGCACAACAAACGCTGAGATAAACACAGAAAATGTTAAGTTTAAAAACAAGGTAACCGCTTCCGATGATGTTAAAATCAAGGAATCGGCGATTAAGAAGGCGACATTCGCCGACGCAGGTTATGATTTTTACTATCCGAAGACCGTAACCATAAGCGTTGACTGCAAGGACGCGCTCGAGGGCGAGAATGCATCAAACTACACTCTCGGAGCAGGTCTTTCAACGTATCACACAACGGCTTACATCTCGTCTCAGCGTCCGATCAAGCTTGAACTGACAGGTGAAAACAAGACGATAACAAAACCGTACGGCAAGGCACACGTGTTCACCGTCGAAAGCTATCAAGAGGCGGCGGCACAACTCGAAGGTCACGGACTTGTGAAAACGGACTCGATTTCGGACGTAAAGGCAAATCTGACGGCGACTGACATTAACGGCGCTGACGGCACAAAGGAGGACGCTCCCGTAGGCAAATACACGGTAAAAGCGTCCACGCCGCCGGCTTCAAGCTATAACTACTCGATAACGGACGACGAGCTCGGCACGCTTGAAGTCGTAAAGGCAAATCCGAAGGTTGAGGGCAGCGTGTCCGCTCCGAACGGCTTGGAAAACAACAAGCTGTCAACCGTAGAACTCGAGGGTACGTTTGTGAATGAGAATAACCCGTCCATGAAGGTGACGGGTACCCTGAGCTGGGTAGACGGCGATACTACAATGCTTCAAAGCGGCAAGCGCAGCTACAATTGGAAATTTGAGCCGACAGGCGAGGATGCAAAAAGATATAACTCGCTGACGGGCAGTGCGGAAGTAACGGCGGGTGATAAGAAGCCCGTGCCGCTTAAGTTTGACGAGACGAACAAAGAAGTGATATACGACGGAAACGCGCACGCCGTAACCGCCGCATCGACCGAGCAGGGTACGGAGATCACGATCGAGTACGCGAAAACGGATATAGCGCTTCATTCCGAGACAGCAGGAACAGTCGATTGGCTGCGCGCCGCGCCGAAGGACGCGGGTACGTATGAAGTCCGCGCGACGGCTAAGGTGTCCGGCGCAAGTGCGGAAAAATACGCGGACAACGAGGAAAGAACAACGCTGACAATCCTTCAGGCTGAGCCTCAGGGCAGCGTGAGAGCGGGCAATGTTGACAAGGGCGCTTACCTCAATGATTCTACGCTTACTCCGTCGTTTACGGACGTGAACGGCGAGCCGCTCGCCGGTGCGGCAAGGTGGCTTGTCCAGGAGGGCGTTCAGCCGGGTTCGGTTCTCGTTGAGTCGGGCAAGGATTACGAATGGGAATTTGACCCGACGGATGAGAACTACAAGAGTGTGAGAGGTACGGCGCAGATTACGTTTAATATCGACACGCGTAAGGCGGAAGCGGAAATTTATAACCTGCCGATAGGCTATGGCGATATCGGCGATTACGCGCGTGTGAACGTTGATGGAACGAACCTTAAGGTTGGCGATAAAATTCAATTCTTCCGCGACGCTCAGATGACAGACCCCGAAAGCGATATAATAGAGATAACGGAAGAAATGAGCGACTGGACAAAGGTCAATATCGACGACGACGCGCTCAATACCGGCAGCGGCGTGCTGTATCTCAATATAGTAGGCTCGTCGGCTGTGGCTGAAATTCCGTATAAGACTCAGATAGGATTTAGATTAAATCCCACTCAGGTTTATATGGCGCAGGGTGATGAGAAGGAAATTTTGCTTGAAATATCCGATAGTAGCTACGTTCTGGAGGGCGCAGAATGGTCGAAGCCGACGGACGGCGCGGTTGAAGTGACCCCCACGCAGGACGGCTCGTCGGCGACGGTTAAAGGCATTGCCGAGGCAGGCAACGCGACGCTCACCGTGACGGCGACGTTCACGCACCCCGACCCGCAGGAGACGGCAAAGGTTACGACGACGAATTACGTGACAATAACGGTTACGAGCGAGCAGGCTCCCGATTACGTATATACGACAAAGGATGCGGACAATGTTACGTCCACGGGAGCGACGCTTAACGGCCATATCAAAATAACGTCCTACGGCAATAAGACGATAACCCCGAACGCGGTAGGTATGTTCCTGATTTGGGAACAGGGCAGCGAGGAAAAGATAAGATACGGCGATAAGAACCCGATCGTGTTCAGCGCGGAGGGTGAGCATGATTACAGTCTTGCGGTAGACGGATTGAAGCCCGACACGACATACGTGTACCAGGCAATCGGTATAGCCGGTGATACGGTGACAAACGGCGATCCGGTTACGTTCAAGACAAAACCCGCGCTAAGCGCCGAAGAGTTCACGGTGAAAGAAGTGGACGGCAAAAACGTGGCTGCGGCAAAGGTTACAAACAGCGGCTCGACCACGATGGAGATTTCGCTTATAGCCGCGTCGTACGACAGTAACGGACGGCTCGTGGGAATAAACATGGATACGCAGCTTGTGGAGGTCAACGGTGAAAGCGATCTTACAGCCGAACTGCCAGAGGGTGAAAAAATAAAGGCATTTTTGTGGAACACAAAGACGTGCGAGGCGCTCGAGAAGGCGATTGAAGAGTAATTAATTATGAGCATCACGGAGGAGCAGGATTTATACGAAAGACTTTTATTCGGCGGCGTATTGCCCGCCGAATACGAGGGAAAATACAGAATAGGCGTGCGGTGTGACGCAGAAAGTCACACCTGCCGCCTTACGGTGTACCGCGCGCGTGAGGGGCGTTACGAAACGCTGTTTTCGTGCGGCGGTGTGATAGGTAAAAACGGAACGGGTAAGACTGCCGAGGGGGATATGAAAACACCCCTCGGCACTTACGTTACAAGGGGCGCGTACGGTATTAGGGACGACCCCGAAAGCCGCGTGCCGTACACGAAAATAACGTCTGACATGTATTGGCGCGGCGACAGTGAGCGCGCCGATTACAATACTCTCGCGTACGCGTCGGAGCTGCCCGCAAATACCGATTTTTCGCACGACGAGCATCTTATAGAGTACGCGCCCGCCTATAATTATCTTTTGGATATAGGCTATAACGCTTGCCGCGTACCGTATGTCGGCAGTGCGGTGTTCCTGCACTGCATATCCGACGGTAAAACGGCTACGGCGGGATGTATCGCCATAGCGGAGGACGATATGGTAAGAGTGCTGCGAACCGTTACGGAAGGCACAATTATTACGATTTATTAAGGAGGTTACCGGGATGAAGGATTTTTTGCAGCTTGCAAAGGACAGGTATTCCGTGCGCATGTTTGACGGCGCGGATATACCGAAGGACGATGTGGAAAAAATTATAGAGGCGGGCGTGTGTGCGCCGACGGCGGTGAACAATCAGCCGTTCAAAATATGGGTTTTCGAGAGTGAGGACGCGCGCGAGAAGCTTTTAAGCTGCACAAAAATGCAGTTTATCGCGCCCGCGAAGGTAATATTCATGATTGGAGCCGACCCGTCGGCGGCGTGGGTCAGACAGTACGACGGTAAGAATTTTGCCGATGTGGACGCGTCGATTGTCGCGACGCATATGATGCTCGCGATACATGATTTGGGTTACGGCTCGACGTGGATAGGGCATTTTGACGTAAATAAGGTGAAGGAGCTTTTCCCGAGCGCTGCGAAGTACGACCTTATCGCGCTGCTGCCGGTTAGCGGTATTGCCGACGGCTGTGAACCTTCGCCGCGCCATACCGAGTACAGAAACAGAGATGAAATTGTGGAAGTGTGCTGATTGGGGACACTAAAGTTGAGGGACACTAAAATACAGGGACACTAAAATTTTAGTGTCCCCATTTTTACGTTCAGATATTATGTTTTTCAAGGCTTAAAAGTCGGCGTTTAATATCCTCGCGCCCCGCGTAGACGCCGAGCGAGCCGTCTCCCTGTATAATTCTGTGACAGGGGATAACGATGAGCAGACGGTTGCGGTGTATCGCGTTGCCGACCGCCCGTGCCGCACGCGGGTTATTAACCATACGCGCAACATCGCCGTAGGAACGCGTTTCGCCGTAGGGTATTTTCATCGTCTGTTCGAGTACCGCGCGAGTGAACGGCGTGCCGTCGTATTTTATTTTAATGTCAAATTCCCTGCGCTCGCCGTCGAAGTATTCCCAAAGCTCCTTTGCGCACGCAGCCGTTTCAGCCGTTTCATGTTCGATGCCGTCCGCGTAGCCGAAGGTTATGTCGGTTATGTATCCGCCCTCGCTCGCTATCGCGATTTTGCCGATAGGGAAGTCGTAATACCATACAAATCTCATATCGTTCACCCCGTGATAATTTTACCACAGTACCGCCTTTTTGTCAAAAAACTCTTGACAATCGAGGTGCTGTGTGGTAATATATTTGAAGTGATTTTCAGGTGAAAATCATATGCGCTCGTAGCTCAGCTGGATAGAGCGTTCGGCTACGAACCGAAAGGTCGGGGGTTCGAGTCCCTTCGGGCGTACCATACCGAGTGTTCTTACAGAACTTAAAGCTGTAAGAACACTCATTTTTCTTTTGTTTACAAGGCAGCGCCCGCGAAATTTATATCCACGCCCTGCCGCGTATTTACTGTCACCGCATTATCCGGTATCAAGTCCAAATCCGGTATCTCTATTGAGCCGATACAGTTATAATATATTTTCAGTCGCTGTACCTTCTTTCCGTCGATTATTTCAGCCTGATAAACCTCTATTTTCTCTATAAGCTCATTAAGCATTCTTGGCGTTAATTTCCTCGCCCGCGTGTATTTGCGGACTATTGCCATAAACTCGTCCGTGGAAACACTTTTGTTTTTATCGCTGTCCAATTCCGCTTGAAGCTCGTTTATTTGTTTATTCAACTCTTTTTGCTCTGCGTCGTATTTCACGGACAGCTTGCCGAAGCGTTCATCGGAAAGACGTCCCATAGCGTTATCCTCGTAGATTTTCTCAAACAGCACATCGAGCTCCTTATCTCTGGCGAGCAGCGTTTTTAACTCCTTTTGCTTAACCTGTCGTTCGTGTTCTGCGTCTTTTGTGGATTGACCGATAACAAGTTTCAGAAACTCACTCTCATATTTTGTCGCCAGTTTTGTGAGCCGTCTGATTTCTCCGAGCACAACCTTTTCGAGAAAATCGAGCCGTATGTAGTGTGTTGAAGAGCAAATCTTTCTGCCGCCTTTGTTGTAGCCGGAGCAGTTGAAATATTCAATACTTGGATTTTTTTGGTTGAAGTGATACCATAAATTGCTGCCGCAGTCCGCGCATACAAGCAAGCCGGAAAACATATTCTTTTCACCGTCGAATTTCTTTCGTTTGCGAGCCTTACCTCGCTTTGCCTGTATCTTTTCCCACACGGCACGCTCGATTATCGGCTCGTGAACGTCTTTGAACACAACCCAATTTTCCCTGTCATTATCAATTCGCTTTTTGTTTTTATACGATTTTGAATATGTCTTGAAATTGAGTATGTCGCCGCAATATTCCTGCAGGCTGAGAATATGGACTATGGTCGAGCAATTCCACTGATACGGATTATCGGGATTTTTCTTCCCCGGTCTGTTAATGCCTTTGCTCGCCCAATAGTTTGTGGGCGTTAGTATTTTATCACGCTCCAAAGCCGACGCGATTTCCTCTGTTCCAAACCCGTCAATCGCCATTTGAAATATCCTCCGCACCACCGAAGCCGCTTCCTCGTCTATTACCCAACGCTTGTGATTATCGGGATTTTTCATATACCCATATGGCGGCTGACCCATCGGCTCGCCGGAATTGCCCTTGATTTTATTGCTTATCCTCCGCTTCTTAGAAATGTCGCGGGCATACCACTCATTGAACAGATTCTTTATCGGCGCAAGCTCATTCTCGCCATCTTGGGTGTCAATGTTATCCGAAACGGCAACGAAACGAATATCATAGTCGGGGAAAAATTCCTCAGTCAGTCTGCCAACCTCGATATAGTTTCGCCCCAATCGCGATAAGTCCTTTACGAATACAGCGGAAATTTTGTTGCTTTTAATATCGCTTATCATCTGCTTATAGCCGGGGCGATCCATCGTAACGCCCGAAATTCCGTCATCGCAATACGTCAAAAGGTTGGTATATCCTTTCTCTTTTGCCACTTTCGTAAGCAGTTTTTTCTGATTTACGATACTGTAGCTGTCGCCTTCCAAGTTATCGTCGCGGCTGAGCCTGACATACAGAGCCGCTGTTAATTCTTTTTTCGTATTTGACTGTCTCATAATAACTCCTTTCTCTTGACAGTCAACAAACAGTATTACAGTTATTATACCGCAATATTTTCCGTTTGTCAGCCTGTTTTGAAAATTTAATTATTCCGCAGTCATAAGCCGCAGCAAGACCGAGCCGAGTGTTTCGGCGGATTGTTCCTTGAACACCGGCTGGACGATAAAAGTAATTTTGTCGATTTCGTATTTTGTCGTTTCGGCAAAGGTAGTAATTTTATTTTTTGTCATGTATACACTTGTCCTCCTTTGAAAAATTTTACTACCCCCATTAATAATTCATCAAACGGTCGAGAGCCAATCGACCTCACAGGAGTTTCACCTCCGCCGCATCCGCGCCGGCCGCCCAATTCAGTGACGAGTTCAAGGCAGGAGTATCATTATGCTTTCCGAGCAGTCATGACCGTGCCGGCGGCAAATCCGGTATTTCATTGAAGGCTTGATCGCTCGGCTATACAGCGTCGTGGCGCGCCCGCAATAGCGGCTCTTGTTCGGAAAGAACGTATTTGATGAATGGAATATTCAGTTGTCAATCAAGTGCGGCATTAGAGCATATAAGCGTATTTTCTTTAAACGCGCTCATATCGAATAATATCGCTGTTGGTCTTTGATTTTTACCTCCCTAATTTGTGAACGTTTGAAAGTGCAAAATAACAACCATTTTCAGAAAAATTATTTATACTTTTCCCGTTGTTAATAGATATCCTCCCTTTATTAGCAATGGTTAAAGAAGTTGGTATTTTTTCCCTTCTATTATAAGTAACAAATAAAAATTGAAAAATAATGACTTTTTTAAAAATTTTTTTAGATTTTTTTACCTATATAGAGAAATCATCATATTTTTGTAGTGAAGCAAGCACAGCAAGCGTAGCCACACTTACAAAAATTTGCTTATGCCTGCTATTTTAGAGAATAGCAAGCACAGCAAGCGTGTACACACTTACAAAAATTTGATTTACTTGGGGAAACCCAAACCCTTTTTGCCCCTTCACTTCATAAACGATAGAAATATGAAAATAACAACCGATTTGTTTAAAGTTTTTTTGAAAAATAAATTTTTTGTGCAAAATAAAAACCACTAGTAAACTAGTGGTTTTCACAGCCCCTATAAGGGGCAGCACTTGCTAGCCACCTCTAAGGCGGCTTTGAAGATTTGTCATCGCATCTTTATCACAGGCAGCCACCCCCCGGTGGCTGTCTTTTTAGCCTTTCCTCGGCTTTCCAGTAAACGGATCCATATACTCCTCTATCGATATTTGATCCGTGGCATAATCTTCCTCCAACTGATTCCGTATGTATTCCCTGATTAATTTCTCGTTCTTCCCTACCGTGTCAACAAAATATCCTCTCGCCCAAAAATTCCTCCGTCCATATCTGTACTTCAGATTCGCATGTCGGTCAAATATCATCAGCTCACTTTTGCTCTTGATATATCCTACAAATTGTGATACACTCATATATGGAGGTATGCTTACCAGCATATGTATATGTTCCGGACATGCTTCCGCTTCTATGAGTTCTACCTTCCTTTCTTCACACAGCTTGCGTATGATTTTTCCTATGTCCGCCTTCAGCTTGCCATAGATTGCCTTCCTCCTATATTTTGGCGCAAATACTATATGATACTGACATCTGTATTTTGAATGCTCCAACGACTTTATTTCATTCCTCATGTTTTAAACCTCCTGATATTTTTAGTTATGCGATCGCCAAATCTCATTCCTATTATATCAGGAGGTTTTCTTATACTAAAGTATTTTTTTACCCACCACCAGTTGAACTGGTGGTTTTTGTCATGCCTATTCGGCGCCAATCAACAAGGCGGCATCGCCATAGCTTTGCCGCCTTGTGTAATTATATGAATGTGACCTGATTTAATTTTATTCCGACAGCGGTTTCATGCCATTTAAGCTGTCCCATACAAATATTTTATAGCTGCTCCATTCCGTATCAAATTTGAAAACAGCTCTCCACGATTCCTCTTTGGCTAATCCGACTATAGGCATTGTTTTCAGCCCTGTCAGTCTGCCACTCGCGTCATATATTGCGCATATAGCGTCAAATGACTGCATTTTATCTGAAATATTTATAATATCTGCCGATACAGTCTTATTTGATTTATCCTCAGATACATTTTCAACGCGTGCTAAATATTCATTCTCTACACTATTGGAGCAAACAACGTCCTCGTTATACGCGACCATTTTCGTGCCTGCGTAGCTTTCGGCATTGCTTATTGAAACCGGAACACTTTCCCCTTCAGAAACAGGCTCGTTCAAGTTGAAGGTGTATGTTCTTGCGTAAACCGTTCCGTCGGGAGCAGTTTCATCTTTGCTGTAGTCCATTGTATATGTGTATCCGCTTATTTTAACATTGGTAACTGTGTCGGGCTTCATATACTTATCAAATGTAATTGCCAGAGTATTCGAAGTCAAAACAGCGCTCTCTACTTTAGGAACAGCTTTAGATACTAATCCGATATTCACATTTGTCTGCGGCGGAGGAACGGGCAGCCAATCGCTGTACTGCGTTTCATATCCGTCCTTTTCGTACTTGACTTGCCATAATCCTTCGGGAACGTCCCACGCGTATGCGCCCATTCCGTCTGTAAGTATCGGATTCATCTGGGCGTATTCCGATGCGTCCCAAAGCACGGCTTTAGATTCATCTCCTTTACCGTTCTCGTCAATATAATCCGGAGCTATCCAATAAGCCGTTGCCGCTACGCCCTCAACTCTATTGTTCGTTACCGCTTCATAAACATATCCGCTTGGGTCTACAGACCAGTTAAACAGAAATCCCACTCCGGAGCTCATATAGTCTATATAATTATCCCAATCGCCGAGAGCATATTCAATTTCCATCGTATTTTGATACGATAACGCCGTTAAAACCAAAGCGCACACAGGCGGAAGTCCGATCCCTGACACAGCTAATATTGTTGACAGCGCTAAAACCGCAAGTTCGGCATTGTTTGACTTTTCAGCAATATCAAGACGATGTAATCTTTCTTGCTTTTCTTCCGGACTCCACGATGAATTTAATACATTCTGCCGCGCATTATTAATGTCTACCCGATTGTTGTTATATGTCACAATCTTATCAACATCACCCAACACAGACGTAATAGAGCTTATATTATCAAGCGCCATATCTGCACCATAATATTTATTTTCTATAAGGAAACTTGAAACTTTTCCCTTTGCAAAGTCAATGACTTCGCTTTGAATTTTACTGTCCGCTTCTTCCGCGACTTTGACATACAGCTCTTCGCCGACTTCGTCAACAACTCGTTCGTATCCATACTCTGAAGCGTTTTGTTTATTTATATGCTCCGGAATAACCTCTGACAAAATGTTAAATTCGAGTTTTCCTTTGAGAGTATTATAAAAATCAATAACACCGCTCAGACTGTCTAAAGAAACCTCCGTAAGTTGTATTTGTGCCATTTCGTCGCCATTTTCGTCGGTTAATGTTACCTTTGCGCCCTCCCACGCTTCGGGCAGCGTGTTTGCGTATTCAGCCGATGTGAAATCAATTTCATCACCGAACAAATATGGTTCGCTCTTTTGCAGATACTCTACCGTTATCTCACCCGGAACATAGCTTGAGGGATTTGTATCTTCGAAATGTCCTTGTGCTACATAGCATTTAGCGGTTTCGTCCCAATAAGCCGGCATATATTTTCTCTGATTATTGCGCGTGCTTACGATCCTCACCTTATCTATGTTTTCCGCATTTTCAAATTCCACTTCAAATTTGAATCCGCTTGACGGATAAAATACAATCGTCGGCTTCGCAGTGCTGTTATTTGTAAGCTCATACTTATGCGTGCTTGTGTGGTCTCCGTAATACATTACCAGTGATTTCAAAGCGGGAGCCGCCTCTTGATATACTACCGTGCCTTCAGCGTCTACACGTTCACCGTCCTTTTCAGTTTGAGCCGTTATTGTATATTTCTTATAATTTTCCGGCGAAGGAATATCTACGGTAGTCTTGTAGTTTCCTGATTTTATAGCTGTTGTCGTACCGACTTTTTCATCGCCTATATAGAAATCAACCGTGCTTGACGGCGGCGCAATTCCTTCTACGGTTACTCTGCCATTGTTTGTAAGACTGTCCGCTTTTATTGAAATATCAGGTATCGAGCAGTTTATAACGCCTATTATTTCGGATTTATTTTCGTTATTTTCAGTAAAATCCATTTTTGCGTATGTCAGTAATGTAGTGTATTCGGTAGGTTTTACACAGAAAGTTATATCTGCTTTATTAGCTTCTACCGGAATTGTAAGCAGATTGTTTTCATATGTATAATTTTGAAGCAGTATTCCGTCAAGTTTTAATGTGCTTTCAACGAGTGTTGACTGATTCGGTATTCTGACCACTATCTTCTTATTGGTGACGGAAACATTATCTTTAAGCTCATACTTCAATTCAAACGGTACATAACCAGTCATTTCGTTTGCTTTTGAGTAATAATCTGTATTACTGTATGTAAAATGATTATAAGATGTTATTTCTTTTGAAAGAAAGAACCTTATATCATCATCTATCAAGTCAGCAATAGCAGGAGCGTATTCACTTATGCTTACATTCAGTTGAGGACAATTATAAAATGCCTCATCACTGATCGTTTGAACGCTGTCGGGAATATTAATAGATTTTAACTTTGTGCAGTTTTTAAATGCACCCCTTCCTATCTTGGTAACAGTAGCCGGAATTTCTATTCTTGAAATATAGCTCATATCCGAATTGCTCTCACATTCATAATCAAATATTGCAGTAGTGCCGTCTTCAAATATAATGTCATCCAAATATACTGCGCCCGCAAAAGGACCGCCATAATTAGCCCCAACGCCGGTTACGCTTTTGGGGACAGTTATGCTGCTTATAGATGTACCTTGTATCATATGATGACCTAAATAGGTTACTGTGTCCGGCAAATTCAACTTGGACAATTTTGAGCAGCCTTGAAATACTGTATCATATATTTTTAATTCAAACCCTTCCTCATTATTCTCATGAAAAATAACATTAGTTAAGTTATTACAATTTTGAAATGCTCCCTGACCTATACTTTTAACCCCTTTAGGAATATCTACTGCGGTTATTGCGTCACAATCCTCGAAAGCGCGCGCTCCTATGTCGGTTATGCTGCTTGGAATTGTCACATTTTCCACGTAACTTGGATTTTGGTAATAATTCAACAGATTTGCAGGGATTGCTGTCATACCATCTTCTAAAGTTACATACGTCAAATTAATATTTCCGGAAAAAGGTCCACCATAATATTCGCCTACACTTTTTATGCTTTTCGGTATTGTAATATTGCTAATTGCAGTTCCAGCCGTAAAATGATGTCCTAAGTAAGTCACGCTCTCAGGCAAAATCAATTCAGTTAATTTTGAGCATCCATTAAACGCATAATCGTAAATCTTAAGTTCAAATTCACGTGCATTATTGTAATGTAGAGTTACTTGTGACAGATTTGAGCAAGCCTGAAAAGCACTGGTGTTAATTACAGAAACATTTTTGGGGATATCTATTTTTTCAAGATTTGTACAATTCAAAAAAGCAGAATGTCCTATACTCGTTACTGATTCGGGTATTGTGATGTTTGTTATATAAGTAGCACCATCAAAAAGGTTATTTGGTAGAGCAGTCATACCGTTCTCTATCGTTATATGTGAAAGTGCGGTGCACTCTGCAAATGGACCGCCATAATATGCTCCAACACTTTTTATACTTTTAGGAACAGTTATGCTTTCTATTGCTGTATTTTCTATAAAGTGTTCTCCTAAATATGTTATACTATCAGGAATTATAAGATTTTTTAGGCTGGTACAGCCACTGAAAGCATAATTTCCTATTGAACATTCAAATTCTCTGGCATTATTATAATTCAGTGTAACCTCAGAAAGATTTGTGCAATTTTGAAATGCACTATTGCCTATGCTTTTAACCGCTTTGGGGATATCTATTTTTTTAAGATTTGTACAATTCAAAAAAGCAGAATGTCCTATACTCGTTACTGATTCGGGTATTGTGATGTTTGTTATATAAGTAGCACCATCAAAAAAGTTATTTGGCAAAGCAGTTATACCATTCTCTATCGTTATATGCGAAAGCGTAGTACACTCCGCAAATGGACCACCATAATATGCTCCAACACTTTTTATACTTTTAGGAACGGTTATGCTCTCTATTGCTGTATTTTCTATAAAGTGTTCTCCTAAATATGTTATACTATCAGGAATAGTAAGATTCTTTAAACTGGTACAGCCACTGAAAGCATAATTCCCTATCGAGCATTCAAACTCTCTGGCATTATTATAATTCAGTGTAACCTCTGAAAAATTTGTACAGTTTTGAAATGCACTATTGCCTATGCTTTTAACCTCTTTGGGGATATCTATTTTTTTGAGATTTGTACAATTCAAAAAAGCAGAATGTCCTATACTCGTTACTGATTCGGGTATTGTGATGTTTGTTATATAGGTAGCACCATCAAAAAGGTTATTTGGTAGAGCAGTTATACCGTTCTCTATCGTTATATGCGAAAGCGTAGTACACTCTGCAAATGGACCACCATAATATGCTCCAACACTTTTTATACTTTTAGGAACGGTTATGCTCTCTATTGCTGTGTTTTCTATAAAGTGTTCTCCTAAATATGTTATACTATCAGGAATTGTAAGGTTTTTTAGGCTGGTACAGCCACTGAAAGCATAATTTCCTATTGAACATTCAAATTCTCTGGTATTATTATAATTCAGTGTAACCTCAGAAAGATTTGTGCAATTTTGAAATGCACTATTGCCTATATTGGTAACAGCCTTAGGAATATTTAGACCAGTAAGTGATTTGCAATCTTGAAATGCATAGTTACTGATTTTAGTAACAGGCTTACCACTGGTTGTTTCAGGAATATTTAAAAACCCTGAAATATCTTCATCAGCATCAGTTATTGTTCCACTGTTTTCATCAAAATAAAATCCATACTCAGGATAGTATGTGCCTGTTGCCATAAGTTGAATAGATGTGTCTATCTCCCCAATACTATCATCATCCGAAGCCGTAATCGATTCCGCAGGCGTTGCTTCCGGTGTTTCTGCTTCAACGCTTGGCGAAGCTGTTTCAATCGGTTCAGATGTTGCCTCTGCCGCTTCATTCGCTTCGTCCGGCGATAGCGTTTCAACTGGTGCCGGTTCCGTTGCCTCAACACGGTTCTCGTTGTTTTGCACAGAGTTATCAGGTTCGATTTCATCAGCAAATGCCGTCGGAATAATAGAAACCAACATCGACAGCGACAACAATAAACTTATAAATCGTTTTTTCATAGGATAGTCCCCTTTCTTTTATTCTCCGTTATTCGCGTATAACACACAACCAAAATCTGCATAATAACTAAGCTACCCGCCCATTGTCCTGAAACAAAAAGTTTCGGGACAAAACAAGCGGAACACCCGAATTTACCGAATGTTCCGCCAAGTCCGACGGATTATTCCGACGGCGAATACAGGCTGTTGAGCTTGTTCATCTGCGCTTTTTTATGCTCGTCAAGCGAATGGACGTATAAATCCATTGTAATCGAAACCGAAGCATGGCCTAAAATCTCGCTCAGCGTTTTATAGTCCATACCAACCTCCAACGCTCGGCTTGAAAACGTATGGCGCAGCGCGTGAAATTTTATGTCGGGCAATCCCGCAAGTTTAAGCAATTCCTTAAATCTTCGGCGGTACGCTCTGACCTCGACCATTCCGCCGTGATTTGACAGAACAAACTCGCTGTAATTTTCGTGCTTTTTCAACTTTTCCATAAGAACATCGGGGATCGGAAACGACCGCTTGGACGCTTTACTTTTCGGCGGTGTTATTTTCAATTCTCCGTTAATACGCGACTGCGTTCCGTTTATGTGCATTTGTCCCGCCGCAAAGTCAATATCACTCCATTTCAGCGCGCATAACTCGCCGATACGCAAGCCTGTGTACAGACAAATCAAAATCCCAATGTCGTTTTTCTCGGTCAGAACCGCTTCCAATCTGCGCTGCTCCTGCGGCGTAAGTATCGTAACCTCTGATTTTTCGCTTTTCGGCAGTTTCACCTTCGACCAGATATTTTCGATAAACCCCTTATCCTCCGCGCACATCAGCGCCGACTTCAATATTGTAAATATCAGCTTCACCGTTGATGGCGCGAACTTCAGATTGTTTACAAACGATTGCAAAATATCCGTGTTCAGCTTCCGCAGCTGATACTTACCGATTTTCGGAGATATATTGTTTCGAATATGCCGCCGATACAGCGCCCGTGTTGTTTCTTTAACGCCGTTATCCGAGTCGATCCATATCGTGAGCCATTCCGACAGCGGCGTACTCGAACCCGTAGCTTTCGGAACTTTCCCCGATTTACATTTCGCCAGTTTGCTCCTTATATCGGCATAGCTGCGCGAGTAGACATAGCCGTAAACCGCCTTGCCGTTGACATCATACCGCTTTATGTATCTGCCCTCGTAGCGCCCGTCCTTCCTTTTGTAAATGTTTTCGCCTCTGCGAGCCATAAAAACCCTCCTTTTTGACTAAATCTCTGACGGAGAATTAAATCCGCCGATTTTTGATATTGCCATAATTCCGCATAAATACTTGACTTGCCGCTCGTCTTATGCTATACTGACATTATAGTAAATTTTGTCGTTTAGCGATATAAAACGGCTGAAAATCAAGCACATATGCGAGTTTTCCGATTTGTCCCGAAACTTTTTGTTTCAGGATATTTTTGTATGTGTCACGTTTTAGAACGCAAAAATGGAAGGTCGGAATGTAATTACACCGCCTTCCGTTTTTCAAGCCCTGAAATCCGCATAAAACCTATATCTAAATCGCTCTAAGCCGTGACATTTTGCTTTATACGTATAAAGCATAAATTTCATATTTTCACAAACCACTTGCAATAATCGCCAATTCGTAATATAATCATTCTGATAAACCGAATATGAGGTGATAAAGTTTATGATAACGCCCGATAATGTAGCTGCCGCAGCCGCGCGCAAGGAGCATGAAAATTTAAAATTTCGAAATTTTCTTAAAAATCATGCCGACAAGGACAAACTCGACGAGCAATTTCTGCGCCTGCATAATGAATTATTTGCGAATTATGATTGCAGCCGATGCCGAAACTGCTGTAAAGAATACAGCGCCGAAATTCCACCGCAGGATTTTGAACATGACGCGGCGCACTTAAATTTAAGTGTCGATGATTTTATCGACCAATACTTAAAACGAGATGAGTTCGGCTCATATATCACAAAGCACAAACCATGCGATTTTCTGCTCGACAGCGGCGGCTGTATGCTGGGCGACTGCAAGCCCGAAGGCTGCAAGAATTATCCGTACACCAATCAGCCTGAACGGTTGTGGAGTTTGCTGACATTTATAGAAAATGTCAAAATATGTCCGGTTGCATACGAAATATGCGAGCGATTAAAGCAAGAATACGGATTCTGCGGGCGATAAGTTTGCCGCTTTCCGATTAGGCGCATTATACAGACCGGCTGCAATATTTTCTACAAATATGTCGCTGGGCGCGGCTGATCGTTCGTAGTATAATATTCTTAAAGAAATTTTTACGGAGGACTACGCCATGAATTTTATCGAGGAATTATACTACAGCAACATACGCCCACAGACCATTGCAATGACCGCGCGACGGAAGCAAGCGTCAGATATTGTGTCGAAAATATCTGAACAGCTAAGAAGCATGCTTGCTGAACCCGAACGCACGCTACTTGAACGCCTGCTTGAAGCCGAAGATGAAATTGCCGAAGAAACAGGTCTATTAGATTTCAAGCTCGGATTTAGTTTGGGCATACAGATGATGGTTGACAGTTTCATACTTTGAACGCAAAAACGGAAGGTCGGAATGTAATTACACCGCCTTCCGTTTTTTAAGCCTTAAAATCCGCATAAATCCTATATCTAAACCACTCTAAACCGTGACATTTCCCGCTGTTTCCTCTTGCGCTGCGCCGCCTGCAGCCGAATAATACGTTTTTGGCAATCCGAGCAATATTTCGCTCGGTTAGAGTTGGCGATAAAATATCTTTCGCAGACAGAACACTTTTTGCGATTTTCGGCTATAAGCAATTCGCCGTATAATTTCCTGTCATTCGGCAACACATTATCACGAAACCATTTACATAGTAGCGAATATGAAATACTCTGATGGCAAATGCAAGGATAGCCGTTGTCAAACAGAATGCAGTTGCCGTCATAATAGTTGCAGCAATACTGCTTTATGACTGCGTTCACGCTACGATATGTATCGGGTGTCAGTCGTTTATACCTGCTCATCATGCCCTCCGTACAAATCGTGATTCACCTTTGCGGAATAATATCTGTTTATGGTTATCGGCGCGTTGAACAGTGCGGTCAGTGTATATTGCCGTATATTGTGAACCTGCGTCGTATTCCTGCGAAGACATTCCAGTACATATTCGATATGAGAACTGTCGAGTTTCAGCAACCTTGACCGTACAGCGTCAGCCGGATAATCCTCGCCCGCGACTCGTATTCTCTTTCGTGATGTACATACTGTTTCGGCAATCAAATCTACAATTTCGTCAATCTCTGATTTGGAGTGGCTTTCACAAAGAATATCATAATCAATATTTTGCTTAATCAATTTTGTGTAAGCGTCAATCCCATCAATCAAATTTTTACGGATAGGATTTGATTGAGTATTTAATACTTCTTTATTTTGTTTATCTTTACTTGATATTTCTTTATTTATTTCCGTTGGATTTTCCGACGTTGACTTTTGCCGTATCGGTTTCGGCGATGTCGGATTGTCCGACTCGGAAGATGACTCACGCGGAGTTTCATAAATAGTATATTCACTCGCAGACATACGCCCGCGGCTGTCGCGTGTCTGACGGCGGTTGATATATCCGGCTCGCTCCAATTCGAGCACCGCCGTTCTGATTGCGTCCACACTTTCCTTATTTATTGCCGCAAGACCTCGCAGGGTATAATCCCAATCCTCCGGCAAAGAAAGCATCTGCGATAGCAGTCCCTTTGCTTTTAACGACAGATTTTTGTCGCGCAAGTGGTAATTCGACATTACCGTATAATTTTTGTTTTTCTCTATTCTGAATACTGACATTTCAATTTCCTCCTTTTTCGTAATAAAAAAACCACGATTTTTCTTTTCGTGATTTTTCAGTAAAAAATATTTAGTTGTCACTATCTGTTGACTGCCTAAAACCCTTTTTTTAGCCATATTTTGCAAGGTTCTGTAAGAACACCCGCACCACGTCGGCGCGAACGTCGCAGCGTTCGCGCCGACTTTTTATTTGCATAAAAGTCAGCGCTCAAACGCTCCGTTGCGCCTCCTTTTTCACAAAAAGCCGTCGCTGCGTATCGGCTAACGGCTTGTAAACGTGCCGTCTTAACGCCGATTACTTGCTTTGGGTTTTTTATGAGTATCCCGTGTCGCGTACTGCTCCTTCTCCACACGAAACCGTCGCTCGGCTCGTCTGTTCGCTTGCAAGCGCGCTCACAACGGCTCGCTGTCGCTTTGGGTTTCGGATGGGTTTTCGCGAACTTTGCTATATCGTAATTCCATAAACCCCATTTGATAATCCTCCCAGAATATGTATTATTATACTTTCCACGTATGCCCGCAGCTTTGGCACACTGCTACAGTATGATTTATTGTTTTGTTGGCATTAAAGCCTATGCCGCCCTTGTTTCTGCGACCGAACAACGGCTGGTACCACCAACCTATACATATCCAATATATGGGTTTCCACCACCAACCTATTAAAATCCAGTAAACACAACTATGAGATTTTTTTTGCAGGTACAACATATACTTTATTTGTATGAGTGCCTATATTATAGGATTGCTCACGTTGAAAAGATATTGATTGACGCCCGCATTTCGGGCAACGAACCCCTTTAACAAGCCCGTCAAAATCCTCTTTATATATTACCTTGTTGTCGGTTTTCCCGTTCTTTAGTTGCTCTTGAAAATACAACTCGCCCTTGTAGAGATATTTCATGTAATCGAACGAAAAGCTGTCTGGGTTTATGTCGTAATCTTTAACAGTGCCGTCCATAGTGTAAATATGGCATTTTATGTAATTCGGATCGCTCATTTTATTTCTCCTTGACTATTCGTTTACCTCTTTATATGTCAAAAGACCATGAAACGATGTTATCATCAAGACTAAACAATGTACTCACTTCTATAGTTACATCATTAGCAGTATCAAATAATTTATAGGCTTGTTCTACTAATATTGTTCCGCCCGGCTGTATCTTTGTCAAGTCATTCATATTAAGATCAGGCATATACGTTGTTTCGCATTGTATGCGGTTCTGGAAAGCATTTGTACTTATCGCGGTCAAAAAGGAAGTATTTTTATCACTATTGTTTGTAAAACGGTATTCTACTATGATTACGGGGTTACCGTTTTTATCATTTGTCGTTCTTGCGCCCATAATTTCTACAAAATATTTATTGTCGCCGACATACCCTGAAACAACGCTTTCGCGATTTGCTTGCGGAGAATTATAACTATCGGTGGTTAAAGTAATGGTATTATTCTCAAATCCTACAGAGAAACCACCGATAGTGTCAGCAATATCACGAAGTTTAAAGTAAGTGTTTCCTTCAATGTTATATCCTTGTAAGTTTACGCTACTTCCATTTAATGTCACAGGGAAAGCGTTATCCGTAGCAACATATTGTACGGCAAATGCCCCTGTTGCTGTAAGTGCAGAACCGATAATAATACCAGCAAATAGTTCTTTCTTTTTCATAAAAAGTTCCTCCTTTTATAATCTCCCTTTTAACTTATATACTCGTATGACATAATTCATAAATTCGGGTGTTAAGTTAAAACATACTCCACCACCCGAATTTATGTATTTTTGTCATTTCGTCAGCTTTTCGAGAGCCTCGTCCTCGACATAAATCGACACCTCGCCGCACTTGGGGCATAACGCCGCTTTGGGGTAAACGGCTTTCAGGCTGAATCCCTTTTTACGCAGCACGTTTCCTCCGCCGCCCGTAAACGAAAAACCCTCCTCCGTTTACGCTCCGCATCTTATACACTTTCTCATATTTATACGCTCCTTCCGAATATTTTACTGTTTAAATTATACCACAGCCGATGCAAAAAGGCAACCCCATGGGACAGCACGCCCTCGGGTGAAACGGTGTCTGACACCTATCGCTGCGCGACCGTTCAATATTGCACAACCAAATCACCCAAATTAAAAATTTTAATATGTTTCTTTCTTCTTGCGTGTTCAAGAGTTTTATATGCGCCGCCATAATTTCCCACCCAAAATTCCTTTACGCCAAAATTGACGGCAAGTTCGTGCGCTTTATCATAAACCTGTTTTTGTATTTTCTCACTGTAACCTATATTACTGTGTCCCGCGAAACAGCATATTTTTCTCATTTTATACACTCCAAATTTACAATATTACAATCATTTTATTTTCAAATACTTCTATATTATTTGTATTATATCACTTATTTGACATAAATACAATCTATTTGTGTGTATTTAATGAATATATGTGTGATGTTAATATTCTTATTTTGAAATATAATAATACTTGAGGTGAAAGGGATATGAACGGTAAATATTTTGACACTTGGTTAGCTATAGGCTTAAATATTCTTCATTACCGCAAGGAACGAGGCATGACGCAGGAGCAGTTGGCAGAAAAAAGTAATATAAGCAGAAATTATATACAACGAATTGAAACGGCAGCCTCGTCTTGTACGGTTAATACCTTAATTGATATATCCGCCGCCTTAAATATACCGCTGAAAAAATTATTTGAATTTAGAGATTGAAAAGAGCAGCCCTGCGGCTGCTCTTACGTATGCCCCCCTCTCCGAGGGGGTCAAAAGCCGTTTGCGGCTTTTGGGGGGTGTTATATTATACTGAAAAACATGCACCCCCCGAAATCAAAGATTTCGACCCCCTCAGCGAGGGGGTCTTGCGGATCGTCCTTACTTTTAGAATTACATTCCCGGGATAAACAATCTTGTGCCGGGGGCGGGGGTTTCGCCGTCGGAGAGGTTGTTAAAGCCGGTCACGGCGTCACGCGGCACGGCGTAACGCTTGGCGATTTCCCAGAGCGTGTCGCCGGGCTGAACGAAATAAATCACTATCCCGCGTCCGGAGTCCGAGGGGAGTTCATCCGTAACAACGTCGTCGATAACGTCAATTCTTCTCTTACGCATTATATTGGCGCAGAGCGACAGAATACACCTAAGTTCGATTTCACCCGCCATATTGAGGTTGTACGCAGTGTGCTTAACCTCTGCCTTGATTTCCGTTATAAGGTCGTCGCCGTCCTCGCGCGCGTCGAGCGTGTAGCTGAACGGAATATCCCTCTTTATGCTGTATACGGGCGCGTCGGGGGAGTCGGTGAGGTAGAGGATATACGTCTCTATCTTACCCTCCGCCTGCAAATGACCGTTTTTAAGGAGCGTGCTTGTGACGCACGGCTTTGTTATAACGTCGTACACGCCCGACACCTGCGGAGCGTCGCCGCCCGCTTCAATCGTCTCGCGTATCGTGTTCTGCGCCGACGGACGCGCGATTATTTCTTCAAGCTCCGTTTCCTCCTTGATAAGCTGCGTGTTCATGTACGGCTCGTAGCAGTCGCTTATTATGTCGATAACAACGTTGTCCGCAGCCTTGATCTGCGCGATAACGGTTATCTCAACAAATATGACGCGCTTGTCGCCGTCGGCGTCCTCCTGCGCTTCACAGCGAATGTCGGACACGCAGTAGTCGATGTCGCAAACGGTGTCGTCGCCCGCGTCGGGACAGTCGAACACCTCGGTAAACGGTATCTCGGCTTCCATGAAACGTATCTTATTCTCGTCGTCGGTGTAAAGCACGGACACGGCAGCCGCGCCCTTTGCCGCGATTTTGCCCGTAACCGTCTTGTACTCCGCGTCGGTGATACGCGCGTCGGTTTTTAAAATCTCGTTAATTGCCGTTTGTGTGGAGGGGATTTCGATGCTGTCGCTGAGCGTAAATTCCTCCTCGCGAAGGCTCACGCAGTTTTGCAGTGACACGCTTTCCTTAAGAACCTCCGCACTGTCCGAGCCCGATGTATCGACCGCGATTTCGACGTTCTTTTCCTCGACGATTTCGTAGTCGAGACACACAGTGAGCTTGACGCGCAGCTTGCGGCTGTTTATGAGCGTAAACTCCGCGTTATCGACGTTCGCTGTGACGAGTGCTTTCATATTCTGACCGATATTTTTGTTGTCTATATTCTGCGAAAAGTCGAACGATGTAATAATGCTCTTTATATTTTCGCTCTCGCTGTCGGGTATGTAAAGTATTTTGACCTGAACTTTGCCGTTCACGCTCGCTCTGCCGTCCGACACGCTTTTGTCCGTGACGCACGCCGACGCGTCAAGCTGGAGTATTTTAAGTATGTCCGGCTTTACGTCCGGCACTATAATATCCTCGTCAATCTGCGTTTTGACCTCACCCTTGCAGCACACCTGATTTACGGTAACGTTTTCCTTAATCAATTCCATAGCTTTGT
This sequence comes from uncultured Clostridia bacterium, assembly GCA_947631235.1. Classification (GTDB taxonomy): domain Bacteria; phylum Bacillota; class Clostridia; order UBA1381; family UBA1381; genus Hominilimicola. Next base: position 38,842 of record CANRKO010000007.1, on the reverse strand, counting down.
CCTCCAATTTAATTACTATATATTAAATTGTATGACATCGGCGGCGGAATATGAATAAAATGTTTGTATGCTCCGCGGGGGTTGAAAATAATGGCGCGGTGTGGTAGAATATGTATCAGGAAAGACTTGGGGGGCTTACTGAATGTACAAGGAGCTTATATCGGAGAAAGTGCGCTCCGCGTTGGAATATACGAGGGTTTTTGTAAAATGGGGAATAATATCGGCTGTGATAGGTATCGCGGGCGGTATTGTCGGAGCCGTGTTCCACACGGCAGTGCACGGCGCGGACACGCTGTTTTTAAAATACGATTATCTTGTGTTTTTAATGCCCGTCGGCGGTCTTTTGATAGTGTGGCTGTACAAAAAGACGAACATGCTCCAAAACCGCGGTACGGACAGCATAATAGACTCGATACGCAGTCACGACGGCGTGCCGTTCATAATATCGCCGCTAATATTCATAAGCACCGCGATAACGCACTTGTTCGGTGGCAGCGCGGGACGTGAGGGCGCGGCGCTGCAGCTTGGCGGAAGTATCGGCACAGCCGTGGGCAAGCTGTTTAAAACGGAAAAACGGTTCATGCACATCGTCATAATGTGCGGCATGAGCGCGGTGTTCTCCGCGCTGTTCGGAACGCCCGTGACAGCTGCGTTTTTCGCGCTCGGCATATCGAGCATAGGACATATGTATTACCCGGGAATTGTGCCGTGTCTCATATCGTCGATAAGCGCGTACATCATAGTGGCAATGTTCGGACTTGAACCGACGAGTTTTCAGATATTGCTCGTGCCGGAGGTAACGACGGTGAATATGCTCAGAACGATTTTAATAGCCGTGCTGTGCGCGGAACTGAGCATAATATTCTGCACCGTCATGCAGTACACCGCGAGGTACATGCGCATATGGTTCAAAAACCCGTACATCCGCATAGCGGTCGGCGGCGCGGCGATTATCGCGCTTACGTACCTTTCGGGAACACGCGACTATAACGGCTCGGGTATGGATGTGATAACAAGGGCTGTAACGTTTGCGCATATAGAAAACGGCTGGGCGTGGGCGCTCAAGATAGCGTTCACGGCGATAACGATAGGGTCGGGCTTTAAGGGCGGCGAGATAGTGCCGACGTTCTTCATAGGCTCGACGTTCGGCTGCTTTATCGCGGGGCTTATCGGTATGCCGCCGGGTTTTGGCGCGGCGCTGGGACTTATATCCATGTTCTGCGGCGTTTTAAACTGCCCTGTGGCGTCAATAATATTGAGCGTGGAACTTTTCGGCGCGCAGGGGTTCGTACTGTTCGCAATAGCCGCCGGAGTGGCGTATATGATGTCGGGCTACTACGGACTTTACCACAGTCAGAAAATAGTCTACTCAAAGCTTGACGGCGAGGAAATAGATAAAAGCACAAAATAAACGGAGGGATAAACATGATTTTGGGGTATACGATTTACGAAATAATCGCGCTGTTCTTCATATACGGCTTTCTCGGCTGGTGTATCGAGGTAATATACCGCGGACTTGTCGAGCAGCGGTTTGTGAACAGCGGCTTTCTGAACGGCCCGATATGCCCGATATACGGCGTGGGCGGCGCGATCGTCGTAATATGCCTTACGCCGCTTGAGCACAATATTCCGCTTTTGTTTGTCGGCTCGGTAATTCTCACTTCCGCGCTTGAACTTGTGACGGGTTTTGCGCTCGACAAGCTGTTTCATGCGCGCTGGTGGGACTATTCAAACCAGCCGCTTAATTTGGGAGGATACATCTGTCTGCTGTTCTCGCTCGCGTGGGGCGCGATATGCGTCGCGCTTATGAAACTTATCCACCCGCCGATACTCGGACTTGTGAAAGCGATACCGTTCGCGCTCGGCGTGACGATTATATCGGTGCTTGCGGCTGTGTTTATCGCGGATGTTGTTGTTACGGTAGTGGCAATAAATCACCTCACGAGCCGTATGCGCGGTATGGAGGAGCTTGCGGCTAAGATACGCGCAGTGTCTGACGGTATAGGCGAGAAGGTTTACGACGGCGCGAAGGCTGTCGCCGAGAAGGGCGAGGAAATATTCGACAGCGAAGAAGCGAAGGAGCGTCTGCGTAAGTACAGCGAAAACGCCGAGGAACTTAAAAAGAAGTACGCGGCTATCGTTGAGGAAAAGCATTTGTTCCAGCACAGACTTATAAAGGCGTTCCCAAGAATGAAGTCGCATTCGTATAACGAGCATCTCGATAAGCTGAGGGAAAGATATATAAAGAGAAGATAATACCCGTAGGGACGACTCTACGAAAGGCCCCCTTGTCAAAGGGGGCTGTCACGCGCAGCGTGACTGGGGGATTCCTTTTGGATTTTAACAATGAATCCCTCCACCGCCTTCGGCGGTCCCCCTCCCTTTAACAAGGGAGGCTCACCGTAGGGGCGACCCTTGCGGTCGCTCGCCATGCGCGACTAAAACGGGCGACCGCGAGGGTCGCCCCTACGATTTCTAAAAAAGCAACCACACAAAAAGAGGATGACATATGTCATCCTCTTTTTTATTCACACAATACGAATTGTCTTAATAACCTGATTTTCAATCGGTTTATCGTTCATATCGACGGGCGTTTCCGCAATCTCATCAACCACATCCATACCGTCGGTCACCCTGCCGAACGCCGCGTACTGACCGTCGAGGTGCGGCGCGTCGTCGTGCATTATAAAGAACTGGCTCGACGCGCTGTTCGGGAACATCGTGCGCGCCATCGACAGAACGCCGCGCTCGTGCTTTAACGGATTTTTAACACCGTTTTTGTCGAACTCGCCCTTTATGGAGTCCGCGTCCTTGTGCGAGCCGTCCTCGCGGTAACCGCCGCCCTGTATCATAAAGCCGGCTATCACGCGGTGGAATATCAGCCCGTCGAAGAAATTGTCCTCGATAAGCTTTACAAAATTCTCGACCGTTATCGGCGCGATGTCAGGGTAAAGTTCCGCCTTGATAACGCCGCCGTTTTCCGTTTCGATTTCAATATTTATATTGCTCATACCGTTTCTCCTTTATTACGTCAGCAAATCGCTCAAATCGCCTCTCGCGATACCGTCCTTGTCCGCGTAGCCGCTTAGCGGGTCGTCTTCGTCAAGCAGGTCGTCCTCGTTGTCCTCGCCGTTGAGTGGCTGTGCCGACGATGAAGGCGAAGGCTTAGCCGACGCCTTCGGAGCGGGTGTTTTATCGGACGCGTCGTTTTTTGACGCGTCGCTCTTTGACGGCGCATTGTCGTCATCCGCCGCGCTGCCGGAGTTTATTTCTATTGTATCTATCACGATCGGGTCTACGGGAACGTCGTCCAAGCCCTGCGCTTCGACGTAGCCCGTTCTCACGGACGCGATCTCGTCAACCACGTCCATACCCTCGGTAACTCTGCCGAATGCCGCGTACTGACCGTCGAGGTGGGGAGAGTCCTGCTGTACGATGAAGAACTGGCTCGTCGCGCTGTTCATGTCGTGCGCACGCGCCATCGATATTACGCCGCGCACATGTGAAAGCGTGTTTTCAAAGCCGTTCGCCTCAAACTCGCCCTTTATCGCGTCCGCGTCCTGCTTTTTGAGGTTTTCGTCGTAGCCGCCGCCCTGTATCATAAAATTCTCGATAACTCTGTGGAAAATTGTGCCGTCATAAAAACCGTCCTCAGCGAGCATAACGAAATTCTCGACTGTTTCGGGAGCAAGGTCGGGGTAGAGTTCAAGTTCTATCTCGCCGCCGTCTTCAAGGTAAATCGTCGCGTCGATCGTATTTTTCACAAGTTCGGGGTCAACCTTGAGGTTTTCGAGCGTCTCCTTATCCATAGTAAGACCCGACGTACCCGCCGGTCCGCACGACGCGATAAGCATCGCCGCGCACATTACGACCGCTGCCAAAAGTGTCAGTTTTCTTTTCATTATTCAGTCTCTCCTTCCGAAGTCTCGGTTTCCTCGTCCTCGCCCTCGTCGCGCGGCGCTCTCGCGATATTCGCGACGATAACGTTGTCCGCGAGACGCATAAGCTTAACGCCCTGCGTGTGACGGCTGTACGTGGAAATGTCCTCGGTGTGCATTCTTATTATAACGCCCTCGGACGTGATGAGTATAATATCGTCCTCGTCCGTAACGGCGCGCATACCGGCAAGCTTGCCAGTCTTGTCGGTCAGCTTGTAGGTGAATATACCCTTGCCGCCGCGCGACTGCTTTCTGTATTCGTCAAGAGGCGTTTTCTTGCCGTAGCCGTTTTCGGTGACAGCCAAAAGCTCGCTGCCCTCTCTCGCGAGCGAGAAACCGATGATATAGTCGCCCTTGCGGAGCGTTATCGCCTTAACGCCGCGCGTCGTTCTGCCTGTGTGGCGCACCTCGCTCTCGTTAAAGCGGATGGCGTAGCCGTCGTGCGTGGACAAAATAACGTCCTTCGTGCCGTCCGTAAGCTGAACGCGTATAAGTTCGTCGCCTTCGGCGAGGTCGATGGCTCTTAAACCGCCGTTTCTTATTCTCGAATAATCCATAATATCGGTTTTCTTGATAAGACCGCCGCGTGTCACAAACGTGAGGTAGCCGCCCTCGCGGAACTCCTTGATTGGAATAATCGCCGTGATTTTTTCGTCGCTCTCCAAAGGCAGCAGATTTACTATCGCCGTACCCTTCGACTGACGGCTGCCCTCGGGTATCTGGTAGCCGCGCAGCTTGTAAACCGTGCCGCGCGTCGTGAAGAACAGGAGAGTGTTGTGTGTGGAGGTCGTTAAGATATGCTCGACGAAATCCTCCTCCTTCGTACTCATACCCGTTATACCGCGTCCGCCGCGTCTCTGCGAATGGTACGTGTCGGCGGGAACGCGTTTTGTGTAGCCCGTGTGCGTCAGCGTTACGACTATATCCTCCTCGTCAATGAGGTCGTCAATATCGATCTCGGTCGAAATCGAGGAAATCTTTGTGCGTCTCTCGTCGCCGTACTTGTTCTTTATGTCGATGAGGTCATTCTTTATGATATCGAGAACCATGCTTTCGTTAGCGAGAATTTCGCGGTAATTCGCGATTTTCGCGGTAACGTCGCGGTACTCCTCCTCAATCTTTTCACGCTCCATGCCGGACAGTCTGCCAAGCTGCATTTTTACGATAGCGTCAGCCTGCTCGTCCGACAGCGAGAACCTCGCGCACAGTGCGTCTTTAGCGTCCTGTATGCCCTTCGAGGCTCTTATGATACGTATAACCTCGTCAACGTTGTCTATAACGATCTTGTAACCTTCAAGGATATGCGCCCGCGCGAGAGCCTTTTCAAGTTCAAAATTCGTGCGGCGCGTTATAACGTCCTCCTGGTGCGCGATGTAATAGTCGATCATTTCGCGCAGGTTGAGGATTTTCGGCTCTTTATCGACGAGCGCAAGCAGTATCACGCCGAACGTGTCCTGCATCTGCGTGTACTTGTAGAGGTTGTTCAGCACAACATTCGGGTTCGCGTCGCGCTTTAAGTCTATCACAAGACGTATTACCTCGGTAGACTCGTCGCGCGTCGAAGCGATACCGTCAATTTTACCGTCACGCGCAAGCTCGTTTATGTGCTTTTCAAGCTTAGCCTTGTTTACCTGATACGGAATTTCCGTGACGATAATTCTGTTCCTGCCGTTATGCTCCTCGATTTCAGCCTCGGCGCGGAGGATTATGCGTCCGCGTCCTGTGGTGTACGCGTTTCGTATACCGCTTCTGCCCATGATAACGCCGCCGGTCGGGAAGTCGGGGCCTTGTATGTGGGTCATAAGCTCCTCGATAGTGATAAGCGGATCGTCAATAACCGCGATAATGCCGTCTATAACCTCGGTGAGATTGTGCGGCGGAATATTCGTAGCCATACCGACCGCGATACCCGCGCTGCCGTTTACGAGCAAATTCGGGAAACGCGACGGCAGAACGTCCGGTTCGGGAATTTTATCGTCGTAGTTCGGCACAAAGTCGACCGTTTCCTTCTCGATATCGGTGAGCATGAGAGCCGATATTTTGGACATCTTCGCCTCGGTGTAACGGTAAGCGGCAGGAGGGTCGCCGTCCACGCTGCCGAAGTTACCCTTGCCCTGAACGAGCGGGTAACGCAGCGAGAAATCCTGCGCCATACGCACCATCGCATCGTATACCGACGCGTCGCCGTGGGGGTGGTATTTACCCAGCACGTCGCCGACGGTAGCCGCCGATTTCTTGAAGTCGTTCTCGTAGAGCAGGTTCGACTCGTACATATCATATAATATACGTCTGTGAACCGGTTTCATACCGTCTCTTACGTCGGGCAGGGCGCGGCTCACGATAACGCTCATGGCGTAATCTATATACGCTTTTTTCATTTCTCTGTCGAGGTCAACATCAACGATATGCTGATTATTTATAGCTTCCATGTCAAGCTTTAAATCCTCGGTTTTCTTCGCCATAATTTCCTCCTAAAACGTGTGTCTGTATATTTATCCCTAACCATATAATTATATCACAAAATCATGGAAAAATCAAGCAAAAATGAATGATTTGTTGTCTTTTTTCGCCTTATATCGCAACGAAAACAATTCTTTCCTCATTATCCTTCGGTTTATCGAACGACAATTCGCCGAATACGTCGATTTTATTAAATCCGGCTTTTTGCAGCAGCGCCCTGATTTCTTCCTCTCTCCACGCTCTTTGCAAGTGCCGTTCCTCAAAACGGCGGTAGGAATGTCCTTCTTTTACGAAAAACGTGAGGAACATATCCGAAAGACGCTTGCTTTCGATGTACCTGTTCTGCCACGTGTAGAAAATGTCCTTTTCCGAGTGGACGAACGTGTTCGAGCCTATGACGTTTTTAAGCTTATATTCCGTGCTTACGTCAAAAATAAACGGCGCGCCGTCGTCTGTGAAACACGTTTTAATCCTCGTAAAAAAAGTGAGCAGCGACTTCGGGGACAAGCAGTAATTCACGCCGTCAATCATACACAGAAACGCGCCCATAGTGCCGTAGAGGTCGATTTTAGTCATGCTCTGGCACAGGTAGAGAATACTTAGTCCGTCCGATTTTTCCCGCGCAACGTTAAGCATACTTTCCGAAACGTCAACGCCCGTCATGTCGTAGCCGCGCCGCGCGAGGGGAATCGTGATGTTGCCCGTGCCGCACGCGACGTCGCAGACAAGCGACGGGTTCACGCCGCAGCAATCGAACAGATTTTCTATATAGTCAGCCCATTTTTCGTAGTCCACGTCCGCGTTCATCAGACGGTCATAGACGCGCGCAAAATCCTTATACATCTTTTTCCATCCTGTCAATCACTAAATTATAGCCGTCCGAGCCGTAATTTATACATCTGTTCACGCGGCTTATCGTGGCGGTAGACGCGCCGGTTTTCTCGGCTATGTCGGTGTACACGCTGCCCTCCTTGAGCATAAGCGCGACCTCCATGCGCTGACTTATGGATTTAAGTTCCGTTATGGTGCAAAGGTCGGCGAAAAATTGGCGGCACTCATCGACCGTGCGGAGTGTCAGTATCGCCTTAAACAGTATGTCCGTGCTTTTATCGTTCATTTCTTTCATTTTTCCGATGCTCCTTTAAATCAATGTAATTATTGTACCACATTGTCGGGAGAAACGCAAATGTAATTTTATTTCTTCATATCAATCGTGACCATATTCATTTGATACACGTAATTGTACATAATTTCGTCGGCTATCTGCTGCGCCATATGCACGCCTATTTTTGAGAAATCCTCGGGGTCGTATGTAAAATCAAGCGGATTGTACCGGTCGGCTGTGTTGCGGATTATTATGCGGAACGTGTTTTCGTCGGAAAACAGCTTTATATCCATAAGCTCGCGGTTCTCGTTTATCTTCTCGTTCGTAATCTGCGAGTGGGCTATAAAGTCAGCCGCAAGTTCCTCGAGACACAGCGCGCACATATACGCCGTTCGAGCCTTTGCGCCGTTGCTCTTTAAAAAGCTTTGGATTTCAGCCGATAAGCCGCTTATGTCGGTGTTGCTGTAGCGTATGCTTATGTCTCTCATCGGCACGTTGTCGCGTATGCTTTCATCGAGGAACAGCACGTCGTCAACCGACGGTCTCAATTTGCGTTTGCACAGAACGAACAGCAATGCGAATATTATAAGAAATACCGTCTCGCAGCCGCCGAACGCGAGCCACATACCGTTGTAGCCGAGTGACGGAAGGAGTATAAACAGCATAATCGGAATAATAATCGAGTCGGGGATTATGGCGAACGCGAGCGACAGCAGCGGTTTGCCGACAGCCTCGTAGAAACCTATCATAACGTATACGATAAGAGCGACCGGCGTAAACGCCGCGGCAATGTACACGCCCGTGCGGATAAGGCTTTCCATGCCTTCCGCGCCGCTCCCGTTCATGTAAATGTTTATTATCGGAGTGAGCAGCGCGAAAATGACCGCGACCCACACGACGGCGAAAATATACGTAATCTTCAACCCCTCCGCGAGCGTTTTCCTGACTCCGTTTTTGTCGCGCGCGCCGTAGAATATTCCCACCATCGGACACATCGCCGCGCGCATACCGTCCGAAACGGTCAGCATTAGGCACTGAATACTGTTCAAAATCGAGTAAACGGCAAGTCCAGCCGTGCCGAGAGAGACGGCGATGATGTTGTTTATAACGCTGCCGGCAACGCCTTCGGCAAAATTGTCGGCGGAGGTCGGGAAACCGTATTCGAAAAGCGACGCGGCGTCCGAAAGTTTGAAGTGTGCAAGCTTAATCATTATCGGCAGCTTACGCATTTTCATTGACACGATACAGCAAAGCATACTCATAAACGTCGCGATCCACGAACCCAATGCGAGCGCGGCAACGCCGAGGTCGGTATATTTCGCGAGTATCACGGACATCACAACGTTAAGAACGAGTTCGAGAACCGTTGACAGCGTAACGTCGTTTTGGCAGCCGTACACGCTCAGCACGGACGTAAGCACAAGCTTAATGCCGAGGAACACGAAATACGGCGCGACAAATCTGAGATACAGAACGGCGGTCGTCTCGATCGCGGGTTCGTTCGCGCCGCATATGCGCACTATGCCGTGAGCGAATATTTCCGAGCCGATAAGGAATAGCGCGCACAGAAATACCGTCACAATCATGCCGAGCGAGGACATTCTGTCCGCCTTTTCGTTGTTTCCCGCGCCCAGAGCCACGCTCATGCTCAGCTCCACGCCCGCCGCGACCGCGTTCATAAGCGCCGCGGCTACGATCGTGACCGGCGCGACAACGCCTATCGCCGCGATGTGCGTCGGCGTATAGAAAAAGCCAGCGAGCATCGCGTCCACCATTGTCAGAAAGTTTACCGCGAGAATTCTCAAAAAGCACGACGGAAACATTTTCGTTACGGAACGTCGTATTATGCGGTTATTGCCTATCGTTCTTTCATTTGTCATCAAGTTGCACCTCACTAAATTTAATCGTTGACGGAGCGCGCCGAAACCGACGCGCTCCGTTGAATTTGTTATCATGCGTCAAATCAGCGCGATTTTGCTTATCATCGCCGCGAATTCGGCGCGCGTTATGCCGGTCTTTGGCGAGAGCGTACCGTCAGGATAACCGCTCATTATTCCCGCGCCGCACGCCCACTGAATGGCGGGAATTGCGTATTCGCTTATTTCGCCCGCGTCGGCGTAACTTAGAATATTCGTGTTTTCGCCGACCGACACGTCCGCGCCTACGTACTGCATATACCTGTACAGTATCGCCGCAGCCTGTTCGCGCGTGACATTTTCGTCGGGTCTGAAAGTGCCGTCGGTAAAGCCCGACACTATGCCGTTCTCGGCAGCCCACGCAACGTGCGGGGCGTAGTAGGCGTTTTCGTCAACGTCGGCAAACGACGCGCTCAAAGCCGTTTCAGCCGCGCCCATGCGTCCCACGATCGTGACAAGCATACCGCGCGAGAGACTTTCATCCGGTGCGAATTTTGTATCGCTCACGCCGCTCATAAGTCCTTCGCGGTACACCGCCTTTACCGCGTCCCTGAACCAGTCCGTGCCGCTAACATCGGTAAACGGTATGTCGGACGCGGAGGGTGCGTCGGTCGCAGACGGTGCGTCGGTCGCGTCGGGAGCGGGCGTTGCCGTTCCTTCCTCGACAAATTTTGCGTCAATGGATACCTTTGTATCCGGCATCGTGAACGTGTATGTTCCGTCACCGTTATTCGTAACTTCAAGTATGTTGCCGTTTGCGTCCTTAACGACTACGCTGCCTGTCTTGTATCCCTTGTCGGGTGTAACGGTAATCGTTACCTTCGAACCCTTTTTCGCGTTCTTGGTGTTTGTGCTTACCGTACCGTTAGACGATGACGTTGACGGAGTGCTTACGCTGTAAGTCGGCGTTCCGCCGCCGCTGCCGCCGTGTGTGCGGGTGGAGGAGGATGACAGAGGAGCCAGTGTCACTTTCTTCACATCATCTCCGTTTGCGTCAACATAGGTCTGCTTTTCCTCGTTGTACGATACCTCGGTTCCGTCGGACATTGTTTTCACGCCGCCGAACATCGCGTACTTCGATGCGGCGGTTCCACCCTCCGCGGTAAATGTGCTGCTGCTGTCCATGCTGACATTAATGGTCGAATTCTCGGCTTCAAACGGCCCAACTCCGTAGCTTTTGGCATAGCTTCCGGTCGCCGAGACTTTTATCGAGCTGTTGTTTGAGAGTTTAATCTCTCCGTATTTGCCCTGATCGTCATGATAGACCAAAAGTCCCGTCGCTTGTTTCGTGCCCGATGATACCGCGAAGGCTTCCAGCTTTGAGTTGTCCTTTATCTCAAGGTTATGCACGGTGCAGCCTATGCCCATATGCTCGTCGTCTACATCGCTTACCGTTGTAACGTAAGCGGAGTTGTCAATCGTAAGCTTTGAGGGTATACCGAGCGACAATCCTACGCTGCCCGAGAACGCGTCTCCCGCGTAAGCTGTTACCGTGGTTCCCGAGATGCTCACGTCACCGTAGGATATAATTCCGCAGGAATATCCGTCCGCATTTTCATCAGCCCCGCCGAGGGTCTCATCATATATCGCGTCTCCGCCGCCCGCCGAGAGCATACCGCCGCCGTTTATCTTAATGCCGTATCCCGCAATGGCGTAACTGTTGGTGTTTCGGACGTTGCCGGCTGTCACCGTAAGATTTCCGTCTATTTTGAGAGTGTTGTCGCCCGAGCAGTAGAGCGCCACCGCGCCGTCGGCTGCTTCCGTCTTGTCAACTCCCGAATACGCGCTGTAAATCTCGGGGCTTTCTCCCGCCGGAACATAAAGCGTCGTGCCGGGGCTTAAGTGCAGTCCGTCCGCGTAATTCGTGACAAATTTGAAATCCGATGTGAGCGTAAGCGTTTTTCCGTCGCACGCCGCGCCGGGCACCTCTATCGGGTTTGAGAGCTCTCCGGTATCGTAGTTATATCCGGTATAGAGCTTACTTGTCTCGCCGTCAAAGTAGAGCATATGATCCGTGGGTTGTGTCGCGTCGGTAAATGTAACGCTCTCGACAGGGGTGTCCGTGCCGGGTATAACGTATGTAGAACCGTCAAATTCGACCTCGCCGTCATAATCGCCGTTCGAGCCGGTAACGGTAACGCCGTCCGAGGCGCTCACGCCCCAAACAGCCGAGCCTTGACCGGTCGCGGTGACAGACGAATTATTCTTCACGGTGATCGTCGCCTTGCCGTCCTCAAATGTCTGTGTTTCGTCGTCGTAAATCCATGCGAGTATGCCCGGGGCGTCGTCATCCTCGGGAGCGTCCGCGAAGTTAAGCCTTTGTGCGTGAGCCGATATTATCGCGTTATCCTTGGTCGTGACAGAGCCGGGGGATTGTTCATCGTTTCCGTAGATTACTATGCCGCCCTCCGCTTCAATAAATGATGTACCCTCGGCTGTGATGCTTCCGCCGTTCGCTATCATGATAGCTTGTGAGTTTTCACAGCGGCTTGTGTCAAGATGAGAACTGCCTTTCATCTCGATGCCTCTTGCCGCAACGCCGAAGATAGGAAGGTGGTTGTCATCTCTGACCTCGGGAGCGACAGAGAAGGCGGACACGCTCACCGTGCCGTCAAAAATGAAATTTTTGTTCGAGATCATTCCGTATGAGTCACCCGTGCCGTTTTTTTCATAGACTGAAACATCTCCCGAGCCCTTTATCGTCATATCACCATATGAGAATATGCCTGCAACATTAGTGGCGCTGTCGCCGAAGCCGTAAGCCGCGGTGAGCAAGCCTCCGTCAATTTCTAAAGTGTTGCCGCCTTCTCCGACCAGCCCGAAGGTCATTTCGGACTCGGCAGTCGGAGACGCCCCTAAGCCGGAAGTCTTGCCTTCGGGCACCCTTACCGTAACGCCTTCGCCGATCCTGAGGGCGACGCTGCCGCTTGACTCAAACACAACATTGTCAAGGGTTAGAACATTGCCGTCCGCGCTCATTCCTTTGGGGATCTCCGCGTCGGAAAGAGCCTCGCCGTCCTTATTGTTTTTGCGGAATCCCGCCTCGGCGTCATAATATATGCCATAGTCGGCTGTCGGTGTGGTTGTGAACTCCACCATGTAATCCAACAAACCGTCAGAGCGAACGTAACCCGCTTGCTCCTTATCAAATGTAACGCTGCCATCCGTCAGGCTGCCTTTCACGGTATAGCTTCCCACAGGCTCGTTCCGCAGCTTTACGGCAGCGCCCACTCCTAAAAATTTAATAGCCGACCCGTCGCCGTCAACAAAAATCAAAACGGGATCGCTCTCCTCCGTCGAGTCTTGCTCGCATAATCCGAATGATTCCGCAGAAGCATAATTAAGAGATTCACAGTCGATTTTACCGCCGTCAAAGGCGTTCAAAGATATTGCGTTTTGTTTCAGCGCAAGCCCCGCGGAAAGGTCGCAATAAGAATCTTCGATGACGTATGCCCCAAAATTGCTCCCTTCCCCTTCCGACGTGACATCTTTTGCAATACAGCCGTATGTCATTATATTCTCTCCGCCGCCTTCGCCTTCGGCGTGCACATCCGCGCCGTCACCGGCAAAAACTCTGTCGACAAACATGCCTACGCTCACTCCGCTTTGGGACTCCGTTTCCTCTTCCTGAGGCTTGAGTGAAACATATCTCGAATATGCTCTTACGGCTGTACCGCGTATGCTTATATTGCCGTTTGAGCTTATACCCGCCGAAATCACAGTCGCAGCCGATGCGTCGATCACATCCCCGCCTGTCGCGTACAGTTTTCCTTTTCCGGATATGGACAGTGTACCGCCGCCGCCGAGAATGCCGCTGCTCCCCGTACGCGCACTTCTGCCTGTCGCGGTAAATAAGCCGTCAATTTCAAGATTGCAGCCGCCGTTGTACACAAGAGCTGTTGAGTTCATATTATCCGGATTATCACCGCTCATTACGCTTGCCGTTACGCCCTCCGGAACTACGAGCGTTGTGCCGGAAAACAGATACAGTCCTATTCCGCAGTTGGTTTCAAAGTGAAAATCATTCGTAAGCGTAAGAGTATCGCCTTCGCATATTGTGCCGGGGAAGCTTTCGAGCTTTTCGCCGTTATTTTTATATAACGCTCCTTCATCGGGCTTATATACAAGATAGTAGTCGGCTGCTTCTCCGCGTGTGATTTTTACATAGTCTACGCTTGTATGGTAAGCGTACATGTACTTGTGCTCACGGGAATTGAAATACGTCACAATCGCGTTGCTGCCGTACGTTTTGCGGCTTCCCATTACGGTCACGTTACCCGTCGGATTCTTGTACTGTGTTTTGCTGATTCCGACATCATATACGCGCCGCTGATGATAAGCGTCGTTGTTGCCTGCCGCGATTATTTCCGACGGTTCGGCGTTTTCACTCTCGTCAACGACGAACTCCACACCGCCGTATTCTACAGTCGAGGCGTCCTCCTCGCCATAGTTGTGGTAATATTCGGATATGCCGTATCCGTATTCGCCGTTTCCCGCGCGCGCGTAAATCGCGCTGCCGTTATCCACGGTTATTTTTCTTTTGTTTGTCCCCTCCATAATTTCGAGACCTATGGTGCGCATATCGTTGTCGGGATCGCCGTCATTACCCGGCACGTTGCCGCCGTAGGCGTAAATTTCCGAGCCGTTTTTCGCCGATATACTGTCGGTCACTATTCCACGTGAGAGCAGCGATGACTCGCCGCCAGCGCCAATCACAAGAGCACCGTCCTCGGCGGATAAAACGCAGTTTGCGGATAAAATGTCGGAAGATTGATCCTGTATTATGATACCATCGCACTGTTGAGCGTCTCTTGTCAAACACGTGCCTATAAGCGCCGCTTTATTTACACTTATCGAGTTGTATGCGAATATGCCGGTGGAATCCGTCGGCGCCTTTCCGCTTACCGCCGCGACAACTCCGCCTCCGCAAATGCTCAGGCTGTCCGCGATAATACCGTAGCTTGACTCCGCAGCGTGAAGATTTACCGCAGCCAGATTACCGCTGTTATTCGTGTTTATTGTCAAATTACAACTACCGCCGTAAATACTTTCACCGCCGAAAATACTTGAGCTTTCGCTTTCCTGTGACACATTGATTATCAGTACGGACGAATTATCCGGAATACTGATTTCAGCGTCGGACTGTAACCAAATATCCGCCTCCGTCGACGTAATTAACGCCATGTCACCCTCGGGAAATTTTATTGTGTCGGCATCGATTGTTATGCCGCCCAAATCTTCCGTCGATTCGGACTCCTCTTCCGTATCGCCGAATACCAGCGCCGTATCGCGGAGATTCAGAACGTTTATACCCGCGCTCTCAAGCGTCGCCGCAAGCTCGTCCGCTGTCTTGTTTTCGGCATCCGTCCAGTCAACGTCCTTAAACGCGCCCCAATCGGTATCACCCCAGTCAATCGCGTCAATGCCGCCGGTATAGTTTTCTCCGGATTCGACCGGATTTGTTATCGACGGACGAGTACTCTCGCCCTCCGGCGCGGCAAACGATACCGTCGGCATGAGCGATACTGTCATTGCCGCCGCAATTATGTAGGATAAAATTTTATTCGTGTGTTTCATAGTGTAGCCTCCTAAACCTCAAACTTTTATGAAAACCATATTTCAGTCATTACAATTTTACCATAGTGCGGGCGTTAAGTCAAATTTATTCGTGTCGGAAGATACGTATTTTGCGACACGGCGCGCGGGTGCAAATACATAAATTTCATACGAACGGGAAAGTATAAGACGAACAGAAATTTTACGGAGGTAACATTGTCATGGTACTTGCGATACGCACGTTAATTCTGTACTCGCTTGTGATACTCGCGCTAAGGATAATGGGAAAACGGCAGCTTGGAGAACTTCAGCCGTCGGAGCTTGTCGTCGCGATAATGATTTCCGACCTCGCGTCGATACCGATGGAGTCGGTGGAAATACCGCTGTTCTCGGGCATTGTGCCGGTGCTGACGCTGCTTATAGCCGAGGTTATGACGTCGCAGATGAGCCTTAAAAGCAAGACGGTCAGAAAGTTTTTGAGCGGTGAGCCGTGCATGGTCATATACAACGGACGCATAAACGAGGGCGAGCTGCGGCGTATGCGTTTTAATTTAAACGACCTCATGGAGGAGCTGCGCCTTAACAATTACCCGAATATCGCCGACGTGGAGGTAGCCGTTATCGAAACGAGCGGTCAGTTAAGCGTCATACCGAAGGCGGACGCGCGCGCCGTGACGGTCGCCGACATGACTTCAAGCACCGTTACGAAGGGCGGACTGCCGTATATGCTCGTCGCGGACGGCTGTCTTAACAAATTTGAGCTCATGCGCTCCGGCAAGACGGCGGGATGGCTCGAAAACGAGTTTAAAAAGCGCGGCGTAAACGGCGTTAAGGACGTGTTTCTCGCGTCGCTCGACATGGACGACAAGCTGTTTGTACAGATGAAGGAGGAGAAGAAATGAGGGGTGTAATATCCGCGCTCGTAATCGCGGCGGCAATCGTGGCGGGAAGTTTTGTTTATACAAACAGAATGAATAAAATTTCAAACGAACTTGCCGACATAAACAATTCGATCGCCGAAAAAATCGAGAGCGAGGACTACGACGGCGCGGCGGAGGACATAAAGCGTCTGCGCGGCTCGGTCGATAGCCGACGCGTCTTTCTCACGGCAACGGGCAACCATGTGCGCCTTGACGAGATAGAACTCGGCGTGTCGGAGCTTGAGGGTTACGCAAGCGAACGGCAGAAGTCGGACGCGTACTCAAAGTGTCGTTCGCTCGGTGTGCTTATAGAAAAACTGCCCAGAGATTACAAGATTTGTCTCGAAAATATATTGTAAAATTATTCTTTACAAATCGCGTATTTTATACTATAATATATACTTAGGATAAAATCGGACTCGGAAAGAAGGATAAACAATGATAAAAGCTGCGGTTCTCGGCGCGACCGGCTACGCGGGCATAGAGCTTGTGCGTCTCCTTACAAATCATCCGGAGGTAAGCATAGAAATACTCGGCTCGCAAAGCTTTGCCGGACAGAAGATAAGCGACGTGTACCAGAATTTAAGACATATTCTCGAAAAGGAATGTGAGGAACTTGACCTTGAAAAAGCGGCTCGGTGCGATGTGGCATTCACGGCGCTGCCGCACGGCGCGTCAAAGACGGTCATACCGTCGCTTTTGGATAAAGGACTTAAAGTAATAGATCTGAGCGGCGACTACCGCTACGACGACGCGGCGGTGTACGAGAAATGGTACGGCGAAAAGCACTCGTCGCCGGAACTTTTGAAGGAATCGGTGTACGGACTTCCCGAACTTCACCGCGAGAAAATCAAAAAGGCGAGACTTATCGGCAATCCCGGCTGCTACACTACCTGCTCCATATTGGGCGCGGCTCCGCTTTTGGCGGGTAAGATAGCCGAAACGAAAAATATAATCGTGGACGCGAAATCGGGCGTGACGGGTGCGGGACGCGGACTGTCGCTGCAGAACCACTTCTGCGAGTGTACGGAGACGACCAAGGCGTACAAGGTCACGAACCACCGCCACACGTCGGAGATAGAGCAGGAGCTTTCCAATATCGCGGGCGAGCCGATTATAATTTCGTTCACGCCGCATCTTATACCGCAGAAACGCGGCATACTCTCCACGATTTATGTAAACCTCAACCGACCGTCGAGCGCGGAGGAACTTGTAGAGATGTACAAGGAATTTTACAAGGACGAGTTTTTCGTGAGAGTAAAGGAAGTCGGCGAACTTCCCGAAACGAAACACGTCGCAGGCTCGAATTTCGTCGATATAGGCGTGTGCTACGACAAGCGGCTGCAAAGAGCCGTCGTTGTGTCGGCGCTCGATAACATAGTCAAGGGCGCGGCGGGTCAGGCTGTGCAGAACATGAATTTAATGTTCGGACTGGACGAGAAAACAGCTCTCGCAAATGCGGGATTTTACTTATAATATGGGGTGAATAATACGTATGGAAAAAATGGACGAGCTTATTGAAAAGGCGGGCATACTTATTGAGGCTCTGCCGTACATACAAAAATTTTCTGGCAAAACGATAGTCGTGAAATACGGCGGCAACGCCATGATAAACGACGAACTTAAAAACTCCGTCATGGAGGACATAACGCTTTTAAAGTTTATAGGCTTAAAGCCAATCGTCGTGCACGGCGGCGGCCCCGACATTTCAAAGGCGTTAAGCGACAGGGGAGTTAAAAGCACGTTTGTGAACGGTCTGAGGGTGACGGACGACGTGACGATGCAGACGGCGCAGCAGGTGCTTATCGGCAAGACGAACAAGGAAATCGTTTCGCTCATCAGCAAAAAGGGCGGACGCGCCGTCGGCATAAGCGGCATTGACGGCAGCTTTATCGAGTGCAGGAAGCAGTACGCCGAGGTTGACGGCGAAAAGGTCGATATAGGCTACGTCGGCGACATCGTGCATATAAAGCACTGCCTTATAGACCTGCTCGCGTCGGATCAGTACATTCCCGTAATCGCCCCGATAGGCACGGACGACGACGGCAACAGCTACAACATCAACGCCGACACCGTCGCTGCGGCGGTCGCGTCGGCTGTGCAGGCGGAAAAGCTTATTCTGCTCACCGATGTGGAGGGCGTTAAGGATAAAAACGGCGATATAATTTACGAGGTACACGAAAACGAGATACAGCCGCTTATCGACAACGGCACTATAAGCGGCGGCATGATACCGAAGATACTCGGCTGTCTCGACGCGATAAAAGAGGGCGTCGCGGGCGCGCACATAATAGACGGACGCGTGCCGCACTGCCTGCTGCTCGAAATATTCACAAAAACCGGTATCGGCACGCTTATAAAGAGCGATAAGTACTAATAGGAAAGGAACAAACGATAATGAGAATGTCAAATTTACTTCTGCCCACTTTGCGCGAAGTGCCGGCGGACGCTGAAATAACAAGCCACAAGCTTATGCTGCGCGCCGCGATGATACGCAGGCTCGGTTCGGGTATTTACTCGTACCTGCCGCTTGGACTGCGCGTGCTGCAGAAGGTGGAAAAAATCATAAGAGAGGAAATGAACAACGCCGATGCGCAGGAACTTTTAATGCCCGCGCTTTTGCCCGCCGAGGCGTATCAGGCATCGGGCAGGTGGGACGTGTTCGGCGCGAGTATGTTCAAGCTTAAAGACCGCTACGACCGCGACTATTGTCTCGGTCCGACGCATGAGGAACTTTTCACGCAGACGGTTATAGACAACGTAAAGTCGTACAAGGAATATCCGATGACGCTTTACCAGATACAGACGAAGTACCGCGACGAGGCTCGTCCGCGTTTCGGCGTTATACGCAGCCGCGAATTTGTGATGAAGGACGCGTACAGCTTTGACACGAGCGACGAGGGTCTTGACGAAAGCTATAAAAAAATGTACGATGCGTACAACAGAATATTCGAGCGTCTCGGTCTCGATTTCACCGTTGTTGACGCGGACAGCGGCGCGATGGGCGGCAGCGGAAGTCAGGAATTTATGGTAAAGTCGCCCGTGGGCGAGGACGGTATCGCGTACTGCGACTGCTGCGGCTACGCGGCGAACTACGAAAAGGCGGAGTGCGTGAACGCGCCCAAACCCTCCGCGGAGGACGGCGGCGATATGGAGAAAATCCACACTCCGAACGTTCACACGATAGAGGAGCTTGTGTCGTTCCTCGGCGCTGAGCCGTACAATTTCGCAAAAACTATCATATACAAGGCTGACGACAAGTACATCGCGGCTATGGTTCGCGGCGACAGGGAGATAAACGAGGTCAAACTGAAAAACCTCGTCGGCTGCACCGATGATTTGGAGCTTGCCGAGCCGTACATGGTGAGACAGCTTACGAACGCCGAGGTCGGTTTCGCAGGTCCTGTCGGACTTGACATTCCCGTGTACGTTGACAAAGAGGTCGAAACGATGAAGAACTTCATCATCGGCGCGAACGAGACGGATATGCACTACAAAAACGTCAACATCGGCAAGGACTTCACGCCGCACACGGTTGCTGACATACGCGTTATCGAGGAAGGCGACGCCTGCCCGAGATGCGGAAAGCCTATCAAGACGGCGCAGGGTATCGAGGTGGGTCACGTATTCAAGCTCGGCACGAAGTACTCCGAGGCTCTCGGTCTTACGTTCCAGGACGAGGACGGTCAGAGCAAGGTCGTTACAATGGGCTGCTACGGCATAGGCGTAACGCGCTGCCTGTCAGCCGCCGTCGAGCAGAACAACGACGAAAACGGCATTATCTGGCCCGTGTCTATCGCGCCGTTCGAGGTTATCGTGATACCGGTGAACGCGAAGAACGAGGAACAGACCGAAGCGGCTGAAAAAATTTATAACGAACTTAAAGCCAAGGGCATTGACGCGCTCATTGATGACAGAAACGAACGCCCCGGCGTAAAGTTTAAGGACGCGGATCTTATCGGTATTCCCGTCAGAATAGTCGTAGGCAAGAAGATCGGCGAGGGAATAGTCGAGTATAAGGAAAGAACGGCGCCCTCGTCCGCCGAAAAGACCGTCGGTGCGGCGGTGGACGATGTGGTAAAGTTTGTGGAAAGTAGAAGATAAGTTAAGAAAAACGCGCATGACCCCCTCTCCGCGAGGGGGTCTTTTGTGTGCGTGCGGCCAATGACCGCCCCTACGGTAAGCCTCCCCTACTAGGGGAGGTGGCGCCGAAGGCGTCGGAGGGGTTTAATCCGCAAAAAAACAAACCCCTCAGTCACACTGCGTGTGACAGCTCCCCTATTAGGGGAGCCATACGTTCGCGCCGCCCATTTTGTATTATTATGCAATTTTTGCCATATTCTTGTAATAAGCTCTTAAAGAAAATCAAGTTGAAATGTCACACACGCGTCGGTATAATAGAAAAAGAATTATGTAAACAATAGGGCGATTGTGTCCGAAAAAGGGGGGTGTGACGTTGAAAAAGAGAGTATTTCGGGTTATTTCCGCGCTTTGCGCTCTTTTTATCTTTATGTCATGCCTTAACATAGGCGGCGTTTCGGCTGACGAAAACGAGGGCAGAACAGCGTCGATATTCGCATATACCCTGAACGACTACATCTACACCTACGGAACGCTCACCACCGAAAACGCGGGCGATACGTTTGATTTCGCGAACGGCGACGCGTACCCGCGCGGCGTGATGTACAGTGAGGTAATAAACTTCGACGCGGACAAAGAGCCGTACCTCGTGATATTTATAGCCGACTCGGAGTACACCGTCGCGTCGTGCCACATATGGCGTTACGACAAGGAGAAGGACTGCGCCGAGAGAATAGCGATTTTGGACGTCAACTATAATCAGCTCACCGACGGACGCGTCGGAACGTTCTCGATGGGATTTTACGAGGATAAGCGGTACATAATATACAAGACTTACGAAAACGACGCGCTTGTAAGCGAGGAATACTACACCGCGATTGACGGCGTTGCGTACCGCTATCTTAAAACGCCGAACATAAACGAGGAAATAGGCGTTGCGGATTTCTCGTCGAGGTATTTCCATCCCGGCACGGATATATCGCATTTTAATAAGGAACTTAACAACTTCTTTGACAAGCTTAAAAATACGGCAGCCGACAGCGTAACATATGAGGACATTGCCGAGAGACTGTCCGACGAGGACGAAAAGCATATTGAAAACGTGCTCGGCACCGTTACGGGCTTTACCGATTTCGACATAGCCAACTACACGACGATGGACGCGTACCGCGAGGCTGTCGATGTTCGCCCCGACGGCGACCGTTTCTACCTCATATCCGAGGCGTACAACCTCGGCGACGAGATATATTACGTAAGGTTTTCGACCGACCGTTCATATTACAACTACGCGCTTTTGCGCCGCAGCGACGACGCGCCGGACGGCTATCAGATATTAAAGGTCAGAACCGACTGTATACCGCTCTCCGACAGGGAGCTTAAGCAGATAAAGACCGATTACGACAGGAACACGCTGCTCTACAAGAAGGCGAAAGGCACGCTCTCACTCATCAGCGAGGAAAAGGATAACGGCAAAAAGCCGCTTATAAATATCGGCAAGGTATTCGACAGTGGTATGCGCCTGCCGATAATATGCGTCGGCGGAGGTATTGCGGTCGCGCTCCTTACCATACTCTGGGTGTACCTCTACAGCGACAACGATTAAAAAAACGGTAAAAAAGAAAGCGAAAAGATGAGGTAAATCATCTTTTCGCTTTTTTGATATAAGGGATTTAGTTTAAGCCATTGGTTTCAAGGATAGCAGCAACATCTCCACTAAAATTCTGATTATATACTGTAGTCCAACTATGCATTATATTATCCCAATACCAGTTCTTATCTTCTGATAATTGGTCTGCAAATTCTCCGGGTTCTGTCGGCATTGATGTCATTGCCATCCATTCCGCACCCCAGTGTCCTTCTCCTGTTATCTGGTTCACAAAATATGACTCATTATTTATACGCATACCTGTTGAGTCAACTTGGTCTCCGACGTCACCTGAGAATACTAAACCGGTTACATTTGTCATTGTAACCGTAGTATTGCCCACGCCTGTTATCGTAACGCCGAGGTCGGGCGCAACTCCCTGACCCTCGCCCAAAATTCCATGAGACCCTTTTTTCAAAACCACTGCAGTACCGTCCGCTTTTATAACGGTGTCGCCTTCTCTTGCAAATCTTCTCTGTGATACCTCGCCCTCATAAATTGTAATAGCTCCGTCGGTATTTGCGGGTTCGGACGGTTGCTCGGAAGGCTCGGCTTGCGTGCTGATTGTGATTGTATTATTCGTAAAACCGACCGTAAATCCGCCTACCGCGTCTGCTACGTCGCGGAGTTTAAAATAGGTGCTGTCGTTTATGTTGTAGCCTTCGATTGATTTAGCAGCACCGTCGACCTTGATAGGGAACGGGTTCGCCGTAACGGCATACTCAACCGCAAACCCCGTCAGCGCGGAGCAGACAATGCCGCCTATTACGAAACCTAAAGTAAATCTCTTCACGGAAATTCCCCCTTTCCGATATATTATACATCACTCGGACGGAAAAATCAAGGCGGGCTGCAGTGCGGCAAATGACATAACGCCCGTATGCGGTTTTTGTTTGTTAAAACACACAAAAAATCTTCATTATTTTAGTGTAAAATATCACTTGTGAGGTCGGCGGGATAAATATATAATTATAATAAGAGATGTTTCGGCGTAAGGAGAGATATTTATGAAGAAAAAATTATTGAGCGCGTTTGTTGTTCTCGCCATGCTCGCGTCATGCTTTGCGGGCGTTGTGACGGTAAGCGCGGATGACAATTTGCTTTCAAACGGAGATTTTGAAAGCGCGCTTTTGGGCAGCGGCAACACATGGACTTTCAAAGATACGGGCGGCTGGTACGCGGCGACAAATGGCAGTACGGGCGAACTCAGCACGGAAACATCCCGCAGCGGCACGCGGTCTTTGAAACTGTCAAACGCGACAGCGGGACAGCGCGTAACGCTTAACGCGGGAACGACGTACACGCTTACGGCGTACGTGAAGGGAACTGCGGGAAAGGCGGCTGAAATCCGCATAGACGACGGCACGGCTGAATGGCCCGACGACGGCAGCCACACAAACGCGTCAAAATCGGCAACATTGACCGCCGACTGGCAAGAGGTCACCGTAAGCTATACCCCTACTGCGACACAGGCATATGTAATATGTCTTGAAACATGGGACGAAAGCACGGTTTATTTCGACGACGTAACCCTCACGGGCGTTGAGGGAGTGTATGACGGCGGCGGTGTTGTGAACGGCAATTTCGCAAGCGGTACGGACGGCTGGACGGTTGACGGTGAAGGCACAGCGTCGGCGGACACAGGTGCGCTTGTTGCAAGCGGAACGGTGCGAGTAAGCCAGACCGTTACCGATCTTGAAAACGGTACGTACAACCTCACCGCGCAGGCGTACACGAGCAACATAGCGGAAACGGGAACAAGCTATCTTTACGCTAAAACGAAGGGTCACACGGTCGCGTCAACGGCTATTCCCGAGGGAACGGCGGCGTATAAAATCGTAGTGCCGGGCATTGTCGTTACGGACGGGACGTGCGATATAGGACTTAATCTCGAAAGCTCCGCGTCTGTCACGCTCGACAATCTCGCATTTGAAAAGACCGAGGACACGCGTGTGAAATTCTACAAAGGCGGCGAGATTTCAAAGCTTACGTATATCGAATCACATCAGACTTCGTCAAGCAGCGTAAAATTTAAGCGTACCGCCCAAGAAGAAGCGGACGCGCTGCAGATTATGGCTGAAAACGGTTTTAACCTTGCGCGTATACGTTTACTTGACGATCCGGGAAAGGGTCACGGCGACGGCTACTATTATCTCCCCGCCGGATTTATGGATTTGGATGACTGCTTAAGTCTTGCGCGCCGTGCGAAGGATAAGGGCATGGCAATAGAACTTACGATCGCATATTCCGACTACTGGGTGGACGGCGAAAAGCAAATGGTGCCGTACAAGTGGCAGCAGGAGATAGACGCGCAGGGCATCAGCGGCGCGGCAAATCTCGCGAATTATTTTGAAAAGAAGGTTTACGAATACACGAAGGAATCATTACAGGCGTTTATCGCCCAAGGCACCACTCCCGAATTTGTTTCGATCGGAAACGAAATGCATTTAGGAATATTGTTTAATCACTGGCAAAACAATAACGAAATGTACAACAAGCCGGAATATTTAAAACGCTTTGTAAACGCGGGCGCGAAAGCGGTACGCGAGCTTGCGCCGGACGCGAAGATAATAATTCACAGTCATAACGGAGGTCTCGTAAAAAATGAAAATACTTTTATGGCTCTTGTGAAGGACAAAACAGTGGATTACGACGTGATAGGCGTATCATATTATCCGTTCTATAACGCCGACGTTTCGATTGACACGGTCGTAAACGAGTTTAACACTTTTGTCAATGCGTATGACAAGGACGTTATAATCATGGAAACCGGCTACAACTGGAACGCAACCAAAAAGGACGGCAGCGACGGACAGCTTGCGAACAGCGGCTATTATCAGAGTATTTACGGCGAGGACAAAGCGGGTCAGCGTGCGTTCCTGACCGAGCTTTACGCAAAACTTAAAACGGTGCTTGGCGGACGCTGCATAGGCGACCTTTATTGGGATCCCGTAATGATAAAAGCCGATTCAAGCGTAAGCTGGGCGCAGAAAGAGCCGAACGGCACGACTGACAAGGAGGTTGTGTCAAACTCGACCATATTCGATTTCACGGGTATAGCTGTTCCCGGTCAGCTTGCGATGAAGTACAATACCGAATCGAGCGACACCTTAAACATCTCGGGTAAAATTAAAAGCGGCACAACGGTCGCCGCGAATAAAGAGGTTACATTCATCGTAAACGGTGAGGAATACACGCGCACGACCGACAAATACGGCGACTACATCGTGTCGATACCGTACCCCGAGGACGGCAAGGTGAGCGTCGCTTTAAAGGGCAGCAAAACGGTATACGCAAAGGACGCGCCGACATACGAGGGTATTCTTATAAGCGGCTGCGACTTTAACGATTACGATGAAAACGCGGTCGAGGATATTATACTCATAACGTCGGCTGACGAGAACGGAAAAATAAGCTACGAAACGTATTTTGCAACACCCGATGAAAGCGGCGTGTTATGGGCTGCGCTCTACAGCGGCGGCAAGCTTGTCGAGGTAAAGCAGACCGAGAGCGGAACGTTCGCCGAAACGGCGAAGAGCGGCGAAACGTATATCGTGAAGGCGATGTTATGGAAAGAGAGCGGCGCGCCGGTATACGAGGGCAGCGTCGATAATCTTATGATGTCAGCGGAATAAATATACAAAATATAATAAAAACGGGAATTCTTTAGTTATTTTTACTAAAGAATAAAAAAAATTTTGTATATTCTACGACTAACATTTTCGGAAAAAATGTGTTATTATATATACAACGAAAAGCGTATATGAAAATCAACGCTTAATAAAAGCGGGAATTTCGCATGGAATTCCGAACGAAATTTAAAAAGACGAGAGGAGAATTTTGAAATGGCAGATTTACAACTCAAACACATTTACAAGAGATATCCGGGTGGTTTCCAGGCTGTAACCGACTGTAACCTCGATATCGAGGATAAGGAGTTTGTCATCCTCGTAGGACCTTCGGGCTGCGGTAAGTCAACCACGCTCCGTATGATCGCGGGTCTTGAGGAAATCTCGGATGGTGAGCTTTACATAGACGGTCGTCTTGTAAACGACGTTGCTCCGAAGGACAGAGATATAGCGATGGTATTCCAGAACTACGCTCTGTATCCGCATATGACGATTTACGATAACATGGCGTTTGCTCTTAAGCTGCGCAAGACCCCGAAGGATGAGATTAAAAAGCGCGTTACCGAGGCTGCCAAGATCCTCGACATTGAGCATCTTCTCGACAGAAAGCCGAAGGCTCTTTCGGGCGGTCAGAGACAGAGAGTTGCCATGGGTCGTGCGATTGTCCGCAGTCCTAAGGTATTCCTCATGGACGAACCTCTTTCAAACCTCGACGCTAAACTCCGCGTACAGATGAGAACGGAGATAAAGAGACTTCACAACAAGCTCCAGACAACGTTCATCTACGTTACGCATGACCAGACCGAGGCTATGACGATGGGTTCGAGAATCGTTGTTATGAAGGACGGTATCGTTCAGCAGGTTGACACGCCGCTTAACCTTTACAACAACCCCTGCAACGCGTTCGTTGCCGGATTTATCGGTTCGCCGCAGATGAACTTTATCGACGCTATGATTACAAAAGAGGCGGACGGCGTATACGCATCGTTCGGAGACAACAAGATTAAAATCCCCGACGGCAAGGTTACGCCCGAACTCCAGAACTACTTCGGCAAGACGGTTATTCTCGGCATCAGACCGGAGGATCTCCACGACGACGAGATGTTCATCGCGAACAAGCCCGAGGCTGTTGCTACGGCTTACGTTGAAGTTACGGAAATGCTCGGAAGTGAGACGTTCCTGTATCTCCAGATTGCGGGTCAGCCCTTCACAGCGAAGGTAAACCAGCGTTCGACGGCTAAGCTCGGCGACACAATCAAGATTGCGTTTGAGACAAATAAGCTCCATATCTTCGACAAGGAGACAGAGCTTGTAATTGTAAACTAATTCAAAAACAAAGGGATCGCTGCATCACGCAGCGATTCTTTTTTTGTAAGGTGCGCCGAGCGAAATGACGGCGGATAAACAAATGTTGCAATTTCGTAAAGTTTGTGGTATAATTAACCATAATGGATTGATTTTGAGGTAATACACGTCGGAGGAGCGGGTTATGGTAAAGATTGGAAACGACTGGGACGAGGTTCTCGCGGGCGAGTTTGAAAAGGAATATTACCGCCGTCTGCGCGCGTTTTTGGCGAGCGAGTACAAGTCGCACACCGTCCATCCCGACATGTACGATATATTCAACGCCATTAAATGGACGCCGTACAGCGATGTGAAGGTGGTCATACTCGGACAGGACCCGTACCATGAGCCGGGTCAGGCGCACGGTCTCGCGTTTTCGGTGCAGAAGGGTGTAAGAATACCACCGTCGCTTCTCAATATGTACAAGGAGCTGCACGACGAACTCGGACTGTACATTCCCAATAACGGCTACCTTGAAAAATGGGCGAGACAGGGCGTGCTGCTCTTGAACTCGTCGCTGACGGTGCGCGACGGTATGGCAAATTCACACCGCGGCAAAGGGTGGGAGATATTCACAGACAGAGTGGTCGAACTTTTGAACGAGCGCGAAGACCCCGTAATATTCATGCTGTGGGGAGCGAACGCGAAGGAAAAGATAAAGGTCATAACCGAGCCGCGTCACAGAATACTTACGGCTGCGCATCCCAGCCCGCTGTCGGCAAGCAGAGGATTTTTCGGGTGCGGACACTTTAAGACGGCGAACCGTATGCTGACGCAGATGGGTAAAGAGCCTGTCGACTGGCAGATAGAGAATATATAGAGGTGCGTATGATATTCGGTATAACGGGCGGCAGCGGCAGCGGTAAAACCACGGTGTCCGATATGCTCGCTCATCTCGGAGCGGAGATAATCGATACGGACAAAATATCGCGCGAGGTGACGGGTAAAGACAGCGATTGCCTTAAAGAACTTACGGACGCGTTCGGGAAGGAAATACTCCTTCCGTCGGGAGAACTTAACAGGCGTTATCTTGCGTCGGTGGCGTTCGCGGATAAGGAAAAGACGGCATTACTGAGCCGTATCACGCATAAATATATAAAATCGGAAACGCTCCGCCGTATAGAAAATTCGGACGCTGAAATAATCGGCATAGACGGCGCGGTGATTATAGGAAGTCCCGTGGAGGAACTGTGTGAGAAAATCATGTACGTAACGGCGCGGCGCGATGTGCGGACGGAACGTATAATGAAACGCGACGGCATTACGCGCGGCGCGGCGGAAAAGAGAATAGACGCGCAGCCCGACGACGATTTTTATATAAAGCACAGCGATTACGTTATAGACAACAGCTTTGACACGGACGCTCTCGAAACGAGCGTGCGGGAGTTGTACGATAAATTAAAAGGAGCATGATGTATTGAGTAAGCTTTTCAAAGTATTTCTTGCGGCAGTGGCGGTCACGCTTGCGATTACCGGAATTGTGGTGGGTACGCGCGAAGGCGTTGACATCGCGCAGAGAACGAAATATCCGATTGCGTACGGCGAGCTTATAACGCATTACGCGGGCGAGAACGACCTCGACCCGTTTCTTGTCATGGCTGTGATACACGTTGAAAGCAATTTTGTTCCCGAGGCGCAGTCGCATGTGGCTTACGGACTTATGCAGCTTACCGAGGACACGGCGGCGTGGGTGGCGAAGGATATGCGCGTGACGTACGATTACGACATAGCTGACCCCGAGACGAGCATAAATTTCGGCTGCCATTATTTAAGACATCTCATAGACCTTTACAAAAACACCGATACGGCTCTCGCCGCGTACAACGCCGGTATGGGCAACGTAAACGGCTGGCTTGAAGACAAGGACTGCAGCGACGACGGCGTGACGCTCAAATACATACCGTTCCCCGAAACGAGGAGTTATGTCGTGAAGGTAAACGAAAGCTGGGAATACTACAGGACGACGGATTTCGCCGACCTTGACGATGAACGCGGTAAAATAAACAATGAATATAATGAACAATAAATGAAAGGAGAAAAACTATCATGTCGTTTGTAATCACAATAGGCAGACAGTTCGGCAGCGGAGGACGCGACGTGGGCGAAAAGGTCGCGGAGCATTTCGGTATACCGTTTTACGACAAGGAACTTGTCGAAATGGCTGCGCAGAAAAACAATCTCAGTAAGGAGGCGTTGAAGGAGGTTGACGAGCGCGCAACGAGCAGCTTTCTTTACTCGCTCGCAAGCGGAAACTACTCCCTGCGCGGCATTAACGCGCCTATTTACTACGAGATGCCGATAAACGACAAGCTGTTTATCGCACAGTCGGAGACGATCAAGGAAGTGGCAAAGCAGGGCTCGTGCGTAATAATAGGACGCTGTGCCGACTTTGTGCTGGAGGACGAGGACGTTGACCTTCTGAACGTGTTCATTCACGGCAGCGTCGATTACAGAGCAAAGCGCGTAATGGAAGCGCTCGGTCTTACGCAGGCAAAGGCGCGCGACAAGGTTTTAAAGACCGACAAGCAGCGCCGCACGTACTACGACTATTACACGAGCAAAAACTGGGGCGTGATGTCGAATTACGATATGTGCGTGAACGCTGAAAAATTCGGTATAGACGGCTCGGCAAAGCTCATAATAGGCTGCGCCGAGGCGCTTATGAATAAGGGGTGATTGATATTTTCATTTTTGAGATGATGGCTACAATCGTTCTCGGACTGGTGGAGGGTATAACGGAGTGGCTGCCGATAAGCTCGACGGGTCACATGATACTCGTAAACGCGCTTATAGGCGATACCGCGAGGTTCACGAACTCCGATCTGTACCTTTACGTAATACAGTTCGGCGCGATACTCGCCGTGGTGACGCTCTATTTCCGCAAGCTTAACCCGTTCTCGCCGTCAAAGACGAAACGCGAGAAACAGGAAACATGGCAGATGTGGTTCAAGGTGATCGTCGCCTGTCTGCCGGCTGCTGTGATAGGACTTCTGCTCGACGACTACATGGAAGCTATCGAAAACTGGTACGTGGTCGCGGCGATGCTCATAATCTACGGCATAGCGTTTATCGTTGTCGAGAACACGCGCAGAAAAACAAAGATAAACGGCATGAGCGAAATGACGTACAAAACGGCGCTTATGATAGGGCTGTTTCAGGTACTGTCCATAATCCCCGGTACGAGCCGCAGCGGCGCGACCATTCTCGGCGCGATACTTATAGGCTGCTCGCGTGAGACGGCTGCCGAGTTTTCGTTCTTTCTCGCGATACCGGTTATGTTCGGCGTGAGCATACTCAAAATCGCGAAAAACGGACTTATGATGACCGGCGGCGAGTGGGTGATACTGCTTACCGGCATGGTTGTGGCGTACGTCGTGTCGATGATTGCGATAAAATTCCTGATGAATTACGTCAGAAATCACGATTTCAAGGCGTTCGGCCGGTATCGTATCGTACTCGGTATAATCGTTATCGCATTTTTCTCCGCAAAGGCAATATTCGGATTTTAAACCGAAATACATATTGCAAAACGGCAAAAATTTTGCTATAATAATCACACAAACAATTTTAAGAAAGAAGGTATATATCAAATGAAAATTGCTTTAATCAACGAAAACAGTCAGGCTGCAAAGAACAGCATTATCTGTGAGACGCTCAAAAAGGTCGTTGAGCCTTTGGGTCACGAGGTACATAACTACGGTATGTACTCGGCTGACGACGCGGCGCAGCTTACCTATGTGCAGAACGGCATACTCGCCGCTATCCTTTTAAACAGCGGCGCGGCTGACCTCGTAATCACCGGCTGCGGCACGGGCGAGGGCGCTATGCTCGCCTGCAACGCGTTCCCGGGCGTGCTTTGCGGACACGTTGTAGACCCGACGGACGCATACCAGTTCACGCAGGTAAACAACGGCAACTGTATCGCTCTTCCGTTCGCGAAGGGCTGGGGCTGGGGCGCGGAGCTCAATCTCCAGTACGTATTCGAGAAACTGTTTGTTGAAGAGTGGGGCGGCGGCTATCCGAAGGAGAGAGCCGTTCCCGAACAGAGAAACGCTAAAATTCTTAACGAGGTTAAGAAGGTTACTCACAGAGAACTTCTGGACATCCTCCCGCAGCTTGACCAGGATCTCGTAAAGGGCGCGGTAGCGGGCGAACACTTCAAGGAGCTGTTCTTCGCAAACGCGAAATGCCCCGAAATCAAGGCTTACGTTGAAAAGCTTGTAGGTTAATCAAAAACACACCTGACGGCGCGGCATAAACCGCGCCGTTATTTTTTTGCCGCCGCTATTGCTTTTTTTTCGGAAATGTGATAAAATAAAAAAGATAATGGGCTTTAGATTAGACAAGAATAGATTAGAGGAGGAAAAGGTTATGAAGGCATTACTTCAAAAGGTTGTTGACGGAAAGGATTTGACGCGTGAGGAAGCCGCAAGAGCGATGGATATTATGCTCGAAGGCAGCGCTCCGCAGGTGCTTGTGGCGGCGTTTCTGACGGCTTTGCGCATGAAGGGCGAAACGGTCGAGGAAATAGTCGGCTGCTGTGAGATGATGAAATCGAAGGGCGGCTCAATTCACCTTGACACGGACGAATATATAGATTTTGTAGGCACGGGCGGCGACGGTACGAACACGTTTAACGTGTCAACGACGTCGATGTTCGTCTGCGCTGCGGCGGGCGTTACGCTCGCTAAGCACGGCAACCGCGCCGCGTCGTCAAAAAGCGGCAGCGCGGATTTGCTGGAGGCTCTCGGCGTGAACATTATGCTCGAACCGGAGCAGGTTGAGGAATGTGTGAAAACAACGGGCATGGGCTTTATGAACGCGCAGAAGTTCCACAAGGCGATGAAGAATGTCGCGCTGATACGCAAGGAACTCGGTATACGCACGATCTTCAATATGCTCGGACCGCTTTCGAACCCGTCGGGCGCGACGAGACAGGTAATAGGCGTGTTCAGCCGCGAGATGATACCCGTGTTCGCGATGGTTATGAAAGAAATGGGCGTTAAGAACGCGATGGTTGTGTGCGGCTGCGACGGCATGGACGAGATAACCGTTACGGGCAAGACGTAC
The DNA here is from genome assembly GCA_947631235.1 of uncultured Clostridia bacterium. Taxonomy (GTDB): domain Bacteria; phylum Bacillota; class Clostridia; order UBA1381; family UBA1381; genus Hominilimicola. The sequence goes on along the minus strand of CANRKO010000007.1, from coordinate 7,179 downwards.
GTAAACGAGATACGCGACGGCAAGATTACGGCATACGAGATCGACCCGCACGATTACGGCATGGAGTACGCGTCGAGCGATGACATAAAAGGCGGCACGGGCGAGGACAACGCAAAAATCGCGAAGGCTGTGTTCGCCGGTGAAAAGGGCGCGAGACGCGACATAGTTGTGCTTAACAGCGCGGCGGGAATTTATATGGGCGGCAAGGCGAAATCATACGCCGAGGCGGTCGAAACCGCGAAAAGCGTTATCGACGGTGGCAAGGTCATGGAAAAGGTAGAGGAACTTGTCGCGTTCACAAATAAATTCTGATAGGGTGACTGTATGATTTTGGATAAGATACTCGCCTCGACGCGGGTAAGGGTAGCGAAGGCGAAGGAGAGTCTGCCGCCGGCTGAACTTATAAAAAGGCTCGGCGAAAAGGAACTTGCAGAGCCTATGTTCAAAACAAGTTTAGTGTCCCCGCAGGACGTTTCGGTAATAGCCGAAATAAAAAAAGCGTCGCCGTCAAAGGGACTGATACGCCCCGACTTCGACCATATGGCGATAGCGAAGGAGTATACGGAGTGCGGCGTGCAGGCGTTGTCTGTACTCACCGAACCCGAATACTTCAAGGGGGACATAAAATTCGTCGGGGACATAAAAAGTAACTTTAGTGTCCCCGTATTAAGGAAGGATTTCGTTGTTGACGAGTACCAGATATACGAGGCAAAGCTTTACGGCGCAGACGCGGTGCTGCTCATAATGGCTGCGCTCACCGACGCGGAGTACAAAAGGTTTTCCGCGCTCGCGAAGGAACTTAAGCTTGACGCTCTCGTTGAGACACATAATGCGGAGGAGGTAAAGCGCGCGGTAGAGTACGGCGATATAATCGGCGTAAACAACCGCAACCTTGCAACATTCGAGGAGGATATTACGACGTGTGAAAAGCTTATGCCGTACATTCCCGAAGGCAAGGTGCGCGTCGCGGAAAGCGCGATACGCTCGCACGCGGATTTTGAGTATCTGCGCTCGCTAAATTACGACGCGGCTCTTATCGGCGAGGCGTTTATGCGCGAGAAAGACATAAAAGCCGCCGTGAGGAGACTTCGTTATGGAGATTAAAATATGCGGCATACGCCGCGATGAGGACGTTGAAATCGTAAATAAGTACAAGCCCGACTACATAGGCTTTATATTCGCGCCGACGAGACGTTATGTGTCCCCCGAAACGGCGAAACGCCTTTCGGGAAAACTCAACGGGGACACTAAAACCGTGGGCGTGTTCGTGAACGAAAAACCCGAAACGGTGCGCGAAATTGCCGAAACGGTGGGGCTTGACGTAATACAGCTCCACGGCGACGAGGACGCGGAATATATAAAGCGGCTCGGCGTAAAATGCGAAATATGGAAAGCCGTTCGCGTAAAGGACGGTGGAGAAATACCCGACACCGAAGGCGCGGACAAAATTCTTCTCGACAAGTACAGCGCGAAGGAACTCGGCGGCACGGGTCGGACGTTCGACTGGTCGGCGGTTGGGGACACTAAAGTAAAAAAGCCCCTGATACTCGCCGGCGGATTAAACAAGGACAACGTCGCGGAGGGGATACGGATATTCGAGCCCGTCTGCATGGACGTGTCGTCAGCCGTTGAGACGGACGGCGTTAAAGATGAGACAAAAATAAAAGAATTTACTGAAACGGTAAGGAAGTTGTGCAATGAACAGAATAGACGAGAGATTTAATAAGCTGAAAGCCGAAAACAAAAAGGCGCTCATAACGTTTCTGACGGTCGGAGACCCCGACGTAGAGACGAGCGAGAAAGCGATATTTACAATGCAGTCGGAGGGCGTTGACCTTGTGGAACTCGGCGTGCCGTTTTCCGACCCGTCGGCGGACGGTCCGACGATACAGCGAGCCGACGAGCGCGCAATAGAGGCGGGCTGCGACATATTCAAGGTGTTCGAGCTTGTTGAAAAGATACGCGATAAGGTTGAGATACCGCTTGCGTTTCTACTATATTATAACGTAATCGTGCAGTACGGCGCGGAGGAATTTTTTAAACGCTGCGCAGAAGTCGGTGTGGACGGACTTATAATACCCGACCTGCCGTACGAGGAAAGCGACGAGATAAAAGAGTACACGGAAAAGTACGGCGTGTATCAGATAAGTTTAGTGTCCCCGATCTCGCACGAGAGAGTAAAGGATATAGCGAAAAATTCAAAGGGTTTTTTGTACTGCGTTTCATCGCTCGGCGTGACGGGCGAAAAGACGGAGTTCGGCACAAACTTTGAGGAATTTGTGGGGACAATAAAAAAATATTCCGACATACCCGCGTGTGTCGGTTTCGGCATTTCAAACGGCGCGCAGGTAAAGGATATGTGCCGATATTTTGACGGCGTTATAGTCGGCAGCGCGATAGTCAAAGCCATCGCGTCCGGCACGAACGGGGAAGAAAGAACGGACAATTTAAAGAAGAAAATAAACGATTTAAAATCGGGACTTATATAAAAAGGGGACAGGTAAAATGAAAATGAAAAAAGCTGTAAGCGCGGCTGCCGCGTGCGCGGTACTCTTCGGTTCGGCGGCGTACGCGAAGGACAACATATACGCGTACAACAAATTCATATCGACAATACTCGGACAGCAGCTTGGCTACTGTGATTTTGCAGCGTCGTTCGCGGGCCATGAGAACGAGTACGATAACGTAAACGATTACTTCTCGGGTCTCATATCGGCGTTTTACGACGACATAGACGCGGACTACGACAACGAGCTTGTAACCGTGGACACGCAGGGTGTGTCCGTTTATCAGGTCGAGGAAAACGGCGTTGTGTTTTTGGGCTCGGCAAACCATGAACTTATAGCGAATTTCGGCGACTCGTATGCGAACGTGTTCACCGTACCCGAGGGCTTAAAAAAGTACGTGGGTATTGAACGGTACGGCAAAACGGCGAATACATACGACATGAACATATACGAACTCAACCCCGATACCGACGAACTCAGCGAGGTGTTCGACATTCACCGCGAGGACAATGAGGACGGCGTTGAGGAAAAAGTATGGGCAGGCGGTAAGACGTACTATTCCGTAACCGTCGGCGGCGGCGTGACAACCTCGATGAACGCAGACGGCTACACGGATATTGCGGACGCGGCAATGCAGGCTATGGCTGACGTCGTGCCGAATATGGAAATGGCAAAGAGCGAATTGAACGCGAGGATAACGGGCAACACCGCCGAGGGTCAATATAAGCTGACCGCGTCGGGGATAACCGAAAAAACATACGTGCGTGCGACGGGAGTACGCTTTGCGGAAAAGCCGATCGTCATGTTCGAGGACAAGTCGCAGCTTGAAGAACTTAAAGTAAAGCCCGATATTGTCACCGTGACGGTAGACGGCAATACGCTGCAGTTTCCACTCCAAGACCCAATCATAATAGACGGCAGAACGCTCGTGCCGATGCGTACAATTTTCGAGGCACTCGGCGCGGAGGTGCAGTGGATAGACGAAAACGGCGTTAAGTCCATTATCGCGACGACCGAGGACACAACGATCAATATGACGATAGACAGCGATAAGTTTTACGTGAACGGCGAAGAGAAAACGCTCGACGTACCCGCGCAGCTTATAAACGACAAAACGCTTGTGCCGATACGCGCCGTGAGCGAATCTCTGGGATGCAGCGCAGAATGGGAGAACGAGACAAAAACCGTTATAATAAAATCGAACGTACCCTCTGCCGGAACGGAGGATACAAGCAATACTTGACAAGCATAAAATAAAATGATATACTTCAATGTGTACTTATACCGAGACGGAACAGATGGCGGGGTGTAAGCGATGGACAAAAACGTGCCGGACGGCATATCGGACGAAGAGCTTGTAAAAAGAGCGCAGAATGGTGACAACGACGCTCTGGAGGCGATATTGTCGAGGTATAAAAATCTTGTCTATGCGAAATCCAAGCCGTACTTCCTTGCGGGCGCTGATGACGAGGACATCATACAGGAGGGCTTTATAGGTCTTTATAAAGCCGTGACCGATTTTGACGGTGACAGATTTCCGTTTTTTAAGGTCTTTGCCGGTGTGTGCGTGACGCGTCATATCCTTACCGCCGTTAAAGCGGCGTCGAGGAAAAAGCATCTTCCACTCAACTCGTATGTGTCGCTCGACAGAGGCGGCTATGACGACGACGGCGACAAAACGCTGATGGACGTTATAGCGGCGGGTGACCTTCAGGATCCCGAGGCCATTTTGATTGACCGCGAGAACGTGGACGGTATGGAGTATACGATAAATAAGGTTCTGTCAAAGCTGGAGGCGCAGGTGCTTGTTCTGCATCTTGAGGGATTGACTTACAGCGAAATTGCCGAAAAGCTCGGCAAGGACACAAAAGCGGTGGACAACGCCGTGCAGCGCATTAAAAAAAAGCTGGAAACGGCTCTTATAAGTGGAGACAGTATTGAGTAAACAAAATATACAAAGTGAGGTAAACCGATGTACGAGGACAAGACGTTAGTATGTAAGGATTGCGGTAAGGAATTTATATTTACCGCGGGTGAGCAGGAATTTTATGCCGAAAAGGGCTTTGAAAACGAGCCGCAGAGATGCGCTGACTGCCGTAAGGCAAGAAAAGAAAGTCTGCGCCGTAACCGCCGCATGTTTGAGATAGTGTGCGCGGACTGCGGTAAAGTGGATACGGTTCCGTTTGAGCCGAAGAACGATAAGCCGGTGTATTGCAGCGAATGTTTCGAAAAGCACCGCGAGGCTTAAAATATGGTCAACGAAGACCGCGGCGTGTACGCGCCGCGGCTTTTTGAATTTTAGATACGGGGGATGAATATGGAGTCTCTAAACAAAATATTGGAAAGCGTTGACAACTTCGTCTGGGGTATTCCGCTGATACTTCTTATCATATTCACCGGCGTTTATCTTACGATACGCATACACGCCGTGCAGGTACGGCATCTCGGAAAGGCGCTCAAATTCATGGTGAAAAGCGAGAAAAGCGGCGAGGGAGAAGTGTCGTCGTTCGGCGCGCTATGCACGGCGCTCAGCGCGACGATCGGAACGGGTAACATCGTCGGCGTCGCCACAGCGATATGCGCGGGCGGCCCGGGCGCGCTGTTCTGGATGATAATAGCCGCCGTTTTCGGTATGGCTACCAAGTATACCGAGGGCTTTCTCGCGATAAAATACAGAACGATAGACGAAAATGGACACGTACTCGGCGGACCTTTCTACTATATAGAAAAGGGTATGGGCGCAAAGTGGAAGTGGCTCGCCAAATTATTCGCTGTCTTCGGCTTGTTCGCCGGCATTATGGGTATAGGCACGATTACGCAGATAAGCGGCATAACGACAGCCGTTCAGAATTACTTTGACCCTAACGTTACGCACATCGCGTTTTCTTTGGGCGGCTTAAACTACTCGTGGACTGTGGTCACGGTCGGGCTTGCGGTAACGGTGTGTACGGCTCTTGTGGTAATAGGCGGCATAAAGAGAATTTCAAAGGTATCGGAGATCGTCGTGCCTTTTATGGCTGTGACGTATGTGGTGTTCGCGCTTATGCTGATGGCGTGCAACGTGAGGAGCATACCCGCTGCCGTGTCGGAAGTTTTGAGAGGTGCGTTCGGCGGCGTGCGGGGTGCGCGCGCTGTGACGGGCGGCGTGCTCGGAGCGATGCTTGCCGCTATGCAGAACGGCGTTGCGAGAGGTATATTCTCAAATGAGGCAGGTCTGGGCAGCGCGCCTATAGCGGCTGCGGTGGCAAGAACGAAGGACACGGTTCGTCAGGGACTCGTGACGATGACAGGCACGTTTATAGACACCGTTGTAATCTGTACCATGACCGGTCTTTCCATAGTGATTGCGGGTTCGTGGGCGAAGGAAGGGCTTGAGGGCGTCGCCGTTACAATGGACGCGTTCAAAAGCGGTTTGCCGGTTCTGCCGGGAACAGTACCGTCGTTTGTACTGATGATATGTCTCGTGTTCTTCGCGTTCACGACAATTCTCGGCTGGAATTATTACAGTTCGCGCTGCTTTGAATATTTAACTAAAAGCAAAACCGCGCTTTTGGTGTACCGCTGGGTGTACGTGTTCGCCGTGTTTATAGGCCCGTATTTTACCGTTTCGGCAGTATGGCAGGCAGCGGATATTTTCAACGGTCTAATGGCGCTGCCGAATATAGTCGCTCTTATCGCGCTGAGCGGCGTTGTGGCAAAGGAAACGAACGAGTACTTTAAAAACAAAACGTATTTGCAGTATAAATAAATCGGTCGCGCGTGGTAATGCTATGTGTGACACAATAATAAAGGAGAAGTAAAAATGGGATTGTTCGGTAAAAAGAAAACGGAAGAGGTATCGCGTGAAACGGAGCGTCTCGACAGTGAAATGCGCGACGAGCTTTCAAAGGCATACGACGAACTTATAAGCGGAGAGACAAAGACCGATGAAACCGAGGAGGACGCGCCGAAGGAAAATACGGTTGACGCGGCTGATTTTGAAAACGAGGTGTTTAAGGCTAAAATAAGAAAGTTCAAGGAAGCGAAAACACAGGAAACGCTCATAGACGTAATACAGCTTTTGGCGGGCAGAAAGTTTTTGCTGCCGTCGGTATCGAATATGAAAAATCCGTTTGAAAACAAAAACGGCAGACCGACGCTGAAAAAGGGCGCGGTTTTAAATCCAGCATTGCTGTCGTCGCAGGACAAGAAAACGTATCTGCCGATATTCACCGACGAGGACGCGATGAAACAGAAATCACCGTCGGGCGTGGTATTGAAATTTAACTTCGAGCAGTGCGTGGGAATTGTATATAATAAGAAAAATCCCGTGCAGGCGATAGTGATAAATCCGTTTACGGAGAATTTCATATTGAGCGAAGAACTTTTAAAGCAGGTATTCAAAGAGGTAGAAAAACAGACGGAAAACAAAAACGCGTAATAAATAAGAACATATGCGTCCGATTTGGCAGCAGTACCGGTCGGACGCTTGTTTTATATGCCCAAAAAAAATACGGCGGAATATGCGGCGCATAGGCATTTTGACTTAAAATTATTTTTTTGAATATTTTAAGAAAAAATGCTTGACAAGCAAATTTCTTTGTGGTATACTTAGTAAGCTGTCGCGAGAGCGGGGGCATGTACATTGAAAGATGAACAGTGTTGGTATTTACGAAACGTAAGTACGGAACCA
>CANRKO010000006.1 GCA_947631235.1 uncultured Clostridia bacterium | reverse complement strand
TATGGCCCGGTAGTTCAGTTGGTTAGAACGCCAGCCTGTCACGCTGGAGGTCGTGAGTTCGAGCCTCATCCGGGTCGCCATTTGCTTCTGTAGCTCAGTCGGTAGAGCAAGGGACTGAAAATCCCTGTGTCGGCGGTTCGATTCCACCCGGAAGCACCAAACCGCAGTCAAAAGCTGCGGATATGCGGGAGTGGCTCAGTGGTAGAGCGTCACCTTGCCAAGGTGAACGTCGCGAGTTCGAATCTCGTCTTCCGCTCCATTTTAATAGAACAAAAGACGCCTGAAAGACAAAGCGCGTCTTTTGTTGTTTACGGCGCCATAGCCAAGTGGTAAGGCAGAGGTCTGCAAAACCTTTACGCCCCGGTTCAAATCCGGGTGGCGCCTCCATTTGAAGATGCTGCGGTTTAAGAATTTGCTTAGGCTGCGGTATCTTTTTTTACAGGTGATACGTTATGAAACATGTAAAAAGAATATTGATAGTGCTTATTATTCTGACGATAGGCATAAGCATCATAAACGCCAAAACCGATTTTTTCCTCAATATAGGCACATACATACCATCTCTCGAGGAAAAATTCCCGCAGGCGGCGGGCGTTATTTCGCAAGCGTCGGAGGGACTTGCAAACCTCACGGACTACGTTCCGTCGTTTGAGGAAATAAAGGCGATGATAAAGCACGAGGAGCCGCCCATAGACCCGTCGGACGTAGCGGAAAACGCGTACATCGAAAACAGCCCGATGCTCACGTTTTACCCCGAGGAAAACATAAGCGTCATAGTCGATTACGACACGGTTCAGCTTTTCGGTATAACCGCGTCAAAGGAGCGTGCGCATTTCGTCGTCAACTTTGCCGATGAAAACGGTGAAACGCTCGGTCAGACGTCGTTCGCGGTTGACGGAAACGGTATGTTCAACAAAACCGTCGATATTCCCGAAAGCGACAGCTACACGCTCGATTTATGCGTGTACACCGGCAGCAGAGAGTTCGGTCAGTTCACAAGCTGGGTGTACAATTACGTGACGCTGGAGCGTCTGCCCGGCGGCGGTTGGGATATAGAAGAGCCGGCTGTTTATGCGGAAAACAAACGTTTGTACGAAAAGGACAAGTCGGTTAGAGACGCGCTTAAAAGCACCGAATCGGTTCAATCGGGCGACGCGGAGATAAAGGAAACCGCCGATAAAATAGTGAGACACGCCGAAACCGATTACGAGAAGGTCGCGGCTCTGCACGACTGGGTATGTGAAAATCTTTATTATGACTCCGACAGTCTCGCCGGAGAGGGTATACCGCCTTACTACGCGCTCGACGTGCTGCACTCGAAAAAAGCGGTGTGCCGCGGCTACGCCACGCTTATGGCTGCGCTTTGCCGTGCGGAGGGTATACCGTGCAACGTCGTGACGGGTTACGCTCTCGGCGTTAGCGGCGACACGAAATGGAATGACGAAAATATCGTAACCGACGAGCAGAACCACGCCTGGAACGAGGTATACGTTGACGGCAGGTGGGTCATTGTGGACACGACATGGGACAGCGGAAATAAAATAGAAAACGGTATGTGGATAGACGGCAGCGTGTCGCATCTGTACTTTGACGCGAATTTGCAGTTCTTCTCGGCAAACCACAGAATAATCGAGTATTATAAGAGATAATGAAAATAGGAAACGTAACAATCGAAAACAACTTGTTCCTCGCGCCCATGGCGGGCGTTACCGACCTCGCGTTCCGGAGCATTTGCCGCCGCTATGGGGCGGGGCTTACGTATTCGGAAATGGTCAGCGCGAAGGGTCTTTATTACGGCGACAAAAAAACGCCGCGCCTTATGAGGGGCGCGGACGACGAGCATCCTTACGCGATACAGATTTTCGGCTCGGACGCGGACATTATGGCTGAAATTATCCCCGCGGTAACGGAATATAAGCCCGATATAATAGACATAAACATGGGCTGCCCCACGCCGAAGATAGTGAATAACGGCGACGGCAGTGCGCTTTTAAGGTCGCCGGGAAAAATAGCGGAAATAGTGCGCCGCGTGTCGGACGTATCGCCCGTGCCGGTGACGGTAAAGATACGAAAGGGCTGGGACAGCGGTAATATAAACGCCGTCGAGGTCGCGAAAATCATAGAGCAAAACGGCGCGGCGGCGATAGCCGTTCACGGCAGGACGCGCGATGAGTATTACGGCGGCTGCGCCGATTGGGATATTATACGGCGCGTAAAGGAAAGCGTAAAAATACCCGTAATAGGCAACGGCGATGTGAAAACTGCGCGTGATGTGAAAAGAATGTTCGATGAAACGGGATGCGACGCTGTTATGATAGGACGCGGCGCACAGGGTAATCCGTTTTTGTTTAAGCAAGCGGCTGAATACCTTGCAACGGGCGCGGAAACGTATGCTCCTTCGCCGAAGGAAAGGCTCGCGGTACTTTTGGAGCATTTGGATATGCTTATTGCGGAAAAGGGCGAGTATATCGGCGTGCGTGAGTCGAGAAAGCACGTGGCGTGGTATATAAAGGGTCTTAAAGGCTCGGCAAAATTGAAGGAAAAAGTGTTCACAATCGACAGCGCCGACGAGATGAGAAATTGCATTACGGAATATATGTCGCGTATGTAAACGAAAAAGGAACGGGTATCCCGTTCCTTTTTATGTACGTTAATTTGCCTCAGCCGCATTGTTTCGGAATATGAGCTTGAATACCGTGCGTATAAGCGGTTGTATAAAAAACAACTGTGTGAAAAACGCAAACGGAAAATTAAAGCATACGAGCCTTAACCAGTTCGCAAGCAGCGTAAAAATGCTAAATCCCATCGCGTACGGATAGTACAGCCACGCCGCCAGAAAACTCATTGCCGGACACATAAGACCGACGGTCGCGCAGATTATCGTCGTCTCGAAGATTACCGGATGTGCTTCGGCGGGGTTAAAAACCTTTGCCGCAAGCTTAAACGAGCAAGGACTTCCCATAAAAATTTCAAGCGAGTACGCAAGCAAAAATTCTATAAGCACGACCGCCCATATCGGAACGGGCGTTCCCAGTACGCTCACGCCGCCCATCGCGTTTATCGCTCCGAGCACGCTGCTTTCCCCCGTGATTGACATGAATGTATTGCCGTTTATGACGTACAGGCTGTAAAACACGTACGCGTGTACCGTTACGAGCACCGTCAAAAACGCGAATACCATTCTTTGAAATTGATTTTTCGGCATAAAAACCTCCCGTAAATTTTTAATTTAACAACAAAAAACACACGCGTTACAAAAAGTACGTTCCGTAATCAGATTTACATACCCGACGGAGTACCGTCCGTGTAACACATGTGTCGTCGTCACGCGCTATTTTAACATATCGCTTTTTGATTTGTCAAGAATTAAATTGCTCCCGCCGCAAAAATATATTGCAAAATCCGGCTGATGCCAAGCCGCGTTTTTAATGCAGGGATTTTGAAGGAAAGGAGGATATGATTCGCCGCCGCCTTGCAATTTCTACGGAAGTGATGTATAATACACAAAAAGGGGGATTTTCCATGAAAAGATTTACTTTAGGTTTTATAATAGGCGGCGTTATATGCTCCGCGCTGACGGGTTTTGCGGTTGAGTATGCCGTTACGGCAAACCCGTTTCCGATCAGGGTTGACGGTGTTGCTAAGTCCATAGAAGGCTATAACATAAATGACAGCACATACTTTAAACTCCGCGACATTGCCGACGCTGTGGGCGGATTTACGGTTGGTTTTGCGAATAATACGATTACCATAAGTACGCAAGCCGAGCAGTCCGAGCCTGCAAGCGACGACGAGCCTATCACAATCCACGAGGGCGAAGTGTCTCAAAGAAGATTTGCAAGAGAAGGCGATACCGTTATAAAGGCTGACGGCACAGAGGTAGTGCTGAAAAAAGGGGCGCACGGCGTGCTTGGCGAAGGTCAGGGTGTTGCGCCGGATCTCGGTTTGGAAGTTCCAACAGGTGGTAATAGAAGGGTTCAAACAGACAGAGTGTTTTCAGGTTTGACAGACTTTAAGGACTCAACGGGTAAATCTGTTGTAAATGCGCGTTATTATGTAAATAAATTAACAGGCGAAGGTCATTGGGGTTCGGAATGGATGGCTATGACTTCAGAGCCGACAACAGAAGGTACATTTGAGTATCAGTTGTCTGAGGATAAAAACTGGATTTGGTTAGGTGGTGGTTGGATAGATATGTCTGTTCAAAACCCCACAGACGCAGATTTACAGACAATACGTGACGCAAACGGTTTGAATTAAAATTTTGTTATATATAAAAACGAGGTAACGCACATGAAAACGAAAAAGATTACGGCGGCAATAACCGCGGCGGTGCTTGTGATGGGAACGGCCGCAAGCGCGGCATCGTTTCCCGATGTGAAGTCGGGGGATTGGTATTACGACACGGTTACGGCAATGACGAACAAGGGGTTATTCGCCGGTATTGAGGAAAACGGAACGGTGTATTTTAAGCCGGAAAATACGATGACCCACGCCGAGTTTATCGCTGTTGTGGACAGAATACTCGGACTTGACACAAGCGCAAAAGGTGAGACGTGGTGGTACGGCGTGTATAAAGCGGCGGTTGACGCAAATTTAATAACAAGCGGCGAGATGAGCGAATCCGATATGGACAGTGACATAACGCGGCAGGAAATGGCAATGATAGCGGTACGCGCCATTGAAAAACGGGGCGAAACGCTTTCAAAGCAGTATGCCGACAATGTTCAGGCATCGATTCCCGACAACCAAAAAATCAACAGCCGCTACAGCGATTTCGTTCTGACGGCGTACGAGAACGGCATACTCTGCGGTGTTGACGACATCGGTACGTTTGATCCTAACGGTACGCTGACACGCGCCGCAGCGGCGACGGTACTGAACCGCATAACCGAACCGTCAACAAGAGAGAGCCGCGACTTCTCACAGCCGCCCGATACGCTGCACAACTACAACCCCATAACGATTTATGAGGGTCAGCCCAGAACGGAGGAAAATATGCGCTTGGCGCGTGAGGGCGATATATACGTCAAGGCGGACGGCACTCGGGTAATATTGAAAACAGATGAATTGACGGGCGTGTTGGGTTACGGTCAAGGCGTTGCGCCGGACATCGGTTTGACAGAGATGGTTGGACAGGGCAAAGCAGCAACCCCTCATACATTGGTTGCCAATGATAGAATGGTTACAAATAAATATGGTAATGACTCAACAGGCTCTTGGACTGCCGCATCATTCTACAATGTAAATCCTCTGACCGGTGAGGGACATTGGGATAAAGAATGGGCAGTTATCTCTCAAAAAACACATCCTCAAGTTCCCGGTACAGCATTTGGTGAGATTTCAGAAGATAAGAACTTTATATGGGATGATGAAGAATGGGTTTGTTTAGCCTCAAACAATGGACACAAAATATTAGAGTATGTCAATACTCATCAGTAATAGATAGGGGGAGTTTTTATGAAAAAATTTACTTTAGGTTTTATAATAGGTGGCGTTATATGCTCCGCGCTGACGGGTTTTGCGGTCGAGTATGCCGTAACGGCGAACCCGTTCCCGATTATGATAGACGGCATTTCTAAGTCAATCGAGGGATATAACATAAACGACAGCACATACTTTAAATTGCGCGACGTTGCCGACGCGGTGGGCGGATTTACGGTCGGTTTTACGAATAATACGATTACAATTAACACCCCGCAATACATTCCGCCAGAGTCCGCAAACGACGACGAGCCTATCACAATCCACGAGGGCGAGGTATCGCAGAGAAGATTTGCAAGAGAAGGTGATACCGTTATAAAAGCGGACGGTACGGCGGTAGTGCTGAAAAAAGGGCCGCACGGCGTACTCGGCGAGGGACAGGGTGTTGCGCCCGACCTCGGCGTTACGGTAACGGGCGTGGGTAATACCACAGTTACAATGAGAAATGTAACAAATTCTGTCTTTTCAGGCGATGTAGGTGACCAAGTTGATTCAGTAGGCGAACGTATCAATAATCAACCCTATTATGTAAATCAGATAACAGGTGAAGGACATTGGGGTTCAGAATGGATGGCAATGACATCAATGCCGACAGAACCCGGAGAATTTGCAGACCAATTATCAGAAGATAAAAATTGGATTTGGAATAATATAATTCATGGTTGGACGACAATATATACTCAAGATTATAGTGGAGAGATTGCTACGATTCTTGAAGCCAATGGCTTAAATTAAGATGCGCTGCCTTGCGCGACATGGTATGAGAGGTCACATTGGATTTAGGCAAAACCGGCGGCTTACAATCAAGGATCCCGGACAGTCAAGCGGTATTAGGTAATATTTTATTAAATATCTTGACAAACTATTATATGTACGTTATAATGTACATATAATAATATCGGAGGTGAATGAGATGACTAATATAAATATAACAAACCTTAGGAAAAATCTGTTTGACTATATTAACCGGGCGGTGGAATTTAATGATGTCATAAACGTTAATACAAAAATGGGAAATGCCGTTATTATCAGCGAGGCGGACTATAACGGACTTATGGAGACCCTGTATTTATCGCGCAATCAAAAGGTGAAAGATGAAATTGTCGAAGGTATCAATACGCCGATTGAAGAGTGCGTTGAGGAAAGTGCGGTTGAGTGGTGATGTACAAAATATTTTATACAAAGGCATCATTAAAAGCTATTCCAAAGCTGCAAGCCGCGCACTTAGACAAGAAAGCAAAGAAACTTATTGACATACTGCGCGAAAATCCGTATCGGACACCACCGACATATGAAAAACTGACCGGAGATTTAAAAGGCGCATTTTCGCGCCGAATAAATGTACAGCACAGGCTTGTTTATCAAGTTGACGATGAAAATAAAACAGTTAAAATTATCAGTATGTGGACGCATTATAAATTTTGAATAAAATAAAAATGGCTTGAAACCTATGTTTCAAGCCATTTTGGTACAAGAACAGAACAGATGTTTCCAATTTTCGAAATAATTGTTATTGCTTGCTCAAGTGTACAATATTCCTGCGGTTCAAAATAATTATTTCCGACGCCGCTCATAAAATTATATTTTGTCATAGTATAAACACCGTCACGAGCCCAATCCGAAATCATATTATCATCATTATATACCGTAATTTCCGATATTTCTTTTAAACTTTCCAAATCGGAAAAATATTTATCGAATTCTTTATATACATCAAAAGCGCGGCTGAAAATTGTACATATTTGTTCTCTTGTAATATATCCGTCAGGATTGAACGTGCCATCTCCCATACCGTTAATAATACCCAGTTCGGACAAAAGCCTAATACTCTCGTCTACCGTGTCCATATCGGAATATTGTATATTTTTGAGATCTGCTCCGACAGAATGTACCTTCTCGGAAATAACGGTATAACCATTGGGATTTTCAAATAAATCATCATAGTTTCTGTATGGGATCATATTTAACATATTTGCCGTAAGAGCACAGAATTCCCTTCTGGTTACAGGCGAGGTATATTGTGTGCTTGTATTATACGGTATCAGATTATTCCCCGCCGCTTTCTGTAATATATCATACGCCCATTCACTGCATCCGTCAGCCATAAAGAAACATGTCATAGAGTTTTTTGTTTCCCAAGTACCATCATAACCGCTGAAATATTGTTCATCATGTGTTCCCTCATAATCTCCCAATACTTTCGCTTTATCTTTGTATTTGTTATAAAGCTCACTTCCAAGCTCCGCGACCTTATATGCGTCCGAACCGCATGGCTTATACCATATAAAGTTTCTCGGCATTACGGGAAACGGACTGTCTTCTCCATACGTGCCTGCTCCTTTTCCGTATCCGCCGTATATAGCCGCGCCGCCGTATTCGCCGCCGAAACAAAGCTGCGTCATCTTTACATTCCTATACCATGTCCGGCGTTCGGCAGGGAGCTCCGTCGAAATGCCTATATAAAAGTAAGGATAGCTTTCATCAATATCCGGTCTGCTGTCAAAATCCGAGTTGACAGGCGCAATAATACATTCTCCGTTTACCTGACTGTATGCGTCTTTAAGACTTTGAATATCTTCTTCCTCCAATTCAGCCAAACGATTGATTCCCTCTGACGGGAAGCAAATAATACCATATTTAATATTATCAATGTCCGTTCCTATCGATTCGCTGAAAACATCATTAAAAGACTTAACACGGCTCGGCAGAATTTCGCTTTCCGCAAACACCGGTGCGGCAAACATCAAGCTGCTTATTATCAGGCAAATTAATTTTTTCATAAATAACATCTCCTTATTTTTTTCAAATACCATTATACTATCTTAAATTTTAATTGTCAATTTTTCGGGTATGTATTCGAAACCGACTTAATCACGCGCCGACTCCTCAACAATCCAAAGCAAGCGGAGGCGTTGCGAGCGCATTTATAAGCGAGCAGCCGCATTTTACAAAGCCTTTTCCATGACATCTTTAACGACATCGCTTATCTGTCCGCATTTATGTCCTTTTACATACTCGCTGTCCAACACTTCCACAAAATCAAGATATACGTCTGTTCGTCTGAACGGAGCATTTTCACGCACCAGATCGGAATTTCTTATTACCGCAATCACAATCGGGCAGCCGGCTTTTTGGGCAATCTTAAACGCGCCGACCTTAAACGGCAGCAATTCTTTCCCTTTGTTTCGTGTACCTTCGGGGTAAATTCCTATCGAAGCCGCGCCGCCTTTAATGACATTTATTGCGTCTATAACAGTCTGCAATTCACTCCGCGGATTTTCGCGGTCAAGCGAAAGACAAAAACGCTTGTGCATAAGTTTACCTATCACCGGAATATCAAAAAGCTCCTTCTTCGCGACAAAACCGAGATTGTATTTTCTCAAAACCCCCATTTCAAGAATAGGATCAATCGCTGACCGATGATTTCCGACAAGTAAAAAATTTCTGTCGGGTAAAGATGCTTGTCCCGATACATGGAGTTTTATGTGGAGCAAATGTGTTACCGCATCAATAATACAGTAAGCGTAAAACCGAAAAATCCATTCGCTTTTTTTACATTCTTTGTTTATGTCAACAAAAAGCGAAACAACCGCCCCGACGACAGCCCATAGAAAAATCAGCACGACAAACGATACTGCAAAGATTATCGGAATAAGAATTACCGAATGTGATATTATGTAAGCTGCCGCTGCCGCCAATGCGGAAATTACGGCTATGCTTGGGAAAAACACATCTTACACCTCCATTACAGTTATTTTTTATAATTTATTTCAAGCCGCTGTCCACATTCCAGTCCATGTGTTGACGCCATATTAGGGATAATGGATTTAATAAATCCCCATTCTACCATGCCGCACCGCCAAACATAATCCAAATTATTTATTATATCGGCAGTTATCCTTAGAGCGTCCTCGTACAGTTCCGTAAACGACTTATGGGAAGTCACGCCGCTCATCGGATTTTGCCATATTGCATGACGGTCATTTAAAAGCGGCTGCACTTCCGTATCATCACGATTATATGAAAACGCCGCCGTTCCTTTCAAAAACGGATCTAATATGTCAAATACAACACGCTTTGCCCCTGTCGGATCGTATTTGAAAATCCGCACAAACAGCTTGATCTGCCTCATAGCCTTACAAAAGATTTCACCGCCGTTTTGAAATCCGTAAGTTTCCCCTAGGCTTGCATCCAAAACCGCTTTTAATTCCGGTGACAAATTCTTTTCGTCTATCGAAAAATCTTTATGTACGACATAATTTCTCGGATTTTTATTTTCCGCAGCTTTCATAAGGTGTACGTCAAGCAAATTCTCCATTATCCCATGACGCCATGTCGGATTGTTCTTGTCACGCATATGGTCGCCGGAAAAATAAATTATCAACGGATGGGTGTATGCGTCCAGAATATGATGACCGATATATCCGTAAAGGAACAGCCTGACTTGTTCGTTCTGATTATTATTGCTTTCCTGTGTATACTTCACGTAATTATACACAAATTCGGGAAAATAAAATTCCTGCAATTTGTCCGAGTACCGCAGATTGTTTTCAAGACGTTTTGTGCTGAATATTTTATAAAAATCATAATAAATCAGCAAATCATGTCCCTGCGCGAAAACACTGTAATCATCATAATGCGGCAGCATATCGAGAACCGCTTTGTTAATAAGCGGCTTTAGCTGTTTATAAAATATATCATGTGTTTTCGGTCCGGGCATCGCCTGAATACTCCTTTGTCAATCCTTCATAAACAATATAATCCGACAGTTTATGGTAAAAATCTGCCGGACTTACCGTATATAATTCCTCATCGGCAAAAATATCCATTCCGCACTCACGTAAAATGTCCTCAACCCACTGTGAGCAGAAAAACGACTTTTTATCCTCATAACGCTTTTTATCGCGTCCATGCAGCAAAATACGTATCAGCACACGCGTATTGTATTTATACTCACTTCTTTTATTCCAATACTCATTCATTCGCACTGCCAGCTTATCGTATTGCTCACTTGAAACATCAAGACAAATGACGGCAATACGGCTTTGTGTAGGTTTTAATGCGAACAGTCCCGATGCAATGCTTTCCTGTACCAGTCCCGCCACAAACGGGTTATGTATTCTTTTTCGGGCAAATGATAACATATTTTGAAGCGTTGCATCCAATGACAATGATGCGTGTGAATACCGCGCTCCTATGTCTTTCCTGCCGAATTGCAGCTTTTGACGCAAACATACTATCCTGCCGACTGATGTGTGATTATTGCTTAATACGATATATATTTTCTTTTGTTTATCTGCACTCATCAAAAATTTCCACCTGTAATCTTAATAACTCATATGGGATTATACCATATCCAAAAATAATTGTCAACTAAAATAGATACTAATATACTACTTATAGTTTACTATCAGGGTACACTATAAGTATGATAGGAGTGTTACAAATGCCATTGATGAATGATTTTTCCGTAAAACTAAAAACGCTGCGGCAAAGCAAAAATTATAGTCAACAAGCGCTGGCTGATAAATTATCGGTTACGAAAAGCCTTATTTCAAGCTATGAGCAGGATTTACGCCTGCCCAGTCTTGATATGCTTATAAAAATTTCAACCGAATTTGGCGTTAGTACAGACTACCTTCTTAATCTTGACAGACAAAAAACCATTAACGTCGAAAAATTGACGGACGAACAAATTGCCATTATTTCCAATACCGTAAATGAATTTATAAAATTAAACGAAAAATCTTGACAATCATCATTTATTCTGACAAATGTTGCTTTAAAAAACAAAAAAGAATGTTCTTACAGTTTTAAATCCTGTAAGAACACTCGGTATGGTTGCGGGGAAAGGATTTGAACCAATGACCTTCGGGTTATGAGCCCGACGAGCTACCAACTGCTCTACCCCGCGATATAGCGTTTCACCTTTACGGTGCTTATATATTTTACCATAGCGAGACGAAAATGTCAATATTTTTACGAATTATTTTAATTTAATTCCGATGTCATATTCCGACAAAAAAAGCTATTGTTTTTATTGCTTTTTTGGTATATAATGTATTTATATATCTGCGAAAGGGTGGTCTTGCATGGATAAGGTCTTGTCGGATCTCCGCGTACGGCTGGAAAACCACATTTCCCCGCGCGCGATGCGAACGGTGCGTCCGTTTCTGACCGTTCAGTTTCTGACCTTTATGCTTATGGGCATTATAAACACGGTCATTTCCGTAGCGTCAGCCACGCTCCTGGACGTGCTGACCATGCGCTTTCTGCCGCCCGGCAACGCGTACAGAATACTTGCCGCGCACACAAACGCAAACTTCATATGCGGATATATAATAAGCATCGTAACGTCGTTCTTCCTGAACTCGAAATACACCTTCCACGTTAAGCCGACGCTGCGAAGATTTATCAAATTTCCGCTGAGCTATATACCGAATTTCGTATTTCAATATATTTTCGTATTCATATTTACGGCTTTCGGGCTGCACCGCACCACCGCTTACATATTCGCGGCGATCATAGGAACGCCGATAACGTTCGCGGCAATGAAACTCTTTGTGTTCAGCCGAAGGAAATCCACAAATGAAAATTAACGGAGGAAATTATGTTATCAAATGTTTACTCGCGAGGTCTGGCAGGGATAGACGGCTTTCCCGTGACGGTCGAAACGGATATTTCAAACGGTATGCCCGCGTTTGACATAGTCGGACTGCCCGACGCCGCCGTCAAGGAGGCGAAAGAACGCGTGCGTTCCGCAATCAAAAACACGGGCTTTAAATTTCCGGCACGGCGCATAATAATCAACCTCGCGCCTGCGGCGCAGAGAAAGGAAGGCTCGGGCTACGACCTGCCTATGGCTGTCTCGATTCTGAGCGCTATGGACAGGTTCACGGCGGACGGCAATTACATAAAAAAATGCGTATTCCTCGGCGAGTTGTCGCTCGACGGCACGGTAAACGGTATAAACGGCGTGCTGCCGATGGTCATATCCGCGTACAGAGAGGGCTTTACCGAGATGTTCGTACCCGCCGAAAACGCCGACGAGGCGGCTGTTATAGACGGCGTGAACGTCTACCCCGTAAAATCGCTCGAAGATCTGTGCAATCATTTTGAAGGCAATAAAAAAATACCGCGCCACACCGTTGACCTTACGGAATATTTCGCGCGGTCTGCCGCGTCGGTGCTTGATTTCTGCGATGTTAAGGGACAGGAGAACGTCAAGCGCGCGCTTGAGATAGCCGCCGCCGGCAACCACAACGTACTCCTTATCGGCAGTCCCGGCACTGGTAAAACAATGCTCGCGCAGCGTATGCCGTCGATACTGCCCGACCTCACGTTCGACGAGGCGCTGGAGGTCACGAAGGTACATTCCATAGCCGGACTTTTGAGCAAGGACGAGCCACTCATATTAAAACGGCCGTTCCGCAGTCCGCACCACACCATCTCGGCTGTCGGACTGTCGGGCGGAGGAACGGTGCCGCGCTCGGGCGAACTGTCGCTCGCGCACAACGGTATACTGTTCCTCGACGAGCTGCCCGAATTCAGCCGCTCGACGCTTGAAATAATGCGTCAGCCGCTTGAGGACGGCGTTGTCACAATATCACGCGTGAACGCGACGCTCACATACCCGTGCAACATCATGCTGATAGCGTCGATGAACCCGTGCAAGTGCGGCTACCTCGGCGACACGCGCAGACAGTGTACGTGTACGCCCGCGCAGATAAACCGATACCGCAGCAAAATCTCCGGTCCGCTGCTCGACAGGATTGACATACAGGTCGAGGTACCGAACGTCGATTACGACGATTTGAGTTCCACTGCGAACGGTGAGACGAGCGCGGACGTTAAAAAACGCGTGAACAGGGCGCGCAAGGTTCAGCTCGAACGGTACAGGGATTTAAGCATATACTCAAATTCACAGCTTGACGCGGGCATGCTGCAGAAATACTGTCCGCTTGACGATGAGAGCAACGCCATGCTCAAAGCCGCGTTCGACAACCTCGGTCTGAGCGCACGCGCGCACGGCAGAATTTTGAAGGTCGCGCGTACAATCGCCGACCTCGAAGGCAGCGAAAACATAAAAGCGGCGCATATCGCCGAAGCGATACAGTACCGCAGCCTTGACAGAAAATATTTTGAATAAAAAAAGAACCGCGGCAAACGAAAACTCGTTTGCCGCGGATTTTTATAATTCGGGTTCAAAGCTTGGCATAAGCTGAAGTTTAAACAGATTATTTTTATGCTTTGTGTCGATAAGCGCTTTTTTATCCGCGTCGTCGATTTCGCCGGTGCGTATATATCTGTCGAGTTCCGCGTAGGTAAAACCGAGGTTGTCCTCATCGGTTTTACCGCTTAGACCGTCGGTCGGAACCTTGTTCACGAGCGACGGCGGCAGACCGAGAATATTTCCTATCGTCCTGACCTCCGTGACGGTGAGGTGCGCAAGCGGCGAAAAATCACCCGCCGCGTCGCCGTAGCGCGTGGAGTAGCCGACCCAGTCCTCGGAGAGGTTACACGTGTTCGCGACCCTGCCGTTATTGCTCTGCGACACGGCGTAAAGCGTCGCCATTCTTATTCTCGCGGGCAAATTCACGCGCGTCTGATTTGAAATTTCCATATCCTCGGGCATACTGCCGAGCAAGCCGTCAACCGCGTCCTTTATGTTGACGACGTAATGCTTTATACCGAGGTGGTTCACAAGCGTGTACGCCGCGTCAATGTCCTTCTGCTCGCCGCACGGCATAAGCACGCCTATGACCCTGTCCTTACCGAGAGCCTCGGCGCATATCGCCGCCGTGACCGAGCTGTCCTTACCGCCCGATATTCCGACAACGGCATTGCAGCCCTTGCCGTTCTCCTCAAAAAATCCGCGTACCCATTCCACGCAGTCGTTTTTTACCTTTTCCCAATCTGTCATTTTGATTACCTCCGTTTTAGATAAGCGGCGCGACAAGCCGAGTTACGTGACCTATGAGCCGCGATGTTATCTTGAATTTCTTTAAGTCCTCCACGGTTATTTTTTGGCATTTTTCGAGCGTGTCCTTGAAATCGCGCTCGATGTCGATTATCGCCGGCATATTCATCATGTACGCCGCGCACTCGTAATGCAGATACAGGCTGCGGTAGTCGTGATTTATCGTGCCGACTATCGCGCGTCTGCCGTCGCTCACCGATATTTTTGAGTGAACGAAGCCCGGCGTGTACTCGTAAATTTCTATGCCCGCCCTCAAAAGCTCCTTGTAATACGTCCGCGCCAGGTACAGCGCGTAAGCCTTGTCGGGAATGTGGGGCATGATTATTTTAACGTCCACGCCCCTCTGCGCCGCGTACTTCATGCTCTCGTACATCTCGTTGTCGATAACGAGGTACGGCGTCATTATATACACGTAATCGGTCGCGCTTTCGAGGTTGTGCAAATAAGCGCGTTTGCCTATCTGCATGTCGGAGAACGGCGCGTCGGAGAACGGCACTACGAACCCCTCCGCTTGGGCTTCACTGCCCGACGAGGACAGAATGTATTTCCCGCCGTCCTCGATTTTGTCGCTGTTCACGTTCCACATATCGAGGAACATCGACGTAAAGCCCGCGACGCCCTTGCCGCGCATCATAAAGCCCGTGTCCTTCCAGTGTCCGAAACGAACCTTCTCCCCTATATATTCGTCCGCGATATTTATACCGCCCGAAAACGCGCAGTCGCCGTCCACGACAAGTATTTTGCGGTGGTCGCGGTTGTTCTGGTGCGTTGATATGAGCGGCACGATGGGCGAAAATATACGCGCGTGTATGCCGAGCCGTCCGAGGTATTCGTCATAGTGGCGCGGCATGGTCGTGATGCAGCCCATAGCGTCGTAGAGAACCCTTACCTCAACGCCCTGTCTCGCCTTCGCGCGGAGTATGTCGAGTATCTCCGACCACATACGGCTCGTGGTGTTTATGATGAAAAACTCCATAAATATGAACTTTTCCGCGCGCATAAGCTCTCGCTTCATATCCTCGTACATCCGTTTTCCCGACGGGTAATACTGAACCGTCGTTTCCTCATAAGCGGGCGAACCGCCGTACTTTTCGAGGTACCTCACAAAATCGCTCTCGCGTCTGTCCATGGTGTCGAGACGTTTTTCAAGCTCCGCGTCCTTTTCGAGGTAGAGCATATTAGCTTCGTGAATATTGTCGTAGTCGTCCTTGATGTTCCACGCGACCGTTCGCATCCGCATGAACAGGTACAAAAGTCCGCCGAACACGGGGAAAATCGCTATCAGCAGTACCCACGTCATTTGAAACGTCGGCTCGCTCTCGCGGTTGACCTCGATAATTATGAGCACCGCGCTGAAAACGGTCGTGAAGCCGATGAGAACGCCCGAGTAGTCCGAAATCCATATATACATGAAAACAAAAGCCGTTATCTGTAGCAGCAGCATAACAAGCGCGCAAAGCTTATTTGAATAAAGAAGTCGGTTAAGCTTTTTCATTTGCTTTTATATCCTTTACTTGAGTGATTTTATGTACGCGAAGGTTTTTTCCTCGCCCTCGTCAAGAAGCATACGCAGCCAGCTTTCCAAAAGCGCGGCTGTTTTCGGGTGCATGAGGTTTTTCGCGTTGCCCTTTTCGAAGTAGTCTATCGGGTTGTGGTCGGTGTAGTTGTCGCCCTGATATATTTTGCCCGCGGCTACGCGGTCGCAAAACATCTCTTTCACATATCTAAGCGGCATTTCGACAGCCTCCATACGGTGTGTTTGGTTGTTATAGTCCGTCCAGTATTCGAAATGGTGCTTGTTGCGTCCTTTGTGGTGTATCCACGCCATCGAGTAGCCGTATTCGCGCCGCTCCGCTTCCGTCGGACTTCTGTCGCCGAGGTAGAACCGCGCGCCCGGCAGAAATTCCGTGGGCGAGTATTTCGATAAATCGTGCCGAAGACCCTGCCAGAATATACCGCACTTCATGCAGTGGTATATTACTTTGTGCCTGTGGCGCGTTATCGTGCGGAAATGTTTTATAAAGTGCAGCATATGAATTGCCTTTCTAAAAAAATTCTACGTCAGTATATATCTTATCATAAAAAAAGAAAAATTACAACAAAAATATATAAAATACGGCGGGGTAACGGAAGGCTCCCCTAATAGGGGAGCTGTCACACGAAGTGTGACTGAGGGGTTTATATCAAACAAAACCCCTCCGACGCCTGCGGCGCCACCTCCCCTAGTAGGGGAGGCTTTCGTAGGGGCGACCCTTGCGGTCGCCCGCGGGCTGTCGGGGCGCCAGCCCCTACGACGCACAATTTCAAAATTACAGGTGTAGGGGACGGCGCCCTCGACGTCCCGTTTCCGTAGGGGCGGATATTATCCGTCCGCAAATTACAAAAACATATTTACAAACGTGTCAACGTATGTTACAATAACTATAACGCATTATAACTTTAGAGAGGTGCATCACAATGAAAAAACTGCTTATTACCGCCGCGGCTGCAATATGCGTATTCGGCGGCATAGCGGCGCGTGCGGAAATAATCGGCGCGGTGTACACGACCGACATCGGCGCGCTGATAGACGGCTGTCCTATAAAATCGTACAACATATCCGACAGCACATACATAAAAGCGGAGGACTTGCGCGGCTACGGCTTTGACGTCGCGTGGGACGAAAACGCACGCACGCTCAAAATCACGCCCGACGACAGCGCGGCGAGAACGATACCGTCCGCCGAGGAAATAAACACGAAAAAAGCGGACATACCGTTCAATCAGAAATTATACGATGTGTATTCCACGGACATAAAAACATACGTAAACGGCGCGGAGATACACGCCTGCAACATCGACGGCGAAACGCTCGTAAAGTTCCGCGACCTAGAAAGCGTTGCGTATGTAAATTACGACGACAATAAGCGTCTCGCGAGTATCGACGTTATATCCAAGCGTCTCGACGACGAGCTGAGCGTCGCGGAGGGTATGACCGACCTGACGCTTTCCGACGGCGTGACGTATCACGGTCAGGTGAAGGACGGCAAGCCTGACGGTATAGGCGTTATGACCGACAAGAGCGCGGACGGGGACAGGGTGAATAATATCGTGACGACCGCGCATTTTACCGCCGGCGAAAAGGACGGTATCTACCGCACCGACGGCACGTACGAGGTCATACGCGGCAGCAGTCTCGGAACGTACATCGACCGCGGAGCGGGCAACACGAAGGTAAATTACAGCGTCTCGTACAGCGATTACCACATGAATCCCGACACTCTTTACTGCTGCATATCCACGCTTGACTACGGCAAAACGTATTCCGACAGCGTCGAGCGCGCAACGGGAACGGAGTGCCGCGCGCAGACGGACGACGGCTATCTCTACGGCATCAAAAACACCGACATATACGAATATACGACCGTTACCGACGGCGATTACAACATAGAGCCGGAGGACGGTCTGCCGAAGTTTGACCGATTTGCGGGCGATTACGGCGCAAACGCTGTGACCGAGGACGGTACGGCGTACACTCTCCCCTACGGACCCGATTACGTTCATGCCGTGGCTGTTTCCGAGTCCGACACGGACAGCGACAAGTACATAGAAAACGGCACGCTTTATGAGGATATGCACGACGGAAACGCGCCGCGCGTCGTTGACACGGACGTTAAAGCGTTCGACGGCGAAAGCTACGTGATATACCTCAAAAACGACGGCAGCGCGTGGGTTTACCGCTCAAATTCCAAAAAGGCGCTCGGCTACGGCTGGATCGACGGCGAGGATTTGTCCGCGCCGGTAAAGTGCGCCGACGACGTGTCATATGTGTCGAGCGGCGACGGTCTGACGATGGCGTACATTAAAAACGACGGCTCGGTGTACGTGCTCGGAGTAAGCTATAACGGCGAGAAGGGCGTTGTCGAGACGCGGGACAACGGCATAGATTACATCAGATTCCTGCATGACACAGGAGTTAAAATGGGCGACGGATTTGTTTCGTGCAGCGCGGGTTCGGAGGTCGTGCTCGCGCTTAAGGAAAACGGCGACTTGTACGCGTGGGGCGCGAATAACGCGGGAGTTATCGACAAAGACGGCGGCGACAACGTTTTAACGCCGACGAAGGTCGCGGAGGACGTGCGCGATTACATATACGACGGCGCGCTTTATATCATAAAAACGGACGGCACGCTTTGGTACAGAGGCAGGACGCGTCATTTTTCCGACAGACAAATCGAGGGCGGCATACCCGACTTTACAATGTGTGGCAAGGTGTACAGAGAGGTGTCGTATAAGGTCGGCGAATAAAACACGGTTTAAACGGGGCGCGGGTATTCCGCGTCCTTTTTGTCTGCGCTTGTAATCTTAATTGACTTTTTTCGGCGCGTATGGTAGAATATAATAGGTAGATTGTACACATAAAAAGCATTGGAGAATGTTATGAAAAAACGGTTGGGTAAAATTTTTCTGCCGGTTCTGATGTGCGCGGTCGCGGTCGCGGTTATCGTGATAGGATTGGTTTATTTCAATTACATATCGCGCCGTATTTACAACGACAGCACAGACCACCTGGAGGAAATTTACGGTCAGGTAAACCGTTCGTTCGGTATGTTTGCCGAGCGTAATCGGGGATTGCTTAAAAGTCTGGACGATTATATCGCCGCCTCCGACGGCGGTAGCGGCGCAGTATCGGATT
This sequence comes from uncultured Clostridia bacterium, assembly GCA_947631235.1. Taxonomy (GTDB): domain Bacteria; phylum Bacillota; class Clostridia; order UBA1381; family UBA1381; genus Hominilimicola. The sequence continues at coordinate 93,714 of CANRKO010000006.1, read as the reverse complement.
GCATAAACGAAAATCGCCAATACTGGAAATTTTCGGAGTTTTATTTTCTTTCGTCGGCGAACAAGTCCTGTATGACCATAGGCGGTGCGGCGGACAGCTTTACCACCGACGACGCGTGGAACGGTCTCGCCGCGCCCGACGAGCCGATAATAGCAAGCGGCAGACTGCCCGACGGCAGGGATATAACTCTTTTTGCCGTACATTCGCACGGCGGCGAATATAACGGCTTTGCTTACGACGCGATAGCGGTGAGCTACACGAACGAGGATCTTGCCGCGTCGCTCAAAGTTGACGCGTTTTCGGGAGAGTCCACATGCTTTGTCATTCATAAAGACGGTACTATACTCCTGTCCGCGCAGGCGGGCGGCAGCGTGTTCGGAAATTATCTCACATATCTTAAAGCCGCGTCCGATTTGGACGATAAGGGTCTCGGAAAAATACAGAGCGACTGGGAAAACGGCGCGTCGGGACTTAAACAGTGCAATATAGGCGGCGTGAGCCACTGTATACTGTACCAGCCCGTGGGCTACCAGGACTATATGCTGCTTAGCGTCGTGCCGCAGAGCGCGGTGAGCGCGGGCTTTTTGTCGGTGCAGAAAACGACGATGAATGTTTTAAGCATAATTTTCCTGCTTGTGGGCGCGGCTGCGATTACGTTTATACTCATACGCGGACAAAATCAGTCGAGGAAAAGCAGAACGGAACTTCAGTACCGCGAGCGTATGTTCGATGTTCTTTCAAACAGCGTTGACGATATATTCATAATGCTCGACGCCGCCGATTACGGCGTTGACTACATAAGCCCGAACGTGGAACGGCTTATCGGTATTCCCGTCGGCACTGTGAGGAAGGATATACGCATACTGGAAAAGTGCGCCATAAACGGCAGCGTGGTTGTACCCGCGGACGAGCTTACGGAAATACCTCTTAACGGGTACATAAACCGCGAATGTGAGTATATGCACCAAAGCACGGGCGAACGCCGCTGGTACAGAATGACGGTGTACCACATGAGCATACGCGAGGTGAGAAAGTACATTTTCGTAATGTCCGACCGCACGCAGGAACGGAATATGAACGAGCAGATGCAGGAGGCGCTTAACGCCGCCCGCAGCGCGAACGAGGCTAAGAGCAACTTCCTTTCCAACATGTCGCATGACATACGCACGCCGATGAACGCAATCGTGGGATTTTCGGTGCTGCTCGAAAACGAGGCTGACGATCCCGAAAAGGTAAGGGAGTACACGCGTAAAATAACAGCTTCGAGCCACCACCTCCTGAGCCTCATAAACGACGTGCTTGACATGAGTAAAATAGAAAGCGGTAAAACGTCGCTGAACATTGAGCGTTTCAGCCTTAAGGAAATAATCGACGAGCTCGGCATCATACTCGCGCCGCAGGCGAGGATAAAAAATCAGGAGTTCAACATACACGTGGACGGCGCGACGCCCGAGTATCTGATGGGCGACAGGCTGCGCCTTAACCAGATACTTATAAATCTTCTGTCCAACGCAATAAAGTACACGCCCGAAAACGGAAGAATTGATTTTATGATTACGGAGATCCCACATTCGGGCGACCAGTATGTGAAACTTCGGTTTATCGTGCGCGACAACGGCATAGGTATGAGCCGTGAATTTTTGGAGCGTATATTCACGCCGTTTAGCCGAGAGGAAAACTCCGTCACGAACAAGATACAGGGTACGGGTCTCGGTATGGCGATAACGAAAAACCTCGTTGATTTGATGGGCGGTATCATAACGGTAAAGAGTAAGCCCGGTAAGGGCAGCGCGTTTACCGTGGAGCTGTCGTTCACACTGCCCGATGTTACGGAAAGCGACGCCGACGAGCGTAAGAGTACCGAATTTGTGTACGACGCGGAGGTTCTGAAAGGACGGTTGTTCCTCATAGCCGAGGACAACGAACTCAACTCCGAAATTTTAACGGAGATGCTCGCCGCCGAGGGCGTTAAGTGCGACCTTGCCGTAAACGGCGCGGAGGCGGTGGAAATGTTCAAAAAATCTCCGGCGGGTCACTATGACATGATACTTATGGACGTGCAGATGCCCGTGATGAACGGATACGAGGCGACGCGTCAAATCCGAGCGTGCGGTCATCCCGATGCCGCCGACATTCCCATAGCGGCAATGACGGCAAACACATTTGCCGAGGACGTAAAAGACGCTATGGAGGCGGGAATGAACGGACACCTCGCCAAACCGATTGACATGAACGCAGTAAAAAGTCTGGTATATAAGCTTTTAACGGGAAGAAGAAAATAGGGAAGGTGGAACATATGAAAAAACTACGCGCTCTGCTGCCGATTATGCTTGCGTCGGTGTTTGCCGTAACCTCGTGCGGCGTCACGAATACTGCTCCGTCAAATTCCGATAGTGTGACGCTGACGATAATGGGTAAAAGAACCGATTTGAAAAAGGATTATATGGTAAAGATTTTCGAGCGTTACGAAAACGAAACGGGGAATAAACTCGACATAATCTCAATCGACGACGACCAATATGAAACCGCCGCTGCCGAAAGGCTCAAAAACGGTGAAATGACCGATATATTTCTCCACTTCCACAACGCGGATTTGAACCGTTTTGACGTTGAAGGCAACTTCTGTTACCTCAACAATGAAAGCTGGGTAAGCGATTTGACGGACGGCGCGCGCGAGTACTGCACCGACGCCGAGGGTAACCTTCTCGGTCTGCCGTTTTGGGAAAATTCCGTTTCGGGCTGCTACTACAACAAGACGCTGCTCGACAGTCTCGGACTAAAGAGCGCAACCACACAGGCGGAGTTCGATATGCTCTGCGAGGCTCTGACGGCTACAGGTTACACGCCCATATGCTGGCCCGCGGAGGACTGCGCGTGGATGCCGCAGTTCGCGCTCGACCCGATATTTGCCGACGATCCCGATTTGCTCGAAAAACTCAACAGCGGCGAAATAACATACTCAGACATTCCCGAGGTGAAAAATATGGCGCAGTGGATTTCGGACGCGGCGGACAAGGGCTGGTTCGGGTCGGATTACCTTGAAACGGGCTGGGACGACATAAGCCCCGCGATGAGTTCGGGCGGCGCGGTTATGACGTTTATATGGGATACGTGGTTCTATACCGATTTGGAGGACGGCGGCAAGTACACGAAGGACGACTTCGCGCTTATGCCGGTGTTTATGAACACGGTTGACGGCGGCACGTTCGAGGGCGGCAACATAAATATGATGATGGTAAACAAAAACAGCGATAAAATGCAAGACGCGCTTGATTTTCTGTCGTTCTGCGCCGACGCGGAAAATTACAACGCGGCGTTCGACGGCATTGCGACCGTAAGCTGTTTCAAGGGTCAGACCAGCAACGTGCAGTCCGATATGGTAACGGATATACTGCCGTCGGTCGAGAAAAAGCAGCGCGTGTCGACTGCCGCGTCGAGGATAGTCGGTTACAGCGCGGACGATATGGTAAAGGTCATAAACGAACTTTTAAGCAAGCGCACGGACGTTGAGGGCTGCGTGAGAATGATGGACGAGTACCGCAGGTCGGAAACGGAAAACAGATACGCCGACGAAACGGTACAATAAAAAAGCGACGCAAAAAAGACTCAAACCGAAATGGTTTGAGTCTTTTTCGTTTACACGATATGATCTGTTTCGAATCAGCCCAATTCAGCGAAATACTTAATTGTTCTGACCATCTGCGACGTGTACGAATTCTCGTTGTCGTACCACGAAACGACCTGAACCTCATAAAGACCGTTGCCGAGGTCTATCACCATTGTCTGGGTAGCGTCGAACAGCGAGCCGTATCTCATACCGATAACGTCCGAAGAAACTATCGGGTCTGTGTTGTAGCCGAACGACTCCGACGCCGCAGCCTTCATAGCCGCGTTGATGCCGTCAACCGTTACGTTGTCGCCCTTTACAACAGCCGTAAGGATAGTCGTTGAGCCTGTCGGAACGGGAACTCTCTGCGCCGAACCGATGAGCTTGCCGTTAAGTTCGGGAATAACAAGACCTATCGCCTTCGCCGCGCCGGTCGAGTTGGGAACTATGTTCGCAGCGCCCGCGCGCGCTCTTCTCATGTCGCCCTTTCTGTGCGGGCCGTCGAGGATCATCTGGTCGCCGGTGTAAGCGTGGATCGTCGACATGATACCCGACTGAATCGGTGCGTAGTCGTTAAGAGCCTTAGCCATCGGAGCGAGACAGTTCGTTGTGCAGGATGCAGCCGAAATGATCGTGTCGTCCTTTGTGAGCGTGTTCTCGTTAACCGAGTAAACGATTGTCGGGAGGTCGTTGCCCGCTGGAGCGGAAATAACTACCTTCTTTGCGCCCGCGTCGATATGAGCCTGCGACTTAGCCTTTGACGTATAGAAACCGGTACATTCGAGAACAACGTCAACGCCGAGCTCGCCCCAGGGGAGATCAGCCGCGTTCTTTTCCTCGTAAATCTTCAGTACCTTGCCGTCAACCGTAAGCGTGCGCGCCTCATTGTCAGCCTCTACCGTGTGAAGGTTCGCGCCTATCACGCCGCAATAACCGCCCTGTGCCGTGTCGTACTTCAAAAGGTTAGCGAGCATCGAGGGCTCGGTAAGGTCGTTTATCGCGACAACCTCGTAACCCTCCGCGCCGAACATCTGTCTGAACGCGAGACGTCCGATACGTCCGAATCCGTTAATAGCAACTTTTACTGCCATAATAAAAATTCCTCCTATAATATGTTTTTTATGGGTACAAAAACCCGGTTACCTATATTTTACAACAAAATTAAAAAATATACAAGGGGTATCGTCAAATTTATATCATTTTATTTAAAATTTATTTACGGATATATATCTTTAAAATACCGTAATTTGCGAAAAAATGTCTTGCAAATGCCGTTACATTCTGATATAATAAGTAAAATATCCACAAAATGTATACATATGAGAGGAGTTACCCGTTATGGAAAACAAATTTGCAAAGGAAGGGCTCACCTTTGACGACGTGCTTTTAATACCCCAGGCTTCCGATTTTACGCCTAACGAAGCCGATTTGCATACGAGACTTACGCGGGATATAGAGCTTAACATACCGCTGATGAGCTCGGCGATGGACACCGTTACCGAGTCGGCTATGGCGATAGCAATGGCGCGCGAGGGCGGTATAGGCATAATACACAAGAATATGACGATAGAACAGCAAGCGGCCGAGGTGGATAAGGTAAAGCGCAGCGAGAACGGCGTTATAACTAACCCGTTCAGTCTCACCAAAGAGCGCACGCTTCAGGACGCGGACGACCTTATGGCGCGTTTCCGTATTTCGGGCGTGCCGGTGGTTGACGGCGACAACAAGCTCATAGGAATTATCACGAACCGCGACCTTAAATTCGAAACGGATTTCACTCAGAAAATATCGGACGTTATGACGAGTACCAACCTCGTTACCGCGCCCGAGGGTACGACTCTCGACGAAGCGCAGAAAATCCTTTCGCGCGCGAAGGTCGAAAAACTGCCGATAGTAGACTCCGAAATGCACCTTAAGGGTCTTATCACGATAAAGGACATCGAAAAGGCGGTTCAGTACCCCAACACCGCACGCGACAGGCAGGACAGGCTTTTGTGCGGCGCGGCGATAGGCGTTACCGCCGACGCGCTCGAAAGAGTTGACGCGGTGTACAAGGCGGGCGTGGACGTTATCGCGCTCGACAGCGCGCACGGCCACAGCGCGAACATTATAAACAAGGTGAGAGAGATAAAGGCCGCGTTCCCCGACCTCCCGATAATCGCGGGCAACATCGCGACGGGCGAAGCTGCGGAAGCGCTTATCGAAGCCGGCGCGGACTGCCTGAAGGTCGGCATAGGACCGGGTTCAATCTGTACGACGCGTGTTGTCGCGGGCATAGGCGTACCGCAGATAACGGCTGTCTACGACGTTTCACAAGTCGCGAAAAAGCACGATATACCAATCATCGCCGACGGCGGTATCAAGTACAGCGGCGATATAGTCAAGGCTATCGCGGCGGGCGGCGACGTTGTCATGCTCGGAAGTCTGCTCGCGGGCTGCGACGAAAGCCCGGGCGAGTTTGAAATATTCCAGGGCAGACGCTTCAAGGTTTACCGCGGCATGGGTTCTATCGCGGCGATGGAAAAGGGCAGTAAGGACAGATATTTCCAGACAGGCTCGAAAAAGCTTGTACCCGAGGGCGTCGAGGGACGCGTTCCCTACAAAGGACCCCTCTCCGACACGATATTCCAGCTTGTCGGCGGTATACGCTCCGGTATGGGCTACTGCGGTACAAGGACGATCGAACTGCTTAAAGAAAACAGTAAATTTGTCCGTATCACGGGCGCGGGTCTTAAAGAGAGCCATCCCCACGACATCTATATCACAAAAGAGGCCCCCAATTACTCGCAGGGCTGATCACGCAAATATTAAAACGGCACATATGTGCCGTTTTTTTAATCCTGCTCCATACGCGATACGCGCGCTGTGCGCCGCGCTTGACATATCGGCGCGAAATATGTTAGAATATCGTTGTTGGAGGTGGACAGGTTGAAGAAAATATTTGCTATAGCGGTGTTCTGCGCGGTTCTTGTATTGGGAACGGTGTCGGCTTCCGCTGCGGCGAATGTGGTGACGCTTATGTACCACAGCGTTACCGAGGATACGGAACGTCTCGGCGACTACACGGTTTCGCCCGAGCAGCTTGAAAGCGATATAAAGTACTTTATGGACTGCGGCTACATACCCATGACCGCCAGCGAGCTTGCAACGGAGAACCTTGCCAATATAAATAACAGAAAGGTACTGCTGCTCACGTTTGACGACGGCTACGACAACTTCTACACGGAAGTGTTTCCCATATTAAAGAGGTGCAACGCGAAGGCGACGATGTTCCTTATAGGCTCGTACATAGACCGTTACGGCTACCTAAACCGCGACCAGATTTTTGAAATGGCGCACAGCGGTCTTGTTGAAATGGGCAATCACACAGACGCGATACATCACACGCCCGTGTCGCTGCTTTACGACATATATAACGACCCGTATACCATGTACGACGTTATCGAGGACGTGAGCCGAAACGGAGCGTTTATAAAGAGCATTACCGGCTACGACGTGACGAGCATATCATGGCCCTACGGCTACTACACGAGTTTCCTCGACTCGTCCGTAAAAAGGATGCTCGGCTACAAGATTTCCTTCGGAACGACCTACGGCGTAAACTATTTCACGGGCGACACATCCGTGCCGCTTAAACGTATGAACCGTGAAAGCTCCGCGTCAACTCAGTGGGTATTTGACAGGGCGAACAAGTTTTTCTAAAGAACGGTGAATTTATGGACAGGACTGAAATTGAGGATTTTGCCGTAAAACTGAATAAGGACGACATACTCCGCGCAGTAGGCTGCGGAGAGAGCGGCGCGGCGCGCTTTGCGGCGTCGCGCTGTTTCGATGAGCTTAAAGACGAGTTTGCGGCTGTCTCGGAGCCGTACGCCGCGGCGGTAAGGGAAAACAACAAAATATACTGCCTGCTCACGCTCGGCGACGGCGTAAACAAGCTCACAGACCGTCTTTTCGCCGAGGGCGAGGCGGTGAAGGGTCTTGTCGCGGACGCTATGGCTGACGCGTACCTTTTTGAAATTGACGCGCTGCTTACGGAAAGGCTTAAACGCGAGTGCGCAGTGATGAATGTCGGCGTCGGCAAACGTCTCGCCGCCCCCGACGACTTTCCGCTTTCGGAGCAGACCGTTATCATATCGAAAATCGGTACGAGCCGCGTCACGGTGACCGACGCGTTCATGTTAAATCCAATAAAAAGCATGGCTTACACGCTGGAGCTTACCGACGACCGCGCGGTTTTCAACGCGCAGCACGACTGCTCGAAATGCACCGCGAAGGACTGCCCCATGCGTAAAACGGACTACAAGGGCGAATTTTCGATTTTGTCGGGCTACAATTACGCGCCCGAAAACGCGGAAGGCTCGGCGGTATGTATAGACATTGGCACGACCACCGTTGTGTTCGAGTATATAGAGAACGGCAGGGTAACGGCGTCGCACAAGGTCATAAACCCGCAGCGCAGGTTCGGTCACGACGTGATTTCGCGTATAGAAGCTGCGAACCGAGGCAGGGGCGCGGAGCTTGCGTCCGATATACGATACGCGCTGATAAACGGATATAACGAGGTAACACGCGGCAAAACGCCCGACAGGGCGGTAATAGCCGCGAACACGGCGATGATACATCTGCTCATGGAATACGACTGCTCGCAGCTCGGACAGTACCCGTTTACCGCCCGCACCGACACGATAAAAACGACGTTCGACAAGGTTACCGCGTCGCAGTGCGCGCCCGTTCCGACGCTCATATTCGGCGGCATTTCGGCGTTTGTGGGCGGCGATATTACAAGCGGACTGTATATGTGCGATTTTGATTTGTCGGACAGGGTCAATCTTTTTATAGACCTCGGAACGAACGGCGAAACGGTGATAGGCAATAAGGATAAAATGCTCGCCGCGTCAACAGCCGCAGGTCCGGCGTTTGAGGGCGGACTTATTTCGTGCGGCACCGGCAGCGTAGACGGCGCGATATGCTCGGCACGGCTAAACCCGCCGCGCTTTACCACGATAGGCGGCAAGCCGCCCGTCGGTATCTGCGGCACGGGCATAATCGAGCTTTTGTCGGAAATGAAGGACAGCGGCGTTATTGATAATACGGGTAAGCTGTGCGGTAAATATTTCGCGTCGGGCTTTCCCGTGACGGACAAAATAACGTTCACGCAAAACGACATACGACAGGTTCAGACCGCTAAGGGCGCGGTGCGAGCCGGCATAGAGTGTCTTATGCGCGCTTACGGCGCGGAGTATGACGATATAGGCGCGGTTTACATTGCCGGCGGTTTCGGTTACGGACTGTCGGTAAAAAAGGCGTGTAATATCGGTCTGCTGCCGTCGGAGCTTGCGGACAAGGCGGTATCGGTCGGTAACAGCTCGCTCGGCGGCTGCGTGAAAATGACCGCACGCGCCGACGGTGAGGACAGAATAAAACGCATACAAAGCGTGTCATCCGACCTGCCGCTTGCTTTGGACGATGAATTTAACGGACTTTACATTAAATATATGAATTTTTAAGGGGAGATTTTTATGCTGTACATTGGTTGTCACTTATCCGCGTCAAAGGGATATATGCACATGGGCAAAGAGGCTGACGGTATCGGCGCGAACACGTTCCAGTTTTTCACGCGCAACCCGCGCGGCGGCAGCGCGAAAGCGATAGACGGGGAGGACGTTAAAGCGTTCCTCGCGTTTATGAAGGAAAATAACTGGAAATATATCCTCGCCCACGCGCCGTACACGTTAAACGCGTGCAGCGCGAAGGAGGAAACGCGCGATTTCGCGCTCCGCACAATGAAGGACGACCTCGCGCGTATGGAATACACGCCCGGTCAGCTTTACAACTTCCACCCGGGCAGCCACGTCGGACAGGGAATTGATGCAGGTATCGGGCTTATAATCAATCAGCTTAACGAGTGTCTCACGCCCGACATGACAACGACTGTGCTGCTCGAAACGATGTCGGGCAAGGGCAGCGAGGTGGGCGGTAAATTTGAAGAGCTCCGCGCGATAATCGACGGGGTAAAGCTGAATGAAAAGCTCGGCGTGTGCCTTGACACGTGCCACATCTACGACGGCGGCTACGACATTGTAAACGACCTCGACGGCGTGCTTGACGAGTTTGACCGCGTGATAGGTCTTGACCGCTTAAAGGCTATACACATGAACGACAGCAAAAACCCGTTTGAGAGCCATAAGGACAGACACGAAAAGATAGGCGAGGGCAGCATAGGCTTTGACACAATGGTTAAAATCATAAACCACCCGAAACTGCGGGGCATACCCGTATTTCTCGAAACGCCGAACGAGCTTGACGGCTACGCGAAGGAAATAAAAATGCTCAAGGACTCGTATAAAGAACAATAAAAAAATTCCCGAAGGACTGCCCTTCGGGATTTCTTCTTATGCGTCAGCAGCAGCAATCATTGTTCTGGTTCTCACAGCCGCAGCCGCAGTTATTGCCGCAGCCCAATACGTTACCGTCCGTAAAGAGAAGAACCAAAACGACTATGACGATAATCCAAACCCATGAGTTGTCGCTGTTATTACCGAATAAACACATAATTATTACCTCCTTCTTGACATATACTATGCCGCAAGGGGGTAAACGGTTACCGTTCCGCCACAGCCGACTCCGAGAAAATGTAATTGCCGTTAAGGTCGCACGTCACGTACAGTATGATTTTCGGCATACCGGCGCGGCGTATGACCGTGACCCAGCCCTTTTCGGTGGCTGAAATCGGCGCGTAAAATGCGCCGGGGTAATGCGTCTCGACGTAATTCGCTATATGCTCGTGCTGCTCGCGGAAACGCAGCTTGTTAAAAGGACCTCTGCCGTTCACCGCGCTGTATATACCCGCCGCGGCGGCGCTGATTAAAAATGCTTTGGTGCTTTTTTTCATTTCAGTCCTCCTTGTGATACTCGTTGTACACGTCGCGTTTCGGAACGTTTCGGTCGGCGGCGGCGGCTTTGACCGCGTCCTTTACCGTCATTCCCTGCGAGATATAACGCTCGACGTGTTCCTTTACCGGCACGTCATTCCATTCATTTTCCGTTTCGCTTTTTTCCGCAGCCGCGCCCTCGACGACTATGACATACTCGCCGCGCGGCGCGTTTTCCTCATAGTACGCCGCCGCTTCGTCGAGCGTGCAGCGCATAACTTCCTCATGTATCTTCGTAAGCTCGCGAGCGAGCGCGATACGTCTGTTACCGCCGAACGCCGACTGCATATCGGCTATGGTATTTTTTAGCTTGTGCGGAGCCTCGTAAAAGATAAGCGTGCGCGTGTCGTTTTTAATGCTTTCGAGATGCTCGCGCCTGTGACGCTTATTCACCGACAAAAAACCCTCAAACGCGAACCGCGACGCATTAAGTCCAGACAGTATAAGCGCGTTTACAGCCGCGACGGGTCCCGGTACGGACGTAACCTCTATACCGTTCTCGATACACAGCTTTACCATATCCTCGCCCGGGTCGGATATGGCGGGAGTACCCGCATCCGACACGAGCGCGACGTTTTTGCCGTCCTTTAAGAGCGATACTATATAGCCGCCCTTTTCGCGCTTGTTGTGTTCGTGATAGCTTGTAAGCGGTTTTGTGATACCAAAATGATTGAGCAGCTGCAGCGTCCTGCGCGTATCCTCGGCGGCAATAAGGTCAGCCGACGAAAGCACCTCGAGACACCGCGCCGACACGTCGCCGAGATTACCTATCGGCGTGGCGCATAAGTACAGTTTTCCGCTCATATTTTCACTTTGTCCTTCCGTAGATAATGTCAATTTCGTCCGTGTACGAGCCGTCCGCGTTATGCACGACAAGCGGCGGCAATACCTTTAATTCTCCGCCGCCGTCCTTCATACCCTCGACAAGCACAAGGTTCGGCGCTTTGCCCTCCGACGGACACACGAGCCGCAGCCTTTTCGGCTCTAACTTATATCCGCGCATACAGCATAAAATATCCGTAAGCCGCGACGGACGGTGTATCATAAAAAATCTGCCCTTCGAGATGAGCAGCCTTGCGCTTACCCTTACAACGTCGTCGAGCGTGCATAAAATCTCGTGCCGCGCTATTGTTTTCGCGTCGGCATCGCCCAAAAGCCCCGCGCCGCGTTTCATGTACGGCGGGTTGCACGTCACCGCGTCAAAGCTTGCGCCGCCGTAAATCGCTGCCGCGTCCTTTAAGTCGCCGCACGTTACGGTTATGCGGTCACCGAGCTTATTGTACTCGACGCCGCGCCGCGCCGTGTCAGCCATATCCTCCTGAATTTCGAGCGCGTCTATACGCGGCGTATCGGTCTTAGCCGCGAGCAGAACAGGCACGATACCCGTACCCGTGCATAGGTCGAGCGTCCGTTTCGAGCGCGCGTCCTTTGCGAAATCGGATAATAAAACGGCGTCAACACCGAATTTGAAACCGTTTTTTTTCTGAATGATGAAATATCCGTTCTGCAAATCGTCCAAAATCTCGTCCGCTTTAAGCATTTGCCGCGTTATCCACTACCGCAAAGCTTATCTCACCGCCTGCGGCAAGCTTGCCGTCAACCGTAGCCTTGACCTCCGCCTTGCCCATACCGTGGCGGTACGTCACGAGGTCGGCGTGCAGCACGAGCGTGTCGCCCGGGACTACCTGGCGGCGGAACTTAAAGTTGTTTATGCCGGTAAAAACGCCGAGTTTACCCCTGTTTTCCGGCATCGAGAGCAGCATTACCGCGCCGACCTGCGCGAGAGCCTCGGTTATAAGCACGCCGGGCATGATAGGGTTGCCGGGGAAATGGCCCGTAAACTGCGGCTCGTTCGCCGTCACGTTTTTAATACCCGTTATGCTCTTGCCCTCCTCGAACTCCGTTATCGCGTCAACGAGCAGAAACGGGTAGCGGTGGGGGAGTATTTTCTGAATATCCACGTTTGTGAGTACAATGTTTTCCATAGTCTTGTCCTTCCTTCGTACTAATCTCTTATATACGCCTTTTTATGGAATATATGCGTAGGGTCTTTAACGGTATCTATGCTTTCGAGCGCCCTGCCCGCGCCGAGCGCGACGCAGTCCACTATATTGTCGGCAAGCACAGCCCTGACGCCCGTGGCGTCGCTTATACGCTTGTCAAGACCGTATATGAGCGATCCGCCGCCCGTCATAATAATACCGTCCTGTATAATATCGCCGTGCAGTTCCGGCGGCGTTTCCTCCAGCACCTCGCGCACACGCTCCGTTATGTTATGCACGAAATCGTCAAACGCGCCGCACAGCTCGTCCGACGATATTGTGACCGACCTTGGCAGTCCCGAAACGACGCTTATACCCTTGACCTCGCAGTAAAGCTCCTTGCCGCGCGGTATAACGCCGCCCACTTCAAGCTTTATCCTTTCAGCCGTGCGCGGCCCTATGAGCATATTTTTTTCCTTGCGCATATAGCGTATGATTGCGTCGTTAAACTCGTCGCCAGCGATTTTGAGCGAGCGCGACGCGACGATACCGCCGAGCGAAAGCACGGCTATATCGGTTGTGCCGCCGCCTATGTCAACGACCATCGTTCCGCGCGGACGCGATATGTCAAACCCCGCGCCGAGCGCCGCCGCGACAGGTTCTTCGATAATATATATATCCTTCGCGCCCATCTCCCGCGCCGCGTCGATAACGGCTCTCTGCTCAACGTCCGTGACGCCGCTCGGCACGCACATCATAATACGCGGATGACCGAGCGTCCGCGCCAGAATTTTTTTAAAGAAATACTTAATCATTTCCTCGGTAAGCGTGAGGTTCGAGATAACGCCGTCAATAAGCGGTCTGACCGCCTGAATGTGCGGCGGCGTTCTTCCGAGCATTTTGAGCGCGTCCTTGCCGACCGCGCACACCTCGTTTGTCCTGGTGTTCACGGCTATAACGGTAGGCTCGCGCAGCACAATGCCCTTGTTCTTGATGTAAACGAGCATCGTCGCCGTTCCGAGGTCTATACTTATATCATTATCGAACATAAATTTACTCCCAAATCATATGTTTGTAAATATATTATACATTATTATTCCCGTCAACTCAATACAAATTAAGAAGTTTTTGAGCATTTTTGTAAAAAATGTTGTCAATTTCTTCCGCGCCGAGTCCGAGCGTTTTGATATACTCAGCCGCGTGCGACTGTTTTTCCCACGGCGAGTCGGTCGCGTAGAGTATTTTTTCGCTGCCGTGGTTTTTGATAATACGCGTGAGTTGCTCTTTATCTATAAAATCGACGGTGAACGCCGTGTCCAAGTAAACGGGCGTGCCGACGAGGTACTTTTCAACGTCGTCCCACATGTCCCAGCCGCCCAGATGTCCGGCGACGATTTTTTCACCGCTGACATAGTTAAGTGTATTTCTTAGTCTTTCGGGTTCGCAGTGTACGGGCGGCTCCGTGCCGTGATCCTTTCCGGCGTGGAGCAGCACGATAAGGTCAAGTTCCTCGCACTTTTCAAATATCCTTAAAGCCTTCGGACTGTCAACGTAAAATTTCTGGTACTCCGGGTGCAGCTTTATACCTTTAAGCCCCTTTTCCTTTATATCGTACAGCACGCTTTCCCAATCCTCCTGTTCGGGATGCAGACTGCCGAACGAAAACAGCCCGTCCGTCTCGTTCACGATTTTTGCGAAACTGTTTATGCTCGCCGACTGGTGCGTGTTCGTCGCGATGGGCATCACGACCGAGTAATCTATGTTGTTTTCCGCCATCGACTTTTTAAGCGCCGCAAGCGTCGCGGGAATAACGGCGCGAACATCGTCGCGGAAACGGTTGTGTATGTTGCTTTCGAGCGACGCCACCGCGCGCGCCGCTATTTTATCGGGAAAAATATGTGTATGAAAATCTATAATCATTATACTGTCTCCTTAAAATACAGAAAAAAAGACATTGTATCAAAAATACAATGCCTTTAATTTTCATATGTATTATGCCTGTGCCGGAGCGCCGACGGGGCATACACCCGCGCACGCGCCGCATTCTATACATGTATCGGCGTCGATTGTGTACTGAGTATCACCCTCGGAAATCGCGCTTACGGGGCATTCCGCCGCGCATGCGCCGCACATGATGCATTCCTCTGAAATTGCATAAGCCATTTGACACACCTCCTCATGATATAACTATTTCAGCTACTACTACTTTAACACAAAACAGTGTTTATTTCAAGACAACTTTAGTTAGCCCTATCTTCCTTCGCCGCGTCGTTGGTTTTACCGCGTTTCAGGGGCTTTACATCCGATACATCGAACTCTTTTAGCGTCTTTTCATGCTCGTCCTCAAGCTTTACCTTCACAAGTCCTTTTAAAAGGCTGACAAACTCAACCGTGCCGTTGCCGGACGGCGTGGAAACAGCCGCGCCCTGTTTCGGTGTGACCTTTAACAGTTCCTCATACGTGTCCTGCTCGTATTTGAGACAGCACATAAGTCTGCCGCACGCGCCCGATATTTTTGACGGGTTGAGCGACAAGCCCTGCTCCTTCGCCATTTTAATGGACACCGGCACAAACTCCTCCAGAAATTTGCTGCAGCATAAACTTCTGCCGCACACTCCGATCGAGCCGAGCGTTTTCGCCTCGTCTCTCACGCCTATCTGACGGAGTTCTATTCTCGTGCGGAAAACCATCGCCAAATCTTTGACGAGTTCGCGGAAATCTATTCTGCCGTCGGCGGTGAAGTAGAACAGGATTTTACTTCCGTCAAACGTGTACTCGACCTCGACGAGTTTCATTTCAAGCTTGTGGTCGGCAATTTTTTCGAGACAGATTTTGTACGCCTCTTTCTCGAATTCCTTGTTGTATTTGTACCTTTCCGTATCGTCGTCCGTCGCTATGCGGATAACGTCCTTGACGGGCTTTTTAAACTGTTCCGTCCCGATTTCGCGTTTGCCCATAACGACGTCGCCGTACTCCATGCCGCGCGACGTTTCGACTATAACGTGGTCGCCCGTCTTAATATCCAGTCCGGCGGGATTGAAATAGTACGTTTTTCCGGCGCTTTTAAAGCGAACTCCTATAACTTCCATATATATCTAAAACCTTTCCGTTCCTTTATTTCGCGTGCTTTACGCCGCTTTTGATTTGTTCGGCCATTTTATTTGAAATTGTGCATACGAGGAGCATATCCCGTTTGTTTTTCCTGTACAGGATATACCACAAATCCTTTTTGGAAAACACGGTCGTGCGCATATTCTGCGCACGCGGCGAATTTTTCGGACGCTTTCTCGTAACCGATTTAACGCCCGACAGCGCGACCTCGTATTCCTTGTTCCTGTGACCTATCTGACGGTTGGCGCGAAACCGCGTATTTTTCAAAGAATATGTATACACCGCGCTGTAACGCGTCAGCACGAAAAATCCGAGCGCGCAGAACATGAGCAGCGTTATTATCGTGCCTATCACCTTGTAACGCGGCAGAGCGAATATTATGAACCGTCCGACCACCAAAAGAGCCACAGCCCACAATACGGAATACAAAAATTCCTTTTTACCGCCCGTTCTTTTTTCCTCCAATTTGATTTCTCCTCACAGCTTTGATCCCGTTAATTATATAACATATCGCGTAAATTGTCAACCGCGCGGATTTTACTTCTTGCGCAGCATATTTACCATTTCGTTCACGGTGCGTATGCCGTAAGCCGCGAAACCGTCGGGTACTTTAACGCCGCGCATCGACTGTTTCGGTACGAACGCCGACTTAAATCCGAGCTTTGCCGCCTCGTTTATGCGCTTTTCGAGCCTGCTCACGCCGCGCAGCTCGCCGCCCAAGCCGACCTCGCCGATAAACACTATGTCGGGACTTATCGCGACGTCCGCCTGACTTGACGCTATTGCCGCGCACACGCCCAAATCGACGGCTGTCTCGTCGATTTTGAGACCGCCTGCGACGTTTATATACACGTCCGAGTTGGACAAATTCATTCTCGACCGCTTTTCGAGTATCGCGATAAGCATTAAAGAGCGGTACATATCTATACCGTTCGCCATACGGCGCGGGTTGCCGAAACCGGTCGGCGTGACGAGAGCCTGAATTTCAGCCATAACGCCGCGGCTGCCCTCCATGACGCATACGACCGCACTGCCCGAAATGTTCTCGCTGCGCCCTTCGAGCAGCGTCGCCGACGGGTTCTCCACCTCTTTAAGACCCGTGTCGAGCATTTCAAACACGCCTATCTCGTTCGTCGAGCCGAAACGGTTCTTTACGGCTCTCAAAATCCTGAACGACAACTGCCTGTCGCCCTCGAAGTACAGCACGCAGTCAACCATGTGTTCAAGCACTCTCGGACCGGCGATCGCGCCCTCCTTCGTGACATGACCGACAATGAACATCGCCGCGCCGGTCGATTTCGCGACGCGCATAAACGCGTTCGTCGCTTCTCTCACCTGCGGCACGCTGCCAGCAGCCGACGATATCGCCTCGTGGCTCATCGTCTGTATCGAGTCGATTATGACTGTTTCGGGCTTTAACTCGTTTATCGTTTCGAGTATAAGCTCCACGTCCGTCTCGGTTATGAGGTACAGATTTTCCGACGTAACGCCGAGTCTTTCGGCGCGTATTTTTATCTGACCTTCACTCTCCTCGCCCGATACGTACAGCACCTTTTTATCTTTGCCGAGCGTCTCGCATATCTGCAGCAGCAGCGTCGATTTGCCTATACCGGGGTCGCCGCCCACGAGAATGAGCGAACCCTTGACTATGCCGCCGCCCAGCACGCGGTCAAGTTCCTTCATACCCGTCTTGTATCGAGTTTCATATCCCGCCTTGACCTCGCCTATACGCTTGGGCATACGCGCCGACGACGTGCTTTCGCGCACGAGCGACTTTGTTGCCGACGTTTTCTTTTCGGGAGCGACAATCGTTTCTTCGAGAGTGTTCCAGTTGCCGCAAGACGGACATTTTCCGAGCCATTTCGGCGATTTATAGCCGCATTCGCGGCAAATATACGTGGTTTTCGATTTCATACGCTTTTTCCTTTCGGTTTTTATCCTAAAATATTATATACCATTTCCGCGCTTAATTCAATTACAAATTTTTGTTTTACATAATAATGTTACAAATGTGTTATTATCCTCTTTATCCCCGCGTTTATCCGCGCTTTTTCAAAGTAAAATTTACCGAAAGCTTGTCTTTTCAAAGAGTTATCCCCGCTTTTCTCGAAAACGGGGATAACTTCTTTGTTTACATAACATTTTCTGTCCCCGCGCGGCGCGCAGCAAATATTTGCCGAATATGCCCGAGCGCGGCGGAAATTGTCATAAATGGCTTGACAAACCCGTCGATATTCAATAAAATATATGTATGAGTAATTATTATCCGCATAGGAAAGGACAAGGTATAGATGAAAAATTCAGAGAAAACAATGGACAAAATCGTGGCTCTATGCAAAGGACGCGGCTATGTGTATCCCGGCAGCGAGATTTACGGCGGACTGGCAAACACATGGGATTACGGTCCTTTGGGCGTTGAGTTTAAAAATAACGTAAAAAAGGCGTGGTGGAAGAAGTTTATACAGGAGTCGCCGTACAACGTCGGCATAGACTGCGCGATACTGATGAACCCCGAAACGTGGGTAGCGTCGGGTCACGTGGGCGGCTTTTCCGACCCGCTTATGGACTGTAAGGAATGTAAATCGCGTCACAGAGCGGACAAGCTTATCGAGGATTTCGCGCACGAAAAGGGCGAGGATATAACAGTCGACGGCTGGAGCAAGGAAAAGATGGTCGAGTACATCAGCGCGAACAACATCGTCTGCCCGAAATGCGGAAAGAGCAATTTTACCGACATACGCGAGTTTAATCTGATGTTCAAGACGTTCCAGGGCGTAACGGAGGACTCGTCGTCCGTCGTTTACCTTCGTCCCGAAACGGCGCAGGGCATATTCGTAAACTTCAAAAACGTACAGAGAACGAGCCGCAAAAAAATACCGTTCGGTATCGGACAGGTCGGCAAGTCGTTCCGAAACGAAATCACACCGGGTAACTTCACGTTCAGAACGCGCGAGTTTGAGCAGATGGAGCTTGAATTTTTCTGCGCGCCCGGCACAGACCTCGAATGGCACGCGTACTGGAAAAAGTACTGCATGGACTTCCTTTTGAGTCTCGGCATGAAAGAGGAAAACCTCCGTTTCCGCGACCATTCGCCGGAGGAACTGGCGTTCTACTCGAACGCGACCGCCGATATAGAATTTGTATTCCCGTTCGGCTGGGGCGAGCTTTGGGGCATCGCCGACAGAACCGACTACGATTTGAAGCAGCACCAGGAACATTCGGGCGAGAGTATGGAGTACATCGACCCCGTAACGAACGAGAGATACGTGCCGTACTGCATCGAGCCGTCGCTCGGCGCGGACAGAGTTGCGCTGGCGTTTCTTTGCGAAGCGTACGACGAGGAACAGCTTGAAGGCGGCGACAGCCGCGTGGTTCTGCACCTGCACCCCGCGCTCGCGCCGGTAAAGGCCGCTGTGCTGCCGCTGTCGAAAAAGCTTGACGAGGGCGCGACGGCTGTATATCAAAAACTGGCGAAAAAATACAACTGCGAGTACGACAACGCCGGCTCGATAGGCAAGCGTTACCGCCGCCAGGACGAGATAGGCACGCCGTACTGCATAACGTTCGACTTCGACTCGCTCGAGGACAACGCGGTGACGATAAGAGAGAGAGACAGCATGGAGCAGGAGAGAGTGAAAATTGAGGAGCTTGAAAAGTTCCTTGATGATAAATTAAACTTTTAACGCGATCGGAGGTATTTCAAATGAAATTTTTCAGCGAATTTAAAGAGTTTATTGCCAAAGGCAACGCTCTGGATTTGGCTGTCGGTGTTGTTGTGGGTGGCGCGTTTAAGGCAATAGTTGACGCGCTTGTTAATTACATTATTATGCCTTTTATAGCTTTTTTGGGCAGTTTGATTGTACAGGGTGCGGCTACGGTCGGCGCGGACGGAGTTGCCGAAACAATATCGTCATTCCAGCTTTGGACTATTCCCGGCACTCAGATTGCCATAGGTATGTTTATCGGATCTATAATCAATTTCCTGATTGTAGCGTTTGTACTGTTCTGCGTCGTTAAGGGAATTAACAAAATGAGAGAACGGTCACGCGGTGAAGAAGAACCCGCAGAAGAGGCTCCCGCAGGACCTACGCAGGAAGAACTCCTCGCCGAAATCCGCGACCTTTTAAAAGAAAAGGAATAATTTAATTACATAAAAATATCCGCCCCGAAAGGGCGGATTTTTTATACCTTAATCTCACACCGCCTCGCCGCGCGGTTTTTTTCGTATAAACGCGAAGTAGAACGAGACCGAAATTGCAGCCGCGACAGTCCAGCCGACGGGCCACGACAGCCATATGCCTATCTCGCTGTTCATCATGTACGACAGCACGTACGCAATTATTACGCGCAGCAAAAGGTCGGTGAACGTCGAAATCATAAACGGACGCATTTCTCCCGCGCCGCGCAGAAGTCCGTCCGCCGCAAGCTTTACCGCCGCTATAAAATAGAACGGAGACGCTATCATAAGAAACGCTCTGCCCACGTCCGTCACCTGCGCAATATCAGCCTCGGACGGGTTCACGAATATGTGCATCATGTACGTCGGGAATATGAAGTACGCGATAAAGAACGGCAGCGCGGTCACAATCGACATTATAACGCCGCTTTTAAATCCCGCGCGGACGCGGTCGAACCTGCCCGCACCCGTATTTTGAGCCGTGTAGCTCGACATCGCGTTGCCGAGCGTCGCAAAGCTTGTTATCGTGAAGGTGTTTAATTTGATTGCCGCGCTGTAGCCGGCTATCACGTCCGAACCGAAAAAGTTTACACGCGTCTGTATAAAAAGGTTGCCGACCGATACGAAACTCTGCTGCAGAATACTCGGTATGGCAAAGCGCGATATTCGTCCGAGCATACTCCACGAAAATTTACTGTAGCTGCCCGACTTTATTTTTCTCACGCGCACTACCATTACCGCGAACGCGCAAGCCATGCTTATTCCCTGCGCGATAAACGTCGCCCACGCCACGCCCGCGACGCCCATTTTAAACGCAGCCACGAACAGTATATCGAGCGCTATGTTGCCGAGCGACGACGCTATAAGGAAGTAAAGCGGCGTTCGGCTGTCGCCGAGAGCCGTGAATATACCCGTGCAGATGTTGTAGAGGAACAAAAACGCCAGTCCCCATATGTAAACGGAAAGGTATATCACCGAGTCGGACATTATGTTTTCCGGCGTGTGCAGCATACGCAGCATAGCCGTACAAGTTACCGCGCCCGCCGCCGTAAGTATTACCGCGAGCGCAGCCATCGCGATTACCGACGTGAAAATCGCCGTTTTGAGCTTTTCGTAGTTTTTCGCGCCGAAAAGCTGTGAGATAACGACCGCCGCGCCGACGTTCGCGCCCGTCGCGACAGCCATGAATATCATCGTTATCGGGTACGACGCGCCGACCGCCGCGAGCGCGTCCGCGCCTATGAACTTACCCGCGACAACGCTGTCGACTATGTTGTAAAGCTGCTGGAACACAACGCTCAAAAGCATCGGCACAAAAAATTTCCACAAAACCCGCGAGGTTTTACCTTCCGTAAGGTCTGTTATCAATCAAAATCACTCTTTTCGTTTAATTCAATTTCCACGGGGTACTTGCCGGTGAAACAGCCGTCGCAGTAGCCGCACCGCGCGTTCGGGATTATTTTTGGAAGCGACTCCACGCTCAAAAATCCGATACTGTCCGCGCCGATAAGCTGTCTTATACCCTCCATGTCATACCTGCACGCTACGAGCTGGTCGCGCGACGACACATCCGTGCCGAAGTAGCAGGGCCACATAAACGGCGGAGCGGACGAGCGCACGTGTACCTCCTTCGCGCCGAAACTGCGCAGAAGATGTACAATATGTTTTGAAGTCGTGCCGCGCACGATCGTGTCGTCAACCATCACGACACGCTTGCCCTCAACGGTGGAACGCAGCACGTTCAGCTTAATTCTGACCGCGTTTTCGCGCATCGCCTGTGACGGCTGGATAAATGTCCTGCCGATATATTTATTCTTTACAAAACCGATACCGTACGGTATGCCCGATTCAAGCGCGAAACCCATAGCCGCGCTTATGCCGCTGTCCGGCACGCCTATAACAACGTCCGCGTCGGCGGGATGCTCCTTCGCGAGATATTTTCCCGCGAGCATACGCGAGTCGTGCGCCGACTGTCCCTCTATAACGCTGTCGGGACGCGCAAAGTAGAGGTACTCGAATATGCACATTGTATGCGGCTTTGTGCCGACGTATGTTTTAATGCTCTTTACCTTGCCCTCGCACACGACCACAATTTCGCCCGGTTCAAGCTCGCGCTCAAATTCCGCGCCCACACTGTCGAGCGCGCACGTTTCGGACGCGAATATAATCGCGTCGCCGCGCCTGCCCATGCAAAGAGGACGAAATCCCCACGGGTCACGCGCCGCGATAAGCTTTCTCGGGCTCATCACGATAAGCGAAAACGCGCCCTTAAGGTGCGGCACGGCTCTTTCGATTGCCGCCTCGATACTGCCGCAGCCTAGCCGTTCCTTCGCTATCGTGTACGCTATCATTTCCGTATCGGTCGTCGTCTGGAAAATCGCGCCCGTAACGCTCAATTCGTCCATGAGCGTGTTTTTGTTTACGAGGTTGCCGTTATGCGCTATCGCAATATTGCCCTTGCTGTAACGCAGAACGAGCGGCTGAGCGTTCTCTCTCATGCTCTCGCCCGTGGTGGAGTAGCGGACGTGGGCGCACGCCATTGTGCCGCCGAGCCGTGTCAGTATTTCCTCGTTAAAAACGTCGTTTACAAGTCCCATATCCTTGTAAGACGTTATGTCGCGGTTATTGTTGACGGCGATACCGCAGCTTTCCTGACCTCTGTGCTGCAGCGCGAAAAGCCCGTAGTATGCCGTTCTCGCGCAGTCGCCCGCAGGGTCGTATACCGCAAATACGCCGCATTCCTCGCCGATTTTGTTTTCCGTAAGCATATAAATGTCCCCTTTTTTCCCGTTTTCGGGTCATACATAATTAAGTATATAACAATTAAGGTAAAATTTCAATAGCTTTACGACAATTTTTGCGTGCTGATTGTAAACCCACCTCAAAACAAAAGGTTGACAAATTGCATTTTATATATTATACTATACGCGAAGGAGGCGCAAAATGAAAACAAAAACAATGATTACATGCGCGTTATTCGCGGCGGTGATATGCGTATTCTCGGTGATAACGATACCTACGGGGATTGTGCCGGTAACGCTCGGATTGTTCGGCATTATGATTACGGCTGTCATACTCGGGTCGGCGAAAGCGGCGGTATCAACCGCCGTGTTCATACTGCTCGGCGCGGTCGGACTGCCGGTATTCTCGGGCTTTAAGGGCGGCGTCGGCGTACTCGCCGGCCCTACGGGCGGCTACATATGGTCGTACGTCATTATGGCTGTTATAATAGGCTATGCCGCGTCGCGTCAATACGAAAAAAAGCTTACCGCCCTCGCGTCAATATTCGCGTCGTGTCTTATATCGGTCGCAGTCTGCTACGCGCTCGGCACACTCCAATTCATGCTCGTGCAGAAAACAAATCTGCAGACGGCGCTCACGCTCTGCGTACTGCCGTTTATACCGCTCGACATAGTGAAAGCCGCTGCCGCGTCATACGCGGGATATGCGGTGAAACAAAGACTTATCCGCGCACACCTCATATAAAACGGCACAAAAAAATGACGGAATAAATCCGTCATTTTTTGTTTCACATATTACTGAGCAGCCTGAGCCTCTGTGCCGGCAGCATCGGTCTGCTCCGCAGCCTGACCGTCCGCAGTCTGCTCGGTTTGAGCCTGATCGTCAGCGGGCGCTGCCGTCTGCGTCTGGTCGTCGGACTGTGACTGCTGCGCATCCATCTGTGCTTGAAGTTCTTCCATCTGCTTTTCGTACTCTTCTCTTTCCTTCTTGTCCGCCTCGTCAACGGTCTGTCTTACTTCCTTAAACAGCGTGTCGCCCGTTGCCGTGTCCTTAAGTCCGTAATGCTCGAGGAAATCGTCAAGATTTTCCTCACCCACGTAATTTTTAAGCGGAGCCTCGCCTATCGCATCGCCCCACGGCGTATTCTCGTCTATCCAATCGGGCAGCGCGAGGAATGACTTAGCCTCGTCAACCGTAGCCATATTCTCATACTGGTACATTTCAAGAACTTTGCTTATGGGAATTGCGTTGAATGCCGATGATTCGTTTGTATCCTCCGGCATATCTGCGGGAAGGCTGTACGTCTCCAGGAATTTATCATACTCCATACCCGACATCTCGGCAATTTCGCCTATCGTTCTGCCGGTTGTATCGATGTACTTGTTATACGGATTTTTATACAAAAGTTTCGGAACGAAAATTACCGCAAGCACGATTATAGCCGCCGCGAGTACGGCGCATACCGCTATAACAACGGCTTTTGTCGTTTTGTTTTCGGGCTGCGTAGTCTCGTCCGCCATATCCTCGCCGTACTGAACGGTTTGCTCAGCATTTTCCGCCGCGTCGTTTAACGCGTCCTCTGCCGCATCTGCCGCGCCGTCAATCATATCTGCGGCGTCCTCGGCAGCCTCATTTGCCGTATCGGCAATATCGTTCGCCGTATCGGCAACCGCGTCCGTAACGTCCTCCGCCGCCTCTGCTGCGGTATCGGCTGCGCTTTCAGCCGCATCCGTCACTTCGTCAACGACGTCCTCCGCCGTTTCCTCCGCCGCGTCCTTTACTTCTTCAACAACTTCCGCAGCCGT
This sequence comes from uncultured Clostridia bacterium, assembly GCA_947631235.1. Classification (GTDB taxonomy): domain Bacteria; phylum Bacillota; class Clostridia; order UBA1381; family UBA1381; genus Hominilimicola. The sequence continues at coordinate 69,355 of CANRKO010000006.1, read as the reverse complement.
TTCTTCCGCCGCGTTAGCCGTTTCCTCTACCGTATCGGCTGCCGTTTCGGTTATTTCCTCTGCGGTTTCGTTTAAATTCTTTTCCTCATCCATTTTACTGTCTCCTCTACTAAAAAATTTATTGTTCCGTCTGCGTTTCCGCGGGTGTCTCGGCTGTCTGAGCCTCTCCGTCCGGACTTGCCGTACTCTGAGCCGCCGCAGCCGCGTCCTGCTGCGCCTTCACTATCGCGTTTTCAAAATCCTCGAGAGTTGTCTCGCCGGTTATCTCGTCTCCGAGACCGTACTGCTCCTTGGTAGCGTTGAACATCTCGCTGCCCAACGCCGTTTCGGCGCTCATCGCGTTCAAATCCTTCATAAGCGTGTCGGCTGTGACCGCGTCGCTGAACTGTTCGAGATAGCCGTCAACATCGGGGTTACCCTCCTCGTCCGTCATTCCCGCGAAACTTACGTAGTTGCTTATCGTCATGTTGTTTGCCAAGTCATCCAAAGTGGTCTGTTCCGTTATTTCGTCGCCGAGCGTAAGACCGTACTGCGCGAGATAATCCTCGACCGACATTCCCGTCGCTCTCGCCGCATATGAAACGGTCGGCTCTTTCTCGCCGTTAGCTACCGCCATATCCTCCGCTGTCGCCGCTTCCTCCGCGCGCTTGCTGTCGATGTGGACCTTGAACTTCGGACCCGCGAATATTCCGCATATTACCGCGAAAACGACGATAACGGCAACGGAAATCAGCGTAAGCATCGAAGTGGATTTTGACGTTTTACTGCTCTTCATTCAATTTTCTCCTTCCGTTTTTTAGTAATTAATGGTAAAATATATTCTTTTTTACACATTTGTATCAACTATATCACTTTGCCGTAAAAAAATCAATATGTTTTTTATGAATTTTTTGTTACGTTGTTTGACTTACGCGCCGAGCCGTATTATAATTTAACGTAAGGGAGGGCATTATGAACTACGAAGAAACCTTATCTTACATACATTCAATACCGAAATTCCGCCGCCCGCTGGGCAACGAAAATCTCGGCGTTCTTCTCGGCTTGCTCGGCGACCCGCAGAAAAAGCTGCGCTTTGTCCATATCGCCGGAACGAACGGAAAAGGCTCGACAGCCGCTATGACGGCTGAAATTCTGAAACGCGCGGGGTACGTTACGGGACTTTTCACGTCGCCCTTTATCGAGCGTTTCAACGAGCGCATAAGTATAAACGGCGAAAATATTTCGGACGCCGCACTTATAGAATATGCCGGAAGAGTAAAAAATATTATGGAAACGAGCGGCGCGCTCGTGAGCGAATTCGCGTTCGTGACCGCCGCCGCGTTTCTGTACTTTTACGAAAAAAAATGCGATATAGTGGTGCTGGAGGTAGGCATGGGCGGCAAGCTTGACGCTACGAACGTGATTGACGAGAGCGCTGCGAGCGTAATTTGCAAAATAGCGCTCGACCACACGCAGTACCTCGGCGATACGATAGAAGAAATAACGCACGAAAAATGCGGCATTATCCGCGAGGGCGGAAGAGTGATTGCGTACCCGAACGAAAAACGCGTCACCGACATTATACGCGCATACGCCGAGAGTAAAAACGCCAGCCTTACCGTCGCGGACGCGCACGCCGCCGACGGTTACGAGCTGTCGCTTAAAGGAGAGTACCAGAAATACAACGCGGCAGTCGTGCTTGAAACGGTGAACGCGCTTAGAGAAAAGGGTTATGAAATTCCCGAAAAAGCCGTGCGCGATGGTCTTAAAAACACGACATGGCACGCGCGGTTCGAGTTTGTGAGGGATAACGTCATAATCGACGGCGCGCACAATCCCGACGGCATACGCGCGCTCAAAAGGTCGCTCGCGGGAATAAATAAGGATATAACCGTTGTCGCCGCCATGATGGAGGACAAGGCGTGGGAGGAGTGTATAAAGGAAATAAGCACTATAGCCAGACGCTTTATCGCGACCGAGCTTAATATGCCGCGCTGCCTGAAAGCCGAAAAAATCGCGTCCGCCATAAAAAACGCCGAGGTCATAAAGGACGTAAACGCGGCTCTTGACGCGGCTTTGTCGGGAAATACGGGTATCGTCTGCGTGTGCGGCTCGCTGTACCTCGCGGGCGAGGCGGGAAAATATTTTAATAATCGCCAAAATAATACTTGCAAATAAAATATTCTTGTGTTATACTAAATGATGGCGTCTTACGGACGCGTGAAATTTAAGGAAGGAGGAATATGCGTGAAAGAGGGAATACATCCCGATTACAAGCAGACGACCATTACCTGCGCATGCGGAAACGTTATCGAGACAGGCTCTACCAAGGAAAATATCCAGGTTGAAATCTGCTCAAACTGTCATCCGTTCTTCACGGGTAAGCAAAAGCTTGTAGACACGGGCGGACGCGTTGAGAAGTTCAACAGACGTTTCAACAGAAAGCCGGCTAACTGATAAGCCGCGAAACAAGACAAATCCGGTATGTAAAGTGAACCCCTGCTTGGAAAGCCGAATCACCAACGGCATCTCAGCGGAGGGCGATGATTTATCATAGGAGGTGAAACCATGACAAAGGAACGTAAGGAGCAGATTATAAAGGAATTTGCTACGCATGAGGGCGACACGGGCTCGCCGGAGGTACAGATTGCTCTTTTAACCGAGAGAATCAACCACCTCAATAACGACCACCTTAACATCCACAAGAAGGACCATCACTCAAGACGCGGTCTTCTTATGATGGTCGGCAAGAGACGCGGACTTATGAATTACCTTAAGGATCAGGATATCGAAAGATACCGTGCTCTCGTGGCTAAATTAGGCTTAAGAAAGTAATTTTGTTATATGGGGCAAACCGGCTCGTCCGGTTTGCCTGTATATATTTACGGAGATATTTGTTTAGCAAATAAATAGAGGACGGGAAACCCCTCCGACGCCTGCGGCGCCACCTCCCCTAGTAGGGGAGGCTCACGTATGGCTCCCCTTGCTACGGCGTTTGTTGCTTCGCAACACGCCTGCCATACCCAAGCGTATGGCTCCCCTACTAGGGGAGCTGTCACGAAGTGACTGAGGGGTTTTATAGCGGGATTATTGACGAAATATGTTCCCTTCTTGTATTTATCTGCTAAAACGTATCTCCGAAACAATAAAAGAAAAGGAGAAAAAATATGTTCAGAACATTTGAAACAACACTCGCGGGCAGACCGCTCGTTATCGAAACGGGCAAAATGGCACAGCTCGCAAACGGAAACTGTCTCGTGCGCTACGGCGACACGGTGGTTATGGTAAACGTAACGGCGTCACGTTCACCCAGAGAGGGAATAGACTTCTTCCCGCTGAGCGTAGACTACGAGGAAAAGCTCTACTCGGTCGGCAAGATTCCCGGCGGCTACATCAAGCGCGAGGGCAAGCCGTCCGAAAAGGCTATACTCACGAGCCGCGTTATCGACAGACCGATAAGACCGCTTTTCCCGTCAGACCTTAGAAACGACGTTACCGTTGTCGCGACGGTTCTCTCGGTAGAGCAGGACAACCCGCCCGAGGTAGCGGCAATGATAGGCACGTCGATTGCTATCTCGATTTCCGATATTCCGTGGAACGGCCCCATAGCGGGCGTATGGCTCGGTCTCGTTGACGGCGAGTACGTTATAAACCCGACCGTCGAGCAGAGAGAAAAGAGCGATATGCTCGTTACCGTAGCGGGCACAAAGCAGAAGGTCGTTATGATCGAGGCCGGCGCGAACGAAGTACCCAACGACGTTATGCTCGAAGGTATTAAGTTCGCCCACAAGGAAATCATCACGCTTTGCGAGTTTATAAGCGGTATTCAGGCTGAGATAGGCAAGAAAAAGTTTGAGTACGAGTCGCACGACGTTGACCACGACCTTTACGACGCGATAAAGGAAATGGCGTTCGAAAAGCTGCAGTACGCGCTCGACACCGACGACAAGAACGTCCGCGACGAGAGAATAGGAGTTATAACGGACGAAATTATCCCCGCCTTGGAGGAGCGTTTCCCCGACATTAACGAGCAGATAGGCGAAATTTTATATAAGATGCAGAAGGAGATCGTCCGCGCGTGGCTCGTGCAGGGCAGACGCGTTGACGGCAGAGGTCTTGACGAGATAAGACCGCTTGCCGCCGAGGTTGACCTGCTCCCCAGAACGCACGGCTCGGGTATGTTCACGAGAGGTCAGACGCAGGTATTGTCGGTTGCGACGCTCGCGCCGCTTTCGGAGCATCAGCGTCTCGACGGTATCGACATGGAAGAGGAAAAGAGATATATGCACCACTACAACTTCCCGTCGTACTCCGTCGGCGAGACAAGACCGTCGAGAGGTCCGGGCAGACGCGAGATAGGTCACGGCGCGCTCGCGGAGCGTTCGCTCGTTCCCGTACTTCCTCCGGAGGACGAATTCCCGTACGCGATAAGAGTTGTGTCCGAGGTGCTTTCGTCGAACGGTTCAACGTCGCAGGGCAGTGTGTGCGGCTCGACGCTCGCGCTCATGGCTGCGGGCGTGCCGATAAAAGCGCCCGTTGCCGGTATTTCCTGCGGTCTTATCACGACCGACGACGGCTTTACGACAATGGTTGACATACAGGGTCTCGAGGACTTCTACGGCGAAATGGACTTCAAGGTTGCCGGCACAAAGAAGGGCATAACGTCCATTCAGGTCGATATAAAGAACGACGGACTTCCCTACGAGGTAATCGCCGAGGCTCTCGACAAGACGTACAAGGCACGCTGCCACATTATCGACGACGTACTCTTAAAGGCTATCCCCGCGGTACGCGACGAGCTTTCGCCGTATGCTCCGAAGGTTGACGTTATGAAGATAGAGGTTGACAAGATACGCGAGGTAATCGGCAAGGGCGGCGAGGTCATCCAGAAGATAGTAGCCGAAACAGGCGCGAAGATAGACATCGAGGAGGACGGCACAATCTACATCTTCGCCACAACGCAGGAGGCGGGTCAGGCGGCGAGAGACGCTATCGAGACCATCGTCAAAGACCCCGAGGTCGGCGAGATTTACAACGGTCTTGTTAAGACTATCCAGCCGTTCGGCGCGTTCGTCGAGATACTCCCCGGCAAGGACGGTCTGTGCCACATCAGCGAGCTTGCAAAGCACAGAGTTGAAAAGGTCGAGGACGTCGTTAAGGAAGGCGACTATCTGAAGGTAAGAGTTAAGGAGATAGACACCAGAAACGGTAAAATCTCGCTTACTCACAAGGAATTTTCAGAGGACTGATAAACAGAAACCACACAGCCGTTCCCATAAGGAGCGGCTGTTGTTTTACCTTGGAGCTAATATAATGGACGAAAAATTTATGAAAGCAGCCTTAAAACAGGCGAAGAAAGCAGCCGACCTCGGCGAAACGCCCGTCGGCGCGGTAATAGTACGTGACGGAAAAATTATTTCGCGCGGCTACAATAAGCGCGAAACGAAGAAAAACGCGCTCATGCACGCGGAAATTTCGGCTATAGACAAGGCGTGCAAAAAGCTTGGCGGCTGGAGACTGCCGGGCTGCGATATGTACGTCACGCTCGAACCGTGTCCGATGTGCGCCGGCGCTATTCTGAACGCGCGCATAGAGAACGTGTACTTCGGCGCGTACGACAAAAAATCGGGCTGCGCCGGCAGCGCGGTGAACCTGTTCGACAAGGGACTGTGCAACTACAGTCTCACAGCGCGGGGCGGCGTTATGGAGCATGAGTGCGCCGCCGTTTTGAAGGATTTTTTCAAATCGCTCCGAAATTCAAAAAAGGACTATAAAACTTCCGAAAACCGTCAATAATAAAAGCATTAAGCGTTTTGCGGAGGTGTTTTTATGCGGTACGGTCTCGCGCTCGCGGGCGGCGGAGTAAGGGGCGCGTTTCACATCGGCGTGTGGAGGGCGCTGCGTAAGACGGGCGTGGAAATATGCGCGGCTGTCGGAACGTCGGTCGGCGCGATCAACGGTGCGCTCATCGCGCTTGACGAATACGACGACGCAATCAGGCTGTGGCGTAACATTTCAGCCGATGATATTGTCGCGCTGCCAAAGTGTATGAAAGGTCAGCACGACCTTTTCGCACTGAAAAACCTACCGCCCGTAATACGCGAAATCAGCAGAAACGGCGGACTTGACATGTCGCCGCTGAAGCGTCTTTTAAACAGCGTCGTGGACGAGGACAAGCTGCGAAAATCCGATATAGCGTTCGGGCTTGCGCTGCTGTCGCTCAGCGGCAAAAGGGGCGTGTACCGCTTTGCCGACGAAATACCGCGCGGCGAGCTTATAAATTACATCGTCGCGAGCGCGAGCATATTCGGCTCAAAGCGCGTGAAATCGGAAACGCTGTCCGACGCGGGTCTTTACGACAATCTACCCGTGAACATGCTGCTCCAAAGGGGCATAAAGGATATAATCGCCGTTGACGCGGGCGGTATCGGTATAAACCGCGCACCCTCGGCGGCGGACACTAACATCATAACGGTGCGCGCGCCGCGTCCGCAGACGGGCATTATGGACTTTGACCGCGCCGGAATAGCCCGCGCCATGGAGGAGGGCTACGTCGCATGTATGCGCGCGCTCGGTCACGCCGTCGGCGGCACGTACAGCTTTGTCTCGGACGATTACATCTCCGCCCGCGCAAGGTACAGCCCCGACTTAATATCGGGCATCGAAAAGGCGGCTGAAATGCTGCGGATTAACCCGTTTGAGATATACACCTTCGACGGACTGAAACAGCTTGTGCTTGACTGTTACCGCGCCGAAGCGATGAAAGCCGACACGCCGCTCGTAAAGGCTGTGAGGTCGGTGAACGACGGCGGCGCGAGGGGCGACACGTTAAAGGCAGCAGCCGCGATTTCGTATTTTTCGTAAAACGCGCGGCGGATATATTAAATTTGCTATTGTAATATCGGAAAAAGTATGCTATAATGTGTCGGACGGGCAATATTTCTTACGAAAACTGCACCTGACATATTGTGCCGCTTCGGGCGGCGTACTTTTGTCATGGAAAATATTGTCCGTATCACGCGGCACGCGCCGCGCGGTGCGGATTTTTTCAATGAAAGAGGGAATTAAAAATGAAATTTACAACGGCAAACTTCCGTGAGGCGAAGGAGCGCGGCGAGAAAATCACGATGATAACGGGCTACGATTATTCGACCGCGCGCATTGAGGACGAGGCGGGCGTTGACGCGATACTCGTCGGCGACTCGCTCGGAATGGTAATGCTCGGCTACGACGACACTCTTCGCGTCACGATGGAGGATATGATACACCACAGCGCGGCTGTCGCAAGGGGAGCCGAGAGGGCGTTTGTTGTAACGGATATGCCGTTCATGTCGTACCAGACGTCGGTCTACGACGCGGTCGTAAACGCAGGACGGCTCATAAAGGAAGGACGCGCCTCGGCGGTAAAATTGGAGGGCGGCGTAAAAATAAAGGAACACATACGCGCCATAACGGACGCGTCGATACCCGTAATGGGGCATATCGGCATGACGCCGCAGTCGGTGAACGAATTCGGCGGTTTCAAGGTTCAGGGCAAAAACATCGCCGCCGCGCACAGGCTTATCGAGGACGCGAAAGCGGTAGAGGAAGCGGGCGCGTTCGCCGTTGTGCTTGAATGTGTACCTGCCGAGCTTGCCGCGCACATAACGAAAATGCTAACGATACCCACGATAGGCATAGGCGCGGGCGCGGACTGCGACGGTCAGGTGCTTGTGTATCAGGATATGCTCACCATGTACGGCAGCTTTAAGCCGAAATTCGTAAAACGGTTCGCCGACGTGGGCGGCGTGATGCAAAACGGCATAAAAGCGTATATAGACGAGGTAAAGGCGGGAACGTTCCCGGCGAAAGAACACACGTTTAAAACCGACGACGAAACGCTTCAGGCGATAAACGACGGGAGGATATAAAATGCGGATAATAAAGAAAATAGACGAATTAAGACCTATCATAAAATCGTGGAAAAGGGAAGGACTGACCGTCGGACTTGTCCCGACAATGGGCTTTCTCCACGAGGGACACAAAAGCCTTATCGACCGCGCCGTCAAGGAAAACGACCGCGTAGTCGTGAGCGACTTCGTGAACCCGACCCAGTTCGCGCCGAACGAGGACTTTGAAACGTACCCGCGTGACCTTGACGCGGACGCGGCTCTTTGCGAGGCTGCCGGAGCTGACATTATATTTAACCCAGAGCCTGACGAAATGTACCGCGATGCGCTCACGTTCGTGGACATGAACAAGATAACAAAGGTACTGTGCGGCAAAACGCGCCCCATACATTTTTCGGGCGTATGCACCGTCGTGAGCAAGCTGTTTAACATCGTAACGCCCGACAGAGCGTATTTCGGTCAGAAGGACGCGCAGCAGCTGTGCGTCATAAAGAAAATGGCCGAGGATTTGAATTTTGATATAGAGATAGTCGGCTGCCCGATCGTCCGCGAAAGCGACGGACTTGCGAAAAGCTCGCGCAACACCTATTTAAATCCCGAGGAACGAAAAGCCGCGCTGTGCCTGTCGCGTTCGCTCGAAAAAGGAAAAAGGCTCATTGAGGGCGGCGAGGAGAGCGTGGCGGCTGTGCTTGACGTGATTAAGACGGAAATAAACAAGGAGCCGCTTGCCGAAACAGATTATGCAGAGATAGTGGATTTGAAGGATCTGAGCCCTCTCGTAAAGACAAAAAAGCCGCTTTTGTGCGCAATCGCGGTGTATATAGGCAAAACGCGTCTTATCGACAATTTTATTATGGAGTAGGAAAATGAACATAGAAATGCTTAAAGGAAAAATCCACCGCGCGACGGTGACGCAGGCGGAGCTTAACTACGTCGGCTCGATAACGATTGACGGCGCACTTATGAAAGCGGCTGGCATACTCGAATACGAGAAGGTTCAGGTCGTGGACATAGACAACGGCAGCCGCCTTGAAACGTACGTGATAGCGGGCGAAGAAAACAGCGGCGTGATCTGCCTTAACGGCGCGGCTGCAAGGCTCGTCGGCGTGGGCGACAAGGTTATAATAATGGCGTACTGCACAATGACGCCCGATGAGGTAAAAACGCATACCCCGACCGTCGTGTTCGTTGACGGCGATAATAAGATAAAGAAAATAACCTCCGCCGAAAAACATGGCGAGATTGAGTGATAATCACGTGTGCCTTTACGAAAGGCCCCCTTGTCAAAGGGGGCTGTCACGCGTAGCGTGACTGGGGGATTCTTTTATTTTTATAATGAATCCCTCCACCGCCTACGGCGGTCCCCCTCCCTTTAACAAGGGAGGCTTACGGGCGGCGACTCGCCGCCCCTACACCCGCATTTTATAAATTACCCACCGTAGGGGCGGTCATTGGCCGCCCGTACCCCGACAATATATTTCACTCACCTGTAGGGACGACCCTTGCGGTCGCCCGCATCTCTGCAATTCGTCAACCCCCACCGTAGGGGCGACCCTTGCGGTCGCCCGCTTTTTTTCTCAAATTTTATTTACAATTCCCCCGAAAGGTGGTACAATTAACGAGGGAGGAATTGACCATGAACGACAAGCAATATTTCCAAAAGCAGCTTTTAAATATAATCGAGCCGATAAAAAAATACTACCGCGGCGGCAAGGTCTTTTTCGCGCGCCACAGCGCGTGGTACGACGACGGCGCGGCTGAAACCGAGGCGTTCGCGCGTCCGCTGTGGGGGCTTGTGCCGTACCTCGCGGGCGGCGGCAGGCACGACGAGTTTGTGCGCCTTTACCTCGACGGCATACGCGACGGCGCGGACAAAGAGAGCGACACCTACTGGGGCGATGCCGGCGAGCGCGACCAGCGTTACGTCGAAATGGCTTCGATCGCATATGCCATGCTGTTCACACCCGACACGCTCTGGCAGCCGCTTTCGGACAAAACGAAGGACGACCTCACCGAATGGCTCTGGCAGATAAACACGCACGACGTATGCGACAGCAACTGGCGTTTTTTCCGCGTGCTTGTGAACATTGCGCTCAAAAAGGCCGGCAGGGAATACAGCGAGGAAAAGCTTAACGAAGACCTTACCCGTCTCGACGAGTTTTACGTGTCCGACGGCTGGTACCGCGACGGCGTACACGGACAGGCTGACTACTACATAGCGTTTGCGTTCCACTTCTACGGACTGATATACGCAGCCGTAATGGACAAGGACAATCCCGACCGCGCAAAGCTTTACCGCGACCGCGCCGAAACGTTCGCGAAAACATTCATATACTGGTTCGACGACGACGGCGAAGCGCTCCCTTACGGACGCTCTTTAACCTACCGTTTCGCGCAGTGCGCGTTCTGGAGCGCGTGCGTGGTGGCGGACGTGCGCCCGTTCCCGATTGAGGTAATGAAAGGCATAATCGAGCGCAACCTCAACAAGTGGCTCGGCAAAAGCATATTCGACTATGCCGGCATACTCACCGTCGGCTACGACTACCCCAACCTCAACATGGCGGAACACTACAACGCCCACGGCTCGCCCTACTGGGGACTTAAAGCATACGCGTTCCTGATGCTGCCGGACGACCACGAGTTCTGGACGTGCGAAAGCGCGCCGATGCCGAAACTCAGCGAAAAAATACTGATAAAACCCGCCGATATGCTTATCTCGCGCCGAAACGGCAAAACGGTCGCGTACCCGACGGGCGACAACGAATATTTCGACTGCGGACAGACGATACCGAAGTACCTCAAATTCGCGTACAGCGCGCACTTCGGCTTTAACGTGATGCTAAGCCCCGTAAACCTCGCCGAATGTGCGCCCGACAATATGCTCGTGTTCGACGTGGACGGACTTATACTTTTCCGCCGTCATTTCATATCGGCGAGCGCGACCGAGGAAAACGTAACGATAAAATGGTCGCCGTTTAAGGGCATAGACGTTGTTACCGTAGTAACGCCCACGAGCGAGGGACATACAAGGGAGCATGAAATAACGTCCGACTACGACTGCACCGCCTACGACGCGGGCTTTGCCGTAACGGACGAGAACCGGTGCGCCGTTTGCGGCGAGGGCGGCGAAAACGTCATAATACCCGCATCGCCCAACACGAACCTGCGTTACAGAAAAACCGTTATCCCCGCCGTAAAATATCACATACCGAAGGGTGTAACAAAAATAAAAACTGTTATTAAAGACGGATTGGACGGATAAACTATGACTATACCGCAAGACCCCGCGATACTTTTAAGCTTTGTAAACACAAAGCTGCGCGACTTTTACCCGTCATTTGACGAGATGTGCCGCGACATGGAAACGGACGGCAGGGAGATAGAAAGAAAGCTTGCCGAAATAGGATATACATATAAGAAAGAGAGAAATCAGTTCGTATGAAGGAAACCGAATTAAAGAGCATAATAGACTTTGACACGTACACGAAGGTAAAACGCGCCTTCAACTGGGGCAGCGTGTTCACGCAGGAGAACCATTACTACACCGACCGCGGCGGCATACTGCGCAAAAATCACATAATGGTTCGCGTCCGCGTAACGGACGACACGGCGAAGATACAGGTAAAGCGGCATACAAACAGTGACAGCCCGCTCCAGATATGCGAGGAGACGGAGTTTGCAACGGACGGCGTAAGCGAAACCATAGACGCCGAAACGGCGAAAAAAGTAACGGGCATGGACGTAGGCGAGTTGTACCGCATGGGCGCGTCCGTAACGAAACGCCGCACGCTGCGGCGCGGCGACACCGAGCTTTGCCTTGACAAAACGACATATTTCGACACGACCGACTACGAGGTCGAGCTTGAATACGTCGAAAAAATGAGCGCCGACCTGCTCATAAAGCTCATGTCGCTCGGAGTGGCGTTCAACCAAAAAAGCGTCGGAAAATTCTCGCGCTTTCTCGGCGAGTATAAAAAGCGCGGCGGAGGGGATAGGTAATGGATTACAAGCGTGTAAAAGAGCAGAATTACACGGCGGAGAGAGCACGTGCGGCGCGTATAATCATAGCGGCAATGGCGTGTATCATAGCCGTTCTGACCGTTGCCGCCGCCGTTTTGTACTCGTCCGTAAGCAGGACGAAAGCGATGTACGACGAGGCGCTCAAAGACCGCGCCGCAATGCAGGAGGAAATAAACAGACTTACCAGCAGTAATACCGAGGTAAGCGAAAATTACGGCGCGAAAGACAATGAAACCAATATACCGTTTGTTACGGAAGGCGGGGAGGAACTCGATGAGAGCGGCGGCGATAACCAATAGAGGCGGCAGAGAAAACAACGAGGATTACATCTGCCACGCGAATAAAGAAAAAATGTGGTGTTTTATTCTTTGCGACGGACTCGGCGGACACGACGGCGGCGAAACCGCGTCAAAGACCGCCGCAAAGGCTGTGTGTGAGGAGTTCAAGAAAAACCCGCGCATAACGCCCGAGGCTGCCGAGGAATATATAAAAGCCGCGTCGGACAGCGTAAAAGCGGCAAAATGGGACGGCGCGCCGTTCGATATGGCGACCACCGCTGCGCTGCTTTTAACCGACGGCGAAACGGCTGTATGGGCGCACATAGGCGACAGCCGTATCTACCGTATAACCGACGGCGAAATATCCGAGATCACCGACGACCACAGCGTCGCGTTTATGAAGTTTGAAAGCGGCATAATAACCTACGACGAGATACGCACGAGCGCCGACCAAAGCAAGCTTACCCGCTGCATAATCGGCGGCGCGCAGGACGTTCCCGACGTTTCCGACATCGTTACGCTCAAACACGGCGACGCGTTTTTAATATGCAGCGACGGCTTTTGGGAGCTTACGAACGAAAGAACCGTCGAGAAAACGCTGAGATCCTCCCGTTCGCCCGGCGAGTGGCTCGAAAAAATGCTCGCCGCGCTGCACAAAAAGGAAAAGGAAGGAAACGACAACTACAGCGCGTTTGCGATTATTGTTTGACGGCTTGCCGTTTTATTGTGTAACGGCTGTGCCGTTTTGCTGTGTGACGGCAGTATCTGTCTCATACGGCGCGCTTTCATCGGCGGCTGCGAGTTCCATCCTGTTTACGGATACCTCGTAAGCCGTTTTTTCTATTGTTTTTTCGTCGTCGAGACGCTTTTGGTACGTCCTCGACTGAATACGTCCCCAAATCTTTATATTGTCACCGACGTTAAGACTTTTCGCGAACCTCGCGTTGCGCCCCCATGCTATAATCGGTATGTAGTCCGATTTGTTGTAGCTGCGGTTCACTGCGAGAAGAAGGTCGGTTATTTCACGTCCGAACGGAGTTGTGCGGTAAACGGGCGGCTTGCAGATAAAGCCGTTTAAATACAGCGAATTCGGATTCTTGCTGTCCTCGCCGTCCGCAAGCTCAATATCCTTCGCGAACACCGTAAGAACAAGACGGTTGCCGCCGTCCTCGTAGCTGTTGTACGAACGGAACTGACCCGTTATAACGACCGTGTCGCCCACCTCGAAACCGCCGCCCAACAGCAGCCTTTCCGAAACCATGACGCGTATATTGTCAGCCGTGCCGCTAAGACGCGGAACGCGCACCGTACACGTATAAAACTTTTCCGCGTATATTTCATGGCTTAAAACGAAATCGCTTTCTATTTCCCCGATTATGACAGCCTGATTGTTTGACGTATTATTATCCATTTCCGTAAACTCCTCCTCGATGTGATTAAATATTTTATCATGTTATGTTTATTCCCGTTACATGGTTATTATGCTAAATCTTTCGGTTTATTATACGATTAAATTTGCCGCGTATTGACATCGCCGCTAAATAATGATAAAATATCGTACAATGGATAAGTATCGCGTAAAGGAGTGGACACGGATGCTCGCGGTAAAAATTGCGGTGGTTGTCATGGGCGTGATAGCGCTTTTTATGACATTCCGCGCGAAATTTATATTGGAAAAGATATTACACAAGGAAGCGACGGATAAGGCGGTGCTGCGAGTCAAGTACGCCGCTCTCGGCGTGGCGGTGGTCGCCTTTTTGGCGATATTCCTCCTCGACCAAAGCGGCGGAATGTAATGATATATTTGCGGAAACAAACCCCTCCGTCGGCTACGCCGACACCTCCCCTAATAGGGGAGGCTCACGATATGCGGCGCTCGCCGTATGGCTCCCCTTGCTACGGCGTTTGTTCGCAAGCGAACACGCCTACCATACGCAAGCGTATGGCTCCCCTACTAGGGGAGCTGTCACACGAAGTGTGACTGAGGGGTTTATCCCTGACACTCCGTAGGGGCGACCCTCGAGGGCGCCGTACCCTACACCCGTTATTTGTAAATAGTGCGCCGTAGGGGCTGGCGCCCTCGACAGTCCGCACATAAACAAACCCACAACATCCAAAAGGAGAAAATATAAATGCAAGACAAAAACAACATCTCAAAAACCTACGACCCGTCCGAATTTGAGGACAGGATATACAACAACTGGGTAACGAAAGGCTACTTCCACGCGGAGGTGGACAAGACCAAGAAACCCTTCACCATCGTAATCCCGCCCCCCAACGTAACGGGACAGCTCCACATGGGACACGCTCTCGATGAAACGCTGCAGGACATTCTTATCCGCTACAAGCGTATGCAGGGCTACAACGCGCTGTGGATCCCCGGCACGGATCACGCCGGCATCGCGACGCAGATAAAAGTCGAGGCGGAACTGCGCGAAAAGGAGGGTCTTACGCGCTACGACCTGGGACGCGAAAAATTCCTCGACCGCGTCTGGGACTGGAAAAAGATGTACGGCGACAGAATTATAAACCAGCTTAAAAAGATAGGCTCGTCGTGCGACTGGGACAGAGAGCGGTTCACGATGGACGAGGGCTGCTCGAAGGCGGTGCGCGAGGTATTCGTAAACCTCTACAACAAAGGGCTTATCTACCAGGGCTCGCGCATTATAAACTGGTGTCCGCACTGCATCACGGCTCTTTCCGACGCGGAGGTCGAGCACGAGGAGCAGGCGGGTCATTTCTGGCACATCAAGTACCCGATAAAGGACGGCAGCGGCTGCGTGATAATCGCCACGACGCGTCCCGAAACGCTTTTGGGCGATACGGCGGTAGCGGTAAACCCCGAGGACGAGAGATACAAGGATCTCGTAGGCAAAACGCTTATCCTGCCGCTTGTCGGACGCGAGATTCCCGTTATCGCGGACGAATACGTTGACAAGGACTTCGGTACGGGCTGCGTTAAAATCACGCCCGCGCACGACCCCAACGACTTCGAGGTCGGCAAACGCCACAATCTCGAACAAATCAAGGTAATGAACGACGACGCGACGATAAACCACTACGGCGGCAAATACGAGGGCATGGATCGCTACGACGCGAGAAAGGCTATCGTAAAGGACTTGGAGGAGCAGGGCTTGCTCGTCAAGGTCGAGGATCACAGCCACAACGTAGGAACGTGCTACCGCTGCGGAACGACGGTAGAGCCTATAATTTCAAAGCAGTGGTTCGTAAAAATGAAACCTCTCGCCAAACCCGCTATCGACGCGGTCAAAAACGGCGACACGTCGTTTATCCCCGAGCGTTTCTCAAAAATCTATATGAACTGGATGGAAAACGTACTCGACTGGTGCATATCGCGCCAGCTTTGGTGGGGACACAGAATACCCGCGTTTTACTGCGACGAGTGCGGAGAAACGACCGTTTCAAAAGAGGATATAACCGTCTGCCCGAAATGCGGCGGCAAGGTTCACCAAGACGAGGACGTACTTGACACGTGGTTCTCGTCGGCGCTTTGGCCCTTCTCGACGCTCGGCTGGCCCGACAAAACCGAGGATTTGGACTACTTCTACCCGACGAGCGTACTCGTCACGGGCTACGATATAATATTCTTCTGGGTTTCGAGAATGGTATTCTCGGCGATGGAACACACCGGCAAAGCGCCGTTCAGGCACGTGTTCATTCACGGACTTGTCCGCGACTCGCAGGGACGCAAGATGTCGAAGTCGCTCGGCAACGGCATAGACCCGTTGGAAATAATCGAGCAGTACGGCGCGGACGCGCTGCGCTTTACACTCGCGACCGGCAACGCGCCCGGAAACGATATGCGTTTCTACATCGAGCGCGTCGAGGCGAGCAGAAACTTCGCGAACAAGATATGGAACGCGTCGAGATTTACGCTGATGAACCTCGATATTACCGAAAACAAGCTGCCCGACATAAGCGAGCTGCAGCTTGAGGACAAGTGGATTTTATCGCGCTACAACGATACCGTCAAGGCGGTAACGGAGAACATCGACAAATTCGAGCTCGGCGTTGCGCTGTCGAATTTGTACGATTTCATCTGGGACACGTTCTGCGACTGGTATATCGAGCTTGTAAAGCCGCGCCTGTTTGACAAGGAGAACGCGACGGGCAAAACGGCGCAGTACGTTCTCACATACGTGCTGTCAAACACGATGAAACTTTTGCACCCGTTCATGCCGTTCATAACCGAGGAAATCTGGCAGCACCTTCCGCACGAGGGCGAGAGCATTATGATAAGCCGCTACCCCGAGTACGACGAAAAATTCAACTTCAAGGCGGAGGAAAGCGCGATGCGGCTTATCATGGACGCTATCACGGCGATAAGGAACCGCCGCGCGGAAATGAACGTTCCGCCGTCGAAGAAGGCTAAGACGATAATCGTGACCGACAAAACGGACGTGTTCGAGAAGGGAAAAATCTTCTTTGAAAAATTGGCGTCGGCAAGCGAGACTGTCGTGCAGTCCGACAAGAGCGGCATCGACGCGAACGCCGTAAACGTTGTCGTACCGTCGGCTGAAATATTCCTGCCGCTTGACGAGCTTGTTGATAAGGATAAGGAATTACAAAGACTGCAGGCTGAAAAGAAAAAGTTAGAGGGCGAAATAAAGCGCGTTGAGGGCAAGCTTAATAATCAGGGCTTCGTCTCAAAAGCGCCGCAGAAGGTAATCGACGAGGAAAAGGCAAAGGGCGTAAAATACCGTGAAATGCTCGATAAAGTCCTCGCGAACATCGCGTCTATGGAACAGCTTTAATGATTGGGAGGTATTTATGGGAGGAATATTCGGCGTAATTGCCAAGAAAAACTGTGTGTACGATTTGTTTTTCGGTATTGACTATCACTCACATCTCGGCACAAAAAGAGGCGGCATGGCTGTGTACGGCAAGGACGGCTTTAACCGCGCGATACACAATATAGAAAACTCGCCGTTCCGCACGAAGTTTGAGAGCGACGTAAATGAAATGGAAGGAACTTCCGGCATAGGCTGTATATCGGACAACGAGCCGCAGCCGCTTATCGTACGCTCGCACCTCGGCAGTTTCGCGATAACGACCGTCGGACTTATTTCAAACTCCGACGAACTTGTCGATATGGCTTACAGCAAGGGCAACCCGCACTTCCTCGAAATGAGCGGCGGGAACATCAACCAGACGGAACTTGTCGCCGCGATAATCAACCAGGAAAGCACGCTGATTGACGGCATAAAACACGCCCAGAATGTGATAAAAGGCTCGATGAGTATGCTCATTTTAACGCCCGACGGCATATACGCCGCGCGCGACCGTCTCGGCAGAACGCCGATTATTATCGGTCACAAGGACGGCGCGTTCTGCGCGTCGTTCGAGAGTTTTGCGTATCTGAACCTCGGCTACAGCGACTACAAAAACCTCGGACCGGGCGAAATCGTGTTTATCACCGCCGACGGCGTAGAAACGGTGTCGCCGCCCGGGGACGAAATGAAGATATGCACATTTTTGTGGATTTACTACGGCTACCCGACCTCGTGCTACGAGGGCATAAACGTTGAAAATATGCGTTACCGCTGCGGTGAGATGCTTGCGCGGCGCGACATGAACGAGGGCAATATAAAGCCCGACATGGTAGCCGGCGTGCCCGATTCGGGTATCGCCCACGCGATAGGCTACGCGAACGAGTCGGGTATACCGTTCGCGCGCCCGTTTATAAAGTACACGCCGACGTGGCCGCGCTCGTTTATGCCGCCGAACCAGGCGGAGCGCGACATGATAGCGAGAATGAAACTGATACCCGTGCAGGATCTTATACATGACAAGAGCCTGCTGCTCATCGACGACTCCATCGTAAGGGGAACGCAGCTTCGCGAAACGACGGAGTTTCTGTACGAGAGCGGCGCGAACGAGGTACATATACGTCCGGCGTGTCCGCCGATAATGTTCGGCTGCAAGTATCTGAACTTCTCGCGCTCCACGTCGGAGCTTGACCTTATCGCGAGACGCGTGATAAGAGAGCGCGAGGGCGACGACGTGAGCGACGCACTTCTCGCCGACTACGCCGACCCCGACAGTACAAATTACAAGGAAATGATTGACGAGATATGCGCCGAGCGTAACTTTACCTCACTGCGCTACCACCGCCTTGACGATATGATTGAGTCCGTAGGTCTGCCCGAGTGCAAGCTTTGCACCTACTGCTGGAACGGTAAGGAATAAAAGAAAGGTTATATCCCATGCGCCGTAGGGGCGACCCTCGCGGTCGCCCGTAAGGCTCCCCTACTAGGGGAGCTGTCGCACGAAGTGTGACTGAGGGGTTTTATTAATGATAACATAAACCCCTCCGTCGGCTTTGTCAGCTATTGCTGCGCAATAGCACGCGCCGACACCTCCCCTAATAGGGGAGGCACATACACCACCCACAGGAGCCCATATGAAACCGATCAAACACATAACCGCCTTTGTAAAGCGCGAAACGGTACTCAGCATCGCGGCGGTACTCGCGATCGCGTCGTCGTTTTTCGTAACGCCCGACGCGCAATACATAAACTACATAGACTTCCGCACGCTCTCACTCCTCTTTTGTCTCATGGCTGTAATGGCGGGACTGAGGAAAACGGGCGTGTTTTCTATGCTCGCGGAAAAAATGCTCCGACGCGTCCGCGGCGTTAAAAGCCTTGTATTCATACTCGTCATGCTTTGTTTTTTCTTCAGCATGCTTATTACAAACGACGTCGCGCTTATCACCTTCGTACCGTTCACGTTCACCGCGCTCGATATGCTCGAAGAGGACGAAAAAAAGCGGCTCATAATCCCCGTAGTCGTAATGCAGACGATTGCGGCGAACCTCGGCAGTATGCTCACGCCGATAGGCAACCCGCAGAATCTCTACCTGCAAGGCTTGTCGGGACTGGGCTTGGGCGAATTTGTGACGCTTATGCTCCCGTACGCCGCCGTATCGTTTTTACTTCTGGCGGTATGGATTTTCTTTTTCGGCGGCAAAAACGAGGTAACGGTCAGCCTTACCGCCGCACGTCTCGGCTCAAAAAAGAAAATCGCGGTCTGCCTGACCGCGTTTATCATATGCCTTTTAACCGTCGCGCGCGTGATCGACTACCGCCTTACGCTTATAATCATAATCGCGCTCACAGCCGCGACCGACCGTAAAATCTTCGCCGACGTGGACTACACGCTGCTCCTAACGTTTATCGCCTTTTTCATCTTTATCGGCAACATGGGGAGAATACCGGCGTTTGAGCAATTCCTGCAAAGCGTAATCACGAGCCGCGAATGTCTCACCGCCGTACTGTCGAGCCAAGTCATAAGCAACGTACCCGCCGCGCTTTTGCTGTCGGGCTTTACCGACAACTTTAAACCGCTTATCATCGGCGTGAACATCGGCGGACTGGGAACATTGATAGCGTCGATGGCGAGCCTTATATCGTTTAAGCTCCTCGGACATGAAAACAAATCGCTGCGCGGAAAATACATGATTTACTTCACAGCCGCGAACATAATCTTCCTCGCCGCGCTCACGGCTGTTTACGTCTGCATAAAACCGTAATTTTACCCCCGATACATCGCTTCAACGCGGTAAATCGGCATACCCATCTCCGAAAACCGCGTCTCGTACTCCGTCATAACATTATCCTCGAACTTTGAGTTGTGCAAATCGAGACTAATATTTCTCATCTTAAAATCCTCCTCCGCGAAGGAGTTGAGCGAAAACTCGAACAGCGCGCGGTTGTCGGTCTTGAACCACACATACCCGCCCGCAGGCAGCACGTTTTTGTACCTGTCGAGAAACCGCTTGTGCGTAAGACGGCGTTTCGCCTGCTTGTTCTTTTTCCACGGGTCGGAGAAATTCAGATAAATACGGCTGACCTCGCCCTTTTCAAAAACATCCTCTATCTTCTCCGCGTCCATATCCATAAACACGACGTTTTTAAGCTCCGCCGCAGCCGCTTTTTCCATAGCCATGACCATAACGTCGCGCACCTTCTCGACCGCGATAAAATTAACGTCGGGGTACTTTTTCGCCATGCCCGTGATAAAACCTCCCTTACCGCAGCCTATTTCGAGGTGGATCTCATTGCCGTTACCGAATATTTCCTGCCACTTACCCTTCATATCCTCGGGCTTTTCGACAAGATACCGCGCGCACCTTTCCCACCGCGCGCCGAGATTTTTCTTTTTTCTCATCCTCATAAAAATACCTCTCAAAGAAAAATATCCGCCCGTGAGCGGATATTTGTTTTACAGCGTGTTTATATACGTCTTTGCGAATTCCTCCAAAAGCTCGTCACGCTCTATTTTGACTATAAGCCCTCTCGCTCCGTTGTAGCTCGTTATGTAGGTAGGGTCGCCCGACAGTATATATCCCACAATCTGGCTTATCGGATCGTAGCCCTTGATTTTAAGAGCCTCGTACACCTTTGTAACGATTTCCTTGACCTCTTTTTCCTTGTCGAACTCCAGATTGATTTTCATTGTCTCGTTAAATTCCATTAAAATCACCCCTTAACTTGTGATATACATAGCAGTAGTGGTACAATAATATATTCACCACCACATATAGAATAGTACAAAATCGCGCAAATTGCAAGCTTTTTCGTATAAAAATCATGTTAAATTCACGTTTCAGGCATATTTCACCGCACGTCGAACAGCCCGTCGAGACTGTCGACCGGACCCACCGCCGCAAGACACAGCGTAGACGCGTCCATAACGCGGTCGATCATCTCCGCGACACTGTCAGTGTTCACCGCGTCGATCTGAGCGAGAACCTCCTCCTGCGTGTAGATAGGCTTGCCGACAAGGAGCGCCCGGCCCGCGCCCTGCATCCTCGCGCCGGTGCTTTCACTCGCGAGTATATAGCTGCCCTTAAGCTGCTCCTTCGACCGTTCCACCTCGTCGCTGCTCAATTTGTCGCGCTTAATAATATTTACCTCGCGCGAAATAAGCTCCGCGACCTCCGGCAGACTTTCAGCCCTCATACCTGCCGCGATATCGAACACGCCCGTACCGAGGTACGCGCTGTGACCCGCGCTTATCGAGTACACCAGACCGCGCTCCTCACGTATTTTCTGGAACAGTCTCGACGACATACCCGTGCCGAAAACGTTGTTCATAACGAGCAGACTGTACACGCCCTCGTCCATAATATCTATACCCTTAAACGTCGCCACAAGCTGCGTCTGCTCCGTGTCCTTCGTCCTGACGAGCGTCTGACCGTTTCTGTACCCCGTCTCGGGCAATATGGGCGGCACGGCGCTTATCTTCTGCGAGCCGAATTTTTCCTCCAGCAAATCAAAGAAATCGTCGCCGTAATTTCCCGCTACCGATATAATGAGGTTCGCGCTCGTGTAGTGGCTCTTCATATAATCGCGCATAACGTCCGGCGTGATACCCTCCAGACTTTCATACGTGCCGAGAATTGTCCGACCCATGGGCGTGTCGCCCCACACCGCGAACGACGAAAGGTCGTACACGAGATCCTCCGGACTGTCCTCGTACATACGAATTTCCTCACCGATAACGCCGCGTTCGAGAACCATATCGCTTTGCGCGAGCGTGGGGCGGAAAATCATCTCCGACAGCACGTCGAGCGCGATATGCGCGTGCGCGTCGAGCGTTTTCGTGTAAAAGCACGTGTACTCGCGCCCCGTGAACGCGTCGATCTGACCGCCGATACTGTCTATCGCGTGCGCGATTTCAGCCGCGCTGCGGTTTTCCGTACCCTTAAACAGCATATGCTCGATAAAATGCGATATGCCGTTCACGTCTTTTCTCTCGTACCGCGACCCGTTGCCGACCCACACGCCTATCGACACGGACTTTAAGTAATCTATCTTCTCAGCGACAACGCGTATGCCGTTTGCGAGCGTTTTAAACTGATACATAATTGAATTTCCTTTCGGTGTCATAATTTCCTTTTAACTTCCTTGACAAGCCCGAACACGCGTATGCGCAGCACGTCGCGCCCCTCGAACCTGCGCGGGGGATACATCGGGTTTATCGACTGCAGCTCAATAAAATCATCCCCGTAAACGACCCTTTTTATAACGCCGTCCTCGCCGTCAACGATAACAACGGCGATAGAGCCGCTGTCAACGGTCGTCTGGCAGCGCACAAGCACGAGGTCGTTTTCCATAAGCATTGGGTACATGCTGTCGCCGACAACGCGCAGAAACGCGTACTGCTCGTTGCCGCGCACATCGGATTTTAAAACGCTTTCGTAATCGACGATATTGTTCTCGGCAAAGCAGCTTATACCCGCCGCGACGCGCCCTATGACCGGCACTTTCACGAAATCCGCCGCGCTCACGGGTTCGAGACTGCTCGCCGCGCCGTCCCAGCCGAGTATGTACTCCGGCGTCGTGCCGAGTATGTCGGCGAGCTTTAAAAGCGACTCCTTCTTAATATTTGTAACAGTTCCTTTTTCATACTTCTGTATCGCGGCTTTCTGCACGCCGAGCATTTTTCCGAGTTCCTCCTGCGTCAGCCTGTGTTCTTTCCTTAGCTTTTTAATCCTTTCACCCGTTGTCATATTGATCCCCTCCCATAATTATTTCTGTATGAATAGTATCATAAAAATCCATGCGTGTCAATAGAAAAACACTAAAAAGTATCTGAAAAATTTATAAAATTTAGTATAAAGTAGATAAAATATCTTTTTATAACACACTTCTCTTGACAATTGTATCTTTTTATGATATAATCCAGACAACAAATGAATTTGTACCGACATTGTGCGACGGGCGACCGCGAGGGTCGCCCGCCATGAAAGGCTCCCCTAATAGGGGAGCTGTCACACGAAGTGTGACTGAGGGGTTTTATTACCGATAACATAAACCCCTCCGTCGGCTTTGTAAGCTATTGCTGCGCAATAGCACACGCCGACACCTCCCCTAATAGGGGAGGCAGACAAAAAAAAGGAGGAATGTATATGATATACCCCAACGACGACCCGCGCGCGTTATACGCGATGGAACGCGACCGCACGGGCAACTACGGCGCGGACTACGACGACGGCGCGGAATATGTCTGCCCCGTGTGCGGCGCGCTTGAACCGGAACACTACTACCTCGACGACGACGAGGAATGTATCGGCTGCTCGGAGTGCGTGCATAAAACTGACTTTTTGTACTGGACATAACCGACCGGAAAGGAGCAATAAAAATGGCAAGAACAAAAATAGCAGGCAAAAAAGAGGTACTTGAATACCTCACCTACATAATGCGCCGCGAGGACGAGGAAATCATAAAATTTTCGGACTCCTTCAAAGCGGCGGAGCTTTTGGGAAAGTACCACGGACTTTTCAAAAGCGGCAACGATGACGAGAGCGGAGATGTGACCATTGTTGACGACATCCGCTAAAAACAAGACAATAAAGCTTACCGACCTAATCGCGCCGACGTTTTACGACGTGCATAAAGCGTGTGACAAATACACGCACATATGGCTGTCGGGCGGACGCGGCAGCGGTAAGTCAAGCTTTATAAGCGTCGAGATAATTCTCGGCGTAATGCGCTGCCCCGACGCGAACGCGGTTGTACTGCGCAAGGTCGGCGACACCTTACGCGACAGCGTTTTCTCACAGCTTGAATGGGCAATATCCATGCTCGGCGTGACCGACAAATGGGTCATAAAACCGAGTCTCCCCGAAATGGTATATAAGCCCACGGGTCGGAAAATACTGTTCCGCGGCGCGGACAATCCCCAAAAAATAAAGTCCCTGAAGGTGTCGGAAGGCTACGTAAAATACATATGGTACGAGGAAACGGATGAGTTTCACGGCATGAGAGAAATCCGAAACATAAACCAATCCCTGATGCGCGGCGGCGCGTCGTTCACGGTTTTCTACTCATACAACCCTCCCCAAAGCCTGAGAAACTGGGTAAACCGTGTTGACTTTTCCGACCGCAACGACGTTCTCTCTCACAGCAGCACATACCTTGATATGCCGAAGGAATGGCTCGGAGAACAATTTTTTTTGGAGGCTGAGTATCTGAAAAAGACGCAAAAAGAACGTTACGACCATGAGTATCTCGGCAAACCGACCGGAACGGGCGGCGAAATATTTAAAAACATTGAGCTTTGCGCATTATCCAATACCGAACGCGGCAGCTTTGACAGAATTTTCTGCGGCGTTGATTTCGGTTACGCGGCGGACCCTTTCGTTTACATTGTGTGTTATCTGCATAACAACAAGCTGTTTATCCTTGACGAAATTTACGAAAAGGGAATGACGAACCGAAACGCGGTGCGGAAAATATTTAAAAAGGGTTTTTCGGATAAAATGATAGTCTGCGACAGCGCCGAGCCTAAGAGCATAAACGAGTTTAGGCATTACGGTCTCAGGGTGCGCGGAGCGAAAAAGGGCCCCGACAGCATAGAGTACGGCATACGCTTTTTGCAGGGACTCGAAAAAATAGTGATTGACCGCGTGAGGTGTCCGAACGCGGCGCGGGAATTTTCGGAGTACGAGCTTGCGCGTGATAAAGACGGCATGCTGCGCTCCGAATATCCCGACAAAAACAATCACACGATAGACGCGGTGCGTTACGCCTTGGAAAGCGAAATACAGAACCGCAGAGCAAGAATTGTAAGCAGAAAGGAAATCAGGCTATGATTATTGACGAGGACATTCTCGAAGGCGGTATGACGGACGCGATACTCGCGAAACTCATAGCGCGCCACTCGCTCGAACAGGAACGCTACAAAAAGCTTGGCGACTACTATCTCGGCAGGCACGCTGTCTGTTCGCGCAGCCGCAGGAGCGACGCAGCCGCGAACAACAGAATTGTCTGCAATCACGCGAAGTACATCGTGGACATCGCGAAAAGCTATCTTGTCGGCAATCCCATATCATACGCGTGCTCGGACGGCTACGACATAGAGGCGGTAAAGAACAGCTACATCGTTCAGGACATGCCGTCAATAGACGCGGAGCTTGAAAAGACGATGAGCATTTACGGCAAGGCGTACGAACTTGTGTACGCCGACGGCGATTCGCAGGCGAGGAGCGTCGCGCTCGCGCCGCAGAATACGTTTGTCGTATACGGCGCGGGCGTGGGCGAAATACCGCTTTACGGCGTGCATTACTACCGTAAACGCGGCATAGACGGCAGCGTGACCGGCACGGTATGCGTCGTGTGCGACGACAACAGCGTGTACACATACGAAAACGACGCGGACAGCTTTGAGCATATGCGTCTTACCGGCGCGCACCGCCATTATTTCGGCGCGATACCGATGCTGGAATACCGCAACAACGAGGAAACGCAGGGCGACTTTGAGCAGCTTATATCGCTCATAGACGCGTACAATATCCTTATGTCGGACAGAGTGAACGACAAGGAGCAGTTTGTGGACGCGTTCCTGTTCCTGACGGGAATAGACCTCGACAGCGAGCAGGCGAAAAAGCTGCGCGAGGAGCGCATACTCATGGGCTACGAGGGCGCGGACGCGAAGTATCTGGCGAAGGTGATGTCGGAGAGCGACGTGGAAATTTTAAAGAACGCGTTAAAAACCGATATACACCGCTTTTCCATGATACCCGATTTAAGCGACCGCACCTTCGGCTCAAATTTGTCGGGCGTCGCGATAAAGTACAAGCTCATGGGCTTTGAACAGCACGTCAGAAACAAGGAACGTTACTTCGCGAAAACGCTCAAAAAACGCTTTGAGCTTTACGTGAACTTCCTGTCTTTAAAGGGCGCGATGGAATATGTGCCGATACACAGAGTGGACGTCGTATTCACGCGCAACATGCCGGTAAACGAACTTGAAACCTCGCAGATGATAAAAAATCTCGAAGGCATAGCGGCGAGCGAAACGCTTTTGAGCCAGCTTTCGTTTGTCGGCGACGCGAAGGAAGAGGCGGCAAAAGCGGCGCGTGAGCGTGAAAGAGCGAAGGAAACGAAAGAAAGGACAAAGATATGAACGAAAAGAACAACAAAGAAAGGCTTGACTCCGCCGACGAGAAAAAGAACGGCGCGGATATTAAGGCGGCAATAAAGCAGTACGTCAGCGAGGCTCTGGAGGATATGAAACAGTCCTTCGGCAAGGAGATAGAAACGCGCATAGCGGCCGAACGCGAGGACGCGGCGAAAATGGCGTCCATGTCCTCGGAGGAAAGGGCTAAGGCGGAAATCGAAAAGAGCCGCAGAGACTTTGAAAACGAGAGAGCCGAGTATGTGAGCGAGAGAGCCGAGTTTGAGGCGGCGAAGGAGCTTACGGCGCAGAACCTCCCCGTGACGTTTGCGCGTTTTGTCGCGGACGGCGACAAGGACGTGATGCTGGAGAATATTTCGGCGTTCAAGACAGAGTATCTCAAAGCTATCGAGACAGGACTTACAGACCGTTTAAAGGGCAGACTTCCGCGCGTTTCGAAGGAAAAGGAACAGCCGTTCGACCCGTTCCTGAACGGTCTGGGATTTTAATACAGGAAAGGACTGATTTAGTTGGCAATAAATTACGCAAGTAAATACGCTCAGAAAATTGACGAAAAATTCACGAGAGAATCGCTCACTTCGAGCGCGGTAAACAGCGACTACGATTTTGTAGGCGTAAAGACGGTAAACGTCTACACCGTGCCGACAGCCGAGATGAACGACTACAACATAAACGGCGCGTCGAGCCGCTACGGAACGCCGTCGGAACTTCAGAACACCGTCCAGGAAATGACGATGACGAAGGACCGCAGCTTTACGTTCACGATCGACCGCGGTACATATAACGACACGCAGATGGCGAACGCTGCGGGCGCGGCATTGCAGAGACAATTGCGCGAGGTTGTGATACCGGAGATAGACAAGTACCGTTTCGAGAAGATAGCCGAGGGCGCGGAAAAGACCGAGACGGGAACGGTCACGAAGTCGAACGCGTATGATATATTCCTTACCGGCACGGCTGCGCTTATCGACGAGTGCGTACCGCTTGCCGGCACGGCGGCGTTCGTTTCGAGCAACTTCTACAAGTGCGTCAAGGAGGATTCAAGCTTTGTAAGAGGCGGCGACATGTCGCAGGAGATGCTCGTAAAGGGACAGGTAGGCACGATCGACGGCATACCCGTGATAGTCGTACCGACCTCGTATCTCCCCGAGAACGTGGAGCTTATCATCACGAACAGCGCGGCGACGACCTCGCCCGTAAAGCTGTCGGATTACAAGATACACGACAACCCGCCGGGCATAAACGGCTGGCTCGTCGAGGGCAGAGTATACTACGACGCGTTTGTGCTCAATAATAAGAAAAACGCGATTTACGTGTACAAGTCGGAGGAATAATTTTGAGAAAGGGCAGTGATTGCTATGGAGGATAAAAATACGGAACTTCTCGGCGCGGCAAAACTGCTGCTCGGGATAAAGAACGACGAAAGCGACGAACTTCTCACGTTTCTTATCAAAGACACGGTTGACGCGGTGATGTCGTACTGCCACATAGACGTTATGCCGCGTCATCTTGAAGGCTTTATACCGTCGATGGCTGCCGCGCGGTACCGTGAAAACGCGTCGGGCGGCGTCGTCAGTCTGACGGAGGGTGAGAGACGCGTCGAGTACGGCGCCGCGGGCGCGGGCTTTATGTCGGAGTACAGGGAACGCTTAAAACCGTTTATAAGCCATGCCGCGTTTGTGCCGTCGGATTTGGAGGGCAGGAAAAATGCTTAATCCGTTTGAAAGATTTTACGACACGCCCGCCGAAATATACAGCCGCGTCGATAACGGCTACACCGACGGCGACGCGAAAACGTACCTCGGCAAAATCATATGCGACCTTCAGCCGTACACCGGCAATACGGAGGATAAGCCTTACGGCTTGTCCTCCGAAAAAATGTACAAGCTGTACGCGGACAAGCGGGATATTATAAAAACGGGCAACATGGTAAAGTTCGCGGACTGCTGGTACAGGATAGTCGATACCGAGGAATGGTCGCTGGGCGTCACGGCTCTTATAAGGAGCGTTGAAAATGAAAGTTAATGTTACATACAACGGCTCGTTTGAATTATTGGCGGCGCAGATTGAGGAAAGAGTGAAAGCGGCTGTGGCTGCCGGCGCGGAGACTGTCGCCGACAATGCGCGGAGCGTCTGCCCCGTGGACACCGGTGCGCTCCGTGACTCAATAGCCGTGTCGCTTAGCGGCACGAGCGCGGAAATTTCCGCGAACACCGATTACGCCGCCTACGTGGAGTTCGGCACTTCCAAAACAGCTGCGCAGCCGTACCTCGTTCCGTCGCTTTTGGGAAACGAAAACGCGGTTCTGTCGGCGATAGCGGCTGCAATCACGGGATAAGGAGAAAAGATATGCTCGATATAAATTACGAGGCGGAAAAAACGCTCAAAAAGCTCGGCTGCCGCATAACGCATCAGCATCCGCGCGACTTTAAAAAAATGCCCGTGGTAAGCTACTACAACGTGACCGAACACGGCGCGCTCTACGCGGATAATACGGAAAGAGTGCAGTCGGGCTACGTTCAGCTTGACGTATGGGCATGCTCGGCGCGCGAGTGCGGCGAGATAACGCTCCGCGCAAACGACGTTATGACGGCGGACGGCTGGACGCGTGAAATGTCAGCCGACGTTCCCGAAAACGGCGGAGCATTATATCACAAAACAATGAGATTTCACAAATATTTTAACGTGTAAAGGAGAATTGAAATGATAAAGAAACCGTTACCAACAATAGGCGTAGACCGTTACACCTTTTTTAAGCTTACATCGGACAGCGCGGAAGGCGCGGAGTACGACGAGGCTTACGCGTTAAAGGGCACGGTCGAGATCGCGCCGACCGATGCGGGCGGCAGCGACGTATTCGACGCCGACAACGGCGCGTATGAAACGTCGAGTTACATAGAAAAACTCGGCCATGAAATTACGAGCGCGGATATTCCTCCCGAGGTCGACGCGATGTGGCGCGGCTGCGAGAGAAAGCACGGCGTGGTCGAGGTAGGCTCGGACTCAAAGACGGTTTACTTCGGCGTGGCATGGAGGATTTTGAAGTCCGACGGCTCGTACCGCTACGTCAGATACTACAAGGGCAGCTACTCGTTCGCGTCAAACGTCGGCGGCAAGACAAAGTCGTCGTCGGGCAGCGTGGACAAGCAGACCGCGAAGGCGACGTACACGGCGGTGCAGCGCGACTTTGACAATAACTACTACGCGTACTTCGACGAGAGCGACCTTCCCGAAGGCGTGACGCGTGAGCAGTTCGAGGAAAAGTGGTTCTCGGATATGAGCTACTATCCGGAGGTGTAAAAATATGCAGCACACGCTTACATATGAAAAGGACGGCAAAAAGTATACTTCAAAGCCGTTTGACTTTGAGACCATGTGCATCATAAACGACTCGCATATGCAAAACGAGGACAGCGGATATTTAAGACACTGCCGAAACGCGGTGGATTATCTGTTCGAGGGTACGGATGTCACGCAGGACGTGATCGACAAAATGGACGTAGGCGTGCTCGGTAAAATGTGCCGCACATTGTGGTTGTTTTACATTGACGCACTCACGTCAAAAAACGAGTAAGGTCGGGGGAGGGCGGTGCTTTGAGGGACATATACGCGCTGTTCCTCAAGTACCACCACCTTCTGCCCGACGAGGTGGGAAGGCAAAATCCGTGGGTTCTCATGAAACTTCTGGACAGTCTCGGAGAGGACGCGGAGGAAACGGGAGAAAAAGCGGACGATTATCTTAACATGTTTTACGGAAGGGAGGTATGAATATGGAGGCTGCAAATTTATCGGTTTCGATTACGGGCGACGCGTCGGGGCTTATGTCCTCGCTGCGCGCGGCTGAGGCGGAGGCGGCGGCTTTGCGCGAGTCAGCCGGTTCGCTTATGAGAGACTTTGACGGCAAAGAGGCGAAAATAAGTTT
Organism: uncultured Clostridia bacterium; assembly: GCA_947631235.1. Taxonomy (GTDB): domain Bacteria; phylum Bacillota; class Clostridia; order UBA1381; family UBA1381; genus Hominilimicola. The sequence continues at coordinate 39,317 of CANRKO010000006.1, read as the reverse complement.
CACAGCCGTTGACAACACTGCCGAGGGCGTCGCAAGCGCGCAGGAAAGTATTGCAAGCGTAAAGGACAAGACCGTAACGATTAGCGTGCACTACGCCGTATCGAGTATTCCGAAACTCGCGAAGGGAACGGGTAACGCTTTGGGCGGTCTGTCGCTCGTAAACGACGAAATGGGCGCGTCCGACCCGAGGGAGCTTATAGAGCATAACGGCTCGCTCGTGATGTTTAACGGGCGCAACGTCCTTGTGCCGCTTGGAAAGGGCGACAAGGTGTACACTGCCTCCGAGACGAAAAGCATTATGGCTGCTCTCGGCGTGCCGCGTTACGCGTCGGGTAAGAATAACGAGGCGTTTAACACCGCGAAGTCGGATTTTACGCATTATAAAAAGACGCATGACGTTTCGCCCGCGGAGGAGCTTGAGGCGTGGAAGGAAATGATGGCGCGTTTTTCCTACGACAGCGAGGTAATGCGCGAGATCGAGGAAGAAATTTTCGCGGCGGAAAAGAAGGTTATCGCGGAGCAGGAAAAGGCGCTTAAAGAACGCAAAAAGGCTAACGACGAGGCTCTTTCCGATTACAAGAAAAATTCCGACGCGTGGATAAAGTACGAGACGCAGGTAAACGACATGGGCGTGCGGGAGCAGATTGACGCGTACAAGCGTCAGCTTTACAATTACAACGCGATGGTGTCGGATATGGTCGCGTCCACGGAGTACACGTCCGACGAGCTTAAAGCGGTTTGGGATGATTTCTACGAGTACAAGGCGGGCGTCGATTTAAAGATAGGACTGCTCGAAAAAGAAAACAATCACGCCGTGTATGAGAAATGGCAGAGCGACGCGGAAAACTGGATGAAGATACGCGACGCGTACGACGACTGGGAGGAAAGCGGCGACAGTAAGATTAAATTTTACGAACGCTCGATTCAAAGGATAAAGGAAATGTACGAGGGCGGCTTTATCGACTGGCAGGAGTACCGCGACGACACGATGGATACCACGCTGAAGTTGTACGGCGCGAAGGCGGACGCGGTAAGTGAGCTTTTGAAAATGCAGAAACAGTACATAAAGGACGTTAAAGCCGAGTTTGCCGACGAGGAGGACGCACTTTCCGAAAAGTGGGAGGTAAGCGACAGAAAAGCGTCGAAGGCGGAGATTTCCGAGAGGCTTGAAATATTCGAGGGCGCGGTGACGCAGCGCGGACGCGACGAGTACAAATCGCTCCAAGAGGAAATGAAAAAGCTGCGCCGCGAGGAAGAAATGTACGCGCTGCAGAAGAAACATACCGCCATTGTTACCGATTTGGAGGAAAACTACGCAAGGATAGAGGACAACAAAAAGTATGTCCTCGCGGCGATAGAAAAAAGCGGTCTGAACCTTGAAGGAATAGTGAGTGGAGCGCGCTACGACATCGAGAGCATGCAGAGTACGATCACATCTCTTTTCAAACAGACCATAAGCGCGATAAAGGGTATACGCGTGTCGCAGAACTCCTATTCGGACAACAGGAACATAAGCATCAACTCAAACGGCAGCAGTGCGCTCGACGCGCTGCAGAACCGCGTGTCGGGTTCTATCGCGCACGGTATTTTTTATTAAGGGGGATACATAATGAGAAACGGGTTCACATTTAAAAACCGTCATTCGTCCGAGTTCGGCGTGACGGTCAGAACAAAGTCGCGCCCGATAACGGCGGGCGTAAAATCATTCACGTCGGATCTCCCGTACCGTGACGGCGAGTACGATTTTTCAAAAGCCAATCCGCACGGCAGGGAGCATTACGCGAAAAGGACGTTTGTTCTTTCGCTCGGTATTACCGCCGACAACCTCGCCGCGCTGCAGGGTAAAATCTCAAAACTCGCTCTGTGGCTCACCGGCAGCGGCGAGCTTATTTTTGACGATTTGCCGCTTGTCGTGTGGAAGGCGAGAGTTACGGACGAAATCGCGTATATGCCCGAACACGGCGGCACAAAGGCGGAGTTGGAGGTCTCCTTCTCCGCCGAGCCGTTCGGCGAGGCTCTTTTCGGTACGGAGGGTCCACTTATCGGTCATCCGCTGCAGCTTGACAGCGAGATACCGCTGTCCACCGACTGCGCGTACACGTACACGTTAGACGGCAGTGGTAACATCTGCATAGTAAATTTCGGCGATATGCCCGTAAGCCCCGTTATAAAAATCACGGGTAAGACAGGCGGTATCACGCTGTCGCTCGGCGGGAAAACGCTCTCGTTTTCGGCGGGCGGCAAAAGCGTTACGGCTGATTTTGAAAAGCAGACCGTTAAAGCGGGCGACGGCTTGGTCGGCGTGACGGGTGAGTTTTTTGAAATTCCCGCGGGAATAAACCACGTTGCCGTCACAAATTCCGCGCAGGGAAATATTATAATAACGGTCGGCTTTAAGGCTAAGTATATGTACGGCGCGGACTATTCGCATATAGATTGGGGTGACGCGCTTGCTTAAAATAACGGACGGCGGCGCGTCGGATTTCACGAAGGGCGTACCGATTGCGGAGGCGGAGAACGTGCGCGTGTCGCATGAGATAAACGGTGCGCGCACGCTTACATTCACGTATCCCGACAACGAAAAATCGGAGCTTATACGCGTGAACATGCTCGTTTTATGCGAGGGTCAAGCGTACCGTGTTATAAGGGTGACGAACACGCGCGACGGGCGCGGCGTTTCGGAGGTCTCGTGCAGCCACATTTGGAACGCGGACGCGACGGGCGTGCATATACAGAATATGCCCGATATGATAGGAGTAAGTCCGACCGAGGTCATACGTCACGCGATTGCCGGCACGGGTTTTACGCTCGTGACGGACAGTGAACTTGAACGGCTCGGTATGCGCCGCGTTGACGCGGACGGGTTTAAGATCGATTATTTTTCGACGGACAAGACCAACCCTTACGATGTGGTGAGGGACGTTATAGAGTGCTGCGGCAAGGGCGAATTGTACGCCGACAATCGCAAAATCGCGCTTGTGGAGCGTATAGGGCGCGACACGACCGTGCGGCTCGACCTCACGAAAAATATGTGTGATTTGAGCGTCGAGCGCGACATTTCAGACCTCGTGACGCGGCTTTACCCTTACGGCAGAGACGATTTGCATATAGGCAGCGTCAACGGCGGAGCGCAGTACGTGGACAGCCCCAACGCGGAAATATACGGCGTGCGGTGCGGCTACCGCGATTACGGCGACATCACAAAGCCCGATGAACTCCTAAGACGCGCTAAGTGGGAGTTTGACGGCGACAATCCCGACAGGATAGACGTTCCGTGCGTGAACGTCACGGGTACGTACGCCGAGATTTCAAAGCTTGAATGTTACGGCGCGGATGAAAAGCTGAGCATAGGCGACGGCGTGACGGTCGTGGACGGCAGTAACGAACTTTACGAGAGGGTCGTTAAAATCGAATATAGCCCCTACGACTGCGACAGCGCGGTCATAACGGTGGGGCGCGTAAAGAGGGATATGTTCTTTTATCTCGAACAGATGGGCGCTCTCACGCAAAAGTACAAAAAGGCGTCCACGTCGGGCGGTAAGGTCAAAGCGTCGTATGTCTCCGGAACGATAACGAACGGTGTGATTTCCAAAAGCGTCACCGTGAATGAAATTACGATAGGAACAAATCTTTTGTCGACCGACAGCGAGGGCAATCTGTTGCTGAACGGTAAAAGGATTTTTGAGGATAAGGAGAGTGAAGGAAATGAACAAGATATTTAATACTCTGAGCGTCGCGCTCGGCGTTGCCGGAGGTATGGCAGCGAGAATATTCGGCGCGTGGGACACGGTTCTGGGTGCGCTTTTGGTGATTATGGTTCTCGACTATATCACGGGCGTTATTAAAGCCGTGTACCAAAAAAAGCTGTCGAGCGAGGCGGGGTACAAGGGCATTTTGAGAAAAATAACGGTGCTTGTGGTCGTCGCGCTCGCAAACGTGGTGCAGAACATTACGGGCAGCGCCGCGCCGCTTAGGGAGATGGTCATTATGTTTTATATAGCGAACGAGGGCATATCGGTGCTTGAAAACGCGGCTGAAATTCTGCCGATTATGCCGAACGGACTTAAAGACGTTTTATTGCAGATAAGAGAGAGGGAGCAAGCAGATGAGAATAGGAATTAACTGCGGTCATACCGTGTCGGGTCAGCCGGGCTGCGGCGCGGTGGGTTATCTGAACGAAAGCGACGAGACGCGCCGCGTCGGTAAAAGGCTCACAGAGCTTTTGCGCGGCGAGGGTCACACGGTGTACGACTGTACAAACGATTACGCCGACACAACGCTCGAAAATCTTTCCGAGATAGTGCGCATGGCGAACGCGCAGCCGCTTGATTTGTTCGTGTCGGTGCATTTTAACTCCGGCGGCGGCAATGGCTGCGAGGTGTACACGTACGGCGGTAAAAGCTTTGGTGAGGCGGAGCGTACGTGCGGGGCGATATGCCGTCTCGGTTTTAAAAACCGCGGTATTAAGGACGGCTCGTCGCTTTACGTTATACGCCACACAGACGCGAAGGCGATGCTCGTTGAGGTGTGCTTTACCGACAGCGAGTCCGACGCGGAACTGTACGAAAAGGTCGGCTGCGACGCGGTCGCGCGTGCGATTTGCGGAGCAATCGGCGGGAAAAGTAAGGAGGAATTAACGGTGACACAGTATGAGGAACTTAAAAGCGAGATCGACGGCATGAAACCGATGATTTACGATTATATCGACGACAATATGCCGCAGTGGGCGAGAGGCACGGTACAAAAGCTTAAAGACAAGGGCTTTCTGCGCGGCGACGAAAACGGCAGGCTCGGTCTTACGCACGAGATGATGAGAACGCTCGTCATTCTCGATAACGCGAAGGCGTTCGGGTAAAAAATTCAAAAAGAAAACAAGGGCCTCGAAAACGACGCCCTTGTTTTTTTACGGTCAGTTCCGTTTTGATCAGTGTCTGAGTTCGAACGAGTTGCAGTCCACGCACTGCGTTTCCGTCGGATTCGGCTCGTGCGTTCCGACGTGAATTTCGGAAAGCGCGCAGTAATCCGCGCAGTCGCAGTGGTTTCTGCATTGCTCAACCGTGCATCTGATACTCTTGTTTGCGTTGTTGCGATCCATGTTTGTTACCTCCGTTGTCCTTGTTACGTTCTTAGTATGCGGTTTTTGCACGGTTTTATTTGAGGTATTTTTTGGTAATTTCTCTATTTCTTTGTTCTTGGATACGGTTTCTTTTCATCCGTCAGTCCTGCGAGATAGTCCATGCTCGTGCCGAGCGCGGTCGCTATCCTTTTGCACTGCTCAAACGTGTAATATCTTTTCCCTGTTTCTATTTTTGAGTAGTCGCTTTGGTCAATGCCGGTAAGCATCTGCATCTTTACCTGCGAATACCCGCGCTCTTTTCTTAAATCTCTCAATCTACCCATAATTTGTACAATCACCTCGCTGTAATTATGTCATATTGACCTATTGAAATTATGGTGAAATTGACCTATAATATAAGCGGGTCGGTGATTTTTATGAGTGGAAAAATATGCTGTTTCAGCGGACATAGGCTCGTTCTTAACGGGAATGTGAAAGAAAGAGTTGAAACGAAAATCGAAGAATTGGTTTGCGAGGGTTTTACCGAATTTTACAGCGGCGGCATGGGGGAGTTTGACGGCATATGTGAAAATGCGGTCAGACGAATAAAGCAAAAAGACAAAGAAATAAAACTGCGGCTTATTTTGCCTTACATGAAAACAAGTGTGAACCGCGACAGAGAATATTACGAGAGCAGCTACGACGAAATCATTATTCCCGATATTGGGGGTGTGCATTACAAACGCGCTATTACGGTACGCAACAGGTGGATAGCGGAGAGGGCGGACGTTGTTCTTGCGTATGTGATACGCGATTTCGGCGGCGCATATGATATGTGCCGTTACGCCGAGAAAATCGGTAAAAGGGTGATATACGTTTAAAATGCAACAAAAAAACGGCATATGCGCCGTTTTTTATTCCTATTTATTACGCGCCCATGATAACGAGCGTCATTGTCGTTATAAGGAACAGGATAGCCATTGTCGTTGTAACTCTCGTGAAGATAGCCTCCTTCGTCGTGCCGCCGTTCTTCTTGAAGAACGATTCGCCCATATCCGACGACGCGCCCTGAATACCTCTCATACCGGGGTCTTTACCCTCCTGCGCCATAACGACGAATATAAGAATTGCCGCGACAACAAGATGTAATATAACAAATACGGTCATTTAATTCAACCTCCTTTTACTCCAAAATATCAAATACCAACTAATTATATCATATTTTTTTTATTTTGCAAGTGTTTTTTGAAACAATTTTATTATTTGCTATTGCAAATATTTACAAAATCATATATAATGATATTATCAAATTTATGTATTTTAACAAGAAAGGAATGCTGTTTATGTTAGTTGAAACAAAAGCAAAAATAGGCGTATTTTCAATCGCGCTGGGCGCGTATCTGCCGCAGTTCCCCTCGCTCGTGCCGGAGTTCGAGTCGCAGTACGAGGCGTTCAAAAAGACGCTCCCCGACACGGTGGAGATAGTTGACGGCGGCATGGTTACGACGAAGGAGCTGTCACAGGCGGCGGGCGACAAGTTCCGCGCTGCCGACGTTGACCTCGTTATCGTTCAGCTCCTTACATACGCGACTTCTTATAATATGCTGCCGGCGGTTCGCGACCTCGACGTGCCGGTTGTGCTGGTAAACATTCAGAAGAAAAAGGCTCCTGATTACGAGAATACCGATACCGCGACGTGGCTCGGTGAATTGTACGCGTGCGGCGCTGTAGGCGAGATGGTAGCCGATTTGGAGCGCGCGGGCAAGCGTCACGCCGTAATAACCGGCGTTGTAGAGGGCGGTGACCCTTACGTTCAGGCTGAAATTGAGGATTGGTGCCGTGCCGCGCAGGTGCGCCGCCGTTTCCGCGACACGAACCTTGCGCAGATAGGTCGTCCGTACCCCGGCATGATGGATTTGTATATCGACGAGACGAACCTTTACCACAGAATGTACCTCTATACCAAGCAGTTTGACTGGGAAAAGATGTGGGCTATCGCCGACGACATAACCGACGAGGACGCTATCCGCGCGAAGGCGCAGGATATTCTCGATACCTTCGACATTGAAGGCGGCGGCACGGTTGAAAAGGTTTGGGATATGGCGAAGTACGTTGTCGCGTTCGAGCAGTGGGTCAAGGACGAGAAAATCGCGTTTATCGCATCGCATTACGACGGTTTCGCGCAGGGTAAGGCGGGCGTGCTCGACAGTATGCTTATCCCCGCGTTCTCGATGCTTATAAAGCAGGGCGTTGCGTGCGCCGTTGAGGGCGACATAAAGGTTTCGATGGCGATGAGTATTTTAAAGACGATTTCGGGTATGGGTCAGCTTTCCGAGATGTACTCAATCGACTTTGACAAGGACATCTGCATTATTGGTCACAGCGGTTCGGGCGACGCTGACATTTCCGCGAAAAAGCCGACGATGAAGATCGTACCCGTGTTCCACGGCAAGACCGGCGGCGGTTATCTGACGCAGTTCTATCCGCATCTGGGCCCCGTTACGTATCTCGGTATCACGCAGGATAAGGACGGTAACTTTAAGTTCGTCGTTGCCGAGGGCGTGAACGAGGAAGGTCCGATTTTCACATTCGGTGACACGAATATGCGCACGCGCTTTACGTGCGGCGCGAGAGAGTTCTGCAACAAGTGGAGCGAGGCCGGCCCCACGCACCATATGGCTGCGGCTGCGGGCAGACATATCGACACGATTTTGAAGGTCGCGAAGATTTTCAACGTGCCGGTGGATATTGTTACGAGATAAATTGAATTGTAAAAGAGCGTATCGCACGATACGCTCTTTTTGTGTGGGTGGAAAGTCTTATTTTAAAGCTATTAAATAGCCTAACGAATTGGTAAGTTGTGTATTTGTTTTTGCATAATATGCTGCCATTGCCGTATTATATGCGGTCATTCTGCTGTTATCTCGTATATAACCAACGTCATATTGCATAATACTTAAAGTATTAACCGCATCATTTATTTTATCGGAAATATATGACATATTACGGTTTATTTCCGTCAGAAATGAGTATGTTTTATATTGGTTGTCTTTTATCTGCTCCAACGAATCAACCACCTGATCCAGTTGAGCAATGACTCTGTTAGCGCGAATTTCGCTTTCATACAGATTGTATGCGCCGTCTGCACCTGTCAGTTCGGTACATCTGCCGGTTGACAGATATTCACTCATCATTGTGAGGGCTACAAAATTGAGATATTTCGGATAAATGATTCCTGCGCTTTCTAATTGATGTTTTGTATCATAAAGTTTTTGTAGTGTTGCTTTTACATCTTCTATATCCTTTATAAGCGCATTATTGATCTGTTGATTTTGTGTATTGGACAGATGATCATCAAGATTATCAGAAAACCTCTCCCTTGCACTTTCCAGACGTTTCTGTTTTTTTAGGAGATGATCCTTTTCCTCTGTATACCGCGCATAATATTCTTCCTGCAATTCAGCGATTTGTTTGTTGTATTGTCCCATTTCAAAATTATATTTTTCTTCGCTTTCTTTGACAGCCTTTTCGTATTCATCGTTTAATGTTTTAATTTTTGCCAAATATTGTCGTTTAAGATGCTCGTTCTCTGCCAATACTTTTGTTTTGTTAAAAATATTCGGTTTTCTATATTGCGGAGGATCTATGGTGAGTTTCCTGATGGTTTTCTTTTGCGGTTTTTTTAAGTTGAATAATTCATCAGCAGATTTTGTGCTGTCTGTTTTAAACTGTTCCTCAAGCTGAGATTGCTTTAACTCATTTCTCCTTAAATCAACTTCAATTTTTTTCGGCAATCCGCATTTTTCATAACATGCCAATCTTCCTGTTTTTTTCTGACTTATTAATAACTTATACAGCAGCTCGGCACTGTATCTTATACTCATTTCGAGTTCTATTAATTGATTAATATACTCTACTTCATTAATTTTGTTTTTATCTGTTTTGCCTAACGGATTATCTACATATCTTGTTTCACAGTCTTTTATATATGCACTCACTTCCGCTTCACAGACCAAAGGATCAATGTCCTTTTCATAAATTTTATTTACTTCCGCCGGAGTGCCGTACCGAGCGCTTGAATCGCTACCGTCTGTGAGGAAGTATCGTTCTCCAATATCTATGCGTTCAAGTTTTTCCAAGGTTTTAGGGTTATTAATAAGAACCGAAAATTTTTTGTTACCGCATATCGGACAATGATTTTTTTTATCTGACCACGCTATTCTGTTTAGTATTGGATCTTTGATTTTATGATTTAATGTAAATTCATCATCCATATCATTTGCTCTGTGCATTATAAAATTATGTTTAAAGAAACCTGCGCGGCTGTATTCCATTAATGTTTTTGTATATGGATTGTCTCCATATTCACCATAAGAATCTTTGTATAATGATTTTACCGTTACAGTCTTTCCCTCAGAAAGCCTTAAAAAATCCTGCTCTTTTATATCATGTATACATAGTGTTCCGCATTTTGGACAAAATTCCATTTTAAAATCCCCCTCTGTTTGTCAATCTAATTCATTCGTTGTGTATTCATCTATATGGTGATAAATGCTTTCAATAGCCTTTATACAGTTTTTTCGATTTCCATACCCTCCATGTCTAAAAAATACTATCTCATCATTAATTATGTACTTAAAACAATACCTATTTATAGGATTTTGATTGTTAAAATCAATTCGGACTTTGCCCTTTGTTTCTTCGTATAAGTTGTTATTGGACACAAAGTTTCTAAAGTCATTTATCGCTGTTAAACATTCTTTCAAATTGTCATATTCCTTGGATTGTCCTATTGGAAAAGTATGACTATTACCGGGATAAAGTGCAAAATAATGTTTCCCGTTATTTTCTTTAATTTTATATCCACATTTGCCCATAATATCACCTCATATAATATATTCTATCTTAATTATACTTACCTTTTCGGTAAATGTCAATAATATATTTACTTTAAAGGTAAAATATTTAAATAAAATCACGATTACGGTAAAATGAATTTAGGAGTTGATATATATGACTTTTGGGGAAAGATTAAGAGAGCTGCGAGAGGACAATGACGAAAAACAAAAGGATATTGCGGATTTGCTGTTCGTTTCAAACAAGGTCATAAGCGATTATGAAAGAGGGATACATTTCCCAAGGGACGAGCGCGTTATTATCGCGCTTGCAAACCATTTCGGGGTCAGCATAGATTACCTTTTCGGTATCACAAATATAAAAAATCACACGTACGGCAACGATTTTCTTATCGTGTTTCATTCGCTTTCCGAGGAGCAAAAAAACGAGGTTATGGATTTTATGCAGTTTCTTGCCGCGAAAAATAATTGAGAGGGCGTATCGGGCGATACGCTCTTTTTGTGTGGGTGGGGGCGACCGCAAGGGTCGCCCCCACAATGGACTGTCGAGGACGCCAGCCCCTACAATATGCGATTTATAAAATGAGAGCCGTAGGGGACGGCGCCCCGACGTCCCTAAAGGCTCCCCTATTAGGGGAACTGTCACACGCAGTGTGACCGAGGGGTTTCATTTACAGACCAAACCCCTCCGTCGGCTTTGCCGACACCTCCCTAGTAGGGGAGGCTCATATGGGACGCAAAATTCGTGCAAAAGCGGTGCGGGGAAATTCGGTGTGTGTTTTTTTGCGTAAAATAATTGAATTTGCGGCGGAAATGTGGTATTATTAAAAAAGCAATAAGTATAAATCGAGAGGTTGACTTGAATTATGATAAAATCAATACGCAAAATACTCTGTCCGTTTATCTGTCTGACCGTCGCGGCGGCTGCCGTGCCGCTTACGCGGGCAGCGGACAGGGGCGAGAGGGTGACGCTTATCGTCGAGACCGAGGGTGAGCCGCTCCTTCAAACGAAAAACGCCGCCCGTATGGGCGCGTCGGAGTATATGGAGACAGACGAGGCGAAGGATACGGAGGCGCGTATCTTAAGCGCACAGTCGGCGGTAAAGTCAAATATAGAAAAACGCACCGGCGCGGACGCCGAGGAAGGGTTCACGTACACGAGCGTTTTTAACGGATTTTCGGTTGACGCGTACGAAAGCGATATTGAGAAGATAAAGGCTGTCGAGGGCGTGAAAAACGTGTACATATCGGAAAAGCTTGAAATGCCGACCGAGCCCTTGTCAAACGGCGAAAGCGAGCCCGGTATCGGCGCGGCGATGATGAACGTGCAGGATATGTACGACGCGGGCTTTGACGGGCGCGGACAAGCCGTGGCGATTATTGACACCGAATTTGACACGTCGCACGAGTTTTTCGCGTCCGGCGTTGAAGAACCAAAACTCACAAAGAACTTAATACGCGAGTTTATCGAAAACAACGAGCTTAATGTGGATATAGCCGCAAATCAGGTTTACAAGAGCGAAAAAATCCCATTCGCTTATGATTACAGCGAAAAGGATGCGGACACGTACGATGCGTCGTATCCTCACGGAAACCATGTCGCGGGAATTGCGGCGGGTAAAGACGGCGTGTTTGAGGGCACGATATTTTCGGGCGTTGCGCCGGAGGCGCAGCTTGTGCTGATGAAGGTCATGGATAAAGACGGCGACATGTATAGCTCAACAATTATAGCCGCCATGGACGACGCGTCGAAGATGGGTATATGCGCGGTAAATTTAAGCCTTGGATCAATACTGGCCGAATCTGCGCCGTATCTTGAAGCCACGGATAATCTCAGGAATGCCGGAATAGCCTTTATATGCGCGGCAGGCAACTCGGACAGGCATAACGAGACGACCGACAATCCCGACTATACCTACCGGGATTTGCCCACCGCTTTTTCGGCTACCACATCCGTCGCGTCGATTGACCCCGATAAAAAATGGCTTATCGGCGGTCAAATCACTCTTGCGGACAACACAGAGATGATCGTTGATGAGAGCGTGTTCGAGGACTGCGCAGTGTTTTTCGATAGGTTCTCGGATAAATATTACGACTACGTGTATGTGGACTCTGAGACAGAACCGCCGGAGGAAACCGTCAAGGGTAAAATAGTAATCGCAAATTTAAACTCCGGCATAAAGAGCGCTTATCTCCTTGAGCACGGCGCGATAGGAATGATGTATATAAATAACGAGGAGTATGATGTCAGAATCAATACCGTAAACTATGATGAAATACCGGGACTGATGGTCAGAAAATCCTACGGCGATATTCTCATAAACGCGGAGGATAAGCGGTTTCAAACGGACACGAGTGTACATAACCGTTTGGACGAACACGCCCCCGTAGGTATGGCTTACTACACAAATTGGGGCACCGGCGCCGATCTTGAGCTGAAGCCGGAGATCACAGCGCCGGGCAGCGATATACTTTCCTCGATAAATGATGACCAATACGGAAACAAAAGCGGCACGTCAATGGCTGCGCCGCAGATAACGGGCGCGATGGCTCTTATGAGCGGCTTTGTTGACGCGAAATATCCCGATGTGACGGGTAAGGACAAGGTCGCGCTTATGGAAAATATTTTGATGAGCTCGGCTGATATTGTGTTCCAAAACGATGAAAAAACGCTTCCCGAGTCGCCGAGACGGCAGGGCGCGGGTCTTGCGAATTTGGAGGATGCAATGACGCTGCCGGTAATATTAACGGGTGATACGGGCAAGTCGAAATTAAGCTTAAAGGATAATCTGACGGACGATATAACACTCACGTTTACGGCAAAAAATCTGACGGGTGAGCCCGTAACGTACGACAGCATAAAAATATATGCGTTCACGGACGGATATGAGGAGCAGGACGGCAAAAATATGATTACCGACTCCGTGCCGCTCAAATTTGAACCCGCCGACAACAATCCGACGAGTGTGACCATACCCGCAAATGAGGAAAAGGAAATAACGCTTAAAATAACGCTCGACAGCACTCAGACGGCAGCAAATAAGGAAATATTCACAAACGGCTTCTGGGTGGACGGCTTTGTGGTCCTTTCGTCCGAAGACGGCTCGGTGACGGAGGCGAGTATGCCGTATACGGGCTTCTACGGTGACTGGACAGCGTTTGACGCTATGACACCGTCGTACTTTGAGGAAGGCGGCAGTGAGGAAAACGGCGGATTGATGATAACGGACGCCATACTCGGCACAAATGAGTATGTTCCCGATGACGCGCCGGACAAGAGCGAATACGAGAGTGAGGATTATGCCGGTCTTTCGGGCAGCGTTGATTTTGACTATCACATAAATATGCGTATGCTGCGGTCGCTGCGCGGCGTTGCCGTAACGATTAAAGATTCAGACGGTAATGTTATCAGTACGTGGTCAAGAAGCGCCGGACTGACGCGTCAGGATGACACCGGTAATTATGTGGAAAGCATTTCGATTGGCGCGGCAGATTTGAGTGACGGTGATTACACCGTAACGATATCGGGCACGCTCGGCTATGACAGCGAGCGGAGCAGAACCGAGGAAAAGACGTATAAATTTTACGTGGACAGCATGCCGCCCGAGATAAGCAATCCGAAAATTTACACGGAGGGCGGCAAAACGTACGCGTCATTCACGGCGAGCGACAACCGCTATCTTATGGGCGTCGAGGCGCGTGACGCGAACCGCAAAACGATTACGGAGTCGATTAAGGCTGAAAAGAGTGCGGATATAACGCTCGACATAACAAACATGGACGAGGAAACGCTCGAATTTGCCGTTGTTGATTACGCGTACAATGAAACTGACTTCACAATCGGCACGGTCAGCGCGGAAATCACGGGCAGTATAATAAGCGGCGGCAGCGGTGCAGTGGTCGCTAACGTCCTAAACACAGCCGACGACACGGACGCCGACGTAATTGCGGCGGTGTATGACAACGGCAGGCTGTTAGGTGTTGACAAGCAAAGCGTAACTCTCGAAAGCGGTGAGAAAAAGACGTACACATTTACCTTTACCGACGTGCCGGACGCTGACAATATAAGGCTGTTTGTGTGGAAACACGGTGAAATGACGCCGCTGTGCACGGCTGTGGAATTTAATGAAGATTATAATTAAGAGGGGTTGATTTATTATGACAACATTTATTATCGGACTTGTGATACTTTTTGTCGGGGGCGCTTTGTACGGCAAGGTGTGCGAAAAGGCGTTCCGTCCCGACAAACGCGAAACACCTGCCGTGCGGCTTAACGACGGCGTGGATTACGTGCCTATGAAGAAGTGGAAAAACTCGCTTATCGAGCTTTTGAATATCGCGGGCACGGGCCCGATTTTGGGTCCGATACAGGGTATTCTTTTCGGACCTATCGCGTTTTTAACAATTCCGATAGGCTGCGTTATAGGCGGTGCGCTGCATGATTATATGTGCGGTATGATTTCCGTGCGCAACGACGGCGTGCAGATGCCGCTGCTTATAAAGAAGTATCTCGGCAAGTACGCGTACCCGTTTTATAACATATTCGTGTGTCTTACGATGCTGCTCGTCGGAACGGTGTTTATTTACACGCCGGGAGATTTGTTCATAACACAGATTTTGGGCGCGGACAGCGGCGCGGCAAATCCTATCGTGTGGATAGTGTACGGCGCGATTTTCGTGTACTACATAATCGCGACGCTGTTCCCGATAGATAAGATTATCGGCAAGGTTTACCCGTTTTTCGGCGCGCTGCTGATTTTGTCGGCGATAGGCGTTTTTGTGGGTATGTTCGTAAAGGGTTACCGCCTCGACGAAATATGGACGACCGGTGTGGCGGGCGTGCACCCGCAGGGGCTGCATTTTATACCGGTATTCTTTGTTACCGTCGCGTGCGGCATAGTCTCGGGTTTCCATTCGACGCAGGCGACGCTCGTTTCGCGCACGATACGCGATGAAAAGGAAGGACGCATGACGTTCTACAACATGATGATTGCCGAGGGCTTTATCGCGATGATATGGGCCGCGGCGACTATGGGAGTTTTAAAGCTCGGGCTTGCCGACGCTTCCACAAGTGCGACAAGCGTTGTCGGCATTGTCGCGAATAATCTGCTCGGCAGCGTCGGGGGTATTATAGCGGTAATCGGTATTATCGTGCTGCCTATCACGTCGGGAGACACGGCTCTGCGTTCGCTGAGACTCATAATAGCGGAGGCGGTGAAGATCGACCAGTCGAAGAAAAAGAACAGGCTCGCCGTTTCGCTTGCAATATTCGCCGTTGTGGCTGTTATACTCGTGTTCGCGAAGGTAAATGCGGGCGGATTTAATGTGCTTTGGCGTTACTTCGCGTGGGCGAACCAGACGATCGCGGTATTCGCGTTCGCGATGATCACGGTGTACATGATGCGTCACAAGATGCCGTTTATAATGTCGCTCGTGCCGGGCATGTTCTATATGTTCGTGATTTCAAGCTATATTTTAAACGCGCAGATAGGCTTTAATCTCTCGTGGACGTTGAGTTACGCGATCGGAGGCGTGCTTACGGCTGCGTACGCTGCGGCGATAATACGCTGCGGCAAGTCGGAGAAAATTGCGCGATAGTTGTATATGTATTGATTTTTCCGAAGTTTTGTGGTACAATGATAGGTAACGATTTTGACAATAAAAATTTCGGAGGCGCATCATGGCTAACAATGGCGGGAAATCGTCGCCGCTTGAAAAAGCCGCCGGTCTTATCGTGGATCGGCGTAAGGCGTTTTATTTAATATACATACTGCTTATAATATTCAGCCTGTTTTCGTCGGGCTGGGTAAAGGTCAACAACAATATCACCGATTACCTGTCCGAAGAAACGGAAACGCGTAAGGGCGTTACCCTCATGGACGAGGAGTTTATAACTTACGCGACCGCCGAGGTAATGGTGGACAACATATCGTACTCCGACGCGGAGGAGTTGCTGCGCGAGTTAGAGGACACAGACGGCGTAAAGGAGATCGCGTTCGACGACACGACGGCGCATTATGCGGACGGCGCGGCTCTCTATTCCGTGACGTTTACGGGCGAGGCGCAGGACGAGATATGCGAGACGGCTCTTGATGAAATAAAAGAAAAAACAGCCGATTACGACGTGTACATATCGGCGGAACTCGGCGACACGAAAGCCGATACAATCGCGAAGGAAATGAACCTTGTTATGCTCATTGCCTGCGTGATTATCGTTGTCGTGCTGCTTATTTCGTCGCGCACTTATATGGAAATACCTGTGCTTATTCTGACGTTTGGAGTGGCGGCTATTCTTAACAAAGGCACGAACTATATGTTCGGCACAATATCGTTTATTTCAAATTCAATCGCGATCGTATTGCAGCTTGCGCTTGCGATAGACTACGCGATCATTCTTTGTCACAGATACATAGAGGAACGTCAAAACATGGAGCCGCGCGAGGCTGTTATTACCGCACTGTGCAAGGCTATCCCCGAAATTTCCAGCAGTTGTCTCACAACTCTGTCGGGTCTTTTGGCGATGAGTTTTATGCAGTTTAAGATTGGCTTTGACATGAGTATCGTGCTTATCAAGGCTATTATCATAAGTATTTTAACGGTGTTTACGCTTATGCCGGGGCTTTTGCTGTCGTTCTCCGGTCTTATCGACAAGACGCACCACAAAAATTTCGTGCCGGAAATTACGAAGTGGAGCAACGGTGTGGTAAAGCTTAGACATATAACGCCGTTTATTTTCGCGGCTGTTATAGTTGGGGCGTTTTTCCTTTCAAACAACTGTCCGTACGCGTACAGCTATACCAATCTTACGACGTTTACGAAGAACGAGTCGCAGATAGCGCAGGAAACGATAGACCGCACGTTCTCTAAGACGAACGTGCTTGCGGTAATCGTGCCGTCGGGAGATTATGAGAAGGAGCAGCTGCTCACAAAGGAACTTGAAAATTATCCTGAGGTAGACTCGGTGACTGCTCTCGCGTCCGTCGAGGCGATGGACGGGTATTCGGTCGGGGATATGCTCACGCCGCGTCAGTTTTCGGAGCTTACCGATATGGATATAGAACTCGTGCAGCTCGTGTACTCCGCGTACGCCGCCGAGGAGGAAAATTACGGCAGGATCGTCGGCGGCATCGACACGTATAAAATTTCGCTTATAGATTTGTTCGACTTTGTGTACAAGGTGACGGAGGACGGGTACGTATCGCCCGACGCGGAAACGCAGGACAAAATAAACGAGCTGCACGACAAGCTTGAGGACGGCAAGGAGCAACTCCAAAGCATGACGCATACGCGTCTCGTCATGAACCTTAACATTCCCGAAGAGAGCGAGGAAACGTTCGAGTTTTTAAATACGGCGCGCGACACGGCGAAGAAATATTACGGCGAGGACGTGCTTTTGGCGGGTAACTCGACGAGCGATTACGACCTCTCGACGGCGTTCGTGAGGGATAATCTTATGATCACGATTTTGTCTATACTGTTCGTACTTATCGTACTGTTCTTCACGTTCCAGTCGGCCGGTCTGCCGCTTATACTGATACTCGTAATACAGGGAAGTATATGGATAAACTTCTCGTTCCCGACGCTGGAAAATTCGCCGATATTCTTTATGGGCTACCTCGTCGTAAGTTCCATTCAGATGGGCGCGAATATAGACTACGCGATAGTTATTACGAACCGATACACGGAGTTTCGGCGTCAGATGAGCAAATACGACGCGATAAAGAAGTCGCTCGGTCTCGCGTTTCCGACGATATTCACGTCGGGTACAATCCTTGCGGCGGCGGGTCTGGCGATAGGTCTTTTGTCGTCCGACCCCGCGATTTCGGCGATAGGTATTACGCTCGGAAGGGGTACGATTATTTCAATCGCGCTCGTAATGGGTATTTTGCCGCAGCTATTGATTTTGGGCGACTTTATTATAGAAAAGACCTCGTTTAATCTGAAAGACATCAGAAAGGACATGAGGGAGCGTATTATGACGGGAGGCGGAGAAGATGAAACGTAAAGGAATTGCGTGTCTTATAACAGCCGCCGTCACAATGAGCGCGGTGTGCGCCGCCGTGCCGCCCGTCCGCGCCGACAACACGGTCGTGAACATAGCGAGCAGGGAGGACTGGGAGTCTCTCGCGAAAAACTGCACGCTCGATTCGTGGTCGCGCGGTAAGACGGTCAATCTCACGGGCGATATTGATTTTACGGGCGCGTATTTTACGCCCGTGCCGACGTTCGGCGGCGTGTTTAACGGTAACGGCTACACGCTTTCCGGCATAAGCGTCGCGCGCAGCGGGTCGTATATGGGTGTGTTCCGTTACGTGCAGGAGGGCGCGAAGGTCGCCGACCTCAACGTTAAAGCCGATATAACGCCGGACGGCTCGAAAAGCAGCGCGGGCGGCGTTGTCGGTGAAAATTCGGGAAATATAGAACGGTGCGCCTTTGACGGCACGGTAAAGGGTGAGAACGTCATAGGCGGCGTCGCGGGCATGAACACCGACAGCGGACGTATAATATCCTGTTCTTCGGCGGGTATTGTGTCGGGTGAAAATTCCGTCGGCGGCATAGTCGGTAAAAACAGCGGCTTTCTGTCGGACTGCGTGAACAACGCGCAGGTCAACACGGTGTACGAGGAAAAGAAGAAGGACGTAACGACCGCGCTTGACGTTGACGCGGGCGCGTTTGTGGAGAGTTACCGCGAGGAACAGGAGGAGAACGAGGAGGAAAGTATTCTCGGACATACCGACACGGGCGGTATTGTCGGTTATACGACGGGTATCGTGCAGGGCTGCACGAACAACGCCGATATAGGTTACGAGCATATAGGCTACAACGTCGGCGGTATCGCAGGCAGACAGTCGGGGTATATTCTCGGCTGTAAAAACAAGGGCTTTGTGCAGGGCAGAAAGGACGTAGGCGGTATTGTCGGTCAGGCTGAGCCGTATATCCTTTTGAGCGCGGCGGAAAACGATATGGACAATATACGCGGCGAGTTTGACAAGCTGCACAAGATGATGTCCGATATGCTCGCAGTTACCGACGGTCTTGAAAGCGACACGAGGGTAAGTTTCACGGAAATTTCGGGTTACGCGAAAACGGCGAGGGATAATACGGAGATCCTTATTAACCGGGGAACCGATTTTATAGACGATAATCTCAGCGAGATAAACGCGCAGTCCGCAATTGTTTCAAATACGATGGATAATCTTACCGATGTTTTCGCGGGTCTGGAGAGTGGCGGAATAAATCTCGGTAACGCGCTTGACGCGGCGTCGGCGTCGCTTGATGATTTAAGTCTCAATTTTCCCGACATGAGCGGCGGCGCGGACGATATAAGCGCGTCGCTTAAAGATATGTCCGACGCGGCGAAGAAAATGCAGGACGCAGCGAGACGCGCCTCGGACGCGAGCGCGTACCTCGACGACGCGTTTACGGTAAACGATCAGACGCAGGTGCGCGACGCGGTGTCGCAGATCGTTGGGGCGGTAAATGATATGGCTGCCGTAAGGCAGGATATTCAAGCGTCTCTCGAGGCTATCGAGGAGCAGCTTAAAAAGCCGATACTGGCTACGGATATGAGCGAGGTGCGCGAAAATATAAGGAAAATACGCGAAAACAACGCAGTCGTAATCGCCGCAGAGCAGACAATCCATCAAAATTTAAGCGCCATACTCGACAATGTCGAGATAGATTTTGTCGACCTGCACAACGCTGCGAACACAATGGCTCATTCTCTCGACAGTATGGGCGGCGCGATGAGTGAAATATCGCAGGGTATCGATAACATGAAAGCGGCTGTTGACAAAATATCAGGCGGTGATGCGGGCGGCGACATCGAAAACGCCGAAAACGAAATTAAGGATACGAAGGACGATTTGACGAGTTCAATAGATATGCTGCGCTATGCCGCGGACGATATTACGACGGCGACCGGCAATTTTAAAAATATACTCACGGATTTGTCAAACGGTGATAAACTCGAATTTGTTAAGCTCGGCGACGAGTTCCGCGAGGCGAGCGAGAACGTGTTTAATTCCTTAAACGGCATATCGAGCGAAATCGATAACCTTAAATCAAATATGCAGAATGAAATCGACAAGCTGCAAAACACCGTTTCGGATAAAAAGAATAAGGTAACGGGCGACATATCCGCGATAGACGAGCAGCTTAGCGTTATCTTAAATCTTATGAGCAGCGAGATAGAAAATTTGGAAAACAGCGGAGACATTACGGATATATTCCGCGATGTGTCGGACGAGGATATAGAGGGTACAAAGCAGGGTAAAATCGCCGAGTGCGTAAATTCGGGCGAGGTTGACGCGGACCGTAACACGGGCGGAGTCGCGGGCGCTATGGCGATAGAGTACGCGAAAGACCCCGAGGACGATATAGAAAAACCGACCACGCTGCATTTCGCGTACGAGACGAAGGCGGTACTTCAGGGGTGTATAAATGAAGGCAAGGTCATCGGAAAAAAGGATTGCGCGGGAGGACTGGTCGGACTCGCGGAGATAGGAACCGTGTACAAATGCGAAAATTACGGTAACGCGGAGAGTACAAACGGCAGCTTTGTCGGCGGTATAGCGGGCCGCAGCGACTCGTCAGTCCGCAAAAGCTACGCGAAGAGTGCGCTCACGGGTAAGCGGTACGTCGGCGGTATAGCCGGACACGCGAACGTTTTGAGCGGCTGCTGTTCCATTGTCACGGTGGAGGGCGACGAAAATATCGGCGCGGTGTGCGGCTTTGCGGAGAACAGGGATAAGCTTTTGCAGAACCTTTACGTGGACAGCGGCACGGGAGCTGTTGACGGCGTAAGCTACAGCGGTAAGGCGGAAAGCGTTGCGTTCGATGACCTGAAAAACCGCGAGGGTGTACCGTCGAGATTTTTAAGCTTTACCGTGACGTTTATCGCGGACGGTAAGACGGTCGGCACGCAGGAGGTTCAATACGGAGAGCCGACCGACAGGATAGTTTATCCCGACATTCCCGAAAAGGAGGGCTGTTTCGGCACGTGGCAGCCCGTGCAGGCGGATACGGTTACGGAGAATATAGACGTAATATGCGAGTACAATCCGTATATTACCGTTCTCGCGAGCAAGGAGAAAAAGGACGGTAAGCTTGCCGTCGCGCTCGCGGAGGGTAACTTTACGGATAAGGCGGAACTGTCCGTTACGGAGAAAACCGATACGGACGCGCGGGACAAGGAAAAGGTGTACGATATAACGCTTACGGGAACGGATATTGGCGAGGACGACGAGGTAACGCTGCGTCTTATTAACGAAAATAGGGATAAGGTCTCCGTATCGCGTCTTACGAACGGTGTAAATGAGGAAATAAACGTCGGCTATCGCGGCAGGTACGTTGTTTTCAAGCTTAAAGGCGCGGATAACACCGTGTCCGTCAGATACGGCAAAAACAGTCCCACGGCGGTGAGTATAATAATTTTGCTGCTGCTCGGCGGGGCGTTTATAGCCGCCATAGCGTTTATAAAGAAAAAGTCGCGGCGTAAGGACGGGGAAACCGAAACGGATCGGGAATTTGAAGAACCGAACCCCGAGGAGTTTGAGGAAATGGAAGAGGTTGAATAAAAAATACGGCGCACACGCGCCGTATTTTTTGTGTCACTGTTCGCCTATGCGGTTTATCATGTTGGCGAGGTAGCCCGCGCCGAATCCGTTGTCTATGTTGACAACGCTCACGCCGCTGGCGCACGAGTTGAGCATTGAAAGGAGCGCGGAAAGTCCGCCGAAGGACGCGCCGTAGCCTACGCTTGTGGGTACGGCTATGACGGGGCAGTCGGCAAGTCCGCCTATCACGCTCGCGAGCGCACCCTCCATACCCGCGACGGCAACGATTACCTTCGCGTTCATAATATCCTCGGCGTGCGACAGCAGCCTGTGCAGACCCGATACGCCCACGTCGTAAAGCCGTGTGACGCGGCTGCCGAGAGCCTCGGCTGTGAGAGCCGCTTCCTCCGCGACGGGCATATCGCTTGTGCCGCCGCTTGCGACGACTATGGTCGATTTTGTGTCGGGTTCGGGCATATCGCCGACTATTCCGATACTGCCCATGTCGTAATACGTAAGCGGCAGCTTGTCCTTTGCGTACTGCGCAGCCTGCGTGCTCATACGCGTGATAAGCACCGTTTTCTGCCCGCCGTCATGCAGCTTTTCGGCTATTTTTACGATCTGCTCCGGCGTTTTGCCCGCGCCGTATATCACCTCAGCCGCGCCCTGACGTATGCCGCGGTGGTAATCGACCTTCGCGAAACCCAAATCCTCGAACGGTTCGAGCCGTAATTTGAGCATCGCGCTGTCAATATCGACCTTGCCCGCCGCTACGTCTTTAAGCAATTTCTTTAAATCCTTCTGTTCCATTTTACGTTACTCCGTTTAAATACAAAATTATCCTAACGTAATTTTACCATATTTTTTACGTGTTTTCAATACAATAAATCCGAGCAAAAGAAAAAGGGCGGCAAATAATGCCGCCCAACCCCTTAAAAAAGGGAGGATTTTTTAGTAAACTCTTACCGCGCCCGCGTACTGCGCTATGCGGTATTCGG
Organism: uncultured Clostridia bacterium; assembly: GCA_947631235.1. Classification (GTDB taxonomy): domain Bacteria; phylum Bacillota; class Clostridia; order UBA1381; family UBA1381; genus Hominilimicola. The sequence goes on along the minus strand of CANRKO010000006.1, from coordinate 16,849 downwards.
TGTTGATCGACGATACCTTTACGACGTCGCCCGTCTGAGGCGCGTGTATCATGTTGCCGTCGCCGATGTAAATGCCCACGTGGTGAATATTGCCGCCCTTTGCGAAGAATACGAGGTCGCCGGGCTGAAGGTTTTCACGGCTTACGTATGAGCCGCAGTTTCTCTGGTCAGCCGCGACGCGGGCAATGCTGATGCCGTTTTTGCTGCACACGTACTGCACAAGTCCCGAGCAGTCAAAACCCGACGGCGATGTTCCGCCCCATACGTAGGGTACGCCGAGGTACTGCATGGCTGTGTTTACGATAGCCTGACCCGTGCCGCTCGGCGCGGACGCCGTAACGGCATTCGGCACACCGGCGGCCTGCGCGTTTTGACGCGCTATTGCCTCGACTCTCGCCGCCTCTTCTTTCGCCGCCTTTACTTCCTGCTGCTTTGCGCGGAGTTCGTCCTTGTCCTCCCACTCGCCGACAAATTCGAGCGCTGTGTTTATTACGTAGCCCTCTTTGTATTCGTCGCTGTAGCAGATTTTTATAAAGTCGTTTTCGCCGCCCAGTATATAGGCGTATCTGCCGTCTTCAAGCTCGTCCAATATGTCGCTGTCGGTACTTGCGGCGGCTCTTACTCTTACGGAGCCTCCGTTTACATGAACCTGCGCGATTTTGTAGTTGTCAACGCCCATTTTCGCCTCATTCGCGGCGGAACTGTTCTGCGTTACGAATGCGCTCTTTACATATCCCGCCAAGCCGCTGTTGTCAACTATTTTGTACCAGCCCTCGGAACTTTCCGTGATTTGAACCTCCGTACCCACGCTTACGCTGCCTACCGTTTCCGCATCGTCGGACGGCATAGCCATTACGCCCACTTCGCTTTCCGATGATATAACGTACGCGATGGGGAGAAAGCTTTTAGCAGCGATTTCGCTGTCGGTCGCTTTGTCAAGCGCGCCGTCCGCGTCTTCTTCGGTTGTCAGCTCCGCGCTGCCCTTCGCCGCGCCGTCAAGTTCCTTTTCGGCAATCGTTATACTGTCCGACGCCGCAGCGGCGTTAATTCTCTGTTCACGTTCCGTTTTGCTGTCTTTCATGTCCGCGAACTGCGCCGCGGTAAGCGAACTTATCATCGCAATCGCCAATGCGGCGATAATCGAATGTTTAAAGTTCCTCATAAAATATAACCTCCTAAATAATTAAAGCAAAGTTTGTTTCCAAATCTTTACCAAAATTTCGTTTTGATTACCGGATTGTTACCAAAACATTACAAAACGCATTATACACCATTTATTACCGCTTGTCAATACTTTTTTAATCCGAACGTCTTTATTTTGTAATAAAAACGTAATCTTAATGTGACTTTTGCAATAAAAAACGGGGTATTTTTTATGCAATATTCACATAACACGTGCGAAAGATTTGTCATATTCGGCAAAAAGTATACGAAATTACATACTTTATCAGGCTGCAGCCTCGATGTTATGTTACATACACGTTACAAATATTACAAAAGCGTTTTACAAAATTGCCTTGTAATATCCGTTGTGGTAGAATTAAGACGAGGACGTGCGGAAGGGGCAAAGTGTGTGATAGAATATATAAGAGTTGCGGCGGTTTTCGCGGCGGGTATATATCTCAGCGGCAGAATACCGACCCCGTTTGCGGTAATTTTCCTTTTGTCCCTTATATTGGTATTGACAATAAAAGCGATTTTTAAACGTGGATTTAACACAAAAATTTTGTTAACGGCGTTCGCGTTCTGCGTCGGAGTGTGTCTGTGCCGTTTTGCCGCCGATACCGACAGACTTGTTTTGAGCGATTACGTGGACAGGTACGTGACGGTGACGGGGCGCGTGTCGGAGATGCCGACCGACGCGGGTGAAAACCACCGTTACGTCGTGACGGTGGGCGAGGTGAGTTACGCGGGCGGGAGCGTTGACGCGGACGGCAAGCTGCTCTTAACAACACCGTCGGAATTTGAATACGGCGATACTGTAAGCTTTGGCGGCATAATAAAAAATCTGCCCGTTAAAATGAACGAGAACGGTTTTGATTACGCGAGGTATTATAAAAGCCGAGGCATATTCTTTAGGGTATATTCATCCGCGGCGGTGTCCGCGCCGTACGAGATACGCGATTTTTCGCCGTACTCGCTCGGACTGTACGTAAAATGTTTCGTGTCGGACGCGGTGGACAGGCGGTACGGCGGCGACTACGCGGCTGTGCTGAAGGCGGTTCTTACGGGCAACAAAAAGGAATTTTCCGAGGAACTTGACGCTGCGCTCGACAGGACGGGGCTTAAAAGGTTTTATTATCCCGCGTATCTGCATATAATGATGTTTATGACAATTATCACCGCCGTACTCGGCTTTCTCGGTAAGAAAAAGCGTGACGCGGCGACGGTGATTTTACTTATTATATATGCGATGTTTAATTTCGGAACGATTACGGCGGTTAAACTGAGCATAATGCTCGCGCTGTTTATCGTACTGAAACGCCGCAGCGGCTACGTGTACTACCTCGACGTTATCGGCATGACCGCGATAATCATAGGCATTATAAATCCGCTGATGTATTTTGACGCGGGATTTGTGATGTCGATGATGTCGAGCGTTCTGATACATTATTTTTACGACAGCGTTGAAAAGCAATTTATGCGCGTAAAACCGCGATTTATACGCAGAATGGTCGCGGTCGGCGTGATATGCTCGGTCGGACTTATACCGATAAGCGCGTATTTCTGGAACGGCGTGTCGTTTTACTCGATATTCGTTTCGTTTGCGATGATATTCTGCGTGGGCGTGATACTCGTGCTGTCGCCCGTATTTGTGCCGCTTTTGGCAATATTCGGCAGCGCTCCCGTTGTGGGACACGCTGTAACGGCTATGGCGTATTTGCTTAAAAGTATTCCCGTGTGGACAGACAAAATCGGTTTTATGCGGTTCTCGCTCGTAAAACCGTCGGTTTTGGGATTTTTGATATACCTTTTGCTGCTTTGCGCGGCTGTAAAGCATATAAAAAGGAAGAAAGCGCAGATGTTCGCTGCGCTGTTCACTGCTGCCGCGCTGTGCGTGTCGGTCGGGATAAGAGAGGTCGGACGGTTTAACTCCTTAGAGATGACGTTTGTAAACGTCGGTCAGGGCGACGGCGCGATAATATGTGCGCCGTACCGCTTTAACGTTCTCATAGACGGCGGAGGGGGCAACGCGTACTCCGACTACGACCCCGGCGAAAAGCTGTTTCTGGAATATTTGAGGAACGAGAACATCACGGTTATCGACAGCGCGTTTGTGAGCCATTATCATCAGGATCACGTGCAGGGTATAATCGCCGCGATAAACAATCTGCGCGTAAAGAATGTGTTCATGCCCGACAATATGGAGGGGAGCGACTGGAGGACGGCAATCGAGACGGCGGCTAAAGAGAAGGGTACGAAAATTCACTACTTGCAAGACGATACCGTTTTGAGGTATAATAACGGTATGACGATACGCGTCATAAAGCCCGCGCGTAAAACGGGCATAAGCGACGACGAAAACGACACGACATACGTGTACAAGGTGTCGTACGGCGGGCGCGATATTTTGTTTACCGGCGATATGACGACGTTCGGCGAGAAAAATCTTCTGGAAATCGGTTTTGACCCGAAAACGGATATATTGAAGGTCGCGCATCACGGTTCGCGTACCTCGTCGTCGGACGAATGGATCAAGGCGGCTGCTCCCGAGTACAGCGTTATAAGCGTGGGCGAAAACAACACGTATTACCTGCCCGCTGACGAAACGCTCGAAAAGCTGCGCGGCAGTATTGTGTACCGCACCGACTATGACGGAGACGTGCGTTTTAATATTTCGAAAGGCGGTAAAATTTCCGCGGAAACATTTGCGAGGAAGGAATAGAGATGGCGTATAAGAGAAAAACGAACGATGATTTGATAAATCTGAAAAAGCAGCTTAAAGAGGGTAGGCTGTCGCCGCTTTACCTTTTTTTCGGCGAGGAGGAATATCTGCGCGAAACGTATGTGGGGCGCGTCGCGGACATGGTGCCGGACGGCGGTTTCCCCGAGTTTAACAGGATAAAGCTTGAAGGCGCGGACATACCGCTGTCGGAGTATGACGACGCGTGGGAGTCGTTTCCGATGATGACCGACAAAAAGCTGATACACATAAAAAACAGCGGTATATTCAAGCCGAGCCGCAAGGACAAGGAGGACGCGGCGACGCCCGAGGAGAAGAAGGAGTTCTGGACGGAGAAATTAAAGCGTATTTCGGACGACACGGTGGTAATATTCGACGAGACGGCTGTGGACAAGCGCGGCGTGCTGTACAAGGCTGCGGCAAAGGCGGGTACGGCTGTCGAGTTTAATTATCTCAGCGAAGCCGATCTTGTGACGTGGGTCGTAAAGCAGTGTCTTGACAGGAAGGTGAAAATGTCAAAGGAAAACGCGTACTATCTCGTAACGCTGTGCGACCCCGGACTTAATAATTTAAACAACGAGCTTAACAAGCTGTTCGAGTACTGCGGCGGTGAAATTCTGCGCTCGGATATAGAGCGCGTCGTTTCAAAGTCGATGCAGGTCGTGGCGTTTGAGCTTACGGACGCGATTATGACGGGTAACGCGGCAAGGGCGATGTCGGTTCTCGGCGGTATGAAAACCCTGAACGACAGCGCGTTCGGCACGCTGTATCTCATGCTGTCGAACTTTGAAAAGCTTTTGCGCGTAAAGGTGATGGGCGACGCGCCGCAAAACGAGATAATCGCCGCGCTCGGCACGGGACCATATATAGGAAGAAAATACATCGACAGTGCGCGCGGATTTGACGCTGACGCGCTCAGGTGGATGGTAAAGCGCGTCGCGGAGATAGACCTCGCGGTGAAAGAGGGACGCGTCGGCGAATGGGACGCGCTGGAGCAGTATGTTATGGAATGTACGAATAAAGGGAGGAATTAGTTATGAAAATCACATCTGTTATAGGTATGGCGTTAATGTGTCTGTCGCTCGTATCGTGCGGCAGTGCGCCGCAAACGCCCGAACCCGCGCCCGAACCGACGGCGGTCGTAACGTCCGAACCCACGCCGGAGCCGACGCTGCTCGACACAATGACGGTCGAGGAAAAGGTCGGACAGATTTTGTTCGTGCGTTACCCCGAACAGAGCGAGCTTGAAGGTCTTATGGCGTTAAAGCCGGGCGGTGTTCTGATGTTTGGGCGCGACTTTGAGGGTCTTACGCGCGACGAGGTGATAGCGAAAACGGATAATTTACAGTCGATGAGCGATATACCGCTCGTAATCGGCGCGGACGAGGAGGGCGGCACGGTCGTGCGCGTAAGCTCGAACCCGAACCTCGCGCCCGAAAAGTACAAGTCGCCGCAGGAGATTTATGCCGAGGGCGGTATGGACGCTGTGGTGGAAAACGCGACGGAGAAGTCGGAGCTGCTTTTAAGTCTCGGCGTTAATATGAACCTCGCGCCCGTCGCGGACGTTTCGACGAACCCCGAAACGTATATTTACGACCGCAGTTTCGGTAAGGGATATGAGGAAACGGCGGAGTTTATTTCAAAGACGGTGGCGGCAATGCGTGAAACGGGTATTTACAGCGTGTTAAAACATTTCCCCGGCTACGGCGAGGTCACGGGCGACAGCCACAAGGGCGAGGTGCGCAACTCAAAAAGCGGTGACGAGATAAGAGAGACGGATTTTCTTCCGTTTAAGGCGGGTATCGACGCGGGTACAAGCTGCGTGCTTGTGTCGCATAATATAGTTGAGGGATTGGACAGTGAAAACCCCGCGTCGCTGTCGCCGTCGGTGCATGATATACTGCGCGGCGAGCTCGGCTTTGACGGCGTTATAATGACCGACGATATTGATATGGGCGCGGTGAAGGATATTGAGAATGTGTATATCAGGGCGGTGAACGCCGGTAATGATTTGCTCATTGTTACCGATTATAACGGCGCGTACAGTCAGCTGCTCGAAGGCGTGCAAAGCGGCGCGGTTTCCATGGAAACGCTCGATAACGCCGTAAAACATGTGCTGAGGATGAAGGGGTTAATGGGGTGATACGGTTCGGTCGATAGACGGCGTAGGGGCGACCCTTGCGGTCGCCCGTTCTGTGTCACGGCGGGCGACCGCAAGGGTCGCCCCTACAAAAGAAAGGCCCCCTTGTCAAAGGGGGCTGTCATGCGTAGCATGACTGGGGGATTCTTTTTCGTTTTTACAATGAATCCCTCCACCGCCTTCGGCGGTCCCTTTTGCTACGGCATACGAGCAAAGCTCTATGCCTATGACGCTAAAGCGTCATTCACCTCCCTTTAACAAGGGAGGCTCGCAACAAAATCCTCGGTTACTATTGAAAAAAGCAATTTTTTGTTATATAATAATAACTTAGGATAAAAACGAAAGGAATGTACATAATGGATTTAGAACTCAAGGAAATCGAAAAAGCGGCGGCAAGGCTCGCGCCGACGATACACAGAACGTCGATAGAGCAATCGGAGACGTTCTCGCGCATGACGGGCGCGGACGTGTATTTAAAATACGAAAATCAGCAGAAAACAGGCTCGTTCAAAATAAGAGGAGCATCAAATAAAATAGCGGCGCTCGTTGAAAGGGGCGAGATAAAGTCGGCTGTCGCGTCGTCGGCGGGTAACCACGCGCAGGGCGTGGCGTACGCGTCGCACGTACACTCGATACCCGCGACAATCGTAATGCCGAAGTCAACGCCTATTGCGAAGGTCAGCGCGACCGAGGGCTACGGCGCGAAGGTGGTACTGCACGGCGACTGCTACGACGACGCTTACAACAAAGCCGTCGAAATCGCCGAAAAAGAGGGCGCGACGTTCCTCCATCCGTTTGACGATTTGGAGGTAATGGCGGGTCAGGGTACGATAGGTATAGAGATACTCGAAGATTTGCCGACGGTAGATATGGTGCTTGTGCCTGCGGGCGGCGGCGGACTTTTAGCCGGAGTCGCGGCGTGCATCAAGCAGATAAATCCGCGCGTGCAGATAATCGGCGTACAGGCGGAGGGCGCGCCCGCGATATGCAAATCGTTTAAGCAAAAGAAGAAAATCGTCACCGACACCGCCGCGACGATTGCCGACGGCATAGCGGTAAAAGCCCCGGGCGACAAGACGATGGAGATAATAAACAGGTACGCCGACGATGTTGTGACGGTAAGCGACGCGGAAATTTCCGAGGCTATACTGCTGCTTTTGGAAAGAACAAAGCAAATGGTCGAACCCGCAGGCGCGACGACGCTCGCCGCCGTGCTGAACAACAAGATAGACGTTAAAGGCAAAAAGGTCGTGTGCGTGCTGTCGGGCGGCAACATAGACGTAAGTTTCGTAAACAGGATAATCGAACTCGGTCTTATGTCGCGCGAGAGAAAGCTTAAATTCGCGGCGACGCTTCTTGACATACCGGGCAGTCTCGGACACCTTTCCGACATTCTCGCGAAGGAAAACGCGAATATAGTAATGGTGCAGTACGACAGATTGAGTCCCGACCTCGACCCGAACGAGGTTATAATACACATCGCGTGCGACGTCGGCGGACGCGAGCACGGAGAAAGAGTAGTAAAAACGCTTGAAAAGAACGGCTACAAGGTAACGAGAGAGTAATAAATTTTTTCAGAGGTGAAAGCCATGATAAAAAAATCTCTTATAACGCTCATGTACGAGGCGGCGTCGATACAGAGGTGGAACGACCATATCCGCCCGTGGACGGGCTTTACCGAACTTGACAAGCAGGCGCACAAGATGTTCTACGCCTACGTTCTCGCGAGGTGCGAGGGTGAGGGCGTGGATATGGTACGCCTTATCGAAGGCGGCATATTCGAGTTTTTCCACAGAATTGTAATGACCGACATAAAGCCGCCGATATACCACAAGCTTGTTGAGGAAAAGGGTTATCAGATAGACCGCTGGGTGCTGTCGCAGCTTGAGGACGGTATGCGTGAGATAGGCGGCGGGTTTTTTGAGCGTATGGAGAGATATTATTCCGACAAGGACTACTCCGCGCTCGAAAAGAAAATCCTGAAGGCGGCGCACTACCACGCGAGCAACTGGGAATTTAAGATAATCTACCCGATGAACGGCGAGACGTTCGGCATAGAGCAGGTCAAGAATGAAATGGCGCAGGGACTTGCCGCGTGCGACACGTTCGCGGGTTTTCGGTACTTTGCGGGCAGCGAGTATCTGCAGCAGTTTTTATCGCTTATCGGCAAGCTGCGCTACCAGCAGCGGTGGGCGAAAGCCGAGAGGATGCCGCAGACGTTCGTAATGGGTCATATGCTCGTCGTGGCGATACTGTCGTACTTTGTGACGCTGGAGCTTAAAGATCCCTGCCCGAAACGGCTTCAAAACAACTTTTTCACCGGACTTTTCCACGATTTGCCGGAGGTTTTGACGCGCGATATTGTGTCGCCCGTTAAGAACAGCGTTAAAGGTCTCGACAGTCTCATAAGCGAAATCGAGGACGAGCAGATGCGTAAGATTATATATCCGCTGCTGCCGCCCGAGTGGCACAGGGATATAGAATACTACACCGAAAACGAGTTTGACTCAAAGGTAATAAACGACGGTGATTTGGAAATCACGACGACGGATATTATAAACGAAAAATACAACGAGGATAAGTATAACCCGATGGACGGTCAGCTTGTGCGCTGCTGCGACCACCTGTCGGCGTATATCGAGGCGTATATGTCTTTAAGCTACGGCATACGCTCCGAACAGATGGTGCTGGGTTACGAGCATCTTCGTGAAAAATATAAGGATAAGGTTGTGGGCGGACTGGATATAGGCAGGCTGTTCGGCTATTTTGAATTGAAATGAGAAAAGGAAGATACGAGAAAAAAGAGTTTACCTACGAGGAAACGAAGGATAAGGCGTTAAGGCTTTTGGAGTACCGCGCCCACAGCGAGAAGGAACTTGCGGATAAGCTGAAAATCGCGGGAGCGCGTGAAGAGGATATTGAGACGGTAATGAACTTCTGCCGCGAATACGGCTTTGTAAACGACAGGCAGTACGCGCTCACAAAGGCGCGTGACTTAAAAAACCTCAAAAAGTACGGTTTGCGCAGGATAAGGCAGGAGCTGTACTCGAAGGGCATAGATGCGGAATATATCGAGGAGGCGGTAGGAGAACTTGACGATGACGAGACGGAAACGCTGATGCCGCTCGTGGAGAAAAAGCTGAAAGGTGATTTTGACAGGAAGAACGCGGACAAATGTATCAGATATTTCTTGTACCGCGGTTACAGTTTCGGAGATATAAAAAATTGTATTGACATTTTAAAATCCGAATATGAGGACGAATAGATTGGGGAAGTGTTATATATGATGAAATACAATAAACGCATGATAAAATCATCGCTCAACATGGCTGTACCGGCGATGATTGAGTCTTTTTTTATCGCGTTTGCCGGACTTGTGGACTCGCTGATGGTAAGCTCGCTGGGCGCGAACGCCGTCGCGGCTGTCGGACTGACGGCGCAGCCGAAATTTATGGGTCTGTCGGTGTTTATCGCGCTGAACGTGTCGATTTCCGCGCTCGTGGCGCGGCGTTTCGGCGAGAACGACAAAAAAAGCGCAAACTCGGTTCTGTACACGTCGCTTGCGGTAATCGTATTTTTGTCGGTCATTCTCGGCGTGGGACTGTGCATTTTCGCGCCGGCGATAATGACCTTCTGCGGCTCTACGCCCGAAACGCATGACAGCGCAGTGCTTTACTACCGCATAATAATGGGCGGTATGATATTCAACTGCGTGCAGATGGGTATAAACAGCGCGCAGCGCGGCGTCGGCAACACGCGCATAACGATGCGCACAAACATAACCTCGAACACGATAAACATAATCTTTAACTTTTTCCTGATAAACGGACACTGCGGTTTCCCCGCGCTCGGCATAATGGGCGCGGCTCTCGCGACGGTACTCGGCACGGTCGTGTCGTGCATAATGAGTATTATTTCCATAATGAAACCGTCGGGATTTGTGTCGATACCATACATAATAAAGGAAAAAATACGCCCTACTATGAGGGCGCTCAAAAATATCGTACACGTCGGCTACAGCGTGTTCTTCGAGCAGATACTTATGCGTGTCGGCTTTATGGCGACGGCTATAATGGCTGCGAAACAGGGTAACGCGGCTATGGCTGCGCATCAGGTCAGCATGAACATAATGGGTCTGTCGTTCTCGTTCGGCGACGGCTTGCAGGCGGCTGCGGTCGCGCTTATCGGTCGAAGTCTCGGCGAGAAAAAACCCGACAAGGCGAAGGAATACGGCAGCGTGTGCCAGATGATAGGCGGTATAATTTCGGTGGTACTCGCCGTGCTGTACTTCTTCGGAGCGCGTCTCTTGATGAGTATGTTCTTTAAGGAGGAGGAAATCATCTCGATCGGCATCGGTATCATGTATATCATAATCGTGACGGTGCTGTTCCAGATACGGCAGGTAATCTACATGGGCTGTCTGCGCGGCGCGGGCGACACGCTTTACACCGCCGTCGCGAGTACGATAAGCGTGACGATTATCCGTACCTTCGTCGGACTTTTATGCGGCTACACGCTCGGCTGGGGAATAAACGGCATATGGCTCGGCGTTCTCGGCGACCAGGTAGCGCGGTACATATTCGCCACGATACGATTTAAAAAGGGTAAGTGGACGGAAATTAAAATTTAATCCGATTATCAAAACAAGGATTTCCTTTTCGGAAATCCTTGTTTTTTTTACGGTTTGTTATTCGTTTTCGTTCACCATATGTTCGAGACGTGCGGGAATTTCGTTTGTGACGATAAAGTCAACTCCCGCCTCGATATATTCCTCCGCGACGTCCTCCTCGTCCACAGCCCATACCGCGCAGTACAAGCCCTTGTCGTGCGTTGCCTTTACAGCCTTTTTATCCACCTGCGGGTAGTTGTAGAGAACGCCCTTTTCACCGTCGATTTCTTCGATTGCTTTTATGTTGTCCGTGTAGGGTTCGGGATAGTAGCCGATGTTGAGAACGGGTATTTTGCTGTCGCGCGACCGTATCTCTTTTAAATCCTTTACCGCGCCGATTATAACGCAGTTATTGTCCATGCCGCGCTCATAAATGATTGACAGGAACGCGTCGTAATTCTTTATCGTTTTTATTTCCACGACAGCCGTGCAGCCGTACTCGCCGCATATGTCGAGGTATTCCTCGAACGTCGGTATTTTGCGGTTTTCAGTGCGTTTTAAATAGTTGCCGGTGTCTATGCTGAACTCGCTGAGTTTTTCGAGCGTGAAATCCGTAACCTTTCCCTCGCCGTCGGTGGTGCGGTCGAGCGTGTCGTCGTGTATGCACACGAACGCGCCGTCGCTCGTTTCGGAAATGTCGGTTTCTATGCCCCAAAAGCCCATTTTACCGGCAAATTCAAACGCCGAAATACTGTTTTCGGGCGCGTAGCCGGAGTACCCTCGGTGCGCCGCGAAACGTTCTCCGTCTCCGCCGAACAGCGGTTCGTTTTCATTCTGCGCCTGCGCCGTGACCGCACCCGTCGGCGCGACGGGCGTATACTCGTCATTCGCGGGGAATATCCACGCAATCAGAGCCGCCGACGAAAACAGCAGTATCGTCAGTATCCACAGTTTTTTCCTTATGTTATACATTTTATTCCGTTCTGATTATAACGGCTTGCTGCTCGCCGTCCCAGTCAACCGAAAATCCGACCATATCGCTTATGTCACGTATCTTGAAGTAGGTGTTGCCGTTTATGTTGTAGGAAAGCATATCTCTTTCCTCGCCGTCCACGTAAACGGGCGCGCTGCTCTGGTTGACGTTCAAAGCCGTTTCCCTTTCTCCGCTCAGCTCACCGCCGACGATAGTATATTTAACTCCGCGGGAAATCGTTATTCCGCCGAGGTACTCGTCCCACGACACGTCAAACCGAGACGCGGTCGTTCTCAAAATCATGGCTATGTCGCGGATTTTATAATAGTTCGAGTCGTTTACCGTATAGCCCGAGATTTCAACATTTTCGCCGTCCACTATGAATTTCGCGGCTGAGTTTGTCGCCGTAAGCGTGTTTATGCTGTCGTAGCTGTCCACAAAGTTTTTTATCTTCGTTCTGTTCGGGTAGCCGTTCGTCAGGAAGTCTCTGCCATACATATCGCTGTACGGAACGGTCGGGTACATATTGACGTAGGATTTGAGTATCTTCTGCGCCGTAAGCGTTTTGCCGTCAAATATCAGCTTGTAGTAGTTTATAACCGACGAATAGCGCGGCACCTCGCGTCCGACGAATATGAGACGTCCGTTGTCGTTGTAAACGGTAATGTCCGACATACACGTTCCTATGATGTTGCCGGGGATTTCTATTGACGAAATGGAGTTGCCGTTCATGGTAAATCCCGCGCTTATGCCGCCGTCCGCGCCGTCGCGGAGGACGAACGCCTCGGGTATGCCGTTGCTGTCAAGGTCGGTGAGCGCGACGTTGTTGTACGTCGGGTCGGACGACATGACCTTCATTATACGCGTCACAAACGCCTCGCGCCAGCTTTCCGCCGCCATTGACGGCATCTGCACGGCGCACAGCGTAAGAACTGCGGCAAGTATTGCCGAAATTATCTTTTTCATATTTAAAACCTCGCTTGTTTACTGTTTATAGACTTACCCACTATTATACTAAATTTTTGCGCCGTTGTCAAATCCGGTCCCCAAAAAGCGAAAAAACCCGCGCAGAGCGCGGGCGTGTATCGTTTACAGGTAGTACCGCACGGAGGCTATTTCAGCCAGAATTTCCCGCGCGCAGCATGCCGGAATTTGCTCAGGCGGCGTCGGAGCGCCTATGTGCGCGGCGTTTTTAATACCGCACATATCAGCCATTTGCAGGGAGCGCAGAACGTGAAATTCACTCGTTATGAACACGGTTTTTGCGTCGTTTACAATGCCCTTTGCGTTTAAAAAGGTTTCGTGCGTGTTAAACGCGCTTTCGTCAACCATAATACGGTCGTCGTCTATGCCGCCGGACACAAGATAGTTGTTCATCGCTCTTGCCTCGGAAAGAGCGTTGTGTCCGCTGCGCGAGCCGGATACTATCGCCGTAACGCCCGGGTGACCGTTAAGGTAATTTACAGCCGTGTCGAGACGGCTTTTGAGTATGTCGGTAGGCTCGTTGTCCTTTAGCGGCGAGCCGAGTATGATGACGTATTCCTCGTTGCCCTTGTCGCTGTCAAATCTTCCCATCACGCACACAAAACAGGAGTACAGTACACAGAGTGACAGCACGGTCACAAATAAGCCCTTTAAGAATTTAAGAAACTTCTTTGCCCGAAACGCGTCGTAAAAGGACGCCCAAAGCAGAAAAATAACGCCGAACGCCACAATAACTCCCTCGCCCGCGCCCATAGAACCCATGTATCCGCAGTAAAGACCGTCCAAAGACAGGGCAAGACCTATCAGAAACAGTATAATCCTCAAGTCAATCACCTCATAGTTTATGCTACTCTCTAATATATCAAATAGCGCGGTTTTTGTCAATTCCCGCCTCGGCAAGTTTTTTGAAAATTTTTTTGAAAAACTGTTGACAAATTCATTTTCGTATGGTATTATACTATTCGTTGCCGAAACAGCACGTCATATGCGTGATTAGCTCAGTTGGTAGAGCACCTGACTCTTAATCAGGGTGTCCAGGGTTCGAACCCCTGATCGCGTACCACATAATGACAAAGGCGAACTCTGATAGTCGTTAAGGCTATCGGAGTTTTCCTTTTTATTCATGTATTCCTGTATTTCCTCATAAGAAATACATTTATCGCCGTCCTTGTAGTTGTAAGTAATCAGAAGTTTATCATCATAAACGTAAACTGAGTTCACAAAAACGTCAATCAACCGCTGACGCTGGGTTAAGTCGTCTTTGTCTATCAAACGGAATTTTTCGATCCAGTGGCGAATTTGCTCCTTGCTCAGTTTGGGGCGCTCGATTTGTTCTTTTGTTACGGATAATTCGAGATTTGCCTTTTCTTCCTCCAAGCTGTCAAGAGTGGATTTTATTGTCGGCGAGTATATGCCTTGCTTGATGGCCGTCATAATGTTATCAAGTTCTTTTTCGATTTCTTTCAGCCGTGCGTTCATAGCGGGCAGCGTTGAGTTTTTATTTGTTTGCAGGCTGTAGCAGGTTTCCGTAAGCTGATTAATTAGAGATTTATCGTTGAGAAGATTTACGGTGTAGTCGATTACAAAATTCTCTATCAAATCCTTGCGTATGCGCTTTTTATCGCATAGCTTTTTCTTTTTGGCTCGGTTGCAGTGATAGTATCGGTGCTTAGCTCCGGTCTTGCTTGTGCCGCTCACTCCCGCCATAGTGCTGCCGCAGTGACCGCAGAAGATTTTTCCGGTCAATATATACTTGTCCGATGTATCTTTGAAGTGTGCCGGAGTGCGTTTATTCGCTTCCAATCGCTTTTGACATTTATCGAAAATATCCTGCGTTACCAACGGCGGCAGCGCGTTTTCAACGACCGTGTCCTTAAAACGATACTCGCCTATATAGCGGCGGTTTTTGAGTATGGCGGAAACAAAATTGATTGTAGGCGGCTTGCCGTGCTTGTTTTTTATCCCGCTTTCGATAAGAGAATTTAAAATACTCTTAACCGTTTCGCCGCTTGCATATCTTACAAAAATATCCTGCACAACGGGCGCGGTATCGGGATTTGGTTGAAAATGTTTGTTTTTATCAATCATGTAACCGAATGTAAGCGTCCCGCCGTTGAATTTGCCTTTGAGAACATTCTCGGTCATACCGCGGCTGACCTTTACCGATAAATCCTTTATGTAATAAACCGAGAAGCCCTCGAAAATGCTTTCCATGAGCTGACCCTCGGGCGTGTCGTCGATGGGTTCTTTAGCTGATATTACACTGACGCCATTCTTTTTCAGCGCGTTCTTGTAGAAAACGCTGTCGTACTTGTCACGCGAAAATCTGTCAATTTTCCACACGATTACCGCGTCGAACAGCTTTTGTTTGCTGTCGGCTATCATTTGCATAAACTGCGGTCGATTATCGGCTTTCTTGCCGGAGATTGCTCTGTCGGCGTATGTTTTGACTATCGTGTAGCCCTTTCTGTTTGCGAACTCCGAACACTCGCGAAGCTGCCCTTCAATGGACTCCTCGCGCTGATTTTCGCTGCTATAGCGAGCGTATATTACAGCATTCATTTTTTATCCTCCTTGTTAATCATTACCTGTTGTGATTTTATCAATATTCATGGCAAAACAATCAATCATCATGCGGACGCCTAAAGCGAAACCAACTTGAAATTCAGCCGCACTCGTTTCTCCGATAATATCATTATTAGCTTCGATTAACCGTTCTAATAAAATACGTTCCGTATCGGAAAGCGTTTCCCGCAGCTGCGCCGTTATTCTTGAAATAATGGCTGTCGCCTGCTTATATGTTTCCGTTGAGATGTGTTCCTGCGTGCTTGGTCGAATGTTTCCATAGTATAATTCTTCTATAAAGTTCATAATAAAATCCTCCGTAAAAATTTATTCTACAGAAAATTATATCATCAATTCAAACCCGCGCCCAGCGGCATAATTGCAGAAAAATTTATTGGCGGTCTGTATAATGCGCCCAAAGGCGATTTTACACTGGGCTTGGGATTGTGTTCCCAAAATATTTTTGCGCTCCATACGAAGTATGGCTTGTGCAAAAATCGCCAATAGGGTACTCTTTGGCTTTGCTTGCTATTTTATCAAAAACCTTCTAAATGTCCATTTTCGACATAATTCGATTTTTGGCATAAAACGCAAAAAAGCTATCACATTTTTGTAACAGCTTTATATACTAAGTAAAGATTATTTTCTCAGCCGCTCTATAATAAAAGTTAAATTTTCTTCGACTGACTTTGTGCCGTCTGCTCGTATAATCGGGCAGCTTAAAGATTTCACCCATTCTTCAACATAGTTCTCCGGTCTGGCGCTTACCAAATCAAAAAATCGTTCCTCCCGTTAGAACAAATCTCCGCCTTGCAACATTCTGTTCCCCAAATTTTTGAAAAGAACGATTTTTCACTCGCCGCATTCTGACCTCTTTCGTAGCATCAATCAACATCGCATAATTGTAAAGCGGCAAAATATCTTGTCCGTAATCGCCTTTTACGGTGGCAAAGACAAAATTTTTATGCGTCTTGACTTCGTCCATAAGCAGCCTTTCAACTTTGTTTCACGAGCTATGTTTTTAAAAGCGACAAAGCATAATATATTCTTCGTCGTTTTCGTTCACAATTTCAAATCCGGTTTTCATATACATTCTTACAGCATAATTTGATTTTTGAACCGCAAGCGACGCTTGTTTGTATCCTCTGTTTTTCAAAATACAAAGCATTTCTTTCATTAAAGCAGTTCCTATACCTAAGCCGCGATATTCATTATACAAGGAAATGGCGAAGGATGGCGTGTTATCATCAATATGCCCGTAATCGTTCATAACGCGCACCCAAACGGCGCCAATAACTTTGCCATCTGCTTCCGCAAGCAATCCTATATCGTCTTTTTTCTTACCAAAGTCGGATACGTATACCTGTAATTCCGGTTGATCGATAATTGATTTAGCAGGCGCGGACATTCCTTCCGGCACAAAAATAGCCTCATACAGAAAATCATCGAGCAATTTATATTCTTTGTCTGATATTTCCCGAATTGTATAGTCCATAATTTCCTCCGCACATCCCGATTTATCATTCTATTTTATTTATGACGAACAAAAACTTATTTTTTCTTTTTTGATTTCGGAATCGGCAGTTCATCATACATAGCCTTGAACAAGCCCGCTAAATATTCTTTGTTTTCAACCTCGTCAACCAAAAGCATTTCCTTTGCTCCGTCATAAGG
>CANRKO010000005.1 GCA_947631235.1 uncultured Clostridia bacterium | reverse complement strand
ACCGAACGAAGTTAAGCGTGATTCAACGACTGTAGACCTTGAG
This sequence comes from uncultured Clostridia bacterium, assembly GCA_947631235.1. Lineage (GTDB taxonomy): Bacteria > Bacillota > Clostridia > UBA1381 > UBA1381 > Hominilimicola. The sequence continues at coordinate 166,510 of CANRKO010000005.1, read as the reverse complement.
GACTACATGGGTGTTGATAAGGCTACGGGTAAGGATGCTGAAACGGTAGCGAAGGAAGCTGAGGAAGATACTACCGGTGCATACGGCGATCTTTGGATTGACGTTCAGATTACAAAGGAAAACGATAACGGCGAAAGAGTAGCCGCTGAGTACGGCAGTGACTTCGCTGCATGGTATGACCTTGATGGCGACGGCACGAAGGAAAAGCTGACAAAGGCTCAGTATGAGAACCTTATTTCGGGTAACACTCCCAACGTGAAGATGTCCGATGTAATCAAGGGACTTCAGTTCGAGGTATATGACAGCGCTAAGAACGTACAGATTCAGACAGAACTCTTCGCTCAGAATAAGGAGACTTCGCTCTTGAACAAGAACGAGAACCAGGATGTTAACCAAGGACCTCCTCCGACATACAAGGCTCCGACAATTTCGGCAAACCCCGCGTCGAAGACTTACTATGTAGGCGACGATGTATCGATCAAGTTCTCATATGACTCGAAGGATTACGCTAATGACGGTCAGATCACACTTAACGTTCCGTCGGATATCCTTGACAGCGCGGCTGCAAGCGGTGTAAAGGTAAGCTATACGGGCGTGGATGGTGATAAGGGCCCGACAGCTCTTACCGCACAAGAACTTGACGGTAACAAAGTACTCACCGACATAGCTGCGAAGGGTAGCGTAACGGTTACATTCAAGGCTGCGTTAAAGACTTCAAAGACTTTGGAAGTTACGGCTAAGTACGACGGCTCCAACGAGAAGAAGGAAGCTTCGAACGTAAAGGCTGCTGTTTCTAAGGTTACAATTAAGGAAAAGACGAATAACGACGGCGGCGGCAGCAGCAGTGACAGCGATTCTTCGACAAGCAAGGGCGGAAACGGCAGCATTGCAAACGGTAACCAGAACGGTAATGCAAGCGGATATATAGGCGCGTTCACCGATATGGCTGGATATGATTGGGCTCAGCAGGCTGTAACGGCTCTCTCGCTCAAACACATCATCAGCGGCAGAGGCGACGGTACATTTGATCCGGCGGGTCAGATCACAAGAGCAGAATATGCTCAGATGCTTATCAACGCTATCGGCAAGTCGAGCGAGTATGCTGACACGACCTTCAACGATGTACCGACCGATTCGTGGTTCTATCACAATGTAGCGGTTGCTGCACAGCTTGGTATCGTATCGGGTTACGGCGACGGCAACTTCGGTCCGTATGACCTTATCACGAGAGAGCAGATGGCTCTTATGACCCAGAAAGCTGCTGTAGTTATGAACAAGGCGCTTGTTGGTTCTGTTGCGGCATCGTTCACGGATGATGCGGATATAGCTGATTGGTCGAAGGCTGCTGTTTACGAACTTGCTAACGCAGGTATCATAAACGGTATGGGCGACGGTACGTTCGCTCCTAAGGCTAACGCTACAAGAGCTCAGGCTGCGGTAATCATCTTCAATACATTCGTAAAGTAATCGAAGATTGAAATTGATTTAACAGTGATTATAAAAGAACGGTTCATTTGAACCGTTCTTTTTTTGCGCTTGTGTGATTTATTGACAAAATGCGACATGGTGGGGTATAATGGATATATCAGTAAACCACCCGTACACCGTAAAGGAGGTGATTGCGGTGAGGTCGGCGTTCATAACGCTCATTGTGTCTGTCGTGGCAAATGTAATTTCTTACTACATATGCAAGTGGCTTGACAGATGGTTTACTGATAAGAAATAAGCCCCGGCTTTGATTATAAATATATAATCTCAAAAAAATTTCCCCTCAGAGAACGGTACTCTCTGAGGGGATTGCCGTTTAGGCGATTGTAGTGAGTTCGACGCTATTGCGTTCATACAATTATAATATCACACAGTTGCCAAAATGTCAACAGTTTTATTCTTTTTTGCGTTTGTGTGATTTATTGACAAAATGCGACATGGTGGGGTATAATTAGTATATTGGCAAACAAATCTCCGAAAGGAGGTGAGGTAATTGCATAATATTATAGTACCGCTTATAATATCTGTCGCGGCAGACATAATTTCACATTATTTCTGCAAGTGGTTGGACAGAAAGTTTGCCAATAAAAAGTAAACAGCCCCGGCTTTGATTATATACATAATCTCAAAAAGAACCCCTCAGAGAATGGCACTCTCTGAGGGGTTTGCCGTTTTGTGAGCTAATTGCTTTTTATTATAGCACCGTTTCACGTAATTATAATATCACACAGTTGCCAAATTGTCAACAGTTTTATTCACTTTTCGGAACGGTTTCCCAGTCCTTCAGGAATTTTTCGATACCCTTATCGGTAAGCGGGTGGTTGATCATCTGCGAAATAACCTTGTACGGCACGGTCGCGATGTCGCAGCCTGCTCTTGCCGCGTCGATAACGTGAATGGGATGTCTGATGCTTGCCGCGATTATCTCCGTCTTGATGTTGTGCAGCTTGAATATATCCGAGATTTCCTCGATTAAAATCATACCGTTCGTGCCGATGTCGTCAAGTCTGCCGAGGAACGGGCTTACATATGTCGCGCCCGCACGCGCAGCCAAAAGCGCCTGTGCAGCCGAGAATATGAGCGTTACGTTCGTCTTTATGCCCAGTTTTGTGAGCTGCTTTACGGCTTTAAGACCCGCTGCGCACATCGGTATCTTGATTATGATGTTCTTGTGGATAGCCGCGAGAGGTTTCGCCTCCTCGACCATCTTGTCAGCCTCCAGCGAAATAACCTCCGCGCTTATCGGCCCGTCAACAATCGTTGTGATTTCCTTTACTACCTCGACAAAATCTCTGCCTTCCTTCGCTATAAGCGACGGGTTTGTCGTAACGCCGCAAATAACGCCCATGTCGTTCGCCTGTCTGATTTCATCGACGTTAGCGGTGTCCAGAAACAGTTTCATTTTAATTCCTCCTATAAATTGGTTTATTTCATTATATAATTTTTTTTCGATATAGTCAATACCATATTGAAAAAAGCGATTTTATGTTGTATAATTGAGAAAAGGAGGAACGGACAATGGCTAAATTTTCATACGAGCCGAGCGGCGTGTGCAGTGCGCTGATAACGTTCGAGGTGGACGACGGCATTGTGAGGAACGTGCAGTTTACACGCGGCTGCAACGGTAACACGCAGGGTATAAGCCGTCTTGTCGAGGGCATGAATATCGACGACGTTATCGCGCGGCTTAAGGGTACGAACTGCAACGGTAAGGGTACGTCCTGCCCCGACCAGCTTGCGAGAGCGTTGGAACTTGCGAAAAATCAGTAATATTTACGAAAAAGCCTTCATATAATGTTTATAGCATTACTATGGAGGTTTTTACGTTGAAGAAAAAAGCAGGTTGCGTGGGGTATTTTACATATTTTTTGATTTTTGCGCTGACGATTGCGGCTGTGGCGCAGGCTCGCGCCGTACACGTGCCGGTAACGGAGACGCGGCTGTATTTTGTGGACGCGGAAATGCTGCGGCTTGTGCCGGTAAAGACTTCAATACCGCAGGGCAGCACCGAGCGCATGGCGCAGCGCGTGCTTGACGAGCTTGTGGAGGGGCGTGACAAAAACTATAAAATCCGCCGCGTTATCCCGAAAATCAAGGGTGGGCTGAAGGCGCGTGTCGAGGGCTCGACGGTGTACGTGAATATAAGCCGTGCCGTCGCCGAAAATCACCCCGAGGGGCGCGATTTGGAGGTGCTTACGATATACCAGATTGTGAATTCGCTGACCGAGCTTGACGGCGTGAAAACAGTCAAATTCACGATTGACGGCGTGACGCAGCGCGATTTCATGGGTTACATAGATATGCGCGAAACGTTTGTGCCCGATTATTTTGTTTAAACACGTAAAAAGACTCGACATTAAAAGTCGGGTCTTTTGTATTGCTCAAAATCAATCCATATCGGAAACGAGCCACGTGCCGTCAGTTTACTTTCCTCGTTTCACGCCGCGCCTTTTTCTGTTCTAAACTCCGCCGCAAAATAATATATATCATATACAAAACAAAAGGAGGACAGGCATATGTACATAGCAACAAGCGCGGCGGTGCGAAAGGCAAGCGGTATAACGTCTTTCATGCCGCGTGATATACGTAAGTTTCTTTACAACATAAATCTCGACGGCGCGAGCGAGATAAGGCTGCGTCTCGGTAAACCCGCGGCAATTCATTTCTCCGACGGCTGCCGCTACATAAGCAGGCGCGGCAATCTCACAACCGTTCCCGCGTCGGCGGTGCGCGTGACGCGTGCGCACATCGAGGAGGCTCTCGAAACGGCTACCGCGTCGTCGGTCTACTCGGTAAAGGACGAGATAAAAAATGGCTACATAACGGTGCGCGGCGGTCACAGGATAGGCATAGCCGGAACGGCTGTTTTGGAGGGGGACAAGGTATCGTTTCTAAAGGACGTGTCGGCTCTCAACTACCGCATAGCGTCCGAGGTAATCGGCGCGGCGGACAAGGTCATGCCGCTTATTCTAAAGGACGGAAGGGTTAAAAACACGCTCATCATCTCGCCGCCCGGCGCGGGTAAAACGACGATGCTGCGCGACATAACACGCCGTCTGTCGTACGATATGTACCGCGTCAGCGTGGTGGACGAGCGTCGCGAAATAGCGGCGATGTGCGACGGGGTGAGCGCGTTCGACCTCGGCACTAACACCGATGTGCTCGAAGGCGCGGACAAGGCGGAGGGTATGCTTATGGTGCTTAGGTCGCTTAGCCCCGACGTTATAGTGACGGACGAACTTGGCGGCACGCGCGACATAGAGTCGGTAAAAAAAATCACAATGAGCGGCGCGGCTGTGATCGCGACCGTTCACGGCAGCGGCGTGGATATGATTAAAAGGCGGAGCGATCTCGCGGACATGCTCGATTGTTTCGACCTCGCCGTGACGCTGAGCCGCCGAGACGGAGCGGGTACGATCGAGGAGGTACGGACGGAGTGGTAAAGCTTATCGGCGCGGTAATGACGGGTTTCGCGTGCGGATATTTCGGGTTCAGGCTGCGTATGACGCTTAAAACACGCATGGTAAGCCTTGCAAATATAGTAACGTCGCTCGAAACGCTCGAAAGTGAAATCAATTTCAGCGTAAACAAGCTGAAAAAGGCTCTCACGCGTGCCGACACGAACGGACTGTTCGCGCTCGCAGCCGAAAAAACTGATGCGCTCGGCGCGGAAAAAGCGTGGAGCGAAGCGGTGCGCGAAATGTCGGGCAAGCTTTGCCTTACGGGCGCGGACTGTGACGCGCTGAATTTGCTCGGCAGGAGTCTCGGCAAAACCGACCGCGGCGACCAGATAAAGAATATCCGTTACGTTAAAAGCCTTGCCGACGCGCAGCGGCGCACTGCGGAAACGGAGTACGCGAAATACGGTAAACTGTATTCCTCCGGCGGCGTGCTTGTCGGCACGTTTATCGTGATCGCGCTCATGTAGCCGCGGATAACAAAAGGAGAACGAAATGAACATAGATTTAATATTCCAGATAGCGGGCGTGGGTATAATAGTCGCGGTGCTGAACCAACTCCTTACCCGCGCCGGACGCGAGGAGCAGGCGCTCCTGACCACAATAGCGGGACTTGTGGTGGTACTGTTTATAGTGACGCAGCAGATAGGGGAGCTGTTCAGCTCGGTAAAGAGCATTTTCAACTTATGAGGTACGCACCGTGGATATATTCAAGATAATCGGCATAGGTCTCGCGGGCGGCATACTCACCGTGACGGTGCGGCACTGCAAGCCGGAATACGGCGTGCTTACGGGACTTATAACGGTCGCGGTTATGCTCTTTATGACGCTCGACGCGGTCGTTCCCGCGATAAACGGCATAACCGAAATAACAGACCGCGCGGGCGTTGACGCGAAATACGTCGCGGCGGTGGTGAAGGTGGTAGGCATAGCGTACGTGTCGCAGTTCGGCGCGGAGGTGCTGCGCGACAGCGGCGAAAACGCGATAGCGTCAAAGGTGGAACTTGCGGGGAAGGTGGTAATTTTAGGCTTGACGCTCCCGATAGTGAGGGAATTTCTGGAGGTGTGCATAAATGCGCTCTCTGCTGTTTAAGCTGCTTATCGTGTTTGTGCTTGTAATGCCGGTAACGGCTTACGCCGACACGGAAATGTACGGCACGGATCTGACGCTTTCGGGCGAGGACACGTACAACGAGACTGTGGACAAAGTATCGTCCGGCACGCTGTCGCTCGACCCGATGTCGATACTCAACATGCTGACGGACAATTTACTGGGGGAGGTCAGGACGTGCGCGGGGGATGTGATGATTTTATTTATAATGGCTGCGATTTCGGGCGTGATAACGAACGAATTCGGCGCGCTCGGGAAAAGCGGGTCGGGCGAGGCGGCGTTTTTCGCCTGTTTCACGCTGATGTCGGCAGCCGCGCTCAAATGCTTTGCTACGGCACTCACCTACGGCGCGGACACGGCTCGGCTCATGACCGACTTTATAACAAAGCTGTCGCCACTGATGATGCTGTCGCTCGCGGCAAGCGGCGCGCCGGTGAGCGCGGCGGTGTTTCAGCCCGTCATGTCGGGCGCGGTGTACGTCGCGTCGCTCGTGATAGACAAGTGCCTTGTGCCGCTTGCGTCATTCGGGGCGGTACTCGCCGTGGCGGGCAACATAAACGAGCGTGTCAGACTTTCGGGCTTTACGCGCCTTGTAAAATCGGTCGGCAAATGGATCATGACGGCAGTTATAACGGTATTCACGACAATAAGCGCGGTGTACGGCTTTTCCTCGCCGTCGCTCGACGCGGTGGGCGGCAAGGCAGTGAAATTCGCCGTCGGCAGCCTTGTGCCGGTGGTGGGCGGCTTTGTGTCGGACACGCTCGAAACGGTCGTAAGCGGTACGCGCCTTATGAAAAACTCGGTCGGAACGGCGGGCATAATCGCCGTAATAGCTATATGCGCGCTGCCGGTCATTAAAATAGGCGTGATACAGCTAATGCTCAAAATAACGTCAGCCGTCGCCGAACCGCTGACGGACAAGCGCATTTCGGGCATGATGTGGGAGGTGTCGGAGGCGGTGACGTCGGTTTTCGCGATAGTGGTAATGACGGCTGTGATGTTCATTATAAACATAAGCATAATGATAGGCGCGACAAATATCGGCGTCTGACGGGGCAAAGGGTATGAAAGCATATATAATAACTGTAATCGGCGCGGCTCTTTTGAGCGCGCTCGCGGAAATAATCTCGCCCGAAAAGTGGCGGGGGTATGTGAAAATAATAACGGGTCTTGTGGTCATAAGCAGCATAATCGCGCCCGCCGCGGGGCTTGTTCACAGCGGCGTTTTCGAGGGTCTAGACGAAAGCATCGCAAGCGTCGGCGAAACACGCGATACGCAGAACGAAATAATAGCCGCGCAGCTTAAAAAAAACATTGACGCCGACATAGAAAAGCGCATGAAGGACGAGTACGGACTGAATATTGACGCGGAGTGTGAACTCGGTTTTGACGGCGACGGAAAAATGACGGGCGTTAAGGAAATACGCGTATACGGCAGCCCTCTTACGGACGGCGCGAAAAGGCGGCTTTGCGAGGTGTACGGACTGAATATCGGGGGAATACACGATGAATAAGGAACAAATCATAAAAATCTTCAAAAATAAGAATAACAGGATAATATTCATAATATTTATAATTGGAGTTGTACTTGTGCTGACCGCGCAGCACCACAAGGACACATACGGCGGCGAAAACGTATCCGCGCCCGCCTCGGCGGTATCCGTGCGGAACGAGGAGGAACGTCTTGCCGAAATGCTCGCGCAGATAGAGGGCGCAGGGCGCGTTTCGGTGATGATAACGTACGAATCCGGCACGGAAAAAAGTCTCGCTTACGAAACAAAAACTTCGTCGCGCGAAAACAGCGGCGAGAGGAGCGAGGACCGCAAGGCGGTGACGTCCGGAGGCGAGCCGATGGTGGTCAAGGAGGTGTATCCGCAGGTAAAGGGGGTTATAGTGGCGGCTGACGGCGCGGACAGCGCGTCGGTAAAGACGGCTATCCGCGAGGCTGTCACGGCGTCCCTGGGCGTAAGCGCGCACAAAGTATGTATTTTTAAGAAGGAGGAATAGACAAATGATTTTAAAAAAGAAGGAAATTATAGCGGCGTCGCTCGTGGTGCTTATCGGAGTGGCGGGTTACCTGAACTGGTCGTATCAGGACACGATAAAGGTGCGCGACGGCGAAAGCTACGTTGAAACCGGAAAAAAACTCGGCGAGGCGCAGTACGTTTCATCGAACGAGGAGGTTGAGGAGACCGCGCCGGACGGTGAGACTCAGGACGGCGAAACCGAAACCACAGCCGCGGAAAACGGCGACGGAGAAGAAAACGGCGGCGAGAACGCGGAAGGAACGCAGGCGGAGGAAACGTCGGGCGGCGCGGAGGCGGGCGCGGACTACTTCGACCGCGCAAAGCTTGACCGTGAGGAGTCGCGCTCAAAGTCGCTCGAAATTCTGAACCAGACGGCGCAGAACGAAAGCTTTGACGAGGAGATACGCAAAAAGGCGGGCGACAAAATCCTCACCGTCGCAGACAATGTGCAGAAAGAATCCGAAATCGAGGGTATAGCGCAGTCGAAGGGCTACAGCGAGATTTGCGTGTATGTGGACAACGGCGACGCTAACGTCGTAGTGCGTAAGGACGGTTTTAACAACGACGACGTTGTAAAGCTCACCGAGCTTGTGACGGATCACCTCAAAATTTCGGCTCAAAACGTAAAAATAGTTGAAGTTAAATAAAAACTGTGATACAATATACATATAACCCGAGAAACCCGATGAAAAATCTTTATGGAGGTAACGGTATGGAAGAAGAAATCAAGAACATAACAGACGTTGAGGAGACCGAAACGGAAACGGTCGAGGAAACCGCGCAGGAAACGGAAACGGAAAACGCGGCTGACGAACCCGGAAATGTCAGAATATCTTTGGACGTTGTATCGACAATCGCGGGAATAGCGACGAGCGAGATCGAAGGCGTAGCCGGTATGTACGGCACGTTCGCGGGCGGCATAGCCGAAATGCTCGGCGCGAAAAGAAGCCCGTCGAAGGGAGTTAAGGTTGACATGAACGGCGAAAACGTGACGATCGACCTTTATATTGTCGCGCAGTACGGCGTGAGAATACCCGAACTCGCGTGGGAAATACAGGAAAACGTCAAGAATAACGTTGAAACAATGACAGGTCTTAACGTGCAGAAGGTGAACATACATATCGAGGGCGTGAGTTTCGGCAAGGAAAAAACGGAACAGCCCAAAGACAATGAGGCTGTAGAGACAAACGCCGCCGATACGGACGATAACGACGAGGAAGAAATAACGGATTAAAAATTCCAAAAGTTCCGTGAGGAACGGTTTCTTCTGCGCATATTGCATAAAAATGACATACCCGCATCAAAAACGCGAACAAGTACCGTCATGCGGCAAGAAAAACGGCATAACTGCGGCGTTTTGACGTGTATAAATTGACACGGTACGGCGAATTTGCATAAGAGTCCGCCAAACTTTGCGTATGGATATTGCAATTATGCTTTACAAGTAATATAATAAAGATGCTCTTAGACAGGAACAATTTTTAAAAAAGCGGAAACCTTTTTACGGTTTTCGTTTTTTTATACGGTTGGGTGTCTTGACAGGTGACTTTACATGTGGTATACTATTCAAAATATCACTTGAAAGGTAATGACGACACAATGGAAGAACTCACAAAGGAAATAGAAAGGCTCAAAAAGGAGAAGAACGCGGTGATCCTTGCGCACTACTACGTAAACGACGAGGTGCAGGAGATTGCCGATTATATAGGCGACTCGTACTACCTCGCGAAAACGGCGCGAAACACCGACGCGGACGTTATCGTTTTCGCGGGCGTGTCGTTTATGGGCGAGAGCGCGAAGATTTTAAACCCCGACAAGACCGTGCTCATGCCCGACATGTCGGCGGACTGCCCTATGGCGCATATGGCTGACATAGAGACGATAGAGGAAATGCGCGAAAAGTACGACGATTTGGCTGTCGTTTGCTATATAAACTCGACGGCTGAACTGAAATGCCACAGCGACGTGTGCGTAACGTCGTCGAACGCCGTTAAGATAGTCAAGGCGCTCCCGAACAAAAATATTTTCTTCATACCCGACGAGAACCTCGGACGTTACGTCGCCAAGCAGGTTCCCGAAAAGAACGTCATATTAAACAAAGGCTTTTGCCACGTTCACGCGTCAATGACAGCGGAGAACGTGAAGGCGATAAAGGAAAAGTACCCCGATGCACTCGTCGCGGCTCATCCGGAGTGCCGTGAGGAGGTGCTGTCGCTCGCGGACTACATCGGCAGCACGTCGGGCATTATAGATTACGCGGCGAAAACGGACAACAGGGAATTTATAATCTGCACCGAGAGCGGCGTCGGATATATGCTCAAAAGACCCGCCGACGGCAAGAAATTTTACTTCGCCGGTACAAAGCATTTTTGCCCGAATATGAAGCTCAATACGGTTGAAAAAATACTGCACGTTTTAAAGACGGGCGAAAACGAGGTTCATGTGAGCGACGAGGTGCGGGAAGGAGCGTTAAAGCCGCTCAACAGGATGCTGGAGCTTGCGAAATAAGGAGACAGACATGAAAGCGGACATAGTAATAGCGGGCAGCGGTGTAAGCGGACTTTACGCCGCGTTAAATCTGCCGCGTGACAAAAAAATAATAATGGTGACGAAGGACGAACTTGAAAGGAGCGACTCGTACCTCGCGCAGGGCGGCATATGCGTGTTAAAGAGCGAGGACGATTACGACAGCTATTTCGAGGACACGATGCACGCCGGACATTACGAGAACAACAAGCAGTCGGTCGATATAATGATACGCTCGTCGAGAGACGTAATAGCCGATTTGGAGCGTTACGGCGTGCGTTTTACGAAGGAGAACGGCGAGTTTGTGTACACGAAAGAAGGCGCGCACTCCACGCCGCGTATATTGTTCCACGAGGACATAACGGGCAGGGAGATAACGTCGCACCTTTTGGCAGCCGTGCGAAAGCTTGATAACGTGACGATAATAGAGCGTTTCACAGTCGCGGACATAATCGAAACGGACGGCGAGTGCCGCGGCGTGGTAGGCTTTAACCGTGACGGCGACATGAAAAGTATAGCGGCAGATTATACAATTCTCGCCACGGGCGGCATAGGCGGACTGTTCACAAATTCCACAAACTACCGCCACCTTACGGGCGACGCGCTCGCGATAGCTTTAAAACACGGCGTAAAGCTCAGAAATCCCGATTATATCCAAATCCATCCGACGACGCTTTACAGCGAGAAACACGGCAGACGGTTCCTTATTTCGGAGTCGGTAAGGGGCGAGGGCGCACTGCTTTTGGACAATAACGGCAACCGATTTACCGACGAACTTGCGCCGCGTGATGTTGTTACCGCCGAGATATACAAGCAGATGGAAAAGGACGGCAAGCCTTATGTGTGGCTGTCGTTAAAGCCGATACCCGAGGAAACGATAAAAAAGCACTTCCCGAACATCTACCGCCACTGTCTCAAAGAGGGGTTTGACGTAACGAAAGAGCCGATACCCGTCGTGCCGTCGCAGCACTATTTTATGGGCGGCATAGACGTTGACGAGTACAGCAAAACGTCCATGGACAGACTTTACGCGGTCGGCGAAACGGCGTGCAACGGCGTTCACGGAAAGAACCGTCTCGCGAGCAATTCACTTCTCGAAAGCCTTGTGTTTGCGCGCCGTGCGGCGGAAAGGATAAGCGAGACATATTCCGTTACGGAGAAAAAAGATTACGCTCCGAACGCGGACGACTATAAAAATTACAAGGCGGAGTACAGAAAAGCCGTGCTTGACGCGATAGAAAGGGAGAGGAAAAAGCATGAACAACATAACGATGACGCTTAACGCGGACGAACTTATTTTAAACGCGCTCCGCGAGGATATAACGAGTGAAGATATAACGACAAATTCGGTAATGCGCGCGCCGAAAAAGGGCGAGGTCGAACTTATATGCAAGCAGGACGGCATAATAGCCGGACTTGACGTGTTTAAGCGCGTGTTCACGCTGCTCGACGGCGGCACGGAAACGGTTTTCCACGTAAAGGACGGCGACGAGGTTAAAAACGGCGATAAACTCGGCATAGTGCGCGGCGACATACGCGTTCTTCTGTCGGGCGAGAGAACGGCACTTAACTTCCTGCAGCGTATGAGCGGTATCGCGACGTACACCCGTTCCGCAGCCAAGCTGTTTGAAGGCAGTAAAACCAAGCTGCTCGACACGAGAAAAACAACGCCGAATATGCGCGTGTTCGAGAAGTACGCCGTAAGAGTGGGCGGCGGTTACAATCACCGTTACAATCTGAGCGACGGCATTCTGTTAAAGGACAACCACATCGGCGCGGCGGGCGGCGTTAAGGAGGCTGTCAGAATGGCGAAGGAGTACGCGCCGTTTGTGAGAAAGATAGAGGTCGAGGTTGAAAACCTCGATATGCTGCGCGAGGCTCTCGAGGCGGGCGCGGATATAATAATGCTCGACAACATGAGCGCGGAGGATATGAAGGAGGCTGTGCGCCTTACGGCGGGCAGAGCCGAAACGGAGTGCAGCGGCAACGTCACGAAGGAGAATATCGCCCGCCTTAAAGATATAGGCGTGGATTACATTTCGTCGGGTGCGCTGACGCACTCCGCGCCGATACTCGACTTGTCACTTAAAAATCTTCACGCGGTATGAGGTTTTAAAAATGAACACAGATGAAAGAAGAAACGAAATATTGCGGCTCATAACCGAAAGCGCCGCGCCCGTTTCGGGCGGCGCGCTCGCTAAAAAGCTAGGCGTGTCGCGTCAGATCATAGTCGGCGACATCGCGCTTTTGAAAGCGTCGGGACAGGAGATAATATCCACGAGCCGCGGCTATATAATGAGCGACCCCGACGCGTGCATACGCGTTTTCAAGCTGTACCACACCGACGAGCAGACCGAGGACGAGCTTAATACAATCGTTGACCTGGGCGGTACTGTCGTGGACGTGTTCGTGTGGCACAGGGTTTACGGCAAGATTGAGGCAAAACTGAATATTTCCTCGCGCCTTGGCGTGAAAAAGTGCGTGGAAGGTCTCAGGAGCGGCAAGTCGGTCGCGCTGATGAATATAACGTCCGGCTACCATTACCACACCGTCAAGGCGAACAGCGAGGAAACGCTCGACCTAATCGGCAAAGCGCTGGAGGAAAAGAATTATATCGCGCCGGAAATATGAAAAATCCCCGAAACCGTTTACGGTTTCGGGGTTTTTTTTTATTACTCGTACAAATGCTCCAAAATCTGCACGACCTCGGGCTTTGTCGGCACGCGCGGATTTGTCGCGGTGCACGCGTCGGCAAGAGCCTTGTCAGCCATCGAGTCTATAGCGTTGAAGTATTCGGTCTTGTCAATGTTGCCGATTTGCGAAATTGAAATCGGAATGTTCATTTCCTTCATCATAAACTGCATCCAGCCCACGAGCGCGCGGATAGTCGTAATTTCGTTGAAGTTGTTTACGCCCAAAAGTTTTGCGACATTCACGTATTTTTCAACGCACTTCGGGTACTCCTTCTGACTTTTCGAGTGCTTGTTTATGCCGGAGTTGTACTCGATAACGTGCGGGAGCAGCATCGCGTTTGCCCTGCCGTGGGGAATGTGGAACTTGCCGCCGAGCGCGTGAGCGATACCGTGGTTAAGACCGAGCGACGCGCTGTTGAACGCCAGACCCGCGAGACACGACGCGACGTGCATCTTTCTTCTCGCGTGTTCGTCGTTGTTGTCGAGGTATGAGCGCAGCAGAAACGTGCCGCATATTTCAATCGCCTTTTCCGCGAGCGCGGCGGAAAACTCGTTGTTGTTAATGCTCACATACGCTTCGATCGCATGCGTGAGAACGTCCATACCCGTGTCCGCCGTAACGTTCGCCGGAACGCTTTTAACGAGCGCCGCGTCGAGTATTGCCTCCGTGGGGAGCATACTGTCGGACACAAGCGGGTACTTTATATCCTTTTCGGGATCGGACACAACCGCGAACGACGTTACCTCCGAACCCGTGCCGGACGTGGTCGGTATCGCGATAAGCGCTACGTGTCTGCCCGTCGAGCGCGACGCGAACTCGCGTATCGACTTCGCGCTGTCAATCGCGCTGCCGCCGCCGACGGTTATAACGCAGTCGGGGTCGTATTCGAGCATTTTCTTTACGCCCAGCGAGATTTTTTCAATCGGCGCGTCCGGCACAACGTCGGAAAACACCTCAAATTCCGTGTAAGCGTCGTGCAGGCGCATTGTAATCATCTGCAAAAGACCGCTTTTCGCGACAAACGGGTCGGTTATTATGAGCGCCTTTTTGTACGGCAGGTCGCTCAGCCTGTCAAGCGCGCCCTCGCCGAAATATATCTTTGTTCTGATGTCAAAGCTCTTCATTATGTATTCCTCCGATATTTTGTATACCTGTATAACGTATTATACTATATGTGCCATGAAATTACAAGAGAAATTTGTAAAATATGCCCCTGTCCGAAGTATATCGTAAGCCTCCCTTGTTAAAGGGAGGGGGACCGCCGAAGGCGGTGGAGGGATTCATTATGAAGAAGTAAAGGAATCCCCCAGTCACGCTACGCGTGACAGCCCCCTTTGACAAGGGGGCCTAACGTTTCACGTGTGGTTTGTGTCGTAGAGAGAGAGGGGGTCATGCGGTTCACGCCCCGAAAATAACAACAAATTCCCAATTCCCTCTTGATTATTTCTTCCAAATATGGGATAATATAATGGGACTAATATTGCGGCAGGGATAGTGATATGAGAAAAGCGGACACGACAATTAAATACGTAGAGCCGTATTCCGCAGCGTATGACGCGGGACTGGAGGAAGGCGACAAGCTTGTGACGATAAACGGGCGAGAATTCCGCGACATTCTCGAATACCGCTACCTCACCGCCGAATACGAGGTGACGCTCGAAGTCCTCAAAAAAAACGGCGACACCGAGATAATAACCGTCGAAAACGATTACGAGGATCTCGGTATCGAATTTGCGGACGGGCTTATTGACGACGCGCAAAGCTGCACGAACAAGTGTATCTTCTGCTTTATCGACCAGCTACCCAAGGGTATGCGCGAGACGGTCTACTTTAAGGACGACGACACCCGTCTGTCTTTTTTGCAGGGAAATTACGTCACGCTTACGAACCTCGCAAGCGACGAGATCGACCGCCTTATCGAAATGCGCGTATCGCCGATAAACGTCAGCGTACACGCGACCGAGCCGGAGTTGAGATGCAAAATGCTCAACAACCGTTTTGCCGGAAACTGCTACGATATAATGAAACGGTTCGCCGCGAACGGAATAGTAATGAACTGTCAGATAGTCCTTTGCCCCGAGATAAACGACGGCGAACACCTCAAAAAAACGCTTTACGACCTTGCCGCGCTTTACCCGAACGTAAACAGCGTGTCGGTCGTGCCGGTGGGGCTTACGCGCTACCGCGACGGACTGTACCCGCTAAAGCCGTTCACGCCCGAAACAAGTGCGGAGACGATAGAGTTTGTAGGTAAAATACAGGACGAATTTCTGAAAAAATACGGCACGCGCCTTGTGTACCTGTCCGACGAGTTTTACGCCGACGCAGGGATTGAGATACCGCCCGCCGAGGAGTACGAGGACTTTCCGCAGATAGAAAACGGCGTGGGGCTTATCGCGAGTATGCGCGAGGAATTTGAAAGCGCGCTGAAACTTGTGCCGAAAAAAACGCGCAGCCGCCGCGTGTCGGTCGCGACGGGCGAGATAGCGTATGGGTTTATAACGGAACTTGCGCGCAAAATCGAAAATGAATGTGAGGGCGTAACGGTAAACGTGTACCCGATAAAGAACAACTTTTTCGGCGGCGGCGTAACGGTGTCGGGGCTTGTGTGCGGCGGCGACATAATTGAGCAGCTGCGCGGCAGGATAGACACGGACGAGCTTTTGATACCGCACAGTATGCTCCGCGACGACGACAACATTTTCCTTGACGACGTTACGACCGAGGACGTGGAAAAGGCGCTGAATGTGAAAATAACGCCCGTTTTAAACGACGGGTATGAATTTATAGAAAAGGTACTAAATGAAGAATTGGAGTTTTAAGAAATGAAACCAACGGTAGCTATAGTCGGCCGCCCGAACGTGGGCAAATCGACGTTATTCAACTATATAGCGGGCAGGCGCATAAGCATAGTGGAGGACACCCCGGGCGTTACGCGCGACCGCATTTTCGCCGACGTAAGTTGGCTCGACAAGCACTTTACGCTTATCGATACCGGCGGCATAGAACCGGCGTCGAAGGACGAAATACTCGTACAGATGCGCCGTCAGGCACAGCTTGCGATAGAGATGGCAGACGCGGTAATTCTCATGGTAAATGTGCGCGACGGTGTAACGGCGACGGATATTGACGTGGCGCAGATGCTTATTAAGGCGAAAAAGAAGATAGTGCTTGCCGTTAATAAGGTGGACAACACGGGCGACGTGCCTATGGAGTTTTACGAGTTTTACAACCTCGGTCTCGGCGACCCGATTGCCGTATCGTCAACGCACGGTCTCGGCATAGGCGACCTTCTCGACGAGGTCACAAAGCTGTTCCCCGACGACGCCGACACGAGCGAGGACGAGGATGAAATAAAGGTCGCGGTAATCGGCAAGCCGAACGCGGGCAAGTCGTCTTTAATAAACCGAATACTCGGCGAGGACAGAGTAATAGTGAGCAGTATCGCCGGAACGACACGCGACGCGATAGACTCGCGATACGAGCTAAACGGCGACAAATTTCTTTTTATAGACACCGCCGGTATGCGCAAGCGCGGCAAGGTTGACGAGGGAGTTGAGCGTTACAGCATAGTCCGTTCACTCGCCGCCGTTGACCGCAGCGACGTGTGCGTCATAATGATTGACGCCGCGGAGGGCATAACCGAGCAGGACACAAAAATCGCGGGCTACGCTCACGAAAGCGGCAGAGCGTGTATATTCGCCGTGAACAAGTGGGATTTGGTGCATAAGGACGACAAGACGCTGCGCAATTTTGAACTTAAACTGCGTGAGGAATTCGCGTTTATGTCGTACGCCGAAACGGTGTTTATAAGCGCGAAAACGGGACAGAGAGTGTCAAAGCTTTTGGAGCTTATAAAAGCCGTGAACGAGCAGCACAAGCGCAGGGTAAAGACGGGCGTTTTAAACGACGTTATAAACGAGGCTGTGGCGAAACAGCAGCCGCCGTCCGACAAGGGCAGACGGCTCAAAATCTACTACGGCACGCAGGCGTCTACCGCGCCCCCGACGTTTGTACTGTTCGCAAACTCCAGAGACCTGTTCCATTACTCGTATCTTAGATTTATCGAAAATCAGTTCCGCGAGGCGTTCGGCTTTAACGGAACACCGATTAAATTCATAATACGCGAAAAGAACGAAAAAAAGCTGTGACGGAGGTAAAACAAAAATGCAATATCTCGTATACATCGCGATAGCCGTAGCGGCGTACCTGATAGGTTCGGTGAACTTCTCGATACTGCTCTCACGGGCGGTAAGCGGCGAGGACATACGAAACAGCGGCAGCGGTAACGCCGGAGCGACTAATATGCTCCGCACCCACGGTAAAAAAATGGCTGCTTTGACGCTGATTTTGGACATAGCCAAGGGCATTGCCGCCGTGCTGCTCGCGTGGTACGCGGCAAACCTGATGAAGGACACCGTGCAGACGTGGCTGTCGGTCACAACAAGGGCGGGCGTTGACCCGTTCGACCAGGTCGAGGCTATGACCTTCAACCCCATAACATTTACATACACGGCGAAATACCTCGCCGCTGTAGCCGTCGTGGTCGGACACAACTTCCCGATATTCTTCGGCTTTAAAGGCGGCAAAGGCGTTGCCACAAGTCTTGGGGTGGTTATGATGCTCGACTGGAGGATAGGACTTGTCGTAACCGTTATTTCGGTGACGATAATAATTGTCACAAAATACGTTTCGTTGGGTTCTATCGTGGGCGGCGCGCTGTTTATCATTCTTGAAATCGTGAATATTATAATGGGCTGGAAATGCAGTATCGCGCAGGTCATATACGTGTTTATTCTCGGTCTGCTGCTTATCGGCAGACACCACGAGAACATAACGCGGTTAATACACGGAACCGAAAACAAGCTTGGTATGGGTAAAAAGAAGGTGACGGACGATGAAAGCTGAAAAGGACATGAAAATAGCCGTAATAGGCAGCGGCTCATGGGGTACGGCGAACGCCGTAATGCTCGCCGAGCGCGGGTATAACGTGTTTCTGTGGTCGTGGATCCAAGAGGAAACGGACAGACTGTGCCGCGACCGTGAGAACAGGGAATTTCTCCCGGGCATACCGTTCCCCGAGAACATCACCTGCACGCACGACGAGACTTTATGCGTAGACGGCGCAGACCTTATAATCACAGCCGCGCCTTCGCCCGCGACACGCACGACCGCGAAACTGCTCGCGCCGCACGTCAAAGCGGGGCAGAGAATGGTCAATATATCAAAGGGGCTTGAGGAAGGCAGCCTTATGCGTCTGAGCGAGGTGTACGCGGAGGAAATACCGCAGGCGGATATTTCCGTGATGAGCGGTCCGTCGCACGCCGAGGAGGTGTCGCGCAGGCTGCCGACGACGAATGTTATCGCGTCGAAAAGCATTGAAACGGCGAAATATATACAGGATATAATGATGAGCGATATGTTCCGAATCTACACGTCCGACGACATCATAGGCGTGGAAATGGGCGGAGCGCTTAAAAATATAGTCGCGCTGTGCGCGGGCGTGTCGGACGGACTCGGTTACGGCGACAACACGAAAGCCGCGCTTATGACGCGCGGACTTGCCGAAATCGCGCGGCTCGGAACGGCTATGGGCGCGAACCGTGAGACGTTTATGGGACTATCGGGACTCGGCGACCTCATAGTGACGTGTACGAGTATGCACTCCAGAAACCGACGCGCCGGCATACTGTTAGGGCAGGGCAAAACGCTCGGCGAAACGCTCAAAGAGGTACACATGGTGGTCGAGGGCGTGAACACGGCAAAAGCGGCATACGAGCTTGCGAAACTCTACAGCGTAGAAATGCCGATAGTCGAGGAGGCGTACGACGTTCTGTTTAACGGGGCAAGCGCGCGCGACAGCGTGTTAAAGCTTATGACGAGAGAGAAACGCGGGGAGAATTGATTATGAATGTTGTAATAGTAGGCGGCGGCAAGGTCGGACGAAAGCTTGTCGAGGATTTTATAAGCGAGGGCGACAATGTTGTTCTCATAGACGTAAAGCCGGAACTGTGCGAGTCGATACAGGATATGTACGACGTGCGCTGCGTCGAGGGCAGCGGCGCTGATCTGGCTGTGCTTGACGAAGCGGAGACGCGCAGGGCGGATCTTTTTATCGCCGTAACGACGAACGACGAGCTTAACGCTCTCTGCGCCGTAATGGCTAAAAAGCTCGGCGCGGAACGCTGCGTCGCGAGAGTTAGAAACAGCGAATATTTTAAGCAGCTTGACTTTATGCGCGACGCGCTCGGTATAAGCATGATAGTAAATCCCGAGTACGCGAGCGCGGGCGAGGTGTCGAGAATGTTACGATTCCCCGCCGCGATAAACACCGAAACGTTTGCGAAGGGCAGAATAGAGCTTATCGAGTTCCAGGTAAACGAGGACAGCGTCCTTGAAGGTAAGGCGCTGAAGGACATCAACAAGGATTTCAAACTGAAGGTTTTGATATGCGCCGTGCAGCGCGGCGAGGACGTGCATATACCGAACGGCGACTTTATACTGCGCGAGGGCGACAAGATACACGTTACCGCGTCGCACAAGGAACTTGCGAAATTCATACGCGTAACCGGCGTTATAAACAGAAAGGTAAAATCCGTCATGCTCATAGGCGGCGGACGCATATCGTATTACCTCGCCGGACTTCTTCTCGAAAGCGGCATGAACGTCAAGATAATAGAGCAGAACCGCGACAAATGCCGCGCACTTGCCGAGGCTTACCAAAACGCCGACATTGTGTACGGCGACGGAACGGACAGGCAGGTGCTTACGGAGGAAGGCATAGACCGCATGGACGCCATCGTTTCACTCACCGGCATAGACGAGGAAAACATGATAATATCCATGTACGCGAAAATGCGCGGCGTGGGCAAAATAATCACGAAGATAAACCGCGAATCCTTCGGCGACCTCATGGAAAAAACGGGCGTGTACAGCATACTCACGCCGAAGAACATCACGGCTGACATAATCATAAGGTACGCACGCGCCATGAAATCGGCGCAGGACACCGAAATGCAGACCTTGTACCGCATAGTAAACAACAAGGCTGAGGCTATGGAGTTTATAGTCACGAAAAAAAGCCCTCTCACCGAAAAGAAACTGAGCGAAATACGCCTTAAAAAGAATACGCTGATAGGCGCGATCGCGCGCGGCAACAGTATGTTCCTGCCAGACGGCGACAGCCGCATTGAAACGGGCGACACGGTAATAGTCGTTACGACCGAGCGCATATCGGCGCTCACCGACATTTTGGATTAAATATAGCGGGGAATAAATATGAATTACAGAATGTTAGCATACTCAATCGGCAGAATAGTCATGGTTGTGGCATTAACAATGTTTTTGCCGCTCGGACTGTCGCTTTATTACGGCGAGGGTATCGCGAAAGCGTATATTGTACCGATAGCCGTATCGCTGATAATAGGACTGGCGGCGACGATAAGACCGCCGAAAAACAAGGGCTTTTACGCGCGCGAGGGTATGGTACTCGTGGGTCTGGGCTGGATAATAATATCGCTCATCGGAGCGCTGCCGTTTTATATAAGCAGACAGATACCGTCGTTTATAGACTGCTTTTTTGAAACGGTGTCGGGCTTTACGACGACGGGTTCGACGATACTCGCGGATGTGGAAAAGCTCTCGAAGAGTATTCTTTTCTGGCGCAGCTTTACTCACTGGCTCGGCGGATTGGGAGTGCTCGCGTTCGCGATGGCGATATTTGCGTCGAAGGACACAAAAACGACATATATGATGAAAGCGGAGATGCCCGGACCGGTAATCGGCAAAATTTCGAGCAAATGGCGTTACTCGCTCCGCATACTGTACTTAATTTATATCGTACTGACCGTATCGGAAATCATACTGCTTATGATAGGCAGAATGTCGCTTTACGACAGCGTTGTACACGCGTTTTCCACAGCCGGAACAGGCGGTTTCGGCATATGGAACAACTCCATCGAGCATTACGGCAGCGCGTATATCGAATACGTGATTGCGATATTTATGATGCTGTTCGGCATAAACTTCAACATTTACTACCTGATTATAGCGCGCAAATTCGCGCAGATAAAAGCGAACGAGGAAATCCGCTGGTACTTCGGCATTATAATCGTCGCGACCGCTTTGATAACGCTCAACATACGCCATATATACAGCGGTCTGCCGGAGGCGTTTCGATGCGCGTTCTTCCAGGTAAACTCGATAATTACCACAACCGGTTTCGCCTCGCGTGACATGATGCGCGACGGCTGGCCCATGCTGTCGCAGATGATAGTCGTAATGCTTATGTTTGTCGGCGCGTGCGCCGGCTCGACGGGCGGCGGCTTTAAGGTCATAAGAGCGATACTGCTCGGTAAAACGGCTCGTTACGCCGTGCGTAAGGCGATAAGCCCCAGAAGTGTGTACTCGATAAAAGCCGACGGCAAGGAAGTAAGCGCCGACGTGCGCCACGGCGTACTCGCGTACCTCACGGCATACCTTATATTCATGGCGCTGGCGATACTTATCGTGAGCCTTGACAACAAGGACTTCTCGACTACCGCAACATCGGTAATATCAACAATGAACAACATCGGACCCATGATAGGACCCGTCGGAAATTTCGCGGACTTCTCCGTGTTGTCTAAAATAGTATTGTCAATCTCGATGCTCGTCGGCAGACTGGAGATATATCCGATACTTGTACTGTTCTCGCCGTATATGTGGCGCAGAAAATAAAATATAACCCGATTGGAGACACATTTGTGAGAAAGCAATTTTTGAGTTTGGTTTTAAGCGCGGTAATGCTTGTTTCGTTTATATCCGTACCGCTTTATGGAGATACGAAAGCCGAGGCGGAACAGACGGCGCGTCAGATGGAATATCTTGACCGCGGCACGGTCGCGGTAAAGGTATCGGGAGGCGTGTATATAAGCTGGAGACTGCTCGGAACGGAAAATTATGAGCAAGGTTTCGACGTGTACCGCGGAACTCAAAAGGTCGCGTCAAACATAACGGACAGCACAAACTATACCGATAACAACGCGTCCGGCAAGGATAAGTATACCGTGGTAAAAACGGGCGAAGGCATTGAAACGGGCAAATCCGTCGATGTCTGGTCGCAGCAGTATCTTACAATCCCGCTTACGCCGCCGGAAACGTATACCGATTCGATTAACGGCGGTCAGGAAAATACAATTACATATTCGGCAAATGACGCGTCGTGCGCCGACCTTGACGGTGACGGCGAGTATGAGATCATATTAAAATGGGATCCGTCGCAGTCGTTTGACAGCGGCAAGCCGCATACAGGGCCTTCGGGACGCGTTTATATTGACGCGTATAAATTGGACGGTAAACGGCTGTGGCGCATAAATTTAGGCGATAACATTTCCGCCGGCGCGCATTTTACGCAGTTTGCCGTATACGATTTTGACCTTGACGGCAAAGCCGAATTGGCATTCAAAACAGCCCCCGGCACAAAGGACGGCAAAGACAATTACGTGTCGGAGGCCTCTTCCATTGATGAAATAAAGAACAGTACGGACAACGAAAAAGACTATCGTCAAAGCGACGGACGCGTCATGCAGGGTCCCGAGTACTACACGCTTTTCGATGGTGAAACAGGCGCGGCTCTTGACACGGTGTATTACCCGCACTCACGCGGTACGGTTATCGAGTGGGGTGATAATTGGGGCAACCGTTCCGAGCGTTTTCTCACATCTGCGGCTTATCTTGACGGCGTTCACCCGTCAGTAATCGCTTGGCGCGGTTATTACGAGAAGATGACGGCAACGGCGTATAATGTAGTTGATAAAAAGCTTGTACAAATAGGCGATTTTGACACGGACAATTACGACGGCGCACACAAGGACGAGGAAATAGCCGGACAGGGAAACCATAACACCACTGTAGGCGACGTTGACGGCGACGGCAAAGACGAGGTTCTCTGCGGCGGAATTTGTCTTGAATATGAAAATGATAATTTACAGGTAAAATGGACGCTCGGAACGGAACACGGCGACGCGCTTCACCTTGCCGATTACGACCCCACGCATGAGGGAATGGAATATTTTATAGTTCACGAGCATGCGCCTTACGGCATGAGTCTCGTATATCCCGAAACGGGCGAAATCGTTTTCCATGAGGACGCGGACGGCGATACCGGACGCGGCATTATGGCGAACTTTACCGGTAACGGCTATTATCAGATGTGGGCAAATAAGATAGCGCATAAGGATGATACGGGGTTTACCATAGACGAGGGCGTAACAAGGCTGACAGATAAAGGCGACCCCAACTTCCGTATATTCTGGGACGGTGATGTCAGCGATGAACTTATGGACGGCACGGGAAGCAGGGACGGACAGCTTGTTGTTTTTAATCATAACGGAGCGACGTCAACAAGAGATACTTATTTAAATCAAGGCATATCCAACAATGACACAAAAAGAAATCCTTGTCTGCAAGCGGATATTTTAGGTGACTGGCGTGAGGAGGTTCTGATGCGTACAGCCGACAGCACGGCTATGGTACTTTATACGACCGTAACCCCAACCACCAACCGCCTTTACACACTTATGCACGACAGCGGTTACCGTATGCAGGTTGTCGGACAGAACAGCGCGTACAACCAGCCGCCGCATATCAGTTATTACGTAAACGAGGACAAGGACGAATACGACGAGCGCGAAACTGCGGCGTATATTAAAACCGTGCATGACGGCAAGGAAGAAACGCGCACGGACAATATATCCGAGCCTACGCCTGAACCGTCGCCCACATCCGAACCGACACCGAAGTCCGAACCGATTGAAAATACATATACCGCTTCAACGGTGAGAAACGAAATAGGTGCAAACGTAACCCCAATGCCCGTTGAGGGACAGGTTTGGCTTAACAGTTACAGTAATACGTGGGGCGTAGCGTATTTCGGATTTTCGGAAATAGAAGGCTTTGACCCGAACAGGGTCGAAAGCGCGTCAATAGAATTTACTGCAATATCATATGGAACCACTAACAGAAACAGACAGTTCTATTTCAATCTGATAGGAACAGATAATTCATGGGAATCGGGAGTTGTTACGGTTCCTTCCGACCCGAACCCGTCGGACAAGAAAACCATTTATTCACAGAGTTGCCAGACGGTAAACGGCAAAGGAGATGTTTTCAAGCCGGGGATCGCAACGGCGATAGACATAACCGATTATGTAAAAACCTTTGCGAAGGGAACAACGGAAATATCGGTTATCGCTGCCATTCCTCCCGGATCTAACGGCGCAGGTGCGTGCGAACTTTTGATGAACGATGATCCCACGCTTAAAATAAATATGGTTTCCGAACCGACGCCCACGCCTACACCAACACCTACGCCAACGCCAACGCCAACCCCAACCCCGACACCAACGCCTACACCCACACCTACACCAACACCAACACCCACACCTACGCCCACACCGACACCAACCCCAACCCCCACACCTACGCCCACACCTACGCCCACACCTACGCCCACGCCTACACCAAAGCCAACACCGACACCTACGCCCACACCTACGCCAACGCCAACCCCAACCCCGACCCCAACACCTACGCCCACACCTACACCAAGCCCAACTCCAAGTCCTACACCAAGTCCAACTCCGAGTCCGTCTCCTACACCAACGCCTACTCCGACTCCGAGCGCAAGCCCCGAGCCCGAGAAATATTTTACCGTGACCGTTGAGGGTAAGGACGTCAATACGGAAATCAAATGTCCCGACGAAAGCGGCGGCGCGGTGCTTATCGCGGCAATTTACAAAAACGGCAGACCGGTCGAATGTAGGTGCGAGCCGATTGATATGTCGGAAGAAGTGATAAAAAGGACGCTGACATTTAACCGTAACGCGGAGGAATGTGAGGTTAAAGCGTTCCTGTGGAGAGGTCTTGACGGCAATCCCAAGCCGATTTTACCGTCCGCAATATGGGAACGAACGTCACGGGAATGAAAAAGGTAAATGAGAATATTTAAAAGCTATAAACACACGATCGCCGCGAGTTATATCGGATATATCACGCAGGCGATAGTAAACAATTTCGCTCCGCTGCTTTTTGTAATGTTCGGCAGCGAGTACGGAATATCGCTCGAAAGAATAGGATTGCTAATAAGCGTAAATTTCGGCACACAGCTTTTGGTCGATTTTTTGTCCGCAAGGTACATCGACAAAATAGGCTGCCGAAAATGTATTGTCGCCGCGCATATTTTCTCCGCGTCGGGACTTGTGATGCTCGCGGTTCTCCCGGGAATACTTCCCAACACATTCGCCGCTTTGTGTGCCGCGACCGTCGTTTACGCGATAGGCGGCGGTCTTATCGAGGTGCTTATAAGCCCCATTGTGGAGGCTGTGCCGGGCGACGAGAAAACGGCTGCGATGAGTATGCTCCATTCGTTTTACTGCTGGGGCTCGGTAGCCGTTATTTTGCTGTCAACATCCTCGTTCGCCGTATTCGGTATAGGAGCGTGGCGCGTCACCGCGTGCGCGTGGGCTGTCGTGCCGCTGTTTAACGCGGTATATTTCAGCCGCGTACCGATAGCGAGTCTTACGGAGGACGGCGAAGGAATGACGGTGCGCGAACTTTTTAAAGCGAGAGTATTTCTCGTATTGGCGCTTATAATGGTATGCGCCGGCGCGTCGGAACTCGCGATGAGCCAGTGGGCGTCCGCGTTCGCCGAGCAGGGCTTGGGCGTGAGCAAAGCCGTCGGCGATATAGCGGGGCCGTGCTTTTTCGCGGTACTTATGGGCAGCTCGCGCGTGCTGCACGCAAAAATAGCAAACCGCGTGGATTTAAAGAAATATATGGGAATATGCGCCGCGGTATGCGCGGTATCGTATATTGCCGCCGCTCTCTCACCCGTACCCGCGCTGTCTCTAGCGGCGTGCGGACTGTGCGGATTTTCCGTCGGCGTGATGTGGCCCGGCGCGTTCAGCATGGCTGCGCAAAGGTGTCCCATGGGCGGTACGGCTATGTTCGCGCTCCTCGCGCTTTTCGGCGATGTGGGCTGCTCGGCGGGCCCCGCACTTGTCGGGGCGGTATCGGACGCGCTCGGCGACAATATCCGAACAGGACTTTTCTGCGCCGTGCTGTTCCCGACAGTACTGCTTATAGGACTGATTTTGAGCCGCGGCACGGCAAAAACAAAAAAATGACCCGAATTATAAAATACGCCTTATTAAAGGCGTTTTCTTTTTCTTGATTTTTGCGTAATTATATGATATAGTTTTATCATGGATAAATATGTGCGTTGAAGGCTAAGAAAGGAAATACACGCGATGAGAAAGCAAACGAGAAGTGAGGCACGCGACGCGGCGTTCACACAGGTGTTCCAGATGGATCAGCACGAGGGCAGCATGGACGTTATCATGGACGAGCTTTTAAAGGCACGCCCCGAATGTGAGGACAACCTCGGCTATATACAGTCGGTCATAGACGGCGTGAAGGAACACGGCGGGGAAATAGACGCAATCATAACGGAAAATCTCAGACAAGGATGGTCGTTTGCGCGTATTTCAAAGGTTTTGCGCACGGTGCTGAGAATAGCGATATTTGAAATGAAATACCTTGACGACGTGCCGCCGCGCGTGGCTGTCAACGAGGCGGTGGAGCTTGCGAAACGTTACGGCGACGAGAACGACCCGACATTCGTGAACGGACTTCTGGCAAGCGTGATAAAGGCGGAAGAATGAGTACGCTCGGATTTGACACAAGCAATTACACCGCGTCCGCCGCGTGGACGGACGGCACACACGACAAAAGCGTGAGACAGCTCCTCCCCGTAAAAGCGGGCGAGCGCGGCATACGCCAGAGCGAGGGATTGTTCCAACACGTAAAACTGCTGCCCGAGTTATACGGGCGGCTCGAAGTTGACATGAATGACGTTAAGGCTATCGGCGTAAGCACAAGACCGAGGAACGTCGAAGGCTCGTACATGCCGGTGTTCCTCGCGGGTCACGGGTTTGCCAAAGTAGCCGCGAAGTCGCTCGGCGTACCGCTTTACGAGTTTTCGCACCAGGACGGACACGTCATGGCTGGGATTTACTCCTGCGGCGCGTTCGAACTTTTGGAAAAGCCGTTTTTGTCGGTACACCTTTCGGGCGGCACGACGGAAATACTGTTAAGCCGTTACGAGGGCATAAATTTTACGCACAAAATAATCGGCGGCACGAAGGACATAAGCGCGGGACAGTTTATCGACCGCGTGGGCGTGAGAATGGGTATGGCGTTCCCAGCCGGACGGGAGTTTGAACAGCTTGCGCTCACGGCGGACACAGCCGAAAATCTTCCAATATCAACCGACGGCACGCTCGTAAGTTTTTCGGGCGTGGAGACTAAGGCGGCGCGTATCGCCGACGAAACGGACGGCGCAAGTCTCGCGCTCGGCGTTCTGTGCTGTGTGCGTGACACGCTTACAAGAGCGATAAACAGCGCGGTAAAGGAAACGGGAGTAAAGGACATACTGATAGTCGGAGGGGTCGCGTCGAACGGCATAATACGGCGCGGCTTTACCGAAAATATAAACGGACGCGTGTATTTCGCAAAGCCGGAATACTCGACGGATAACGCGGTCGGTATCGCGTATCTGGCATATATGGCGAAGGAGGTTTAAATTTGGAACCGAGAGTTGCGACGGTATCGCAGATAAACGGCTACGTCAAAAAAATACTCGACCACAACATAATACTGAACAACGTCTGGGTAAAGGGCGAACTTTCAAACTTCAAGCGCCACTATTCGGGTCACCTCTACATCACTTTAAAGGACGAGGGCGGCGTGTTAAAAGCCGTAATGTTCCGAGGTGCGGCAACGACGCTCGCGTTTGAGCCTGCGGACGGCATGAAGGTGCTCGCACGCGGACGCGTGAGCGTGTACGAGACGGGCGGCGCGTACCAGCTTTATATAGAGGAAATGATACCCGACGGCGTGGGAGAACTGTATATCGCCTACGAGCAGCTTAAAAAGCAGCTTGCGGACGAGGGATTGTTTGACGAACGCCACAAAAAGCCGATACCGAAATTCCCGAAGGCGGTCGGCGTAGTCACCGCCCCGACAGGCGCGGCGGTAAGGGATATTA
Source organism: uncultured Clostridia bacterium (assembly GCA_947631235.1). Classification (GTDB taxonomy): domain Bacteria; phylum Bacillota; class Clostridia; order UBA1381; family UBA1381; genus Hominilimicola. Next base: position 138,118 of record CANRKO010000005.1, on the reverse strand, counting down.
TAAACGTAATAACGCGCCGTTACCCGATGGCTGAAATCATACTCTACCCCGCGAAGGTGCAGGGTACGGGCGCGGCGGAAAGTGTTGTAAAAGCAATCGAATACTTTAACGCTACGCGCGAGGTAGACACTTTGATCGTCGGGCGCGGCGGCGGAAGTATAGAGGATTTGTGGGCGTTTAACGAGGAAATCACGGCGCGCGCGATTTACGCGTCGGAGATACCCGTAATAAGCGCGGTCGGTCACGAAACGGACTTTACGATAGCGGACTTTGTCGCCGACCTGCGCGCTCCCACGCCGAGCGCGGCTGCTGAAATAGCCGTACCGTCAACGCCGGAGCTTGCGGCGCGAATAACGGCTGACAAAAGCCGTATACAGCAGAGTATCGTAAGCCGCATCGAGGGCGGCAGACTGCTGCTCAAACGCTTTAAAATGCGCACCCCGAAGGACAGGATAGACGAGTACAGCCTGCGCGTGGACGCTATGACGCGCTCGATGGAAAACAGCTTGAAAATGAAAACGATGTCGCTGCGCCGTGGGTTTGCCGCGCAAGCCGCAAAGCTTGACGCGCTCTCGCCGCTGCAAACGCTGTCGCGCGGCTACGCGATACCGACGCGCGGGGACGGCACGGTTATACGGAGCGTCGGCGAGGTAAAAAGCGGCGACGAATTCACATTGAGGTTAAAGGACGGCAGCAAGGACTGCGTTGTGAAATAAGGAGATAATTATGGCTGAGAAAAAAACATTTGAGGACTCCGTTGCGGAGCTTGAAAAAATCGTCGCGCAGCTCGAGGGCGGCGACGTTACGCTCGACGAGTCGCTGACGCTGTTCGAGCGCGGCATAAAGCTTAGCAAAAGCTGTCAGAAAATGCTCGACGAGGCGGAAAAGAAGGTCTCGATACTTATGACGACCGACGACGGCGAAATTGTGAAGGAAGAGTTTGGAGATTTAAGCGAATGATAAAGGAACGTCTTAAAGAACGGGCTGCGGAGGTTGACGCTTATCTCGACAAATACCTGCCCGTAAAGGACAAAGAGCAAAAAATAATATACGAGGCTATGCGTTACAGCGTGTTCGCGGGCGGTAAACGTCTGCGCCCCGTGCTTATGCTCGAAACGGCGAAAATGTGCGGCGGCAGCGATGAGGACGTAATGCCGTTTGCGTGCGCGATGGAAATGATACACACCTACTCGCTCATACACGACGACCTCCCCGCAATGGACAACGACGACCTCCGGCGCGGCAGACCGACGAGCCACATAAAATACGGCGAGGCGGTCGCGATACTCGCGGGCGACGCGCTCCTGAACCGCGCGTTCGAGGTCGCGTGTGCTACACAGGGCGACGCGGAAAGAACGCTTAAAGCTATACGCATACTGTCCGCGTCAAGCGGCACGGAGGGCATGATAGGCGGTCAGGTCATGGATATGGAGTACGAGGGCAGGGAGATAACGCTCGACGCTCTCCGTCTCATGCACTCATGCAAGACCGGCGCGATAATACGCTCGTCATGCGTCATAGGCGCGGTAATGTCGGGCGCGGACGACGAGGAAATTACGGCTGTGGACGAGTTTGCGAAAAACCTCGGCATAGCGTTTCAGATACAGGACGACATTCTGGACGTCGAGGGTACGGAGGAGGAACTCGGCAAACCGATAGGCTCGGACGCGGAAGAGAACAAAAACACGTACGTGAGCCTTCTTGGGCTCGAACGCGCAAAGGAGCTTATGAAGGAGTACAGCGCAAAGGCGAAGGACGCGCTCACACCGTTCGGCGAGCGCGCAGAATTTCTCGCGGATTTAACGGACTATCTTACATCAAGGCGGAGTTGAGGAGTTAAAATGAGGTATGTAAACGATTTTTTTGCCAACTCGGTATTTTTTTCGGCGATACTCGGCTGGGTAATAGCGCAGGCGTTGAAAATCGTGCTGACATGGGAGAAAAAATTTGATTTTAAGCGTTTTATCGGTTCGGGCGGTATGCCGTCGTCACACGCGGCGTTCGTAATGGCGCTCACGATGGGCGTCGGCTTTACCGAAGGCTTTTCGAGCGCGCTGTTCGCGGTGTCGGCAGTGCTGTCGTTTATCGTGATGTACGATGCGGCGGGAGTAAGACGCAGCGCGGGTCAGCAGGCGGCGATACTCAATAAGCTCGTCGAGTCCATAATCGCCGACGACCGACCGAAAACCGGTAAACGCCTTAAAGAACTTCTCGGTCACACGCCGATAGAGGTAATCGCCGGCGCGATACTCGGTATTATAATAGCGATTATACGGCATACACCGTGAATATGGAGATGTTCGGGCGAGCGCCGCATATCGTTAGCCTCTCCTTGAGGAGAGGTGGCATTGCGAAGCAATGACGGAGAGGTGGCAATGAGCAAATACCACCTCTCAGTCGCCTACGGCGACAGCTCCCCTCAAGGGGAGCCATACATAACGGGCGACCGCGAGGGTCGCCCCTACGAAAACGGGACGTCGAGGTGAACAACACGCTCCGCGTGTTGTAGGCATGTTGCAAAGCAACAAATGCCGTAGCAAAAACGCCGTCCCCTACACCCGTATTTTAATATATGCGCCGTAGGGGCTGGCGCCCTCGACAGCCCGCCAAACACCATCGCCACATATTGACAAATACCGCAAACAGATGTAGAATATAACCAGACACACGCGAAAGGAAGAGAAACAATGGCAAGACGACTATTCACTTCGGAATCGGTCACGGAGGGACACCCCGACAAAATATGCGACCTTGTTTCCGACGCTATACTTGACGAAATACTGAAAAACGACCCCATGGCGAGAGTGGCGTGCGAGACCACCTGTACCACGGGCATAATCTCGATAATGGGCGAAATCACAACGACCTGCTACGTCGATTTCCCGAAAATTGCGCGTAAAACGGTTCTCGATGTGGGCTACGACCGCGCAAAATTCGGCTTTGACGGCACGACCTGCGCCGTTGTGACGGCGATCGACGAGCAGTCGCCCGACATAGCGCAGGGTGTGAACAACGGCTACGAGAACCGCGAGCAGGGCGGCAGCGAGGACGAAAACTCCACCGGCGCGGGCGACCAGGGCATGATGTTCGGTTACGCGTGCGACGAAACGCCGGAGCTTATGCCGCTGCCCATATCGCTTGCGCACAAAATGGCGAAACGTCTCACCGAGGTCAGAAAAAGCGGCATCCTCGACTACCTCCGCCCCGACGGCAAAACGCAGGTAACGGTCGAGTACGACGACGATAAGCCCGTGCGCGTGGACACCGTTGTGGTATCGAGCCAGCACTCGCCCGAAATCGACATAAACGCGCTGCGCGAGGACATAAAGCGCGAGGTAATATTAAAGACCGTGCCGGAAAATCTCATAGACGAGGACACGAAATTCTTCATAAATCCGACGGGACGCTTTGTTGTCGGCGGACCGGCGGGCGACAGCGGACTTACAGGCAGAAAGATTATAGTCGATACCTACGGCGGCTATGCGCGTCACGGCGGCGGCGCGTTCTCGGGCAAAGACCCGACTAAGGTTGACCGCAGCGCGACATACGCGGCTCGCTGGGTAGCGAAAAACATAGTAGCGGCGGGACTTGCGAGACGATGCGAGGTGCAGCTTGCCTACGCCATAGGCGTGGCGCACCCCGTTTCGATAATGGTTGACACGTTCGGCACATCGACCGTTGACGAGGGCAAAATCGAGAAAGCCGTGAAAGAGGTGTTCGATTTAAGACCCTACGCCATCATAAACAGGCTCGACCTTCGCAAGCCCATATACAAAAATCTCGCGGCATACGGTCACATGGGACGCGAAGAACTCGGCGTGAAGTGGGAAAATACCGATATGGTTGACGCTTTAAAAGCGGCGGTCGGGAAAAATTAAATATTTTTAAAGGACTTTACTCAAAGTCCTTTTTTTCGTACACGAAATGTGGTAAAATATATGTATATGTAAAATCCGTAAAGGAAGTGGAGCGAAATGGGCGTAAGAATAATATCGGGCGCGATAGGTTCGGGAAAGAGCCGTATGTGCCTTGACGAAATAGATATAACACACGGCAGAAACCCGTCCGCGCGGTGCGTGATGATAGTACCCGACCACTATTCCTACGAAACGGAAAAGCGGTTCGTGGAGCGTTTCGGCGGTACTGGGCTTAACAATATAGAGGTGCTGACGCTGCGGCGTATGGCGATAAACACGCTCACGCTCTCCGAGTTTAACCACCTCACCGACGCGGGACGGCAGATGCTCATATACAAGGCGGTAAACGAGTGCTGCGACGAGCTGTACGAGGTCGGGGGAACGGATAGGCGTCTCCTGTCCTCGATGAAACGGCGCGGCTTTCTTGACGTTGCCGCGTCGCTCATAAGCGAGATGAAACGGTACATGGTAACGCCCGAAATTCTTGCCGAAAAGGCTGACGAAATAGCCGATAACGCGCCGCTTAAAAACAAGCTCACGGCGTTTTCTCTGCTTTACGAAAAGTACGCGGAGTACGTCGCGAAATCCGGCGCGAGCGACAGCGACGACGATTTGCGCGTGCTTGCCCGTCATATCGAGGAGGAGGACGGTTACGACGAAAACACGTACGTGTGGATAGACCGTTTCGACAAATTCATGCCGCAGCAGGCGGCTGTAATAGAAGCGATACTCAAAAAAGGCGCGCACGTCACAATAAGCGTGTGCTGCCCCGAAAACGGCAGCGAAACCGAAAGGGAGATATATGCCGAAACGCTCCCGACGCTCAAAGCGGCGTACCGACTTGCGGACATTTACGGCTTTGAGGGCAGCCTCGGGGCGGGAAAGGCACTGTCGCACCTTCTGTCAAAGCCCGACCTTTACACGCTCCTGAGCCGTTGGAACGAGGAATACGAGTACGACACCGCGCCGCCGAACATAAGACTGTTCAGGGCGCGCGACACGTACAGCGAAACGGAACGCGCCGCTTGCGAAATATGCGACATCGTCCGCACGGAGGGCGCGCGTTACCGCGACATAGCGGTGATGTGCGGCGACGAGAACGACTATATACATCTGATAGAAGCGATATTTTCCGAGTACGGGATACCGTATTTCACCGACAGGAAAATAATACTCAGCGACCACCCTATCGCGATGCAGATTTTGTCGCTGTTCCGTGTGATACGCGAAAACTGGAGCTACGAGTCGGTTATGAGTTATCTGCGCGCGGGATTTATATACAAAAAGGTCGGCAGGGGCGTGTTCCCGCTTGACCAGAACGAGATAGACGAGCTTGAAAACTTTATATTAAAATACGGCATACGCGGCGCGAAACGATGGCTTTCAGAGGACAAGTGGTATTATGAAAGCGATATTGTGGGTACGGCGTTCGGCGAGGACAGCAGCGAAGAAAACGAAACCGCCGATTGGATCGACGCGCTGCGCCGTGAAATAGCCGCGCCGGCGGCGAAGTTTGCCGATGCGGTAAAGGGTAAGCATGACGTTACGGAAATCGCGTCCGCGCTGTTTGAGTACCTCGGCGACATAAATCTTTACTCGGGTCTTAAATTTGAAATATCGCGCTTTAAAAAGAACGGCATGGTAAACGAGGCGGAGCAATTCACAAAGATATGGAACCTTATCCTCGACGTTCTGAACCAGACCGCGCAGGCGCTTTCGGGCGACAAGCTGACCGCCGCGGAGTACGAGGAATATATGAGCGTCGGACTCTCAAAATGCGAGATACGCGCCATACCGTCGGGCATAGACCAGGTGTACGTCGGCAGCGCGGAGCGTATGAGCGGCGCAAACGTCAAATACATTCTTGTACTCGGCGCGAAGAACGGCACATTTCCCACGGGCGTTACGACCGAGGGCTTTTTCTCCGACCGCGACCGTAACACTCTCGCTGAACAGTTCGACATTCGTATTGCGCCCGACACGCGCCGCAAGACGGACGAGCAGTATTTTAAGGTGTACCGTGCGCTGTGCGCCGTGAGCAAAAAGCTGTACGTGAGCTATTCCGTGCAGGACGAGGAAGGCAAGCCGCTCGGCGCGTCGCATATGTACATCGACATAAAGCGTAAATTCCCTAAACTTAAAGAGGAGGACAACCTCACAGAAAACGGCAGCGAATACGTGTACATATCCTCGCCGAAGGCGACGATGCACCACCTTATCACAAGTCTCGCGTTCGGTGCGAACCGAGGTAAGGTGTGGGACGCGGTATACGACTGGTACAAGGATAAGGATGAGTGGCGGCGCAGTCTTTCCGTTATCGACAGAGCGGATTACTACGAGCGTCACGGCATACTTTTACGCGAGGATATAGCAAACCTTCTGTATTCGGGTCACATAGAATACAGCCCGACGCGGCTCAACACGTTCTCAATGTGTCCGTTCGGATATTTCATGCGCTACGGTCTCGGCGCGAAGGAGCGCGAGGAATGGGCTATATCGCCGATGAGCATGGGAACGTACGCTCACCGCGTGATACACGATTTCTGCGCCGAGGTGGAAAAGGACGCTCAAAGCGACGGCGAGAAGATAGACGCGTGGCGCGCCCTTACGGACAGCGAGCGCGACAGTCTTATAGACAGTATAATAGACGACACGTGCGCGAAAATAATCGCGTCCGACGCACGCGACAAGGAAAAGACGCGCAGCATATTCAGACGTATGGGCAAAACGATACGCTCGTCCGCCGCGCTCGTGCAGAAATGTCTCGCGTCGGGCGACTACGCCGAGCGCGGCATGGAAAAGGAATTTTGCGTAAAGCTCACCGACGGCGCGTCGTTAAAGGGTACGATTGACCGCGTTGACGCGTGCGATACGGGCGACGGCAAAACGTGTCTGCGCGTCGTGGACTACAAGACCGGCTCGACGGAGTTCGACGTTGTGAACATCGCGAACGGCTACAATATGCAGATGGTAATATACGCGCTCGCCATGCACGAGGAAATGAAAAGCACGGATACGGAGATTACGGGCGTATACTACACCGCCGTAAGAGACGAGTACACAAAGCTAAACAAAAGCAAGCGCGAGGACAATATAAAAGAAATGAACCGCAATTCGCTCCGCCTTGACGGCGTGACGTTCGCGGACGAGGACGCAGACCGCCGTATGAGGACGCTTTTAAGCATCGACCGCGATATTGCCGAAAAGGGCGCAAGCGGTTTTGTCGGCATAAAAACAGACAAGGATGGCAAGCTTACCGGCGTGCGCACGCCCGACGAGATAAACGGTCTTATGGAGAGCGTGCGCGAGACGGTCAACGATACGGACAAGAGGACGCGCTCTGGTGATATAAGCTTAAACCCGTACTCCGATAAAAACGGCGAGACGATGTGCAGATACTGCGACTACGCGCCCGTGTGCAAATTCGACGAGAAAAAGCGCGTAATACGCGAGAAAAAGGGCGGCAGTGCGGAAATTTGGGAGCGCATGAAAACAAAGGGCGCGGCTATGAGAGGAGTGAAAACCGATGACGAATTGGACGGCTGACCAGCAAAAAGCGATATACGCGCCGTCGGGCGAGGGTAATATACTCGTGTCGGCAGCAGCCGGCTCGGGCAAGACAGCCGTGCTCGTCGAGAGGATAGCGCAGATGATACTGCGGCACGACGACCCCATATCGGTTGAAAACCTGCTTGTAGTGACGTTTACCGAGGCTGCCGCGGCGGAAATGAAGGAGCGTATAATCGACCGTATAAACAAGGCGCAGCGTGAAGCGTTTGAGACGGGCGGTGCGGCGGAGGCTAAAAGACTGCGCGAACAGATACACCTCACCACAACAGCCGACATAAACACCATAGACGCGTTCTGTCTGCGCGCGGTCAGGAACAATTTCCACATTCTCGGAATTGACCCGAATTTCGGTATAATGGATAACGGCGAGGTAGATATACTCGCGGAGGACGCTATGGACGACCTGTTCACCTCGCTTTACGAATGTGAGGACGAGGGCGTGCGGGAACGTTTTGAAAATCTTGTCCGTATATACGCGTCCAACCGCGGCGACGAGGGTCTCGGCAAGGTTGTAAGGAAACTGTACGATTTTTCGCAGTCGTTTCCCGACCCGACAAAATGGCTGCGCCAAGCCGCCGATATGTACGATGAAAATATGGCTGACAGCGTGTGGATGAAGGAATGTGTGTTTAAAACGCACAGGGATTACGTCACGGAGCGGACGCTCGGACGGTTCGAGACGCTGCTTGACGATATGAAAAACGACACCCCTCCCGACGTTGAGCCCGCAGTGTACTGGGGTTCGCTGTGGGAGAAGGCGGGTAACTGCCGCGATGCGGCGAAAATGCTCAAAAACGCGCGGGAGTGGGAAGATTTCGTTACATTTTACAACAAATGTATAGCCGACGCGTCATATCTCGGCAGCGGCAGAAACAGGTACACAAAATCGGTAATCGCGGACGAGGAAACGTGGCGGAAATATTTTAACATATGCGACGGACCGAGGAAATTTTTCCGCGAGACGTGCGCCTTATTCCCGTCGGTGAGCAAGGACGAGTTTAACAAAAGCGTCCACGCCGGGGAAATCAAGCGCATGGCTGACGACCTCGTGTGGCTCGCGGAGCTTTTTTCGGCGAAGTACGAGGAAAGAAAGGCGGCGCGCAACATAAAAAGCTTTGCGGACGTGGAACATCTGGCTTACCGCCTGTTTGCCGAAAACGAGAGCATACGCGGCGAGTACGCGGACAGGTACAGAGAGATACTCATAGACGAGTACCAGGACACGAACGGCTTGCAGGACAGTATTTTCCACCTTATCTCCACGGACTGCAAAAATATCTTCATGGTCGGCGACCTGAAGCAGAGCATATACCGTTTCCGCGGCGGCGACCCGATGATATTCAAGGAGAGGAGTCGCGCTTACGCCGGGTCGGACGGCGGAACGCTCATCTCGCTCTCGCAGAATTTCCGCAGCCGTATACAGGTAATAGACAGTATAAACGCGGTGTTCTCGCGCATGATGACAAACGAGGTGGGCGACGTCAATTACACGGGGAACGAGGTTTTAAGGCGCGACGCGGACAAGGATATATATCCCGAACGCGGCGGCAAAGCCGAACTGTACCGCGTAGCCGCCGTAAAGGAGGAGGACGGCGGAACAAGCCGCGCGAGAGCGGAAGCGTCTGCCGCCGCCGAACGAATAAAGGAGCTTGTAAACGAAAACTATAAGGTATACGATAAAGGCAAATACCGCGATATAGAGTACCGCGACATAGTAATTCTGATGAAATCGGTAAAAACGGACGGCGCGGTTTTCGCGGAGGAACTTGAAAAGCGCGGCATAGGCGCGTTTGTACAGAAGGAGGAATACTTCGAGCGGCGCGAAATAAAACTGATGCTGTCGCTCATATCGGTCATAAACAACCATATGCAGGACATACCGCTTTTAGCCGTAATGCGTTCGCCGATAGGCGGCTTTACGGAGAACGAGCTTGCGAAAATACGCATAGCGAGCGGTGCGCGTCCGTTTTACAGGGCTGTGGTAAATTATGCTGCGCCCGAAAACCCGACGGACGAGGAGACGCGGCTCGAAAAACGCTGCCGTCTCTTTACAGCCGACCTTGAACGGTGGCGCGGGTACGTAAAGCGCAGGTCGATAGCGTCGCTTATATGGATGCTTCTCGAGGAAACGGGCATATACGACCTTATGGGCGCGACCGAGGGCGGCGAGGAAGCGCAGGCAAATTTGAGACTGCTCTACGAACGCGCAAAGCGGTACGAATTGTCGGGTTTTAGGGGAATATTCAATTTTATACGCTACATAGGCAGAATGGAACGCCGCCGCGAGGATATAGCCGGAGCGCAGCTTGTAAATTCCAATCACAACGTCGTGCGCATTATGACCATACACAAAAGCAAGGGTCTTGAATTTCCCGTCGTACTGCTTGCCGGTACGGGCAAGGAGATAAAATACATGCACCCCGGCGACGAAACACGCGTCGCGCTGCATAACAAACTCGGTATCGGTATGGATTATTACAACTACGAGGATATGTACGTAAAGCCGCTGCTTTTCAAAGAATATGTAAACAACGTCAACAGACAGGAGCAGCTGAGCGAGGAAATGCGCCTCTTGTACGTCGCGTCAACGCGCGCGAGGGAAAAGCTTATCGTGACGGCGGCGTATGAGTTCGGCACGCGTGCAAAGTACGAAGAAAAGCTTGCCGCATGGGAAATGCTGAAACAGGATATGCCGTGGGATATAGAGCGAAACGCGAAATGTCTCGCCGACTGGATAATACCGGTCGCGCAGTCGGACAACGAACGCTGGATATGCCGCGACGTGTGCGCCTCGGCGGACGACGCGTCCGAAAACGGGGAAACCGAAACGCTTACGGAGGAAACCGACAGCGCGTGGCGCAAGTCCGTAAAAGATATACTCGAATACAGCTACCGTTACCCGAAAAGCGGCGCGATACCCGCAAAAACCTCAGTCACGGCAATAAAGGAAATGGCTGACGAGGACAACGCGCGCAATGAAAACCCCGTTTACATGGCGTCAAAGCCCGCGTTCATGCGCGGCGAAAATCTCGGCGCACGCATAGGTACGGCGCACCATCAGGTCATGGCGTATATCGACCTCGACAAAATGAAAACGCTCGGCGAAAGCGGGTACGAGGATTTTGTTGCGGAAGAGATAAAACGCATAGCGAACGCGGGGCAGATAGAAAGCGAGATTGCGGGCGACCGAGAGATAACCGATAATATATGTAAAAACGTGTGCGAATTCTTCCGCGGCAATATGGGTCAAAGCGTGCTGTCGGCAAAGCGCGTATACCGCGAGCAGCCGTTCGAGATAGAAATTTCCGCGAGGGAGTACGACGCGAGTCTCGGCGAGGAATACGAAAACGAGAGCGTCGTCGTGCAGGGAATTATCGACCTGTTCTTCGAGGACGCGGACGGCAATATAACGCTCGCGGACTACAAAACCGACCGCTGCAAAACGGAGGAGGAGCAGCGCGCGGTCGGTGAACGCTACCGCAGACAGGTGGAACTTTACGAACGCGCTATGGAAAAAATTTTAAAAATTAAGGTAAAAAATAAATTTTTGTATTTATTTTCGACGCATAGTGTGATAGAATTATAACATAAGGGGCGTGAAAATATGGCGAATTACGTTAATTTCAATACGGCAAAGCCGAGAAAAAGCAAGAAATATATAGCAGCGATACTGTGCGTTACGGCGTTTTTACTCGCGTGCGTGTATGTTATAGGAATAATCGTGAACATGAACGGCGGACACGGACGGGAGGCTGCGGCGGCGGTGTCGGAGAACGTACAGCTGAAACAGGAAATAAGCGAGAAGGACGCGGAAATAGAACGCCTCAACGGCGAAATAGCCGCGCTGCGCGGCGAGCTTGACACACGCCCGACGCCCGCGCCCGCCGAGCCGTCGCCCTCTCCGACCGTCGCGCCGACAGGCAATGACGACGGATACGCGTCTCCGCGCTCGGATATGCAATAAAAAATTACAAAAAAATCAAAAAAGGGCTTGACTTCATCATAAAGCAATGTTATAATAACAGGGCTGAAGAAAAGCTTCTTTTTTTTTGCATATGAAAAAGAAGTCCACACATACGGATGCGGAGGTGTAAAGAATGAGAGTAAAAATCACATTGGCTTGCTCGGAATGTAAGCAGAGAAACTATAACACGATGAAGAATAAGAAGAACGACCCCGACAGACTTGAGATGAATAAGTACTGCAAGTTCTGCAGAAAGCACACTCTTCATAAGGAAACGAAGTAAGTCTCGTCAAGCGTTATTTTAAAGTAAGGATGTGTAAACATGGCTGATACAAATTTAGCGAACGGAAGAAAGCTCAGCTTCGGTGAGAAAACAGTAAAGTTCTTTAAGGACACGAAGGCGGAGCTTAAAAAGGTCACATGGCCCACGAAAGACCAGCTTATCCACAACACCGGCGTAATCATAGTATTCATTATTATAGTTACGATAATCCTTTCCGTGCTGGATATTGCTTTCGGAGAGCTGTTTAAGGCGCTTTCCGGCATACTGGCGGCATAAACGCCGTTTGAAAAAATCGGAAAGGAGAACGGTTATGGCAGGAGAGGCAAAATGGTATGTGGCTCACACATACTCCGGCTATGAAAATAAGGTTAAAGCCAATATAGAAAAGTCTGTTGAAAACCGTGGTATGCAGGATTTAATTCTCGACGTGCGCGTTCCCACCGAGGACGTTGTCGAGGAAAAGGGCGACGAGAAAAGGGTAGTAAAGCGCAAGCTGTTCCCCGGCTACGTCGTCGTTAAAATGGTTATGACCGACGAAAGCTGGTACATCGTGAGAAACACGCGCGGCGTTACCGGTTTCGTAGGCCCCGGCTCAAAGCCCGTTCCGCTGTCCGACGCGGAAGTCGAGAGAATGGGCGTTGAGGTAATACGCATGAAGGAAATCGACTTTTCTGTCGGCGATATTGTTTCCATAAAATCGGGCCCCATGGAGGGCTTTTCGGGCAAGGTTACGAGCATAAACAACGAAACGCGCAAGGTAAACGTCGCCGTTTCGATGTTCGGACGCGAAACGCCCGTAGAGATAGACTACACGCAAGTGGAGCTTATGGACTGACTAAGTTGATTAAAGAATAAAGCGATTTATTCTTTTCTCATATTCCCTCTGGTAACAGTGGGAGAACCCTAAGGGTTCGCAATTACCACATGCACCGCGGTGTCTTTGGCATCGGCGGCTGTAAAATTTCAAGGAGGTGGCCATTATGGCACAAAAGGTTGCAGGATACATTAAGTTACAAATTCCTGCCGGAAAAGCAACCCCGGCGCCCCCGGTCGGACCGGCACTCGGTCAGCACGGCGTAAACATTATGCAGTTTGCGAAGGAATTTAACGAAAAGACGGCGAAGGACGCAGGTCTTATAATCCCCGTAGTTATTACGGTGTATGCAGACCGTTCTTTCTCTTTCGTAACAAAGACGCCGCCCGCAGCGGTTCTTATCAAGAAGGCTTGTAAGATCGAAAGCGGCAGTGGCGTTCCCAACAAGACAAAGGTAGCCACGATTTCAAAGGCTGATTTGCAGGCGATAGCCGAGCAGAAGATGCCCGACCTTAACGCGGCAAGTCTTGAGGCTGCCATGAGCATGATTGCCGGTACTTGTAGAAGTATGGGCGTTCTTATCGGAGACTAATAGGTATATTGTTGAGACGGTGGGAGAGACGGAAGTCTTGTTTGACCACGAAGGAGGAAAGAAATGTTTAGAGGAAAGAAATATCAGGACAGCGTAAAGCTTGTTGAAAAGTCAAAGCTTTACGACACGGGCGAGGCTATGGAACTCGTCACAAAAACGGCTAAGGCAAAGTTTGACGAAACGGTTGAGGCTCATATAAGACTCGGCGTCGATTCAAGACACGCCGACCAGCAGGTAAGAGGCGCGATCGTACTGCCGCACGGAACGGGTAAGACCGCGAAGGTTCTCGTATTCGCGAAGGGCCCCAAGGCTGACGAGGCTCAGACTGCGGGCGCGGACTACGTTGGCGAAATGGAACTCGTACAGAAGATACAGGGTGAAAACTGGTTTGACTTCGACGTTGTCGTAGCAACTCCCGACATGATGGGCGTTGTGGGTCGTCTCGGTAAGGTTCTCGGTCCTAAGGGACTTATGCCGTCGCCGAAGGCGGGTACGGTAACGATGGACGTTACAAAGGCGGTAAGCGAGATCAAGGCAGGTAAGGTTGAGTACAGACTCGACAAGACCAACATAATCCACTGCCCGATAGGCAAGGCGTCGTTCGGTGCGGATAAGCTTCGCGAGAATTTTGACGCTCTTATCGGCGCTATCATAAAGGCTAAGCCGGCAGCGGCGAAGGGTCAGTATCTGAGAAGCGTCGTTGTAGCTTCGACAATGGGTCCCGGCATTAAGATTAACCAGGCAAAGCTCGGTTAAAAAAAGCCCTTGACAACAGATTCATACTGTGATACAATATCACGGTTGAATAAATCCGTAGACAGCAGGCGTTCGGCGTAAGCCGAAAGTAAGCCCCGCCGAGGAATTATAGTAGAGATTACTATGGCTCTTTGCGTCTACGGCAAAGAGCCTTCTTTATTTACGTAATGAAGGCATATTTATTCAAACTACAGGAGGTGAAACAAAATATGCCAAGTGCAAAGGTATTGGAAACAAAGAAAGCACAGGTTGCGGAGGTCATAGACGTCTTAAAGGACGCTCAGACAGGCGTGATCGTCGATTACCGCGGTCTTACCGTTGAGGAGGACACGGCTCTTCGTACAAAGCTGAGAGAGGCGAATGTAAAGTATTTCGTTATAAAGAATACGCTGCTTTTGAGAGCCGCCAAGGAAGTGGGTCTCGACGCGCTCGAAGAGGCTTTGCACGGCCCGACGGCTATCGCCGTATCGTCCGAGGACGCTGTTGCTCCCGCAAAGGTTCTCGCGGACTACGCGAAGGAAAACGACAAGCTTGAAATAAAGTCAGGCTTTATGGACGGCTCCGTTATGACTCTCGATGAGATTAAGAGACTTGCGTCTACGCCGAGCTTTGAGACATTGATCGCGAAGATGATGGGAAGTCTGAACTCACCCATTTCCGCACTCGCACGTACTTTGCAGGCTATCGTTGACGGCGGTAAGGAAATTTCCGACCTCGTAGCCGAAAAAGCGGGCGAAACAAACGCGGAAACTCCAGCGGAGGAAACTGCTCCCGCCGAGGAAGAAAAAGCCGAAACTCCGGCTGAAGAAACGGCAGCCGAAACAGAAGAGGCTCCCGCAGAGGAACCGGCTCCGGCTGAAGAAGAAAAGGCTGAAACTCCGGCAGAAGAAGAAAAGACGGACGCGGAGTAATTCAAAAGAAACCAAGGTTATATTTTTAGAAATTAGGAGGAAACTAAAATGGCAGATATCAATGCAATTCTTGATGAAATCAAGGAATTAAAGTTACTTGAAGTTGCTGAACTCGTAAAGCTTATGGAAGAGGAGTTCGGCGTAAGCGCGGCTGCTCCCGTAATGGTAGCGGGCGGCGCAGGTGAAGGCGGCGCGGCTGCTGCCGAGGAAAAGAGCGAGTTTGACGTAGTTCTTGCAGATGCGGGCGCTGCTAAGCTTGGCGTAATCAAGGTAGTAAGAGAACTTACAGGTCTCGGTCTTAAAGAGGCTAAGGCTCTCGTTGACGGCGCACCCAACACCGTTAAGGAAGCGGTTGCGAAGGACGAGGCTGAGGCTATGAAGACAAAGCTTGAAGAGGCTGGCGCTAAGGTAGAATTGAAGTAATTTGCTCTGATTTAATTTAAAGGCGTAGGAGCGTAGCATGAAAATAGACGTATCTTCAATACTCAAAGAAACGGGCGGACGATTGGAAATAAACGGCGAGGTAAAACTGCCCGACACGAATTTTCTGGGCGAATACCGATTTCCCGAACCGCTGAAGGTAAAGGGCAGCGTGTCTGATAACGGAAAATCGCTTGTACTGCGTGCGGACGCGGAGGGAGTTATGATAACGAACTGCGCGCGCTGTATGAAAGAAATTACCGTACCGGTAAGCTTTCATATTGACGAAAATCTCGCGCGAGAGGACAGCGGTATAGACGACGATGCGGATGTCATTCTGTTCAGCGACACCGAAATTGAGATTGACGATATTGTATACGACAACTTCCTTATGAACGTTGAGGGTAAATACCTCTGCAAAGAGGACTGCAAGGGGCTTTGCCCCGAGTGCGGCAAGGATCTCAACGAGGGAGAATGTGACTGCTCAAAGGAAAATATCGACCCGCGATGGTCGGCGCTTTTGGATATTATGAAGGACAATGAATAACAGGTCAGAGAAAGTTATGGAGGTGTAAACTATGGCGGTACCTAAGGGTAAAGTTTCTAAAGCCAGAAGAAATAAAAGACGCGCAAACTGGAAGCTCACGGCTCCCAACATGGTAGCTTGCCCCCAGTGCAGCGAATATATAATGCCTCATACTGTTTGCAAATTCTGCGGTTATTACAACGGCAAGGAAGTAGTAAAGAAGGCTGAGGACTAATTCGGCTTTGATTAAGTAAAAAAGAGAACGCAAAGCGTTCTCTTTTTTTGCGGTCTTAAACAAAATCTCAAAAAATCGTAGACAAAATATACCGATTTGATATATAATAATACAAAATCCGAAAAATGGGGTGTAAAGCGATGGCGGGGAATAAGAAAAATGTGCATGAGGGTCACAGGAAACGTATGCGTATGGATTTTGAACGCGGCGGTTTCGCCAAATGGCATGACCATAAAGTGCTGGAGTATCTCCTTCATAGGGTAATACGCCGAACCGACACGAATGAAACGGCGCACAACCTCATAAACGAATGCGGCGGCTTTGCCGAGGTGTTCCGTGCGCCGAAGGAGAAACTGACCGATATAATGGGCGTCGGCGAGGAAACGGCGCTGTACATACGCGAACTGGGTGAATTTCTGCGCTACTACAACGGCATGCGCTACGACGTGAACCGCCTCGTACTCGACAGCGACTCATGCGAAAAATACCTGCTCAACCTCTTTGACGGAGTGGAACGTGAAAATTTTTACATAATTTGTCTTGACGCGCAGAACCGCATAATATATAAAAGGCGTATGTTCGAGGGCAGCTTTGAGAGTATGGATATAGACATAACGCAGCTTGTACGCGTAGCCGTGAAGTGCGACGCGTCATACGTCGTGCTGTCGCACAACCACCCAAGCGGTATAGCGGTCGCGTCAAACGCCGACATAACGGCGACAAGGACGATAGAACGCGCGCTCGGTCTTGCGGGTATAAGACTGCTTGACCATATTATAGTTGCGGACGGTAAATGCGTGAGCATAAAGAACGAATATTCGGGTACAAAGACAATAAAACAAAGGAAATAATGTCAAAAATATTGACTTTACCGCGCTGTTGTGATAATATAAGCGGTGTATTGTTTTTTTGAAAATAATGTCATTTAATATAGAACGGGGAGGCACATTTATATGGCGAAAGCTGCAATCATGGGGTACGGCACTGTCGGCAGCGGCGTGTACGAAATCATAAAAACCAACGCCGATAAACTTACAAAAAACGCCGGCGGTGAAACGATAGACATAAAATATATACTTGATATACGCGATTTTCCGGATCACCCCGAGCCGGCTCTTTTCACAAAGGATTTTAACGATATATTGAACGACGGCGAGGTGACGGTAGCCGCCGAGGTAATGGGCGGACTTCACCCCGCGTACGAGTTTACAAAGGCTCTTTTGGAGGCGGGGAAAAGCGTCGTAACGTCGAACAAGGAACTTGTCGCGACATACGGCACGGAGCTTTTGGAAATCGCGCGCGAAAAGAACGTAAACTACTTCTTCGAGGCGAGCGTGGGCGGCGGCATACCTATCATAAGACCGATGCACCAGTGTCTCACGGCTAACAACATAACTCGCATAGCCGGAATACTGAACGGCACGACGAATTATATTTTAGACCAGATGATACGCAAGGGCAAGACGTTTGACACGGCGTTAAAGGACGCGCAGACGAAGGGCTTTGCCGAGAGAAATCCCGCCGCCGACGTGGAAGGACACGACGCTTGCAGGAAAATAGCGATACTCGCATCGCTCGCGTCGGGGCTTACGGTCGATTATAACGACATCGACACCGAGGGTATAACGAATATAACGCTCGACGACGTGAAATACGCGGCGCAGATGGACTCTGTAATAAAGCTGATAGGCTACGCCGAGTTCCGCGGGGACGGCAAAATATACTCGATAGTGTCGCCGATGATTATAAACAACGGAAATCCGCTTTCGGGCGTTGACGGCGTAATGAACGCCATAACGGTAACGGGCGACTGCGTGGGCGACGTTATGTTCTACGGCGCGGGCGCGGGCAAGCTGCCGACGGCGAGCGCGGTTGTCGCGGACGTTGTAGATGCGGTAAAGCACGCCGAGAGAAGTAAAAAGATTATGTGGCAAAAGCCCGACGGCAATATTATGGCTGACGGCGACAGCAAAAAGTTCGCGTGGTTCGTGCGCACTACCGACAGCGCGGAAAACGTGAGCAAAATATTCGGAAGATGCGAGTTTGTGGATAACATAACGGAGGGCGAGTCGGCGTTCGTAACCGAACCCATTACCCGTTCCGAAATTGAGGAAAAAACGGGCGCGCTCAAGGACGTTATCACAAGCATAAAAATTCTCGGTTAAAACAGACAATTACCGAAAGGAGTATATATATAAATGGCATTGGTAGTTCAGAAGTACGGCGGTACTTCGGTAAAGGACGCGGAAAGAGTAATGAACGTCGCAAGACGCGTTACGAACACATATAAAGAAGGCAACAGCGTCGTCGTAGCCGTATCGGCGCAGGGCGACACGACCGACGACCTTATCGAAAAGGCGAAGGAGATCAACCCCGACGCGTCAAAGCGCGAGATGGATCAGCTTTTGTCAAGCGGCGAGCAGATTTCGATAGCGCTTTTGGCTATGGCGATAGAAAAGCTCGGCTACCCGGTAATATCGTTTACCGGCTGGCAGGCGGGAGTTTTGACCGACTCAAAGCACAGCGCGGCGAGAATAAAGAGAATAGACACGGAAAGAATACAGACCGAGCTTGACAGAAAGAGAATTGTAATTGTCGCGGGCTTTCAGGGCATCAACAAGTACGACGATATAACGACATTGGGACGCGGCGGCTCGGACACCTCCGCCGTTGCGCTTGCGGCTGCGCTGCACGCCGATTTGTGCGAGATATACACCGACGTTGACGGCGTTTACACGACCGACCCGAGAATATGCAAGACGGCGTATAAATTAAACGATATATCCTACGACGAGATGCTGGAGCTTGCGTCACTGGGCGCGAACGTACTCCACAACAGGAGCGTCGAAATGGCGAAGAAGTACAATGTCAAGCTGTCCGTTCGTTCGAGCCTGAACGACCACGAAGGCACATATGTTAAGGAGGTTTCTAAAGTGGAAAAAATGTTGGTAAGAGGCGTTACGAGAGATAACGACTGCGCGAGAATAGCGCTTTGCGGCGTTGAGGACGCGCCGGGCAAGGCGTTCCAGATATTTGAAATGATTGCGAGAAAGGGCATAAGCGTTGACCTCATAATCCAGTCGATAGGCGACGGCAAGACGAAGGACATCAGCTTTACCGTCACCGAGGGCGATTTGCAGAAGACGCTCGACCTGCTCGAAGAAAACAAGGAGTTCATAAACGCGAGGGAGATCAAGTCCACAAGCGATGTGTCGAAGGTGTCGATCGTCGGCGCGGGTATGGTAAACAACTCCGGCGTCGCGGCGAAGATGTTTGAGGCACTGTACGACGCGCACATCAACATCAACATGATAGCGACCTCCGAAATAAAAATTTCGGTGCTTGTAGCGCGTAAGGACGCGGAGGCGGCGGTCATTGCGATACATGACAAGTTCCTGCTTAAATAATCGAATACCAATCACAGAAAACCACAAGGGCGTAGTTTTTCGGGCACTTGTGGTTTTCGTGCCGAATGGAGATATATAATGGACGATAAGATAATAGGCAGAAACCCCGTCCTTGAGGCGATAAAGTCGGGCAGGGCAATCGACAAGATACTGATTAAAAAGGGCAGATACGAGGGCGGCGTTATACCGATAGTAAAACGAGCCAAGGAAAACGGCATAATCATACAGGAAACGGCGAAGGAAAAGCTTGACGCGCTCGCCGAGGGCGGCAATCACCAGGGCGTTATCGCGATAGTGAGTATGCAGGAGTACGCGACGGTCGAGGATATTCTTAAAAGAGCAGCCGAAAAAGGTGAGCCGCCGTTCGTGATTATCTGCGACAAGATAACCGACCCGCACAACCTCGGCGCGATAATCCGTACCGCTAACTGCGTCGGCGCTCATGGCGTGATAATACCGAAACGCGGCGGCGTAGGGGTAAACAGTACAGTCTTAAAAACGTCGGCGGGCGCGGCTGTTTACACGCCCGTAGCGAAGGTCACAAATATCGCGCAGACAATAGACGACCTCAAAAAAGCGGGACTGTGGATAACCGGCGCGGATATGGACGGCGAGGAAATGTATAAGACGGATTTAAAGGGCGCGCTCGGTATCGTGATAGGCAGCGAGGGCGAGGGCATTTCAAGGCTCGTAAAGGAGAAGTGCGATTTTATCGCGAGTATACCGATGGCGGGCGATATAAATTCGCTGAACGCGTCCGTCGCCGCCGCCGTGCTGATGTACGAGGCATTGAGACAGAGAAAAGGAGAAACACGATGAAAGCAGTTGTAACGGTAATAGGCAAAGACCAAAAGGGAATAATCGCGAAGGTCAGCAACATACTTTACGCGCACGAGGTAAACATACTCGACATATCCCAGACGGTCATGCAGGACATGTTCACGATGATAATGCTCGTCAACTTCGAGAACAACGCTGTTCCGTTCAAGGACGTGACGGACGCGCTCGATAAGTGCGGCGAGGAAATGGGACTGTCCATTCACGTACAGAGAGAGGAAATATTCACCTCCATGCACAGAATATAAGGGGAGGGATGATATAATGATAAATCCCTTTGAAATAGTCGAAACAATACGCATGATCGACGACGAAAACCTTGACATACGCACGATCACCATGGGCATATCGCTCAAAAGCTGCGCGGGCGGCGACATAGACGTTGTGTGCGACAAGGTGTATAAAAAGATAACGACGCTCGCGAAAGACCTCGTAAAAGTCGGCGAGGACATAGAGGAACAGTTCGGCATACCAATCATAAACAAGCGCATATCGGTAACGCCCGTCGCAACGCTCGTTGACGCGCTCGACGAGCCGAGCGAGGAAAAGGCTGTGATGATAGCCAAAACGCTCGACCGCGCGGCAAAAACGGTCGGAGTAAACTTTATCGGCGGCTACAGCGCGCTTGTGCATAAGGATTACACGAACGGAGAAAGAATACTTATAAATTCAATTCCCGACGCGCTCGCGTCAACCGACCTTGTATGCTCCAGCGTCAACGTCGGCTCGACGAGGGCGGGAATAAATATGGACGCGGTAAAGCAGATGGGCGAAATCGTGAAAAAAGCGGCTGACAAGACAGCCGACACGCAGGGGTTCGCGTGCGCAAAGCTTGTAGTGTTCTGCAACGCCGTCGAGGACAACCCGTTTATGGCTGGCGCGTTCCTCGGCGAGGGCGAGGGCGAATGTGTGATAAACGTCGGCGTATCGGGTCCCGGCGTTGTAAAATGTGCGCTCGAAATGGCGAAGGGCAAGGATTTCGGTTACGTCGCGGAAACGATTAAAAAGACCGCGTTCAAGATTACGCGTATGGGACAGCTTGTGGCGCGTGAGGCGTCGAAACGTTTGGGCGTACCGTTCGGAATAGTGGACTTGTCGCTCGCGCCGACTCCGGCGATAGGCGACAGCGTTGCGTATATATTAGAGGAAATGGGGCTTGAAAAATGCGGCGCACACGGCACGACCGCTGCGCTCGCGCTTTTAAACGACGCGGTCAAAAAGGGCGGCGTAATGGCGTCCGGCTACGTAGGCGGACTGTCGGGCGCGTTCATACCCGTGAGCGAGGACGCGGGAATGATAAGCGCGGCAAAGGAAGGTGCGCTCACGATTGAAAAGCTGGAGGCTATGACGTGCGTATGCTCGGTGGGTCTTGACATGATAGTAATCCCCGGCGACACGCCCGCCTCGACCATATCGGCAATAATCGCCGACGAGGCGGCAATAGGCATGGTAAATTCAAAAACGACGGCTGTAAGAGTGATACCCGCGCCCGGTAAAAAAGAGGGCGACGTGGTGGAGTTCGGCGGTCTGCTGGGTACGGGACCCGTAATGCCGGTGAAACGGTATTCGAGCGAGGAATTTATAAACCGCGGCGGACGTATCCCCGCACCGCTGCAGAGTTTGAAAAATTAGGGCGTAGGGGCGGATATTATCCGCCCGCAAAACCCCTCAGTCACACTACGTGTGACAGCTCCCCTAATAGGGGAGCCTCACCGTATGCCTCCCCTACTAGGGGAGGTGGCGCCGCAGGCGTCGGAGGGGTTATACAAAAATAAAAACCCATCCGCAAAAAGGAGATGTTTCATAATGGAAGAGATTATCAAAAAAATTATGGAAATAGAGGACAGGGCGCAGGAGATTATCTCCGACGCGAAACAAGCCGACAACGGGCTTGACGAGTCGATCGCCGAAAAGTCGAAGGAAATCGAGGCGGATATAGAACGCCGCGCACACGAGCGCGAGGAATACGTCAAAAACGTCGAGGAAAAGGACGCCGAAGAAAAAATCTCCGCCGTGAAGAAGGAACTTGACGAAAAAATCGCCGGACTTGAAAGCAAATATCAAGCCAATAAGGAAACATGGGTAAACGGGATAGTCGAAAACGTAATCGGAAGGCGGATGAATTAAGCGATGGGCGTTGAATACAGCGCGGTTGCCGCGAAACTCAAAGCCATGTACGCGCGGTTCCTCGACCAAAAGGATTACGATGAGCTGCTGTCAAGGAGGAGCGTCGGAG
Source organism: uncultured Clostridia bacterium (assembly GCA_947631235.1). Classification (GTDB taxonomy): domain Bacteria; phylum Bacillota; class Clostridia; order UBA1381; family UBA1381; genus Hominilimicola. The sequence goes on along the minus strand of CANRKO010000005.1, from coordinate 115,650 downwards.
ACGTGTGCGCGTATCTGAAAAGCGCGGCGGGCTACAGCGATGTGCTGTCGGACGTGGACGAGCGCGAGATACACCGCGGCGTTATGGAACTCATACTCGAAAACAACGTAATGGACGAGTATATCAGAATTTATAAATTTGTGGACAAGGAAAAACGCAGCCTGTTAAACTTCTGGTTCATGCAGCGTGAAGTGGAATTTTTGAAACGCGAAATCCGCTACATCTACAACAACGAGAAACGCAGCAGCGACGAAGTGAACCAAGGCAGGTTCGACGCGTTCTTTGAAACGCACACGAAAATAGACAAGTCGATAATGCAGAGCGCGTCGTCGCTTGACGACTGTATACGCGCCTGCGCCGTGACGCCGTACGCCGAGCCGCTCGGACGTGCGGCAAGCATAGGCGCCGACTTCTTCTCTATGGGAGCTGTGCTTGATGCGTTTCTCTACTCGCGTGTGTGGCGCGAGGCGCACAAAAAGCTTAAAAACGGGCAGCTTAAACTGTTCGAGGAGCTTATAGGCTCAAAGATAGATATGCTTAATTTAATGTGGATTTACCGCGGCAAGAAGTATTACGGTTTTCCGAGTGAAATTATCTTCACGTACCTTCTGCCGGTACGCCACCGCATAAGCGAGGAGAGCCTTCGCGCGGCGGTACACGCGCCGGACGCGGAGAAAGCCGTTGAAATTATCGTCGGGCAAACGCCTTACGGAGAATTGTTCGACGGCATTTCGGACGGCAGTTTCCCCGAGGAAAATTATCGCACGATGTACGCAAGGACTGCGAGAAAGATATTCGTAAACCACACGGAGTCGCTTGCCGCAATCTTCGCGTATCTGGTGCTTAAACAGTTTGAAACGGAAAATATAACGACCGTAACCGAGGGCGTAAGATACGGATTAAACCCGAACGCCATACGCGGTCACGTAAGATTTTAGGAGAGGAGGTACAACATGGCGATAACAAAAATGAAAATGGTGGTAGTGTCGGGACCTATCGACCGTTTTGACAGCGTTGCCGAAAAGTATATTTACGGCAGGGACATTCATCTTGAAAACGCGATGTCGGTGCTTACGGGAATAAAGCGGCTGCGTGCTTTTGACGAGGCGAGCGAGTACGACGCGGTCGTAAAGAGCGCGGAAAATATTTTTCGCCTGACCGGCGGCATACCGCAGGACAGCGAAACCGAATGTAAGGAGCAGACGGCTGACGAGATGCTCAAATTCATAGACGAGATAAACAGCCACATCGAAAACGAAAAGAAAGAGGCGGCGTCGCTCAGCGCTGAAATAGAGAGCAACAACGACGCGATTAAAACTCTCGGCTTGATGAACGGTTTGAACGTCGATATGGCAAAGATAAACAAAATGGAATTTGTCAGGTACAGGTTCGGACACATTCCCAAGGCGAGCTACAAAACGCTTATGACGTATCTTGACGACCTTGAAACGGTATTCATAAAAACAGCCGAGGATCAGACGGATATATGGGGTTTTTACTTCACTCCGAGACTTAAAAAGTCGAAAATAGACGATGTGTTCACATCGCTTTACTTTGAGGAAATACCGCTTGACAAAACGTATTCCGGCGCTCCCGATGAAATAAAGCGTATGCTCACAAACCGCAACGAGGCTCTCAAAGGACAGATTACGGAACTCAGCAAAAAGACGGCTGATATTATAGCCGATTTAAAGACGGAGCTTATCGGCATATACAACCTCGCGAAAAAACGCAAGCAGTTCTCCGAAATACGCAGATGCGCGGCGCACGGCGAGATGTTCTTCTACATCGTCGGCTGGATGGAGGCGAAGGACGCGGCAAAACTCGAAAAGGAAATCGGCAAATCGGGCGACGTTGTAATATTCAATCAGGAGGACGCGGAGGACGTAAAGAATATCACCCCTCCGACGAAACTCAAAAACAACCCGATATGCAAGCCGTTCGAGATGTTCGTAAAGATGTACGGACTGCCCAATTACAGGGAAATCGACCCGACGCCTATACTGGCGTTCACGTATATACTGTTTTTCGGCATAATGTTCGGAGATGTGGGACAGTCGGCAGTACTCGCGATAGTGGGATTTCTGGCGTACAAGTTTAAGAAAATGGATCTCGGCGGCATAATCGGCATGGTCGGACTTGCCGGAATTGTCAGCGGCTTTATATACGGAAGCGTGTTCGGCAACGAGGAAATATTGCCCGAGCTGTTTCACTACACACCCATGCAGCCTATGGAAAACATCATGTCGCTGCTTATCGGCACAGTCTGTATGGGCGGCATTGTCATTATATTCGGCATGGTCTTAAATGTCATAAACATGCTTAAAAGCGGCAACAAAGGCGAGGCGTTCTTCGGGCATAACGGACTGGCGGGAATACTGTTTTACGTCGCCGTGGTACTGCTCGCCGCGAATATACTCTTAAACCTCGGTATACCGACAGTCGTATTCGTGGTAATGCTCGTCATAGCGGTACTCGTCATGTACCTTTCCGAGCCGCTTACACGGCTTATCGAGGGCGAGAAAAACCTGTTCCCGACGGGCGGAATGTTCTTTGTGGAGAGTTTCTTCGAGCTGTTCGAGGTAATACTGAGTTTCTGCACGAACACAATATCGTTCCTAAGAATAGGCGCGTTCGCGGTCATACACGTCGGTATGATGATGGCTGTCGCGTCGCTCTCGGCGGGCGGCGGCGTGGGCGGTATGCTCGTGACCGTTTTCGGAAACATACTCGTCATGGTTCTCGAAGGACTTATCGTAGCGATACAGGTACTCCGTCTTGAATATTACGAGATGTTCAGCCGCTACTACAGCGGTCACGGACGCGAATTCGTATCGCTTAAAAACAAGTAAACAACGCCTCTTTGGCGCGAATATAAAAACACATATTGGAGGTAATTGAAATGTTATTGAAGATTTTACTGATTTTGGTTGGTTTGAGCGTTGCCGTTCCTTACGGCATTTACCGCGCGACGGGCAAGAGAAAGGGCAAGGAGTGCCTTTTGATGAACACGATTGCGTTTTTCAGCGTTATGGGCATAGGCGTTATTTACTGTCTCGGCTGCGCCGTTCCCGCGCTTGCGGCAGGTGAAACGGCTGCGGGTCTAAGCGTCGGCGAGGGCTTAAAGTACATCGGCGCGGCAGTGTCTACCGGTCTTTCGGGTATAGGCGGCGGTATTGCCGTATCGTCGGCAGCGTCGGCAGCTATCGGCGCGATGAGCGAGAACGAGAGCATCATGGGTAAGACACTTATCTTCGTTGCATTGGCGGAAGGTATTGCGCTCTACGGTCTGGTAATTTCGTTTATGATACTTAACGCGTAAAGCGGGAGCAAAGCAATGAAAATGTATCTTATCAGCGACAATATCGACACTCTTATCGGTATGCGTCTCGCCGGAATACCCGGCGCGGTGGCGCACACGCCGGAGGAGGTTGACGCGGAAATAAAAAAAGCCCTCGGGGATAAGGATTTGGGTATACTCATGTTCACGGAAAAGGCGGGCGCGCTTGTAAAAAGCGAACTTGACAATCTAAAGCTTACGCTGCACACGCCGCTAATAATAGAAATCCCCGACCGACACGGCAGCCGCGATATTGCCGGCTCAATCAACAGACTTGTTCAGGAGTCAATCGGCTTGAAACTGTGATTTTGCATTGAAAGAAGGAAATGACATATGGAAAATTTAACAGAAAAATTAAACATTTTTTCCGAACTTGTACTGCGCGACGCAGCGCAAAAGCGCGACGAGCTGATAGCGGCGGTTGAAAACGAGCGCAGCGAACGTCTGACGCAAAAGGAAAACGAATTTCTGCAGCGCGCTTACGACGAAATTCAAAGCACGATCGCCGAGGCGAAGAAGGAGTCAAACTCAAAACTCCTGCGCGCTCAGCTTGACGCGAAGAAACAGCTTTTGATAAAGCGAGAGCAGATTGTGGACGACGTGATGAATGAGGCTGAGAGGAAACTCCGCGGTTTTTGCCAAAGCGCGGACTACGAGAAATGGTTTAAGGACTTGGTAAACAAGGCTCTTTTCGAGGTCGGAAAAGGAACCAAAACCGTATATATATCGCCCGACGACCTCAAATTCAAGCCGTGGATAGAGGATATAGTAGACACGGCGAAAATCACCGTCGAACCGGCGCAGGAACACGATTTTCTGGGCGGCGTAAGGATTTATAACAGTTCAAGGCGCATATCGGTCGATTATTCGTTCGGTGAAATGCTCGCGGAGCAGAAAGAGAAATTTCTGAGGGAAAACAGCGCTATGCTGAACTGACGGGAGGTAAACAGATATGGCAATCGCAAACGGCACAATATTCGGTATAAACGGCCCCGTCGTAAAGGTAAAGGGTTCGGACGCGTTTGAGATGCAGGAGATGGTGTACGTCGGCGGCGAGGAACTTATCGGCGAGGTCATAGGCGTTACCGAAAATGAAACGATTGTGCAGGTATACGAGGAGACGACGGGTCTTAAAAAAGGCGAGCCGGTACGCGGCACGGGCGGACCTTTGGCGATAACTCTCGCGCCCGGAATACTCTCCAATATTTTCGACGGCATAGAGCGTCCGCTAAAAGACATACGCGCCCTTTCGGGAGCGTACGTGACGCGCGGACTGAAGGTGTCCAACCTTGACGAAAGCAAGGAGTGGGACGTCAATATAAAAGCGGCGCAGGGCGACTACGTTCACGGCGGCGATATTATAGCGACCGTGCAGGAGACGAGCCTTATCGAACACCGCGTTATGGTTCCGCCCGATATAAGCGGAAGAATAGAATGGGCAGCCGAAAGCGGCAAATACAAAATAACCGACGTCATAGCGAAGGTGTACGCGGACGACGAGATAAAGGACATAACGATAGCGCAGAAGTGGGCTATAAAAAAGGCGCGCCCCTACACCGAGCGTCAGCCCATATCGAGACCGCTCGTCACGGGTCAGCGCGTGATAGACGCGTTTTTCCCGCTTGCCAAAGGCGGCGCGGCGGCTATTCCCGGCGGTTTCGGCACGGGTAAAACAATGACGCAGCACCAGCTTGCGAAGTGGTGCGACGCGGACATAATCGTGTACATCGGCTGCGGCGAGCGCGGCAACGAAATGACGCAGGTTTTACAGGAATTTTCGGAGCTTATCGACCCGAAATCGCAGCGTCCGCTGCTCGACAGAACGGTGCTTATAGCGAACACGTCGAACATGCCCGTTGCGGCGCGTGAGGCGAGCATTTACACGGGCGTTACGCTCGCGGAGTATTACCGCGACATGGGCTACGACGTCGCGCTTATGGCTGACTCCACATCGAGATGGGCCGAGGCTCTGCGCGAGATCTCCGGCAGACTGGAGGAAATGCCCGCCGAGGAAGGTTTCCCCGCGTACCTCGCGTCGAGACTTTCGCAGTTTTACGAAAGAGCCGGCTACGTTACGAACCTTAACGGCACGGAGGGTTCGGTTTCGATAATCGGCGCGGTATCGCCGCAGGGCGGCGACTTTTCCGAGCCTGTAACGCAGAACACAAAACGTTTTATCCGCTGTTTCTGGGCGCTCGACAAGCCGCTTGCGTACGCGCGCCACTACCCCGCGATACACTGGCTCACAAGCTACAGCGAATACCTTGACGAACTTGCGAGGTGGTACGGCGAAAACGTCGCGCCCGACTTTATGCAAAAGCGCGAGCGTCTCATGGCTATTTTGCAGGAGGAGTCGAGCCTTATGGAGATAGTTAAGCTGATAGGTGCGGACGTTCTCCCCGACGGTCAGAAGGCGACGCTGGAGGCGGCAAGGGTTATACGCGTGGGATTTTTGCAGCAGAACGCGTTCCACGCCGACGACACGTATGTGCCGCTTGAAAAGCAGAACAAGATGATGGACGTAATATTGCTGTTCGACAAGCGTATAAGGGAATGTGCCGAAAAGGGCGTCGTGCTGTCCAAGGTCGCGGAAAGCGGTATAGCGGACGACATTATAAGAGTAAAATACACCATAGGCAACGAAAATATCGACGCGCCGTTCGAGGCGCTCCAAGATAAAATAAACGAGACGTTTGACAGGATTATCGGGTGAGGTGATAAAAATGGCAATCGAATATATGGGACTTAACAACATACAGGGCCCCCTTGTAGTTCTCGAGGGCGTGGACGACGCGTTTTACGAGGAAATGGTAACGGTGACGCTCGACAGCGGCGAAAAGCGTATCGGACGCGTCACGGAAATCGCGGGCGACAAAGCCGTCATACAGGTGTTCGAGGGTACGTCCGATTTGTCGCTCACGAACACAAAGACGAAATTCAACGGCGAGCCTATGCGTCTGCCGCTGTCGAAGGAAATGCTCGGCAGAACGCTCGACGGCGTGGGCAGACCGATAGACGGTCTGGGCGACTACTTCGCGGACGAGATACGCGACGTAAACGGACTGCCGATAAATCCGGTGTCGAGAGAGTACCCGAACAACTTCATACAGACAGGCATATCGTCCATAGACTGCCTTATGACGCTTATCCGCGGACAAAAGCTGCCGATTTTCTCCGGCGACGGTATGCCGCACGACGAGCTTGCCGTGCAGATTGCGCGTCAGGCGAAGGTCGCGGACGCGGACGACGTAAGCGGCGACAAATTCGCGATAGTGTTCGCGGCTATGGGCGTAAAGCACGACGTGGCGAATTACTTCAAACGCTCGTTCGAGGAAAGCGGCGTACTCGGCAAGGTCGTAATGTTCTTAAACCTTTCAAACGACCCCGTAGTAGAACGAATAATAACGCCGCGCTGCGCGCTTACGGCTGCGGAATACCTCGCGTTCAAGCATAACATGCACGTGCTTGTAATTTTAACGGACATGACGTCCTACGCCGAGGCTTTGAGAGAGGTGTCGTCGTCAAAGGGCGAGATACCGTCGAGAAAGGGCTTTCCGGGCTATCTGTACTCCGACCTCGCGTCGCTGTACGAGCGTGCGGGAATAATAAAGGACTCGCAGGGTTCTGTGACGCAGGTGCCTATTCTCACGATGCCGAACGACGACATCACGCATCCGATACCCGACCTTACCGGCTACATCACCGAGGGACAGATAACGCTCGGACGCGATCTGCACCTGAAGGGCGTGTATCCACCGGTGGCGATACTTCCGTCGCTGTCAAGACTTATGAAGGACGGCATAGGCGAGGGTTTTACGCGCGAGGATCACCAAGACCTTGCGAACCAGCTTTTCGCGTCGTACTCGAAGGTTGAGGACGCGAAGAGTCTCGCGTCGGTAATCGGCGAGGACGAACTGTCGGATATGGATAAGAAGTATATCGCGTTCGGAAAGGCGTTCGACGATAAATTTCTCCGTCAGGGCAAGGACGAGAACAGAAGTATAGATGAAACGTTAAACCTCGGCTGGGAGCTTTTGAAAATGCTGCCGAAATCGGAACTTGACAGAGTGGACGACAAGATACTCGCGAAATACTACAAGGGCGAATAAAACCGAAAGGAGAGGATATTATGCAAAACGACGCAGCCCCCACAAAGGGCAACCTGATAGCGGCGAAAAACACGCTGCGCCTGTCGCGGCAGGGATATGAAATGCTTGACAAAAAGCGTAATATCCTTATCCGCGAGATGATGAATCTCATCGAGGAGGCAAAGAGGGTTGAGGAAGATATAGAGCGCACCTTCGCAGCCGCGTACAAGGCGCTTGAAGGCGCGAATATAATAATGGGCGTGAGTCATGTGCAGTACCTCGCGCGATGCGCCAAACTGGAGGACAGCGTGAAGGTCGATTTAAGGAGCGTAATGGGCGTGGAAATACCCGTCGTGACTGCCGATGAAAAAAGCGGCAGACCCGCTTACAGTTTCAGCGACACGTCCTCCGCGCTGGACGAGGCGATGGCTAAATTTAACGAGGTAAAATCGCTTACCGTGCGCCTTACGGAAATAGAAAACGCCGTGTACCGCCTTGCAATGAACATCAAGAAAACGCAGAAACGCGCAAACGCTCTCGAAAATATCACGATACCGCGCTACGAGAACATCACGAAGGAAATAGCCAACGCCCTGGAGGAAAAGGAGCGCGAGGAACACACGAGACTGAAAATTATAAAGCGCACCAAAGAAATCGGATAACCACTATATATTGTGGCAACGAAATCACGCAAACACAAGGGATATGTAAGGCTGCACAAAAAACAGCCTTATTTTTTGTCTATTTTGCCACCGCGCAAAGTAACATTATTGTAAAAAAAGAAATGTCGGTTTTACGTGATTTTTTCGTGTCAAGTTACATTATGTTTACAAAAACAATTTTTTTGACCCTTTTTGTCGCAAACTTGTAAACATAATTCAGTTGCATTTAAAAAAATCTTGTGCTATAATTTGGTTCGTATTCAAGATATAGAGAGTTTGCGTAACGGGCGGCACAAAATATAGTGGTATATGAATGGCGTCGGTTTTAAAGCATTTCGGGAAGGGAAGGAAAGAAAATGAAGGTTCAAAAGCGTGACGGAAGAATAGTCAGCTATGATGTGGAAAAGATAACGAACGCCATAGAGAAGGCGAACGTTGAGGTTGAAAATTCACAGAAAGCCGATGAGGAACTTATAGCTAAGGCTGTCGAGAACGTGGAAAATCTCAGCGGCGACGTTATCCCCGTAGAGACTATACAGGATATTATAGAAAGAACTCTGGTAAGTCATAACAAGTACGTGCTTGCTAAGAAGTACATGATTTACCGTTACCAGAGAAGTCTGCTCCGTAAAAAGAACACGACCGACGAGTCGATACTTAAACTCATAAAGAACGAGAACAAGGAACTTGCGGAGGAAAACTCCAACAAGAACACTGTTCACGCATCGACGCAGCGCGACTACATCGCGGGCGAGGTATCGCGCGACCTTACAAGAAGAATACTTCTTCCCGAGCATATCTCGATGGCGCACGACAACGGCGTATTGCACTTCCACGATGCGGATTACTTCATTCAGCCGATATTCAACTGCTGCCTCATAAACATAAAGGATATGCTTGACAACGGTACGGTAATGAACGGCAAGCTTATCGAGTCGCCCAAGAGTTTTCAGGTTGCCTGCACCGTCACGACGCAGATTATAGCGGCGGTCGCGAGTAACCAGTACGGCGGACAGTCGGTGAATGTGGCGCACCTCGGAAAATATTTAAGAAAGAGCCGCGATAAGTTTGAAAAAGAGGCGAGAGCGAAGTTCGGCGACGACATAGACGCCGACACGCTCGAAAAGATAGTTTCCATGCGCGTTGACGACGAGTTAAAGTCCGGCGTGCAGACGATACAGTATCAGATTAACACGCTAATGACGACGAACGGTCAGTCGCCGTTCGTAACGCTTTTCCTCTACATCGACGAGAACGACGAGTATGTTGAGGAAAACGTCAGAATAATAGAAGAGATACTCCGTCAGCGCCTCGAAGGCATAAAGAACGAGCAGGGCGTTTACGTAACGCCGGCGTTCCCGAAACTCGTGTACGTGCTTGACGAGAACAACTGCTTAAAGGGCGGCAAGTACGATTACGTTACGAAACTCGCCGTAAAGTGCAGCGCGAAGAGAATGTACCCCGATTATTTGAGCGCGAAGAAGATGCGCGAAAACTACGAGGGCAACGTTTTCGGACCTATGGGCTGCCGTTCGTTCCTCGCTCCGTGGAAGGACGAGAACGGCAATTATAAGTGGGAAGGACGTTTCAATCAGGGCGTTGTCAGCATAAACCTTCCGCAGATGGGCATTATCGCGAAGGGCGACATGGATCGTTTCTGGAAACTGTTCGAGGAAAGACTGGAGCTTTGTTTTGAGGCTATTATGTGCCGTCACAAGGCGCTTGTGGGCACAGTGTCGGACGTAAGCCCCATTCACTGGCAGTACGGCGCGATAGCGCGTCTTAAAAAGGGCGAGAAGATCGACAAGTACCTCTACGGCGGCTACTCCTCGATCTCGCTCGGCTACATCGGACTGTACGAGCTTACCTACCTTATGACCGGTCAGAGCCAGACGCACGGCGAGGGTAAGGAGTTCGCGCTTAAAGTAATGAAGAAGATGCGCGAAAAGGTTCAGGAGTGGAAAAAGAGAACGAATATCGGTTTCGCGCTTTACGGTACGCCCGCGGAGTCGCTCTGTTACCGTTTCGCGAAGATTGACCGCGCCAAGTACGGCATAATCAAGAACGTAACCGATAAGGGTTACTACACGAATTCTTACCACGTTGATGTAAGAGAGAATATAAGCGCGTTCGACAAGTTCGACATCGAGAGCGAGTTCCAGGATATTTCGCTCGGCGGCGCGATTTCGTACGTTGAGATACCGAATATGCAGAACAACCTGCCCGCGCTCGAAATGCTCGTGAAGTACATTTACGACCATATCCAGTACGGCGAGTTCAACACGAAATCCGATTATTGCCAGGTGTGCGGCTTTGACGGCGAGATTATGATAAACGACGACCTCGAATGGGAATGTCCGCAGTGCGGCAATAAGGATAAGAACAGGCTGTCCGTAACGCGCAGAACGTGCGGCTACCTCGGCGAGAACTTCTGGAACACCGGTAAGACAAGCGAAATAAAGAGCAGAGTGCTGCATCTGTAATGCGATTTTTCGGGGCGGTTGTGCCGCCCCTTTTTTTCTGAAAAAATGAGGGAGTTGAAAGGAACTCAAAATGAACTACGCGACAATAAAAAAAACCGACGTTGCAAACGGGCCGGGCGTGCGCGTATCGCTGTTTGTAAGCGGCTGCCGCCACGCGTGCAAGGGCTGTTTTAACAGCGAGGCGTGGGATTTTGCCTACGGAGAACCGTTTGACGACAATACGCTCGAAGAAATTCTCGCCGCGCTCGAACCCGACTACATAGAGGGTTTCAGCGTACTCGGCGGCGAGCCGTTCGAACCGGAGAACAGGGAGACGGTGCTGCGCGTCATACGCGCCGTGAAGGACAAATACCCCGACATGAACTTATGGTGCTACAGCGGCTTTACGTTCGAACAGCTTAAAGATACGGACGTGTCAAAGGACATACTCGCGCTCATCGACGTGCTTGTGGACGGCAAATTCGTGGAGGCAAAGAAAAATCTGCGGCTCAAATTTCGCGGCAGCGAGAACCAGCGGCTTATAGACGTGAAAAAAACGCTCGCGTCAGGCGAGATACAACTGCTAAAAATATAAAAAGAGCGAAAAAAATCCACCCCGTGGGGGTGGATTTTTTTATTACTGAATAATTATCGGGCCCGTGTTTCCGCCGGACGAACCCGAAGACGGTGCGGGCGCCGTTGTGCGCTGCGGCGCGGGCGTGCTGTCCTCGTCGTCCGAATTTGAATTTTCATCGGTGTCGTAATCCGAATTTTCGTCCGTATCGGTATCCCCGCTGTCGAGGCTTGAACTGTCGGAAGATGAGCGATACTCAATATCGTCGAGCCTGTGGAACGTGTAGCCCTCGCCTCTCAGATATTCTATAATCGAGCCGAGCGCATCCGCGGTCGCCTGCTTAGCCGCCGCGTCGTGCATAAGCACTACAAGATTGTCCTGACCCTCGGCGGATTCTATGAGATAATCGAGGAGTTCGTCGGCGTCCTTCGTTCTGCCTTCCGCGTCGCCGTTTAACGCGTTCCAGTCACAGTAGTAGAAACCGTACTCCGCAAGCGCGTCCTTACACTCCTGCTTTACGGGCGAATAGCTGTCCGCGCTCGAATTGAAACCGCCGCCCGGGAAACGCACAAGCTTAAACGGCTCAGCCTCGCCGGTGATGTCCTTGATAGCCTCGTAACATTCGTTGACCTCATTCATAAATGTGTCGGTCGAAACATATAATTTTGCATAGTTATGTCCGTCGGAATGGTTTGCGATAAGGTGTCCTTCCTCGTAAACGCGCCGCGCCATGGAAGGGTTCGTCTGTATCAGCGAGCCTATCTCGAAGAACGTAGCCTTGACGTTGTAGCGTCTTAACGTGTCGAGAATCTGCGGCGTTATATTTTCGGTGGGGCCGTCGTCAAACGTGAGATAACAGCGTTTTTCCTGGTCGGCGTCTTCTATGATGTCCATCAGGTCGTTGTTTTCCGAGGCGGGGGGTATTGTCATCGGGTTTGCCGTGGGAACGGGAGTGGGCGTTTCTTCGTTTTGAGGAGACAGCGTAGTCTCGCTCGTACCGTCGCCGCCGAGCTGTACCGGTTCTGCGGGCTTGTTTGACGAGCATCTGCTCATAACCAATATGACAATCAATATAACGGCACATACGAAAGCTATAAGAATAATAGCGGCACGAATGCGTTTCTTCCTGCGGCGCTCACGCATCCTGCGTTCACGGCGTCTGCGCTCAAATTCATTCATAGTTGCCATCGTAATCCCCCTTTTAACACATTAAAGTAAATATATATTTAGTATACACCAAAACAATTTAAAATTCAACAACATTTGACAAAAAATTCTGACAAAAAAGAAAGGAAGATGTAAATATGAAAAAATTTTTTGTAACAATCGTCTGCGCGGCGCTTATTTTGACGGGCTGCGGCGCGGAAAAAAGCGAGGAAACAGCGAGCGTCGCGTCAAATCAAGGCTCATACGAAACGCTCGACAACACGGGAACGGGCTGGGGATTTGTGAAAAAGAAGGGAAAAGCTCCCGACATTTTGCAGAAGGACAAGGACACGATGGCAAAATATAACTGCTACTACATGGACGAAAACGCGCCGAAAACGCTTTATCTCACGTTTGACGAGGGCTACGAAAACGGCTACACCTCGCAAATTCTCGATGTTCTTGAGGCGACGCACACGCCCGCCGCTTTTTTCGTGACGGGGCCGTATCTTGAAAACCAGCAGGAACTTGTCAGACGCATGATTGACGACGGACATATCGTCGGCAACCACACCGTCAACCACGTAAATCTCCCGAAGCAGAGCGTCGAAACGGTTCAAAAGGAGCTTGACGATTTAAACAAAACGGCGCAGGAAATGTACGGCTACACCATGACGTACATGCGCCCGCCGGAGGGCGAGTGGTCGGAGCGCGTACTCGCCGTAGCGCGCGATATGGGGTATAAAACAATTTTGTGGAGTTTCGCGTACAAGGACTGGGATATAAATATGCAGCAGGGCAAGGAACACGCCTTTAAGGAGGTCACGCCCTATTTCCACGACGGCGCGATACTGCTCCTGCACGCCGTGTCGTCCGATAACGCCGCCGCCTTGCAGGACATAATAAACTGCGCGAAGGAGCAGGGCTATGAATTTAAGAGCCTCGACAATATCGGATCGGGAACGGCTGACGGCGCGGAATAAAAACGCCGCGCATAAAAATTTGAAATTTTTTCAAAAACCCCTTTACTTATTCCCCGCCTCGGGTGTATAATTAAAATGATATGTTATACGCCGAGGTGCGCCCGTGCGCGTCGGCGGGGATAAAATTTACGGGCTGAAAGGTAATGGAAAAAGGTTATGTTTACAAAAGCAAGCTTTGATTTCGGAAAGAAAACCGTTCAAAACGGCTGCACAAAGGTTACGGACACCACACTTTACACACCGGAAAAAGGCTACGGTCTCATTAAAACGGCATCGGCTGTCGAAAGACCGGACGGTGAGAAGGAATTAAACCGCGATTTCCTTTTTGTCGATGAAAATACATTCAGAGTTGATATGGAAAACGGAACATATATCGTGCGCGTATCGACCGGCGACTATGACGACGAGGGCGACACCGTTGTGCGCTACTCGATAAACGGCGACAGAAAGCGCGTATGGGTGCGCTGCAACGTCGTTGCCGAGAGAGTGTACACGGTCGAGGTGACGGACGGAAAGATTGAATTCGCGTTTGAGTCAAGCCGTCACACCGCGCTTAACAGTATAGAAATAGCCATAAAGCGTACCGTCGGCGTTACAAATCTTACGAGCAGCGTCACCGCAAAACGCAGCGGCGCGGCGGTAAAGCTTACGTGGGATAAGGCTGACGATGTTACGGGTTACCGCTTACAGCGTATAAACCACAAGAGAAATCACGAAATCGAGGTTTGTACCGAGGTCGCGGGCGAGGAATTTACGGACGACACCGTAGAGCTTGCGCAGGAGTTCGAGTATACCGTCTGCCCGCTTTACGCGCAGAATTTCCTCGGTGAAACGTCGTCGGTAAACGTAACCGTGGTAGACGGCGGCGAGGTCACGGCTAAGATAGAAAATCTCGACGCGAAGGAAACTGCAAATTCCGTCGCGCTCGTGTGGGACGGAACGGATTCAGCCGTTTGGTACAATATTTACCGCAAAGCCCCCTACGGCATATACAAGCTTATTGCGCGCACGACCGACACCGATTACATAGACGACAAGGTCGTGACGAACGTGCCTTACGTGTACGGCGTGGAGGCTGTCACAACAAGCGGTAAATCGGTGCGCGCGGACGTTACGATAGATATGGAGGCGGAGCCGAAGAAGTACAAGATGGAAACGCTCGGTCGCGGCGCTGTGGCCGTTCCGACCGAGAACGGCATATTCCTGAGCTGGAGACTAAACGCCTACGAGTACGAGCAGGGTATAAACTTTGTCGTGTACAGAAACGGCGACAGAATAACCGATATAATAACCGACTCGACAAACTATCTCGACAAGGACGGCAAGCAGACCGATGTTTACACGATAAAAGCCGTAAAGGACGGAAAGGCGGAAAAGCACGGCTGTGAGGTAAAGCCGTGGGATAAGGAATACCTCTCGATACCGCTCGACAAGCCCGCCCCGTGGACAGACCCCGTAAGCGGCAAGGTTTACGAGTACACCGCGAACGACGCGTCGGTCGGCGACCTTGACGGCGACGGCGAGTACGAGATAATTCTCCGCTGGGACGCGAACGGCAAGGACAACTCGCACAAGGGTTACACCGGCGAGTGCATACTTGACGCGTACAAATTAAACGGCAAACGCCTTTGGAGAATAAATCTCGGCAAAAACATCAGGAGTGGTGCGCACTACACGCAGTTCATGGTTTACGACTTCAACAACGACGGCAAATCCGAAATGGTATGCAAAACCGCGGACGGCACGGTTGACGGCGTTGGCAATGTGATAGGCGACAAGGACGCGGACTACAGAAACAAGGACGGATTTATTATAGACGGTCCCGAGTACCTGACGCTGTTCGACGGCTTGACGGGCGCGGCTCTCGACACCGTTGAATACGACCCCCCGCGCGGCAACATTATCGAGTGGGGCGACAACTGGGGCAACCGCGTTGACCGTTTCCTCGCGTGCGTGGCGTACCTTGACGGCGAGAACCCGAGCGTCGTAATGTGCCGCGGCTATTACGACCACGGTTGCCCGACGGTGCTTGTGGCGTACGACGTAATAGACAATAAGCTTGTTAAGCGTTGGAAATTCCTCGCGAACAAGGATCAGAACATAGAATTTACCGCGCAGGGCAACCACAACCTCGGCGTCGGCGATATAGACGGCGACGGTCTCGATGAAATCGTATACGGTGCGATGGCTGTTGACGACGACGGCACGGGCATATACTCGACCGGTCTCATGCACGGCGACACGTGCAACCTCGGCAACTTCACGCCGAAAACGCCGAACCTCGACTACTTCCAGATACACGAGGAACTTGATGCGGAACTCGGCTACGAGGTGCGCGACCCCGCGACGGGCGAGATAAAGTGGGGCTTCTACACGGGACGCGACACGACGCGCGGACTGTGCGCGAAGATAGACCCGCGCTACGTCGGCAACCAGTGCTGGGTAATGGACGACGGCATCTTCACAATGGAAGGCGAGATGATTAACGAGCACGGCCCCGAATCTATCGCGTTCGCCATATGGTGGGACGGCGACCTTCTCCGCGAACTGCTCGACCACGAATTTGTCGAGGAGAAGGGCTACGGCTACCCGAAAATTTACAAGTGGGATTACGAAAACAACAAGCTTGTCACAATCTTAGACCCCGCCGGCACGCTTTCAAACAACTGGAAAAAGGGCAACCCCTGTATTCAGGCTGACATATTGGGCGACTGGCGCGAAGAGGCGATTTGGCGCAATGAGGACGACACGGAGTTGCGCGTGTACACCACTACCGACGTTACGCACCATAAGTTCTACACGCTCATGCACGACCACGTGTACCGCCTGTCCGTCGCGTTCCAGAACACGGCGTACAACCAGTGCACGCAGACGGGTTTCTATATCGGGCCCGAAATGGACGAGAATATCCCCGTTCCGAACAACGAGTACGTGAACGGCGTAAACATTCCCGACTTCACCGAGGATATAGATTAAATTACAAAAATCGACAGAATGTTACAAAAAAGTTACATAATTTACAAAAAAATTATATAAATTAAAAGAAATTGTAACATTTGTATTGACCTTTGCTCCAAAATGAGATAAAATAGATTGGCGGGAATGGAATATGAGGATTATATCCGGCAGTCGGCGCGGACACAAACTGACGGAATTTCAAGGCGACAGCGTGCGTCCGACGACCGACAGGGTAAAGGAGTCCATATTCAATCTTATTCGTGATTATGTCCCCGAAAGCGTTTGTCTCGACATGTTCGCCGGTAGCGGCGCGCTGTCGTTCGAGGCAATATCGCGCGGGGCGGCGAGAGCCGTTCTTCTCGATAAGGACAAGCGTTCGACGGACATTATAAGAAAAAACGCGGAAAGCCTCGGTTTTGAGGCGCAGTGCGAGATACGTAACGAGGACTGTTTTGCATACGCCGAAAGGACAGGGGAGAAATTCGATATAATTTTTCTCGACCCGCCGTACAATAAGGGCTTTATCGAGCCGACGCTCGACAAAATCGCCAAAAACGGACTTCTCACGGACGGCGGGATAGTCGTGCTTGAAAGCGACGATACCGATTTTTTCGGCGAAAGGGATGGTCTTGCGATTTTAAAGCAGCGCAGATACGGCAGAACATATATCACGGTTTACGAAAAGCAGGGAACAAAAGAATGAGAACAGCGGTTTATCCGGGCAGCTTTGACCCGATAACAAACGGACACCTCGACATAATAAAACGCGCGAGCCGCGTGTATGATAAGGTAGTCGTGGGCGTTCTGAGCAACAAAAGCAAAACGCCGCTCTTTACCGCGGAGGAAAGAGTGGACATGATAAAGCGTGTGACGAGGGAACTTGACAATGTCGAGGTCGACACCTTCGAGGGACTTTTGGTTGACTTCGCGAAGAGCAAAAACGCCACCGTTATAGTAAAAGGACTTCGCACCGTAGCGGATTTTGAATATGAATTTCAAATGGCGCTGCTCAATAAGGCGTTAAATCCCGAGTACGAAACGATGTTTATGATGACCGACACGAAATACTCTTACATAAGTTCCAGCATGGTCAAGGAGCTTGCGGGTTTTCACGGTGATTTGACAGGCTTTGTACCGTGTGATATAATTGAAACGATTAAGAAAAAATACGAATAAAAGGAAAGGATGAATATAATATGGCGATGGACATGGATATGGACATAATGGAAATTGTGGACATGCTGGAGGAAACGATCGACAAGGCATCCTCTGTGCCTCTCACGGGCAAGGTAATGGTTGACAAGGACGAACTTCTCGATTATATTCAGGAAATACGCCTTGTTTACCCGGACGAACTCAAGGAGGCGAAGTGGGTCAAGGAGGAAAGACAGAGAATTCTTTCCGAGGCCGAGAGCCGTGCCGAGGCGATCCAGAAGAACGCCGAGGAGACCCAGATGCAGCTTATCGACGAGCATGAGATTACAAAGCGCGCCTACGAGCAGGCGAACGAACTTGTAAACGCGGCGCAGTCGAAGTCCGTTGAGATCAAGACCGACACCGATCAGTACGTCGACGACATCTTAAACGACGCGGAACATCGTCTCGACTTACTTCTCCGTAAGATACGCGAGGACAGATCGTATTTTAACAATAACTGATTTTGACGACAAAACAACAAAAAAGAGCTGAACCTATCTTCAGCTCTATTTCTGTTTGTATAATAAAAATTACCGCATAAGGAGGACATTATGTTATCGGACATTGAAATCGCTCAGGGGGCGGAAATGAAACACATCCGCGAAATAGCGGCGTCAGTCGGAATAACCGAGGACGAACTTGAATATTACGGAAAGTACAAGGCGAAGGTATCGGGCGAACTGTGGAACAGAGTAAAGGATAACGAGGACGGCAAGCTTGTGCTCGTTACGGCGATAAACCCGACGCCCGCCGGCGAAGGCAAGACCACGACAACAATAGGACTGGGCGACGCGCTCACGAGAATGGGTAAAAAGTGCGTGCTTGCGCTGCGCGAACCGTCTCTCGGTCCCGTCATGGGCATTAAAGGCGGTGCGGCAGGCGGCGGCTACAGTCAGGTCGTGCCGATGGAGGATATAAACCTCCACTTTACAGGCGATATGCACGCAATAACAGCCGCGAACAACCTGCTTTCCGCGATGATTGACAACCATATTCACCAGGGTAACGCGCTTGATATAGACGTGAACAACATCGTGTGGAAACGCGTTCTCGACATGAACGACCGCGCTTTGAGGAGCGTCGTCGTCGGACTGGGCGGCAGACTTAACGGAGTGCCGCGCGAGGACGGATTTATGATAACGGTCGCGTCGGAAATCATGGCGATACTTTGTCTCGCGTCGGATTTGGAGGATTTGAAAAACCGTTTCGGCGAGATTATAATTGGTTACAACCGTTCGGGACAGCCCGTAAAAGCGTCGGATTTGAACGCGCAGGGCGCGATGGCTGCTCTTATGAAGGACGCCATTAAGCCGAACCTCGTTCAGACGCTCGAACATACGCCCGCGTTCATTCACGGCGGCCCGTTCGCGAACATAGCGCACGGCTGCAACAGCGTGCAGGCGACAAAGCTTGCGTTAAAGCTTGGCGACTACACAATCACCGAGGCGGGATTCGGCGCGGATTTGGGCGCGGAAAAGTTTATGGACATAAAGTGCCGCGCCGCCGGACTTAAACCCGACGCGGTAGTTATCGTCGCGACCGTGAGAGCGCTCAAATACAACGGCGGCGTCGCGAAAGCCGACCTTAAAGCGGAGAACGTTGACGCGCTCCTTCGCGGTATAGGCAACCTCGAAAAGCATATAGAGAATATGAAGTCGTACGGCGTACCGGTCGTTGTCGCCGTCAACCGTTTTGACACCGACACCGATGCGGAACTTGACGCGGTAAAGGAACGCTGCGCCGCGCTCGGCGCGAAGTGCGCTCTAAGCGAGGTGTTCGCGAAGGGCGGCGAAGGCGGCGAGGAACTTGCAAGGCTTGTAATCAACGCCATGGAAAACGAAAAATCCAACTACGCCCCCGCCTACGACGTAAACGACAGCATAAAGGACAAGATAAACACCATCGTAACGAAAATCTACGGCGGCGCGGGCGCGGTGTACAGCGCGAAGGCGAATCGTCAGATACGCGAAATAGAGTCGCTCGGGCTTGACAAAAAGCCCGTATGTATGGCGAAAACGCAGTATTCGCTGTCCGACGACGCGTCGCTTCTCGGCAGACCCGAGGACTTTACCGTCACCGTGAACACCGTGAGAGTATCGAACGGCGCGGGCTTTATCGTCGCGGAAACGGGCAATATTATGGTAATGCCCGGACTTCCCAAAGTACCCGCCGCGAACAACATTGACATCGACGCCGACGGAGTTATTACGGGACTGTTTTAAGGGGACACTAAAGCTACGGGGACACTAAAATATATAAAGGGACACTAAAATGCAATTTATTTCAAACAGCCCCGACGAAACGCAAGCCTTTGCCGCGGATATGGCAAAGAGACTCACGGCGGGCGACGTATTGTGCCTTTACGGCGACCTCGGCGCGGGCAAAACGGCGTTCGTGCAGGGGCTTGCAAAGGGGCTTGGGATTGACGAGCCTATCACAAGCCCGACGTTCACGATAGTGAACGAGTACGAGGGACGGCTGCCGCTATACCATTTCGACGTGTACCGCATAGCGGACAGCGACGAAATGTACGAGGTCGGCTTTGACGAGTACGTGTACGGCGAGGGCGTGTCGGTAATCGAGTGGCCGCAGCTTATAGCGGACATTCTGCCCGATAGGCGGTACGATATAGAGATAAAAAAAGACCTCGAAAGGGGCGAAAATTACAGGGAAATAACGGTAAGGGAGTGTGTGTGATGAGAGTTCTGGCAGTGGAAACATCCGCGAACGCCGCGTCGGCGGCTGTCATGGAGGACGATTTACTTCTGGGCGAATATATACTTAACCACAAAAAAACGCACTCGCAGAAAATCATGCCGATGATCGACGCGCTCCTTACGGATTTGGAGCTTACGCCCCGGGACATCGACGTGTATGCGGCAAGCGTAGGCCCCGGCTCGTTTACGGGACTGAGGATAGGAGTTGCGACAGTTAAGGCTCTCGCGCACGCGGCGGACAAGCCCGTTGTGAGCGTCGGAACGCTTGAGGCGCTCGCGTGGAACGTGCCGCACGCGGAGCATATAATCGTGCCGGTAATAGACGCGCGCGGCAATAACGTTTACGCCGCAAGCTATATCTGGGACGGCGGACTTAAAGAGCTTGGCGCGCCCGAGGCTATGACGATTGAGGAATGTGTTGAAAGCTGCGGTAATTTCCTCGACACGATTTTTGTCGGCGACGGCGCGGCGGCACACAGAGAGTATATAACGGACAAACTCGGCGATAAGGCGTTTTTCCCGCACGGCGCGGCTTTAAATCCTCGTGCGTCGTCCGTTGCGGCTGCCGTGATGGATAAGGCGAAAAGAGGGGAAACGCAGAATTACGCGGACATGAAACCGTACTATATAAAGAAGTCTCAGGCTGAAAAAGAGCTTGAAGAACGCGAAAAGCGGGGACACTAAAGTTACAGGGACACTAAAATAAGGGGGACACTAAAATGATAGCTATTGGGAGCGACCACGGCGGCTATGAGCTTAAAGGACACATAATAAAGCACCTCGCCGAGCGCGGTATAGAGGTAAAGGATTTCGGAACGTACACCGAGGACAGCGTCGATTATCCCGACTGCGCAAAGCCGGTATGTGAGTCGATTCTTAAAGGCGAATGTGAGAGGGGAATACTCATCTGCGGCACGGGCATAGGAATATCCATGGCTGCGAACAAGTACAAGGGCATACGCGCCGCGCTGTGCGGCGACGTATTCAGCGCGAAAATGGCGAAGGAGCATAACAACGCGCATATAGTCTGTCTCGGCGGACGCGTGACGGGCAGAGAACTCGCGTTTATGATTGTGGACACGTTCCTTGACGCGGAATTCCTCGGCGGCAGGCACCAAAACCGAATAGATAAAATCCACGCGATAGAAAACAAATAACGCGTATTTTCGGCGGTTTTTCTTCTCTTTGAAACAAGAGCGGGAAAACCGCCGTTTTTTTGCAATATATACTTGAAAAATTTAGTAAAAAAGTATATAATATAATTTACGGAAAAACCAAATGAAAAGGAGATATGCAAATGAGTACATTTATCGGCAAGCTCAAAGAAAGAGCTAAGAAGGACATTAAGACAATCGTGCTCGCGGAGGGCGAGGACATCAGAACCCTCAAAGCCGCGGAAACGGTTAAAAAGGAAGGCTACGCGAAGGTTATTCTCGTGGGCAGCCCCGATAAGATCAAGGCGACCGTTGCCGCCGAGGGTATCGACATCGAGGGAATTAAGATTGTTGACAGCGAGAACTCGGACAAGAACGAGGAGTACGCAAACGCGTTCTACGAGCTGCGCAAGGCTAAGGGCATGACGCCGGAGCAGGCGGCTGAAACGATAAAAGACCCGTCCTACTACGCCGTTATGATGGTTAAGCAGGGCGACGCGGACGGCATGGTTTCGGGCGCGATTCACTCTTCGGCGGACACGATAAGACCGTCGCTGCAAATCTTAAAGACCGCCCCGGGAACAAAGCTTGTTTCGGCGTTCTTTATCATCGTTGTACCCGACTGCGAGTACGGCGAGAACGGCACGTTCGTGTTCGGCGACAGCGGACTTAATCAAGACCCGACGGCAGACGAGCTTTCGGAAATAGCGATTTCATCGGCTGCGTCGTTTAAGCAGCTTGTCGGAACTGAGCCGAAGGTAGCGATGCTTTCGTACTCGACCTATGGCAGCGCGAAGAGTCCTCTCGTTGACAAGGTTCAGGAGGCTACAAAGCTTGCGAAGGAAAAAGCTCCCGACATAAAGCTTGACGGCGAACTCCAGCTTGACGCGGCGATAGTTGGCAGCGTGGCGGCGTCAAAAGCCCCCGGTTCGGACGTTGCGGGCAGCGCGAACGTACTCATTTTCCCCGACCTTAACGCGGGTAATATAGGATATAAGCTTGCGCAGAGACTTGCCAAGGCTGAGGCGTACGGACCGATTTTGCAGGGTATCGCAAAGCCCGTAAACGATTTGTCAAGGGGCTGCAGCGCGGACGATATCGCGGGTGTTGTGGCGATTACCGCCGTTCAGGCACAGGGTAATTAAAATATGAGATAAATCACACCCCACAAAAAAACAGAAAGGAATCAAAACCATGAAAATATTAGTAATAAACGCGGGAAGTTCGTCTTTGAAATACCAGCTTATCGACATGGACAGCGAAACGGTTCTCGCGAAAGGTTTATGCGAAAGAATAGGCATAGACGGCTCGAACCTTCAGCACACGAACATTGCGAAGGATGAAAAAACAAAGATAGAAAAGCCGATGAAGGATCACGGCGACGCGATACAAATGGTCATCGACGCGCTTGTTGACGGTGAAATCGGCGTTATCTCGTCGATGGACGAGATAGGCGCGGTAGGACACAGAGTCGTACACGGCGCGGAGGAATTCGCGGACTCGTGCGTGATAACGGACGCTGTGATGAAGGCGCTCGAAAAGTGCGTACCGCTCGCGCCGCTGCACAACCCGCCGAACTTGATTGGTATCGAGGCTTGCACGAAAATCATGCCGAAAGTTCCGCAGATAGCGGTATTCGACACGGCGTTCCACCAGACGATGCCGCCGAAGGCGTTTATGTACGCGCTCCCCTACGAGTACTACGAGAACGACGGAATAAGAAAGTACGGTTTCCACGGCACGAGCCACAAGTACGTTTCACAGAAGGCTGCCGAGTTTTTGGGCAAGCCCGCGTCGGAGCTTAAAATTGTGACCTGCCACCTCGGCAACGGCTCGTCAATATCGGCTGTTGACGGCGGTAAGTGCGTCGATACGTCGATGGGCTTTACGCCGCTTGACGGCGTTCCGATGGGAACGAGAACCGGCTCCATGGATCCCGCGGTCGTAACGTATCTCATAAACCAGAAGGGAATGGACGCGAAGAGCGTTGACACGCTTATGAACAAGCAGAGCGGCGTTCAGGGCGTTTCGGGCGTGTCGTCCGACTTCCGCGATTTGAGCGCGGCTGCCGACGAGGGTAACGAGAGAGCAAAGCTTGCGCTCGATATGTTCGCGTACCAGGTCAAGAAGTATATCGGCTCGTACGCGGCTGCCATGGGCGGTATTGACGCTGTTGTGTTCACTGCCGGAGTCGGCGAGAATGACGCGCAGACGAGAGCCGCCGTTACGGACGGTCTTGACTTCCTCGGCATTAAGGTTGACGCGGACAAGAACAACACACGCGGCACGGTCGACATTTCGGCAGCCGACGCGACTGTTAAGACGCTCGTCATACCGACGAACGAGGAGCTTATGATAGCCATAGACACAAAGAGACTTGTCGAAGGCTGAAGATAAAAACATGGGGGCTGCTTGTCAGCCCCTTCTTTTTAGAGAAATTGTGCGGAGTGATAGTATGCGTATACGTATGCCCGACAGCGTAACAGAGATTATAAGCCGTTTGGAGGAAAACGGCTTTTCGGCGTACCTTGCGGGCGGTGCGGTGCGCGATATGCTCATGGGCAAGCAGCCGCACGATTACGATATTGCGACGAGCGCGCTGCCGCGTGACGTAAAACGGCTGTTTAAACGCACAATAGACACCGGCATAAAGCATGGCACGGTTACCGTGGTTATGAACAAGGCGGGCTACGAGGTAACAACATTCCGTTCCGACGGGGCGTACCGTGACGGCAGACACCCCGACAGCGTGGAGTTTGTGAGCCGTCCGAAAACCGATGCGGAAAGACGCGACTTTACCGTGAACGCGATGATGTACAATCCCGAAAGCGGTATTCTCGACTATTTCGGCGGTCAGGCAGACATTAAACACAGGCTTATAAGATGCGTCGGCAACGCCGAAACGAGGTTTAAAGAGGACGCTTTAAGGATGTTAAGAGCCGTACGGTTCAGCGCTGCACTGTCATTCAAAATCGAGGAAAAAACGTGGCGCGCAATAAAAAAGTGCGCGGTGCTTATAAAAAAGGTGAGCGCGGAACGCGTGCGCGAGGAAATAAACAAAATTCTGCTCTCCGACAACCCCGACTATATTCGCAAGCTGCACGAGTGCGGACTTATGCAGCACATCATGCCCGAGCTTGACCGCTGTTTCGGCGAGCCGCAGCGCAACAAGTACCACATCTACGACGTGGGCGAGCATATCATGCGGACGGTAAAGAATACGCCGCCCGACCTTACCGTCAGGTGGGCTGCTCTTATGCACGATATAGGTAAGCCGCTTTGCTCGTCAACCGACCAGAACGGCACGATCCATTTTTACGGTCATCACCGCGAAAGCGGAGCGATAGCCGTTGACCTCATGCACCGCCTGCGTATGGACAGCGATATTATACGCGACGTGTCGGTGCTCGTCGAGAACCACGACGTTCGCGTCGAGCCGTCGAGAGCGCCGGTAAAGCGCATGATGGCGCGCACGGGCGAGACGCTGTTCGAAAAGCTGTTGCAGCTCCAGACAGCCGATAATATGGCGAAAAACCCGATATATTTCCCCGAAAAGAAAAAGCGCATAGACGACGCCTACACGCTGTACAAGGAAATTCTCGCCGAGCGTCAGCCCTACCTCGTGTCGCACCTCGCGGTAAACGGCAAGGATTTGATAAAGCTCGGCTACCGCCCCGGCAGGGAGATAGGCGACGTTTTGAAAAAGCTTATCGACGAGGTTATCATCGACCCCAATCTCAATAACCGCGAATTTTTGCTTAAACAGGCGAGGGAATATAGGGTTAGGAGAAGATAAGGAACAGACCCCCTCTTTGAGGGGATCTAAACTCACTTGTGAGTTTAGGGGGGTGTTATTTGAGGACATATTGTATACACCCCCCGAAATCAAAGATTTCGACCCCCTCGCAGAGGGGGTCATAATTCAATTTCCCCAACATTTCTTTACAAACACTTGAAAAACACGCGGCGATATGATAAAATAACTATATCTGCATCATATTGAAAAGAGGGGACAAAAATGGTAAAACATATAGTATTATGGAAATTGGCGCCGTCGCCGGACATGGCGGAAAGGGCTGTTGCGATAAAGGAAAATCTCGAGGCTTTAAAGGACAAGATAGACGTTATAAAGGACATAACCGTGGGCATAAACGTAAACCCATCGGACGATATTTCCGATGTTGCGCTTGTGTCGGAGTTTGAAACAATGGCTGATCTCGGCGAGTACCAAAACCACCCTGCGCACAAGGCTGTCGCGGCGGCGTACGTAAAGCCGTATGTCGAGGAACGCCGAGTGTGCGACTACGAATTTTAAACGGGGGAACGCAATGGCAAAGCATATAACCGACGACCAAATGAAGGAGCAGCGCGGCTATATAATGCGGCTACGTGAGGACAACGCGCGCTACGCCGCTGAGTACGGTCACACGCGCCGCGCACTCACGGAAACGTACGGCTGTCAGCAGAACGAGAACGACACCGAGCGCATACGCGGTATGCTGCGCGACGCGGGGTTTGAGTTTACCGACGACATGAAAAACGCCGACGTTGTGATATACAACACGTGCGCCGTGCGCGAAAACGCGGAGCAAAAGGTGTTCGGCAGGCTAGGACTGTTAAAGCCCGTGAAGGAGCGGCGGCGGAACATGGTGATAGGCGTGTGCGGCTGCATGGTGCAGCAGGAACACATAACCGAGAAAATAAAAAAGTCGCACGAGCACGTTGACCTCATTTTCGGCACGCACGCGCTTTACAAAATGCCCGAACTTTTGTACAAGGCGATTAACGAGAAAAAGACCGTGGTCGACATAGCCGAGAGTGACGGCGCGATTGCCGAGGATATGCCAATAATGCGCGACGACGCGAAAAAGGCGTGGGTATCGGTGATGTACGGCTGCAACAACTTCTGTACCTACTGCATAGTACCCTACGTGCGCGGACGCGAAAGGAGCCGCGAGCCGAAGGCGGTGATCGCCGAGGTAAAGGAGCTTGTCAAAAACGGCTGCAGCGAAATATCGCTGCTCGGTCAGAATGTCAATTCCTACGGCAAGGACTTGAAAACCGATATTGACTTCGCCGACCTCATGCGTATGGTGAACGACATTGAGGGCGTGGAGCGTATACGGTTCATGACCTCGCACCCAAAGGATTTGAGCGACAAGCTGATAAACACGATCGCGGAGTGCGATAAGGTGTGCAAACAACTCCACCTGCCGTTCCAGGCGGGCAGCGACAGGATATTAAAGCAGATGAACCGCCGCTACACAAAGGCGGAGTACCTCGCGAAAATAGAGAAGGTAAAGAAAGCCGTACCGAATATATCGCTTTCGACCGATGTAATAGTCGGATTCCCGACCGAGACGAACGAGGATTTCGAGGAAACGCTCGATGTTTTGAGGAAGGTTGAGTTTGACAACATTTTCTCGTTCATATATTCGCGCCGCGAGGGAACGCCGGCGGCAAAACTCGATTTTGTGCTTACCGACGAGGAAATACACAAGAATTTCAACAGGCTTTTGGAGGTGCAGAACGAAATATCCTTAAAGAAAAACAAGGAATATGTCGGACGGATTGAGAGAATACTTGTTGACGGAGTGAGCAAAACAAACCCCGAAATGCTGTCGGGGCGGTGCGACAGTTCGAAAATAGTGAACTTTAAGGGAACGGACGACCTTATAGGAAAATATATAAACGTGCGCATAACCGAGGCTCACACGTGGAGCCTTAACGGTGAACCGGTAAAGGAGAATTGAAATGAACGAAGTGCTTGACAAAACAAGAGAACTCGGCGTGCTGATACAGGCGAGCGAGCAGATGAAGAACATGAAAAACGCCGAGATTTTACAGGCGAACGACGACAAGGCGCAGGAGCTTATGAAGGAGTACAACCTCACACGCCTGAACCTCGCCAGAGACATGCAGGCGGGTAAAATCTCACGCGAGGACGCGGTGAAGAAGAACAACGAGGCGTTCGACGACATTGTTGAAAGGTCGGACACGATAAAGAAGTATATAGCCGCGAAAAAGGAATTTGACTCGCTTGTAAATCAGGTAAATCAGATTTTGAATTTCTATATCACGGGACAGGATCCCAACTGCACGCATGACTGTTCAACCTGCGGCGGCTGTCATTAAAAAAGTAGGGGCGGATATTATCCGCCCGTATGCCGTGGGGCTTCCCTTGAGGGGAGCTGACGCCGAAGGCGTCTGAGAGGTGGTTAGTCAAATCTGATGCCACCTCTCCGTCATCGCTTCGCGATGCCACCTCTCCTCAAGGAGAGGCTAACCTATTGATCCCACATTTACCTTGTGCCGTAGGGGCGACCCTTGCGGTCGCCCGCAAAATGAAACCCATAAACGTCCCGCCGTAGGGGCGAACCGTGTTCGCCCGCAGTCAAACATATCGCATACCAGACAAAGGAGAAAACCACCATGCCGAAAGAGCAGTTTACCCCGATGATGCAGCAGTATCTCGAAACAAAAGAAGAATACCCGGACTGTATTTTGTTTTACCGTCTGGGCGATTTTTATGAGATGTTTTTCGACGATGCGATAAAAGCGTCAAAGGAACTCGAAATAACGCTGACCGGTAAAAACTGCGGAACGGAGGAACGCGCGCCCATGTGCGGCGTTCCTTTTCACAGCGCGCCGATGTATATTTCAAAGCTTATCGAGCGCGGCTACAAGGTCGCGATTTGCGAGCAGGTGGAGGATCCGAAACTTGCGAAGGGTATAGTAAGGCGCGAGGTGATACGCGTCGTAACGCCCGGCACGGTCGTTGACGAGGAACTTTTAGACGAAAAAACAAACAACTACCTTGCCGTTATTTACGCGCATGAAAAGGAGTACGGCTTTGCGGTGTCGGATATTTCAACGGGCGAAATTTACGCGTCGCAGCTTTCGTCGGACGACGACGTTATGTCGGAGATTGCGCGTTACGAGCCGAAGGAAATACTCGTAAACGGCTTGGCGGCTGAGCGTCTCGGCGGACAGATCGAGCTGCGATTTCACATCAGGGCGGAGGAGTGTCGAGACGACCTGTTTGAGGACGGCGGATATGAAAATAAAATATTAAATCAGTTCGCGAAATCGTCATTGGGCGAGGTAAAGCTTGCGGGTAAAAATCAGACGGTGTGCGCGGTCGGCGCGCTGCTGACGTACATCGAACATACGCAGAAAACGAGCCTCACATACATGAACACGCTCACGGTTTACAGTCTGAACCAGTACATGGATCTCGACATAAACACGCGCCGCAATCTTGAAATAACGGAAACGATGCGCGACAAGTCAAAGCGCGGCTCGCTTTTGTGGGTACTCGACCACACCGAAACGTCGATGGGCGCGAGACTGTTAAAGCAGTGGGTGGAAAAGCCGCTTGTGAACCCGATGGCGATAAATAAGCGGCTCTACTCGGTACAGGAGCTTTCCTCGGATATAATGCTGCGCGACGAAATAAAGGGCGTGCTGTGCGATATGCGCGACATATCGCGTATTATAACGCGCGTGTCGCTCGGCACGGTAACGCCGCGTGACTTTTCGGCGCTCCGTGAAACGCTCCTGAAATTACCGGCGCTCGAATACGCGCTCGGCCGTGTAAAGTCGCCGATGCTTGCCGAAATGAAAAAGGATTTCGACCTTTTGGAGGACGTGGCCGACTTACTCCGACGCGGCATAAACGATAACCCTCCCGCTGTGCTGCGCGACGGCGGCGTTATAAAAGAGGGCTTTAACGAGGAAATAGACAAGCTGCGTCTCGCGATGAATAACGGCAGCGCGTGGCTCGCGGAGGTTGAAAAAGAGGAAAAGGAAAAGACCGGCATATCAAAGCTGCGCGTCGGATACAACAAGGTATTCGGTTACTACATCGAGGTAACAAAGTCGTTTATGAACGACGTGCCGGACTATTACATCAGAAAACAGACGCTCGCGAACTGCGAGAGGTATATAACGCCGAAACTGAAGGAAATAGAAAACACTATCCTCGGCGCGTCGGAAAGGGTGCTGACGCTGGAGGCACACGTGTTTGAGGAAATAAGACTCGCCGTCGCGAAGGAAATCGAACGCCTGAAAAGGGCTGCGAAGGTGATTGCCGTAACGGACGCGCTTTTGTCGCTCGCACTGGCGGCGGTAAAGAACGGTTACGTCATGCCGGAGGTGACGGACGACGGCAAAATCAAGATAAAAGACGGCAGACATCCCGTGGTGGAGCGTATGCTCAAAAACGCGATGTTTGTGCCGAATGACGCGGTACTGAACACCGACGGCGACAGAATGTTGATAATAACGGGTCCGAATATGGCGGGCAAGTCCACGTATATGCGCCAGGTCGCGCTGATAACGCTCATGGCGCAAATTGGCAGCTTTGTACCCGCGTCGTTGGCGCGTATAGGCGTGGTGGACAAGATATTCACGCGTGTCGGCGCGTCGGACGATATAGCGTCGGGTCAGAGCACGTTCATGCTCGAAATGAACGAGGTCAGCCACATACTCAAAAACGCGACGAAAAACTCGCTCATTATCCTTGACGAGATAGGTCGCGGCACGAGCACGTTCGACGGACTTTCAATCGCGCAGGCGGTCGCGGAATATATAGTGAACAAGCGCAAAATAGGCGCGAAAACGCTGTTCGCGACGCATTACCACGAGCTTACCGAACTTGAAAAAAATATTGAGGGCGTGAAAAATTACAGCATAGCCGTCAAAAAGCGCGGCGACGATATAACGTTCCTGCGTAAAATCGTGCGCGGCGGCACGGACGACAGCTACGGCATCGAGGTCGCGGCTTTGGCGGGTGTGCCGAAGGACGTTATAAACGGCGCGAAAAAGATTTTAAGCCGTATCGAAAGCGGCGAAAGACCGAAGGAGAACGTCGTGAGCCGCGAAGAGGAAACGAACCAGATAGATTTCGGCGACACGACGGCAAGCGAGATTGCCGACGAGCTGCGCAATATGGACGTTACGACGTACACGCCCATTGAGGCGCTGAACAAGCTTTTCGAGCTGTCGAATAAGGCTAAGGGAAATTAAGCGAGGGATAAAAATGGGCAAGATAAAGGTGCTGGACACCGAGATTTCCAATAAGATAGCGGCGGGCGAGGTCGTTGAACGTCCTTCGAGCGTCGTCAAGGAACTTGTTGAAAACAGCATAGACGCGGGCGCGAACGTCATAACCGTCGAGATAAAAAACGGCGGCAGCTTGTATATCCGCGTGTCGGACAACGGCAGCGGCATGGGTGCGGACGACGCGAGGATATGTTTTTTGCGTCACGCGACGAGTAAAATACGCGAA
The DNA here is from genome assembly GCA_947631235.1 of uncultured Clostridia bacterium. Lineage (GTDB taxonomy): Bacteria > Bacillota > Clostridia > UBA1381 > UBA1381 > Hominilimicola. Next base: position 85,077 of record CANRKO010000005.1, on the reverse strand, counting down.
AGCTCCGACCTTGACGCGATATACACGCTCGGCTTTCGCGGCGAGGCGTTGTCAAGTATCGGCGCGGTCGCGGAGGTAAGCCTGTACACAAAACGCCGCGAGGACGAAACGGGCGTTTGCGTGACGTGCCGCGGGGGAGAGATACTGTCAAGCGATGAGACGGGAGTGCCGGACGGTACTTCGGTGACGGTCGAGAACCTCTTTTACAACACGCCCGCGCGTATGAAATTTTTAAAGCGTGACGCTACCGAGGCGGGTTATATAACCGACATTATGACGCGCTTTATTTTCGCGCATCCCGAAATTTCGTTTAAACTGATAACCGACGGCAAGGAAAAGCTGTTTTCACCCGGCGACAGCTCGCTGAAAAATTCAATTTATACCGCCTATGGCAAGGATTACGCGAACGGTACAATTCCCGTTGAGTACGAGTCGGGCGGCATACGCGTCACCGGTCTTATCGGTAAGGGTACGCTCGCGAGACCAAAGCGGAATTATCAGAGCTTTTTCGTGAATAAGCGTTACATTATGAGCCGCACCGTTACAGCCGCGCTCGAAAACGCGTACAAAAACCAGATAATGATAGGCAAATTCCCGATGGCTGTTTTAAATATCGAGATAGACCCGTCGCAGATTGACATAAACGTCCATCCGACAAAGCTTGAAGTAAAATTTTCGAACGAAAAAGCGGTGTACGACGCGGTGTATTACGGCGTTAAAAACGCGCTGTACGCCGTGCCGAATGTGCCGAGGATAGAGCGCGGGGACACTAAAGAGGAAAATCCGTTTGTGACGGAAGGCGAGACGGAAGGCAAAAAGCGCGAACAACTCAGCCTTTCCGATATGGCTGACGCGCTGCCGAAAAATATGACGCAAAGACCGTACACTCCCGACTACAACCCGAGAGTAAACCCGTTCCTGAAAAATAACGGGGATACTAAAACTTATGTGAGCCGTCCGCACAGCGGGGACACTAAAGTTAAAAAAGACGATGATTTTACTGTCCCCAAGCGTGTAAGTGTCGCGTCGCCGAGAGAGGAAATAAAACCGCTTTTGCCGAATTATGGGGACACTAAAATCGACAATGGCGGGGACACTAAAGTTGAAGGCGTCAAAGTCGAGGACACTAAAACCGAGGAAAGCGTAAACGTGTTCGCCGACGAGTATTTTAAGATTGTCGGACAGGTATTCGACTCGTACATCATAGCCGAAAAGGGCGACGAGATGATGCTCGTCGACCAGCACGCGGCGCACGAACGCTTGAATTACGAGCAGTTAAAGGAAGAAATCGAGTCGCGCCGAGCGATGTCGCAGATACTTATAGAGCCGGTCGCGGTAAATTTAACTCCGCAGGAAATGCAGTCGTACCGCGACAGTGCGCAGCTTTTCGCCGATATGGGCTTTGAGTGCGATGAATTCGGCGAAAACGCCGTGATTATAAGGAGCGTGCCAGGCGGGGTTGAGCTGGGCGAGGTCGAGCCGCTGTTTACGGAGCTTGTCGCGCAGAGCGAGGAGCATAAAAAGGAACTTATCACCGACCGCCGAGAGAGACTTTTGTATACGATTGCGTGCAAGGCGTCCGTCAAGGCGAATATGCACATGAGCGCGGAGGAAATGGAGTCGCTCGTAAGGCGCGTGCTGCGTCTTAAAAACATAAACACCTGCCCGCACGGCAGACCGATAATAATTACAATGAGCAAAAAGGAAATCGAAAAGGAGTTTAAGCGAATTGTCTGAAATCCCTTTAATAATCGTCGCCGGACCTACCGCGTCGGGCAAAACGGCTCTTGCGATAGAGCTTGCGCGCCACGTCGGCGGCGAGATCGTAAACGCCGACAGTATGCAGATTTACAAGTACATGGATATCGGCACGGCTAAGCCGACGAAGGAGGAGCGCGCCGCGGCGGTGCATCATCTTATCGACTTTTTGGAACCCGACGAAAGCTACAGCGTCGCGGACTATGCGCGTGACGCACACAAGGTCATAGCCGATATAACGTCGCGCGGCAAAATTCCCGTAATGTGCGGCGGCACGGGGCTGTATATAAATTCCGTCGCGGACGATGTAACGTTAGGCGAGGTCGAAACCGATTACGCGCTGCGTGAGGAATTAAAAAAGATCGCCGAGGAAAAGGGCGGCGAATACCTTATCGAAATGCTCAGGGAATTCGACCCCGTGTCGGCGGACAGGCTGCACCCGAACAATTTAAAGCGCGTCATACGCGCAATCGAGTTTTACCGTCTTACCGGCGTTCCCATATCGGAACATCAGGCGGAAACAAAGCGCAAAAAAAGCCGCTACGACCCGCTTATAATGTGTATAGAGTGGGAGCGTGAAACGCTTTACGACCGCATAAACAGGCGCGTGGACATGATGTTTGACGCAGGACTTGTTGACGAAGTAAAGCGGCTGCGCGACATGGGTTTTACGCGTGAACTTAACTCGATGCAGGGGATAGGGTACAAGGAGGTCATGGACTGCCTTGACGGCGCGGCGACGCTCGACGAGACGAAGGAGATAATAAAGCAGTCCTCGCGCCGCTACGCGAAACGGCAGATGACGTGGTTCAGGCGCGATAAGCGCGTGCGCTATATCGCCGCCGACAATGCGGCGAATAAGGCGAAAAAGCTTGTTGATGTTTTTTTGAATTAAAACTGCGGTTCGTATCGTATGCCTCCCCTAATAGGGGAGGTGGCGGCGAAGCCGACGGAGGGGTTTTATTTGACTGGAATAAACCCCTCAGTCACACTTCGTGTGACAGCTCCCCTAGTAGGGGAGCCTAACGAAAGACCTCCTCGGAAGGGGGTCTTATTTATTTTGCATACAAATCACCGAACGTGACAAAATAAGTCGGGGAGGCGAGAGCGATGAAAGGAAAAATATGCCTTATACTGTCGGCGTTCATATACGGTGTTGCGCCGCTGCTCGCAAAAATCGCGTACGGCGGCGGCGCGAACGTGATGACGCTGACATTTCTGCGCACGTTTCTGACGCTGCCGCTTTTGTATATAATAATGAAGATACGCGGTCAGTCGTTCCGCATAAGCGTTAAGGATTTTTACCGCATAACGGCTCTCGGACTTATCGGCGGCACGCTCACAAACCTTGCGCTCTACACGGCGTACGACTACATTTCAACGGGTCTCGCGACCACTCTCCACTTTATCTATCCTCTTATTATAATATCCGCGTCGGCGTTTGTGTACCGCGAGCATATAAAGCGCGTCCAGCTTATCGCTGCCGCGCTTGTGACGGCGGGTATCGCGACGTTCGCGTCGTTCGGCGGCGCGGACAAAACGGGCGTGACGCTCGCGCTTTTGTCGGGCGTGTTTTACAGCTTTTACGTCGTGTACATGGACTACTCCGGCATAGATGGAATGGACTACATCAAACTCACTTTCTACCTTATGATAATGATGAGCGCAGGTACGCTCGTGTTCGGCGCGGCGACGCACACAATATCTTTTTCCGGCATGAACGTCACCGGCTGGGCGTTTTCGGCGTTTATATCGCTGCTCGTAACGGCGTTCGCGCTGCCGCTGTTTCAGATAGGAGTACGCCGCGAAGGCGCGTCGACCGCGGGGATAGTGTCGGCGTTCGAACCGATAACGACGCTCGTAATGGGCGCGGCGTTCCTCGGCGAAAGCATGAGCGCCGCACAGTACGCCGGTGCTGCTGCGATTATTATAGGCATTACACTCGCGGAAAGGTTTGCGTAGGACGTAAGGTTTTTGTGATGCAAAACGGGACGTCGAGGGCGCCGTCCCCTACACACGTATTTTAGGATAGTGCGATCGTAGGGGCTGGCGTCCTCGACAGCCCGTCAAGGGAAAATTGACAGCAAGAGATTGTGTGACGCTCTCCGTAAGGCTCCCCTATTAGGGGAGCTGTCACACGAAGTGTGACTGAGGGGTTTACATCAAACAAAACCCTTCCACCGCCTTCGGCGATCCCCCTCCCCTAGTAGGGGAGGCTAACAAGATGCCGCACAAAAATAACCGCCCTATCTCGCAAATAGGACGGTTCAAGTCAATTTTCAATCACGACCGTCCTTGTACTGCCGTCCCAATCGACGCTTACGTCGAACGCCTCCATCACGAACCGCAGCGGCACCATGGTACGGTTATTTTTAATCATAGCGGGAATATCGAGTTCCGCGTCCTCACCATCGAACAACGCACTGTCGGAACCTACGAACAAAATCATCTTATGCCCGTCCTTTTTAATCGTGACCGCCCGCGTCTTACCGTTCCAGCTTACGTCCGCATTGAGCGCCTCACTTATGCCGCGAATGGGAATAAGCGTATATGTATCACCGTCCACCGTTTCAAGCACGGGGTACTGGTCGTCGAACTGCAAAAGCTTACCGTTCAGCCTTACCTTCGCGCCGACGTACGGAATATCGTTATGGTAATACCTCAAAACATGCTCTATATACTCCGCGTCACCGTACGTTTCATACTGCCAATTATCCGCATACGCCGCCGCATTCGCACGCTCCGCGAGCCAATCGTCACCCTTCGCGTCAACGATTCTGTTCAGCACCGTCTGACCGAAATTATACGACTGGATCATCTTCATATAATCACAATCGTACCGAATAAGCGACTGCGAAATCAAATACGCCGCGAACGGCACAGCCTTCTCCGGCACGAGCCTGTCGTCGAGCGTCCACTCCTCGCCGGTCGTCCTTTTACCAAACTCGGCAAAGCTGTCACCGAGCGTGTACTCAATCTGCATAATCCCCCACGCGGGGTACTCGCTGCCGTCCTCGCGGTAACTCAAATTACGCCCCGAACTCTCCTGCATACAAATCGCTGCGAGCAAATTCGGGTCAACGCCATACTGATCGCCCGCCTGACGGAACAAATCCGAATACGACTTGACCGCGCTGTTAAGCGGCATCGTACCTATCTCTATCCCGTCCATGCTCGTACCGCTGTGGTCGGGGATAACGCCGCTTGCATACGCGCACACGCTCCACGCCGTCACAGCCGCGGCAAGCAAAAGACACGCCAGCTTTTTCATATGTACACACCTCACAATATTATAATACCCACCTACATTATAAACTTTTTCCGCGCCCGCGTCAATGTTATTAAATCCCATGTATCACAAATGAAAAAAACGGGAAATATGTAAACAAATGTCAATAAACTGTTGACAAACCCGACCCGATATAATACAATTCTCTTATCCCTACAAAGGAGCGAAAAAAATGAAAATCCTTCTTATGATAATATGCCTAATCGGCGGCTTTATACTGCTCGTAAAAGGCGCGGATTACTTTGTTGACGGCGCGTGCGCCATATCGGCGAAACTGCGCATACCGGCTTACGTCGTCGGACTGACGGTCGTCGCGTTCGGCACGAGCCTGCCGGAAGCGGCTGTATCTATAACCGCGTCCATACAGGGCAGCAACGAGATTGCAATCGGCAACGTGATAGGCTCGAACACGTTTAACACGCTCGTCGTACTCGGCGCGAGCGCACTTTTCGCACCGATAATGGTAAAAAAGGACATACTCCGCCGCGACCTGCCGTTCTGCACCGCCGTGACCGTCCTTTTACCGGTACTCATACTGACGCTGAACCACGGCGACCTCGCGCTGACGCGAATCGACGGCATAATTCTGCTCGTATGCTTTGTAATATTTATGACCTACTCCGTCATATCGGGCAAAAAGAAAGCCGCGCTCGAACCGCCGGAAACAAGCGGCGACGCGGACATGTCGGGGCTTAAATGCGCGCTGTTCGTGATACTCGGACTCGCGGGCGTGATAGCGGGCGGCGAACTCACGGTCTACGGCGCGAAATCGCTCGCGCTTATCGCGGGACTGTCGGAAACGGTCGTTGCGCTGACGGTCGTCGCAATCGGCACGAGCCTGCCGGAGCTTGTAACGTCGGTCGTCGCATCGCGCAAAAATCAAAACGACATCGCGGTCGGCAACGTTATAGGCTCGAACATATTCAACCTGCTCTTTATCCTCGGCATGTCGGCTACAATCGGCACGATAGGCACGGATATGTACGGCGTAATCGACGCGTGCGTGCTTGTGGGCGTAATGCTGCTGCTGTGCGTCCTCGCGGCGACGCGCAAACGGATAGGACGCGCCGAAGGCATAGTAATGCTGCTTTTGTATGTTGCGTACACGGCGTACCTGCTGATACGATAAAAATTTGTAAATTTTGTTCAAAAAACCGACCTTTGCAGGGCGGTTTTTTATATTGTAAATAAACGTCGGCTGGTGTATAATTAGTATAATAAAATCAGTGTGTTGTGCGATAAACACACTAAGTAAAAAAGAGAGAGGGAGAGGTTTTATGAAAAAAACAAAAAGACTTTTGTCAATGCTCACCGCGTTGGCAATAACGGCTGCGTCTTTCGCGGCGATGGTCATTCCCGCAAGCGCGGAAGTAACTGCCTATGAGCAGGACTATGAATCCGGCGTTGTTGACTGGACGTCGGCTAATACCGGAAGATACACAACCGAAATAAAGGAAGAAAGCGGCAATCATTATCTGGAATTTGTTGCAAGTCCTAACGGTGATGACCGTGACAGTAATCCGGGAAGTAACGGAACAACTCTTGATACAAACACAAGTTTCACTGGCGCAGCGGCAGACGGCGACGATTTTGTCGTAGAGTTTGATATGGCAATAACGGGAAGTAATAACAATGGAGGAACTGCATTATACCTGTATCCCGTAGGCGGTAGTACCTCAAACTATTTATTTAAAATGTCACAGACCGCAGCTAACAGCAACACATACAAAATTAATGATTCGACAGAGCAGCAGCTGCCTCTTACGGCGGGTACATGGTACAAATATAAAATTGCCGTAAAGGACAACGCGGTATATCTTCAGGTAAAGGATGCCGACGGAACTAACGACGTATTTGCGCAGGCGGCAGTTGTTCCGAAGCATACAAGCGGCGGCTTTTCCAAAATGTACTTTGATACAGGACGTTACAGCACCGACCTGAAATTAGACAACGTTAAAGTAAGAGACTGGGAGAGCGGCGATTCGCCCGTTATAGAGTATCATACGGTAACAATCAATACGACAAGATATGCTACTCTTACTTATGGCGAGGCAAATACTAAAGTTTACGCCGATGTAAACGGTAAGATAGAAATTCCGCTTCTTACCGTAGGAACAGAGTTTGACTATACAATCACAAAGACAGGCTATGAGCAGCAGACAGGTCATATTACTGTTGCAAACGATGATATAACCGAGAATAAGCCGCTTACAATGATTCCGAGTGAGGATGAAACACAGGACTACATATATGTTGAGTCTGACTTCGGCAATGCGGACGGCATATTCCAGCTAAAAAATGCAGACAGAGGTCCGGCGGTAATGAATCTCGGCGAGATATCACTCCCTGCTCTGGCAACATTTGAAATGGACTTCACGGGCGGCGCAGAGGAAAAGCAATACACATGGATGCTCCGCAACAGCGCGGGCAAAGATGTTGTCGGCATTCAAGGCATAATAAATGAAGGAATTTATGCGTTTACCGATTTTGGATATGACAATAATGCGAATGCCGATACTCCTGACAAGGATAATGGTATACAACAGAGCGGCGGCGCCCATAACTATGGAGCAAGCGTTAAGATTGCAGACAGCTATAGCGGCGTATATCATATAAGTTTCGTATTTGACCAGACCAACAGCACAATTACCGTAAAATGCACTACTGCTGAAGATGCGGTTGGCGTAACGGGTTCACTTGCATTGACGCAGGACGCAACGACCATAAAGGATATGCAGATGGGCAAATACAGACAATCTGCGGCTGTATCTGTAGATAACGTCAAGGTATCAAAGCCCGATGAGAACTTTGTAAACGTTGTCGGTGACGATGAATTTGCGGTAATAGCCGGTAAGACAGTTACAAGAGAGTATATAGCTTCTCCGGCAGTAGTTGTTCCCGGTGAAACCTTTACATGGACGGCAAAGAGCGCGGAAGGCACTGATATAAATGGCGTTACAATCGATCAAAGCGGTGTTCTGTCGGTAGCGGACAGCGTAGCGGCTGACACAACGGTTGTAATCACAGCGACAAGCGCAACGACGGCTGAAAAGAAAGGCTCGATCGAAGCAACAATAAAGGGTGTTCAGACATACACTCCGACAGTCGAATATACAAAGGCTGTTCAGGCAGGCGAAGAAGGTAAGCTTACGGTTGTAAATATAGTTGACGCATTGGGCGACGATGTAACGGAGTATTTCGACCCGACATGGTCGATCGACGGCGCTACGGTTGACGCCGACAAAGAATCCGACGTAACCTTCACAGACTTACCGGCGGGCGCGGCTACCGCGGTTTACGCGACATATAACGGCACAAAGCTTGCAGACGTAACCACAGAGCCGGTAACAGTTCCGGATGGCGGTACGCTTGCTCTTACGGCTGCGGGCGGAACAAAGGTAATGCTTTGGAATAAGCTTGACGGCAACGACGGTATCAAGCCTCTCGCTCCGGCTCAGACGGTCGCAAATGTTGATGTAGGCGACAACCTCGCAATCGTAGGCAGCAAGAGCGGTAAGATTTTAACAAACGCGGACAAGACGGGCGAGGTAACCGTTAAGCTCGATATCACAGGTTCAGACGCGGCTAAGACCGAATATAAGGTTACGGTAGGTAACTACAGTCAGGCTGCCGACGCTGCGGAGGGTGAGGTTACACTGACGCTCGTACCTATGCCGACAAAGGTAATGGTTTACGATGATAAGGGTAAGGCTACTGAAAAAACGGTAGACACCGATAAGATAACACTTGCGGCTGCGGATTACTCTACAGACGCAACCGAATTGGAAATCACTCCGATTTATGAGACGACAATGAATACCGAGGTTCTCGCTCCTGCCGGTCGCTACAACATAACCGTAACGGCTAACAACGGCGGCAGAACCGACGTTTATGTAAACGACCAGATGATTATCAACAATCTCAATCAGGGAAGCGACAATTTTACAGTACAGAGAAATCTGCCCGCAACTGCAGATTACACGGTTGGCGATGTAATGATAAACGAGGGCTACGCTAAGTTCGTATATCAGGATCATACGGCTGACAGCGTTAACAGTATCAAATTTGTTAAGGCAAACTCGCTCGTTCCCAGAGCTAAGAGAATGTACGTTGTGGGCGACTCGCTTGTTGCTAATTATTACGGAACTGCGAGTGACGGTCAAGAAGGTTTGGTAAGAACCGGTTGGGGTCAAGTTCTTTCAGATTACATCGCGGATAGCATAAATGTTGTCAACCTTGGCAACTCCGGCGCGTGGGCTGCAGGTATGTGGAATGACGCTTGGACGAATATCAGAGAGAGCGCACAGCCCGGTGATGTGGTTGTTTGGGAGTTCGGATATAACGATACCAAGCATGGCGGTACAGGACCTATGCTTGAAGCTGCCGCAAAGGGTAAGGCGTTCTGCGAGGAAAACGGTATCGACCTTTATGTTGTAACTCCGAATGCTTCACAGCATGACTTTAAAGCAAATGTTGCCGAATCGGGCGCAATGCGTACATGGGCGGCTGACAATAACGTTAAGCTGATTGACCTTGCGGCTTTGAGTTATAAGTTCTTGAATGACAAGTATGGCTCGCTGGACGATCGCGCAGATATTATGAATGCAGTTTACAATAATACCGGTGACAATTCGTTACATTCGACATATAACGCGGCTAACTGCTGGGCAGCGATAGTTGCGCAAGGTCTGCCGGCTGAATTGACGGATGCAACTCATACGTATCAGTTCAACGATACAAAGAACGATATCACGGTAGGCGTAGGTTTAATGCCGACGGCGGAATAATTAAATCCAAACATATTAAAAACAGCGGGGGTATTCCCCGCTGTTTTTGTGTGCTGTTACGGTCGTCCGTGAGCCTCCCCTACTAGGGGAGGGGGACCGCGTTAGCGGTGGAAGGGTTTTTACTCAATATAAACCCCTCAGTCGCCTATGGCGACAGCTCCCCTATTAGGGGAGCCATACACCGTAGGGGCTGGCGCCCCCGACAGCCCGTGAGGCCTCCCTTGTCAAAGGGAGGGGGACCGCCGGAGGCGGTGGAGGGATTCATCGTAAACATCGAAAAGGAATCCCCCAGTCAGCTCCGCTGACAGCCCCCTTTAACAAGGGGGCCTTCCTTCGCATACGTGAACACCCCCTAATAGGTGGTCATACACCGTAGGGGCGACCCTTGCGGTCGCCCGACGTTATACATAAAAACGGGCGACCGCAAGGGTCGCCCCTACGGCATTATCGAAGCCTTACCCACAAAAAAACCGGCGCATATGCGCCGGTATTAATTCACCTTATCTGCCCGGTTTAAAGAAATCGGGAACATCTATATTACCCATGCTCGGTTTAAGCTTTCTGTTGAATATCGCGTCGTCGCCGCCGAGATCCGACACCGACGATGTGTACGAGGACGATGAGGACGACCTTCTGTCAGCCGCAAACTTCGGCGTAATACGCTTTAAGTCGCTGCCGCTGTCCTTCTTGCCGCGTCTTGCCGAACCGTCCAGACCCGTAGCGATAAGCGTTACCTTGATCTCGTCTTTAAGAGCCTCGTCCATAGCCGTTCCGACGATTATGTTCGCCTCTTCGCTCACCATGTCGCGGACAATGCTCGATACCTCGCCCATGTCAACAAGCGAGAACTCGCTGCCGCCCGTGATGTTGAGGAGTACGTTCTCCGCGCCCTCAATGCTCGTTTCAAGCAGCGGACTCTCTATCGCGGCTCTTACCGCGTCGGATGCGGCGTTTTCGCCCTTGCCGATACCGATACCCATGTGCGCGACGCCGCTGTCCTTCATTATCGTGCGAACGTCCGCAAAGTCGCAGTTCATAATGCCGCGCTGTGTGATAACCTCTATAATGCCCTGCACGCCCTGACGGAGCACGTCGTCGGCAAGCTTGAAGGAATCCTTGATCGTAACCTTCTTGTCCGCAATTTTGAGGAGCAAATCGTTCGGGATCGTGACGATTGCGTCAACCTTTTCCGCGAGATTTTTAATGCCCTCCTCGGCGTTTCTCATTCTCTGCGGGCCTTCGAAGTAAAACGGCTTTGTAACGACCGCGACCGTCAGCACGCCCAGCGACTTTGCCGCCTCGGCGATGATCGGTGCCGCGCCCGTGCCCGTGCCGCCGCCCATTCCGGCTGTGACGAACACCATGTCCGTGTCCTTTACGAGATTTTTTATTTCATCTTTCGTTTCTTCTGCCGCTTGTCTGCCGATTTCAGGTTTTGCGCCCGCGCCGAGACCGTTCGTCAGCTTTCTGCCGATTTGCAGAACAGTCGGTGCCAATACGTTCGCAAGCTGCTGGGAATCGGTGTTGACGCAGATAAAGTCAGCCTTTGTGATGCCGGCCTCGATCATTCGGTCAACCGCGTTGTTTCCGCCGCCGCCCACGCCGATGACTTTTATTCTTGCGCCGTCGATTGTGGTATTTTCTTCTAAATCAATAGGCATTCCACTCATCTGATAAAATCCTCCTTCGTAGCTTTTCCTTATATATAAGGAAATTACTGCATATATATTTATTTTACTATTTTTTTAAAACATATTCAATAGTTTTTTTAAACAAATTTTAAAAATCGGGGATAATATTTAACAAATATTATCGGTATATCGTGAGTCGTATTGTGCATTTTGCCTATTACGGTATATATATTGCGTTGCCCGTTTCCGACAAATCGACAGTTCCGTGTGCATTGTTCGACAGTTCCTCACGCATTACCGCCTCGCGGAACATGCGTATTTTCATTTCCATGTCAAGCTGTGAGCCGCATTGTACCGTGAGCCTGTCGTCGTAATTCATTGTTATTGCGGTGAGGCTCGTCATGTTTATTTCGGATACGTTGTGTATAAGCTCGGTTTTTTCGAGCGTTTGCAACATTATGCGGAGCGTATCGCCCTTTCCGGATTTTATCTCGCAGTCGTAGCCTATGTCGGCGCGCTCAATTTCCACGCCCGTGATAACCGGCAGCGAACCGGTCGACGCCTGCAGTTCGTCGAGTACGCGCAGATTGGAGCTTATGACGTAATTTTTGCCGCCGGAGCGTACGATCGCTGCGGGTGAGTACTCTATCACCGTCAGTTCAACCGACGGCGGGAACAGCCGTTTCTGCACATTTACGTCCTGTATATACGAAATTTCTTTTAGCATGTTCTCGATTTTGCCGTTGCCGGTGCGGAGCAGATTTTGACCGATAAGGGGTCTCAAACGTTCCACGATCTGCTCGTCGGACACCGCCTCGTTGCCGTCAACGCTTATCGTGCGTATGTTGAATATCGGCGTGAGGAACAGCAAAATAAGCACGATTATAATACACGCGACAATTACCAGAAACGTTCTGCGGCGCTTTTTCTGAATTCTGCGCTCTTTCTGGCGTTTCTGGTAGCTTATCTTTCTTTTAAGCAGCTCGCTGCCGCTGAGTTCGTCGTTCTCCGGCGTATAATCGCTGCCGGTGACGCGCCGTCCTCCGTTTTTTACAAGACGTATGTTATTGTTTTTCTTGTCCATACTATCATTCCCGTCTTATTTCGGCTCCGCAGTCCGTGAGGTACGTTTCGATGTTTTCGTATCCTCTGTCTATAAACTCGATTCCGTTTATTGTCGTTCTTCCGTTTGCGGCGAGAGCCGCGATAACGAGAGCTGCGCCGCCGCGAAGTTCTCTCGCGACAACGTTCGCGCCCGAGAGGCTCTCAACTCCGCGCACCACCGCGCTCCTTCCCGTAACCTTTATGTCCGCCCCCATTCTCGTCAGCTCATCTACGTGCTGGAAACGGTTCTCAAATATATTCTCCACAAATACGCTCGTACCGTCCGCAAGCGCGGCAAGCGCCATGAACGGCGACTGTATATCCGTGGGAAAACCCGGATAGGGCATGGTTTTTATTGTATGCACGCTTTTTAAGCGTTTCGGCGACGCCAGCATTATCGAGCCGCCAGCGCAGCGTATATCCGCGCCCATTTCCTTTAAAACGTGCAGCATCGCGCCCATGTCGCGGGGGTTCGATTTTTTGAGCGTTATGTTTCCGCCCGTCGCGGCTGCGGCGGCGAGATACGTTGCCGCGACTATTCTGTCGGGCATTATCGTGTATAACGCGCCGTGCAGCTTATCCACGCCTTTTATCGTTATAACGCTCGTTCCGATACCGCTTATATCCGCGCCCATAGCGCGCAGGAACAGTCCCAAATCGATTATTTCCGGCTCACGCGCCGCGTTTTGGATCGTCGTAACGCCGTCAGCCGTGACGGCGGCAAGCATTATGTTCTCCGTCGCGCCGACGCTCGGAAAGTCAAGATGTATGTCCGCGCCCTTTATTTTGCCCGCGCGGCACTTTATGTAGCCGTGTTCCTCCGATATGTCTATGCCGAGCGCACGCAGCGCTTTTAAGTGGAGGTCGATAGGTCTGAGCCCTATCGGACACCCTCCCGGCATACTCACGACCGCCTCTTTGCACCTTGCTATGATCGCGCCGAGAAAAACGATTGAGGAGCGCATTTCGCGCATAAGCTCCTCGCATATCCTGCAGCACTTTATGCCGCCCGCGTCCACCGTAACGGTGTGGTCGCCGCGGCTTACCGCGCAGCCCAAATCTTCAAGCACCTGATCCGTTTTGTCAACGTCACGGAGGGAGGGGCAGTTGTGTATTTCGCTCGCCCCGTCGGCAAGCACCGTTGCGGCAAGTATAGGCAGCACGGCGTTTTTCGCGCCCTGAACGTCTATTTCGCCGCTTATCTTATGTCCGCCGTCTATAATAAATTTGCCCACCTTCAACACCTCGCATAAAAAATATTTTACTGCTTTATTATACGAGATTTTCCGAATTGTGTTACTCCTCGGGCGGGTACTACACATTGTATCACATTTTTGCGGACAATTTAAGTGTTGTTCCATAATTATAACATAGGTTTAATACGGGTGTAATAATGCGAAAAATATAAAAAAAGGGCGACCGTGGTCGCCCGTGATTAAAAATTATCTCACCATTTCATCCTGATGTCCTGTTGACTTATGCGACTTAATAACGCTCTCGATCTCCTCGATACTGCTTGCGGACATATCGCCGAGGACGGTATTCTTAACAGCCGACAGCGCGTTGCCTATTTCAAGCGCTCTTTCCGGCGTGCCGTGCTTGATAAGACCGTAAAGCACGCCTGCGAGGTACGCGTCGCCCGAGCCGATACGGTCGATAACCTCGATATTGTAATACGGCTCTTCCTCGTAGAATTTGCCGTCCATATAAATCTTCGAGGTGAAGTTGTGCTTTGTCGGGCTTACAGCCTCACGGCGCGTCGTCGCGACAAGGAAACAGCCGTAATCGTCGGCGTAACCCTTCATTATTTCTTCGAGCGTGCCGGTGCGCTGCAACATTCTTCTCGACGTTTCCTCCGAAACGAACAGCAAATCAACGTACGGGAACACCGACTCAACCACCTTTTTCGCGTCCTCCTCGCTCCAGAGCGCGGCGCGGTAGTTTACGTCGAATGATATGTACGCGCCCGCGGCTTTGAACCGCTTTATAAGTTCAAACGTCGTGTCTTTGAGCGTTGGGGAGAGCGCCATCGTTATGCTCGACACATGGAACACCTTCGTCTTTTCGTACATATCCTCGGGCAGCTCGTCCGGCGTCAGCGAGCATACGCTCGCGTTCGCGCGGTCGTATATAACCGAGGACTTTCTCGGGTACGCGCCACTCTCGTAGTAGTAAATGCCGAGCCGCTTTTCGGGCGAGTAGTCGTAAATTACGTAGTCGTCCGACACGTTGCCGTAACGTATCTTGTTTCTTATGAAGTGTCCCATTTTGTTTTTCGGCAGCTTTGTGATAATCGCGCTGCGCATACCGAGCATACCCGCGCCCGAAACGACGTTCAATTCGCTGCCGCCCGCGTTTTTGTCAAAGGTTTCGCTCTGTGAAATCTTTTCTTTGTCGGGCGGGGAGAGCCTGAGCATGACCTCACCCAATCCAATCAAATCAAAATCCGTGTTTTCCTTGAACTTCATAGTGATACCTCCTTATCCAAACCACCTGTTTTATAGTATTATTATACAATATATTAAGCTTACAGTCAATATTTTTTGTAAAAATTTTATGAAAATTAACGGTGTTGATACCGTTCGACAAACGCCGACAAAGGTTATCATATTTCATCAAAGGGAAAATCAGGTAAAATACGGAAATATATTGTGATAAACATAAATTCAGGAGGGAATGACATATGGAACTGTACTTATCGGGCAAATACCGTGCGCTCGTCGTAAGGGTGGCGGGCGAGCTTGACCACCACGCCGCCGCGGGCATAAAGGAAAGCGTAGACCGCGAAATGGCGCGGACGGGCGCGGTGAATATTGCGTTCGACCTCGGCGCCGTCACGTTTATGGACTCGTCGGGCATAGGCATGATAATGGGGCGCAGTAAAATAACGTCCGCGCTCGGCGGCAGAGTTATTGTGTACGGCGCGTCGGATAATATAAAGCGTATCATATCCATGTCGGGGCTTAACAGACTTGTAACCGTCGCGGAGAGCCTTGAAGACGGGTTAAAGGAGGCGGTATGCAATGTATAAGAACAGTATGCGCCTTGAATTCCCCGCAAGCTCCGACAACGAGCGTTTCGCGCGGACGGTCGCGGCTGCGTTTATATTGGAGCTCGACCCCACGGTCGACCAGCTTTCGGAAATAAAAACGGCTGTGTCCGAGGCTGTGACGAACTCGATAATTCACGGCTACGACAACGAGTACGGCAGCGTTACAATGGAGGGCAGCATATTTGACGACACCGTTGAATTTGTAATATCGGACGACGGAGCGGGCATATCCGACATACGCCGCGCCCGCGAGCCGCTGTTTACGGGTAAGCCGGAAATGGAGCGGTCGGGCATGGGCTTTACGATTATGGAGGCGTTCATGGACAGCGTGGAGGTCGAAAGCGAGGTAGGCAAGGGTACCCGCGTGACGATGAGCAAGAGGATAAGCGGGTGACGGTATGCCTGATAACGCGGATTTAATGGAGCGCGTGCGGAAGGGGGACAAGCAGGCGGAAAATATGATGGTGGAGCAGAATATGGGGCTCGTTCACTCGATAGCGCGCAGGTTTATCGGCAGAGGGTGCGAGCTTGACGATTTAATACAGGTGGGCGCAATCGGGCTTATAAAAGCGGTAAAGAAGTTTAACACGGACTATAACGTCAAATTTTCTACATACGCCGTGCCGATGATTATGGGCGAGATAAAGCGTTTTCTGCGCGACGACGGCGCGGTGAAGATAAGCCGCACTCTTAAGGAAAACGCGATGAAGGGCAGACGGTGCGAGGAAATACTGCGCCGCCGCCTTAACCGCGAGCCGACGGTGAGCGAAATATCTGCAGAGTGCGGAATAGATGCACGCGAGCTTATCGAGGCGTTTGAGGCGACAGCCCCGCCGGGGAGCATTTACGAGAGCGTCTACTCCGGCGGGGACAATAAAATACACCTTCTCGATATGCTCGGCGGCGACGAGATAGAGGAGGACGTTATAAACAAGGTGATGATAGACGAGATACTGTCGAGTCTCACCGAACGCGAGAAGGAAATAATTTTTCTGCACTATTTCCGCGGTAAAACACAGTCGGAAATTGCGAAATATATCGGCGTGTCGCAGGTGCAAATTTCGAGAATAGAAAAAAAGGCGATAGAGCGCATACGCGAAAACGCGAAGCGGTAAACGCGGCAAATGAGCTGTTATCCCCGTCCAATACACACCGTCCGACCAAATTGTATAAAAAAACAGCGTTCCGTGTGAACGCTGTTTTTCTATTCCTTAATATGTTCAATTATATCCGAAACCTCGCAGTCAAGCGCAAAGCAGAGCGCGTCAAGAGTTTTTGTACTTATCGCTTCACCGTGCTTCATTCTGTGGAGCGTGTTCGCTGAAAAACCCTCTTTGAAAATCATATGATATTCGGTCAAACCCTTTTTCAGTAATGTGTCATAAAACGGCTTGTAGCTTATCATTTCTATCACCAAATTTATTTTAACATACTCAACACCTTGACAATACTCAATATATTGAGTATAATATAAATATTAGAATTTTATACAAGGAGGAGCAAAAATGAAAAAGAGAATTATAGGTCTGTTTGCAACGGCAATAATCCTATGTCTGTTGCCGTGCATTGCAGCAGGTGTGGAAACAGGTGAGTATAATGATTTATACTGGCATACATGGGACGGAGAAGGGTGTGTTTACATAAGCGGATGTAACAGCGATGCCGAGAGCCTTTTTATACCGTCTGAGATAAACGGATTGCCTGTCAAAGGTATTGATTACTTCTATGCTTGCTCTCACTGTGAAAACCTTAAATCCGTAACAATCGCGGAGGGTAATGAGGTTGTTGCAGAAGGTGTCTTTGGTTATTGCCCGCTGCTTAAAACAGTCAACCTTCCGAGCAGCTTAACCAAAATTGGCGGCGGAGCGTTTGAGTTCTGTGAATCGCTTGAAAACATTACCATTCCGCCCAAAATATCCTCTCTGCCTTCTGCCGCATTTTATGGCTGTGAAAATTTGAGCATCAGTATAGATCCTCAAAATCCGTATCTTAGCCAAAAGGATAACGTCATATTTGCGGATGAACTTAAAACCCTTTGTTTCTATAACGCTTCAAAAAAAGATAAGAATTATTATGTGCCGGACGGTGTAACAACTATTGCGTCGGAAGCATTCAGACAAAATCATTATATAGAAAATTGTTTTCTTCCGGCAGGCGTGGAAGCAATAGGCGCGGACGCGTTTACCGGCTGCACGGCAATAAAGTCTATTACAATTCCAAAGACAGTAAAAACTATTCAAAGCAGTGGCAGAGGAAAGGGCATTGGAGGCGACGCACTTACAGATATATACTATGAAGGCAGTGAAGATGAATGGAATAATACAATAATATTATGGTATGATGAATACGGTTTGAATAAAACTCCGTTATCGGAACTTCCCGATTATGTAGTTCTCATACCCGACAATGTTACAGTCCATTTTGCGGAATCGATGAGTGAACCGTGTTTTGAAGTTTTGAACGGAGATGTGACAAATACTTCTGATTCGGAAGCAAAGGCTGTTGTGATAATTGCAAATTATAACAATCAAAACGCGCTTCAAACCGTCAGTTCGCAAGAAGTTGCGTTTGCCGCGGGTGAAACACGTAAATTTAACGTAAGCGGTAATTATAAAATATTCGTCTGGGACAGCCTTTCCGGTATGCGTCCGTTGGTGAAGTGACGGTCGAAATATTTTACCGCATAGCTGATGCAAAAATTATCACATTTTGTTGAAATTCCTCATACGTTGCGATGCAATATACTCAGAATAGCCATGAAGTCTTTACACTTTTACTACGAATATTTTGACGCAAACAGTTTCGTAAATAACGGTTGACAACTTCGAAGGCACAAAAAAATCGGTATGAAACGGCTCAAGGTCGCCTCACACCGATTTTCTTAATTAAACTCTATCTGGAATTTTACCTCACCGTTTCCGGCAATGGTATAGTTCGTATACTCTATACCCTCACTGCTGAGCCTTGACAATATCAGTCTTAGATTTGCCGAGTCGGTTGTGTATATATTGTTTTCCTCGTCAACGGTGTAGCGGTTAATTACATCCATCGCTCTTTCCTCGTCGTCGGCGCGGAACTTTATGCTGCCTATTGCCGTCGCGCTTTCTATGGGGATACCGTCCTTGTTCAGCTTGGAGTACTTTCCGCGTGCAATGCCGCCCTCGTCGGCGAGTGAATAATTCGCCTGTATCTCCGACGGCTTAATTGACTCGGAAACCTCCTCGGGTCTTAAATCATACGTTTCGGGTGCGTCGTCGTTTCCCACGATACTTGCCAGCGCGATACTGTAGCTTTTACGCTGTGTTGTATTTTCGCTCGGCTCGTTTTCTTCCGAAACGGAACGCCGTATATACGCCGCCGCGTTTGCTGACTCCTCGCCGCCGTTGTCTGCCGGCTCATTTACGGGCGCGGACGCGTCCGTCTGCGCGTTTTCATCAGGCACGGGTATGCTTACGGTCTCGCCGGTCGTCTCGGAAGGCTCGCTTACCGTGCGCGGTGCGCTTGCGGGAACGAATGTATCGGTTCTCGGCGCGCTTGCCGCCGAACTTCTTCGCGGCGCGGGAGACGAAGTTTGCGATACCGCGTTTGCCGTAACCGTACCGCCGTCGTTTGTTTGCGGTGCGGCTGAATGCTGCGCGTTGTTTATTTCTGCCGCGGGTTTGCCGATGTTCTCATCGGTCGCCGTGTTATTTTGGCTGCCGTTTTGCGCCGAACCGTCGGATACCGTCGTTTCCTCGCGTATCACGCCGTCGGGAACATTATCCATCTGCCCGGTAAGCAGCGAACGGTTAGCCGTTATGACGGCAACGAGCGCGAGACATGCCGCGGCAGCCGCGTAACGCATACCGTAACGGTGAAAATGCCCGATAATTCCCGACGCGGAAACTACCCTTTTATCCTCCGCGTCGAGACGAGCGTTGAGCTTATCCATGAAATCGGAAGGCGGCTCCGCTTTCGGGAGAGACTTCACGGTCGAAATCATCGACAAAAAGAAGTCAAGCTCAGCCCGACATTCTTCACATTTCGCGGCATGCTCGTCCATGTCGCTTTTTTCCTGCTCGGTAAGACTTTCGTAATTATCCAGATATTTTCCGAAATTCTCGCAGTCCATACATTCTCTCCCTCCTTTCGCCAATTACCGCCTAATGTTACAACTCTTTTCATATTATTAGACGTTTATGTTACAGAAAAAGTTCCCTGTTATTCGCTAAAATTTTTCTCAAAGCACTTCTCGCGCGGTTAATTCTCGATTTTACCGTGCCGGGCGGGATTCTCAGTATCCTTGAAATCTCGTCGTAACCCAGACCCTCGATGTCGCACAGCGTTATTATTGTTCTGTGTTCTTCCTTTAACTCGCTTATCGCCTTGCGGACAGCCGCCTGACGCTCGTTTTGCTCCAGTTTTTCATCGACCGAGGAATTTTCGTCCTCTATGTCAAATTCCCTGCCGTCCTCGGAGGGCGCGTTTATGCTTATGACATTGCCGCCGCGCTGCCGTTTTCTTAAAATGTCGGAGCAGGTGTTCGCGGTGATCCTGTACAGCCACGTGGAGAAGGATGATTTTTCGTTAAACGATGAGATATTTTTGTATACCTTCACAAAGACATCCTGCGCCGCGTCAGACGCGTCCTCGCGGTCGGAAAGCATACCGTAAGCCGTATTTATAACCTGCGTCTGATAACGCGAAAAAAGCGCGTTAAAAGCCTCGCGGTTACCCTTTTTACACTTTCGTATCAAATCATTTTCCGTCAAAAATCCCTCACCACCCTTCGTTTTGAGCTTTATATTATGTTAAAAGTTCTTTATCCTGCTCATGTACGCGTCGTAGGACGCTTTAATATCATCCATGCAGTCGCCGCCGAACTTATCGAGAAACGCTTTTGTAATCTCAAACGCCACTGCGGACTCAACGACTACCGAGCAGGCGGGAACGGCGCACACGTCGCTCCTCTCGACCGTCGCCTTATGCTCCGATTTGTCGTCTATATCGACGGTGCGCAGCGGGTTGTAGAGCGTCGGTATCGGTTTCATCGCCGCGCGGACGACAATATCCTCGCCGTTCGACATGCCGCCCTCGATACCGCCGGCGTTGTTCGTAACGCGGCGGTAATCGCCGTCGTACACAATTTCGTCGTGTACGCGCGAGCCGGCGTTTTCTGTTGCGGCAAAGCCCATGCCTATCTCCACGCCCTTGATTGCCTGCACGCTCATTACGCCGAAGGCGATGTTCGCGTCAAGCTTTCTGTCGTAGTGAACGTAGCTGCCCAGCCCCGCCGGTACGCCCTTTACAATCGTTTCGACAACGCCGCCGCAGCTTTCGCCGCTTTTCTTTATGTTGTCGATATATTCCATAGCCTTCTTTGCCGCGTCCCCGTCGCCGAAACCGACGGACGACTGCGCCGCTTTATTGAAAAAGTCGGGGTCGTTCACGTCCGCCGTATCGCATACCGTGCCGATGCTCTTTACGTGGCTCAAAAATTCAATCCCGAACGGTTCGAGAGCCTGACGCGCAAGCGCGCCGACCGCCACTCTCGCGGCTGTCTCTCTCGCGCTCGCGCGTTCGAGAACGTTCCTCAAATCGCGGTGGTTGTACTTCATGCCGCCCGTTAGGTCGGCGTGACCGGGGCGGGGGAACGATACGCTCCTGTCGTCGGTACAATCCTCCGTACCCATAATCTTCTCCCAGTTTGCCCAGTCGCGGTTTGAAATTTTCATCGCGACAGGACTTCCGAGCGTCACGCCGCCGCGCACGCCCGAAAGAATTTCGACCGTGTCCTTTTCAATCGCCATACGTCCGCCGCGTCCGTAGCCCTTCTGACGTTTCGCGAGCAAATCGTTTATCTTGTCAACACTTATCCTTACTCCCGACGGCATACCCTCGACTATTACGGTCAGGCATTTGCCGTGCGTTTCTCCTGCGGTAAAATATCTCAGCATAATTCATGTCTCCGTTCATCGGCTAAAAAAGCCTATATTTATACATTATATATTCTATCACTTTTGCGAAAAAATTTCAACCCCAAACGGAATGAGACGCGGTAAATTTGCGCTTTTTAGGATAATATTTGAATTACAGCCGCAGAAAAAAACGAACCGCATATTATTACGGTTCGTTTTGAATTTTAAAATATCAGTCGTTATCTACTTCCCATTTGATAATCGAGCCGTCAGCCGCGTTTATTTCGGCATTGTACTCTTTTTTGCCCTGCCTGAACTCGACCTCGTACCGTTTAGCCCCATGCTCCATGTCGGTTTCGACTTTCATGCCGGTTACGTCCGTTTCAGCGAGACCCGCCTTTTGCAGCGCGATTGCTTTCGCTTGGTCTGCCGTTATCTCTCCCGAAGGAACGCCGGCTGCGCCGCTGCTGCCGCCTGCCATATACTTCTCGTCAATGTCCCAGTCGATAAGCACGCCGTCGCTCGCTCTTATTTCCGCGCTGTACTCGACGCTCTTGCTGTCCTGTCTCAAATCGACAAATTCAATATCGTACTTGCGTATGCCGTCGTCCATCTCCAGACGCGCCTTTGTCAGAGTAATGTCCGTTTCCTTCACTCCCGCTTTTTCAAACGCGATTGACTTCGCCTTATCGAGCGTTATCTCGTCGGCTGTCGGAGTAAGACCCGCGTTGAGCTGTCCGTTGCCGTTGCCGTTTCCGTTACCGTTATTTCCGTTGTTGTTCTTATCCTGCACAATAACGTCGGCGTCGGTAACGGTCGAACCCTCGTCCTTTAGCTCAATCAGCTTATCGGCCTCGTACCAGTAAACCGTTTTGCCCATCATATTGCCTATCGCACGCAGCGGCAGATACGTCGTTCCCTCGTACAGAATGGGGTAGACCGTTTTACCGTCTGCGCTCTTAAATGTCTTTACCTCGCCGTCAATCTTAACGGTAAAATCCTGCCGCACCTCCGCCTGGATTTTTTCTACCACCTCGTCCGCGCACGCGCCTATGGCTATTCCCGCGGCGCACAGTATGCAGGCGGTAAGTAGAGTCACGTTTTTCTTCATAATCGTATTTCTCCTTTCACAATAAAATCGCTCCGGATAAGTTATAACTGCAACAAATCCGGAGCGTTAACGTCGTTTTTATTTATTCGATAGATTCGATTACGGCGAACTTGCCGTCGTTTCTCGCATAAATGATATTCATTTCGTCGGTCTCCTGATTTTTGAATACGAAGAAACTGTGTCCGAGAAGTTTCATCTGTAAAATTGCCTCCTCGACGCTCATCGGCTTAACGATAAAGCGTTTTGTCTTAACAATCTCAAATTCGCCCGTCTCCTCGCCGTCAACATACGTGCCGCCGGTAATAAGGTGATTGTCCGAAACAGCCTCTCTCTTAATCTTCTTTTCGAGACGCGTCTTGTTCTTTCTGATTTGTCTTTCAATAACGTCAACGATGCCGTCGATTGCGGCGAGTATTTCTTTATCGGATTTTTCGGCTCTGTAAATCATGCCGCCCGCGTAAATGGTTGCCTCGATGTAGTCGTTTTCTTTGATTGTGCCGATTACGACCCTCGCCTTTGTCTCATCTTTAAAAAATTTGTCGAGCTTTGAAAGCTTTTTCTCGACGTAATCCTTGATTTTGTCAGTGACATCGTAGCGTCTGCCGATAATTTCAAATTTCATGACTGTTCACTCCTTATGTGTCTTTACGGAGATTTTCCCCGTTACTTTATATTTACCCGCGGTTTTATAGTGTTAAACAATTTTTTGTAAATTTTTATCAAAATCGGTTTGATTTAAAGCCGTTTTTGTGTGAAATATAACGCGGTGTATGACCCCCTCGGAGAGAGGGGGTCATGCAGGCGACCGCAAGGGTCGCCCCTACGAGAATGGGACGTCGAGGGCGCCATCCCCTACGTAAGGCTCCCCTATTAGGGGAGCTGTCACACGTAGTGTGACTGAGGGGTTTATTTTATAATAATTTCAAAACCCTTCCGTCGGCTTCGCCGCCACCTCCCCTAGTAGGGGAGGCTTTCGATATGCCGCTCCTACCGTATAAAAACATGACGAAATTCGCAAAAAAAATTGAAAATTTCTCTGAAAATGTGGTTTTTCTTTTAAATAGGTGGTATACTATCCACATAAGAACATCAAAGGGGCGAACCGAATGGGTAGGTTATTCAAATTTGCCGCCGTGACGGGCGGCGCGTTCATGCTGGCGCAGGGTATAGACAGACGGCTCGAAGTCACGGATTACACCGTCACCTCGGACAAGATACCTATGTCCTTCGACGGCTTTAAAATAGCGCAGATTTCAGATTACCACAACGACAGCGTGCCGGGCGTTACGGACGCTGTGCGCGATATAAAACCCGATATTATAGTGTCTACCGGCGACCTTGCCGACGACGAGGGCAGCTACCTTCCCGCGCTGCACCTGTGCGAGAGGATCGCGTCGGTCGCGCCGGTGTACGCCGTAACCGGCAACCATGACGTGTGGCGCGATGATTACAACGATTTTGAGCGCGACATCGCGAACGCGGGCGTAACGACGCTGCACAACGAGCGCGTCATATTGGAGTCGGGCGGCGAGAGCGTGTCGCTGTCGGGCATAGACGACCCGTTCACGCTCAATTCCACAAAGGCGGGCGAGACGGTGCGCAAGTGTCTTGCGAAAATACGCGGCTACGACGGTTACGACATACTTCTGTTCCACCGCGCCAATCTGTTTGACTGCGTTAAGGACCAGGGCTTTGACCTTATACTTTCGGGGCATATGCACGGCGGGCAGGTTAGACTTCCCGGCGGACGCGGCATTGTCGCGCCGAAATCCGGCTGGACGAGCAGCGGCATGTTTTTCCCGAAATACACGTCGGGCAGGTACGCGTCGGAAGGCTGCGAAATGCTCGTGAGCCGCGGTATCGGCAACCCGATGGCTATACCGAGACTGTTCAACCGCCCCGAACTCACGGTTATAACGCTTAAACACGCAAACTAATTACAAAGGAGATATACAAAATGGAAAACAAAAGACCCAAGGTAGTTTACACCTGTTTCCCCGGCGGAAAGCACAAGGTACTCACGATGAGTTACGACGACGGTCAGATATTCGACCGCCGCCTTATCGAAATTTTCAACAGGCACGGTATTAAGGGAACGTTTCACTTAAATTCGGGCATTATGGGCGTTGACGAGCGCCGCGTGACGCTTGACGAGGTAAAGGATTTGTACAAGGGTCACGAGGTGTCGTGCCACACGCTCACGCATCCGACGATAGAACGCTGCCCTCTTACGCTCGTGACGCAGCAGATTGTCGAGGACAGAAAGCTGCTCGAAAAGGCCTGCGGCTACCCCGTGAGGGGATTAAGCTACCCCAACGGCTCGTACAGCCGAGATATAATAAACCTTCTGCCCGCGTGCGGCATCGAGTACAGCCGCGTCGTCGGCAACACCGACGAATTCGGGTTCCCCGACGATTTCCTCGAATGGAAAGCCACCTGCCACCACAGTCACAACCTCATGGAGAACGCGCGGCGGTTCGCCGATTTACATAAGACGCAGTACCTTTACATGATGTACGTCTGGGGTCACAGCTACGAGTTTGACCGCGATAACACGTGGGGCGATATGGAGGAGTTCTGCGAGTTTATCGGCGGCAGAGACGATATTTGGTACGCGACGAATATCGAGATAGTCGATTACATGAACGCGGCGAAAAACCTCAAATTCACAGCCGACTGCGATAAGGTGTACAATCCGAACGCCGCGTCCGTGTGGCTCGAGGTCAACCGCGAGCATATAGAAGTAAAGGGCGGGGAGCTTAAAGAGATATGACGGAGAAGGAACTTTATCCGCCCGTCCGCGACCTTTTTGAAAAGCGCGGCTACAAGGTCAACGCCGAGGTCAAGGACTGCGACATGACGGCTGTTAAAGACGACGAGTTTATTATTGTCGAACTAAAACGCAACATGACGGTCACGCTTTTAGCTCAGGGGCTTAAACGTCAAAGGACGGGCGCGGACGTGTTTGTCGCCGTGCCGAAACCGAAAAATTACTCGTTTAATAAGTTTCGGCAGGTGTTTTCGGTGCTGAAAAAGCTGGAACTCGGTCTTATATTCGTGTCGCTGCGCGGCGCACATTCGTTCGCGGAGATTGTGTTCGAGCCGAAACCGTACGCGTCAACGTACAAAAATCAAAAAAAGCGCAGGGAAATACTGCGCGAAATAGACGGTCGGAGCATAGACACGAATACCGGCGGCGTGACGGGTACGAAAATCGTCACCGCGTACACGGAAAAGTGCATAAAAATAGCGTGTATACTCGACATGTACGGCGAATTAAGTCCGAAGGAGATACGCGGCTACGGCGGCGCGGACAACACGCAGACCATACTTGGGTACAATTCATACGGCTGGTACGAAAAGGTGCGAAAAGGCGTTTACCGTATCACCGACGAGGGACGCAGGGCGCTGCTCGATTATCCCGAACTTGAAAAGTACTACACGGAAATGCTGATGAACGGCAGGGAATAAATCTGCGCCGAGTTGCAAACGACCTATGGATAAAATCTGAAATATATGGTATAATTGCCATATATTGATTTAAGAAAGGAAACAATAATATGGATATCAATTACTTACTTGCGCTGCAAAATCTGCGCGACGCGACGGGAGGCGTCCTCAACACGTTTTTCGAGTACATAACAAAGCTGGGCGAAACGTCGATAATCGTGTTCTTCGTCGGCTTGGTTTACTGGGGTCTCAACAAAAAACAGGGAATATTTTTAATGTTCTCGCTCTACACAAACAGAATAATAAACGGCTTCATCAAAATAACGGCGTGCGTGTACCGTCCGTGGATACGCGACGCGCGTATTACGCCCGTTCCCGAGGCTAAGGCTGACGCGACGGGTTACTCGTTCCCGAGCGGTCACACAGCGAACGCGACGAGCGTATGGGGCGGAACGGCTATTCCCGCAAAGGACGGCGTTAAATGCCCGAAATGGTTTTCCGTCATACTGATAATACTCGTACTGCTCATAGCGTTTTCGAGAAACTACCTCGGCGTTCACACGCCGCAGGACGTTGTGGTAGCGCTCGTTATAGGCGCGGTGGTGCTGTTTCTGATGTCAAAGCTTATGCCGATTATCGACGAGCGTCCGAATATGGATATATGGGTAATGCTCGGCGGTGTGGCTCTATGCGCGCTGCTTATACTTTACGCGGCTTTAAAGTCGTACCCGACGGATTACGTCGCCGACGGCTCGGTAATAGTCGAAGGTTCGAAAATGGCTGTTGACTCATTTAAAAACGCCGGTATGGGTATAGGCTTTTTCATAGGCTGGTTCATCGAAAGACGGTTTATAAAATTCTCGACCGACGATAACACCGCAAATATCATAAGACTTATATTCTGCGTGTTTACATACACCGCACTCGACCACTTCGCGGGAGTCGGCGCGAACGCGCTTATCGCGGCGGGCTGGAACTCCGGCGTTACAAAGGCGCTTGCCGAGTTTGTACGCGTGTGCTACTTCGTAGCGGGTGCGCCGGCGTTGACGGAACTTATCTTAAAATTTGTACCGAAAAAGACCGAAAACAAATAAGCACATCAAAAATCCCCGTTTGCACGCAAACGGGGATTTTTTGTGTCAGCCTATAAATTCGAGCGACTTGATCGCGGTATCGATCTGCGGAAGTATTACATCCTTAATACTTTGCACCACGCCTTTTACTCTTTCCTCATATGAACTGACTTTGCTATTTACGATAAGGCGCAGATACGCGTACCGCATTTGCGCGAACACGTTCATGCCGTCAACCGCAGCCTTGAACCGGTCGTCAGTGAGACCTCCGAAATATTTTTCGTTGAACTTTTCGACAAGTCTTTTGCACATATCCGCGCTTATGCCGAGATACCGAATTGTGTCCGCGTCGCCGCGCTTTGGCATCTCGGTGTACGCGTAATAAATATTGCACAGGTCGTATATCGGGTGTCCGCACATTATCTCATCCATGTCGATAAGCAGCAGTTCGCCGTTTTGAATCATAATGTTTCGCGCGTGCAAATCGCCGTGAACCATCGTGTTCCTGTCGGGTATCGCGTCAAAAAGGCGCATAAGTTCGGCGTATTCCTCGTCCGTCAGATATTTTTTTATCTTGGCGAACGTGTCGCGGTACAAGTCGTTTGCGCGCGCGGAAATAATATCGCTCACGTCCGTGGAATGTACGGTCTTTACCAGATTTATATATTTCTCCGCGTACTCGTCGAATTTTTCGGGATTGGCGGTAAGCGCGTTCGCCAGCGTGTCGGACTTTATAAGTTCGAACACCACGCCGTAACGGTCGCCGCACTTTACCATATCGTATGAAATCGCCGTCGGAACGCCCTTTATAAACGCCTGTTTCGCATAATTCATCTCGCGCTTTATCGTGTCCGTTCCGGCTGACTTGTATATCTTCACAATGGTTTCATCGTCAAGGCGGTACACTATTCCGAACCCGCCCTCGCCGATTTTTTCACAGCCCTCGACGGATATTTCACGCAGAGCCTTCTCTATGCCGATTATCTCGGCGAACCCCGTTATTTCAAATATCTCGTACACCTCGGGCGACGCGTTTATAACCTTTGAATTATCTATCGTCTTTTTCAGCTTTAGTATAACTCTAAGCCCCGCGCTCGATATGTACTTTGTGTCCGCCGCGTCAAGCACGACGCTTTTTGCGCCGCACTCACGCACAAGGTTAAATATTTCGTTTTCAACCGCGTCGGCGTTGGTCGAGTCCGTTCTTTCGTACAAGCTGATTGTTAAAACTCCGTCATTGTATGTGTGTTCCATTTCATTTCTCCCCATCATATAATTTCAGTAAATCCTTTTCTAATTTTACTCCGTTTTATTCAAAAAATCAATACAAAATCTTGCAAAATTATATAAACGGATATATAATTATAATGTAAAAATATTGATGCTCACAAAGGAGGGATTATCAAATGAATAATATAAAGCGGGCGGTAACGGTTTTGGCTGCGTCGTCGGTTATTTTGACCGCCGCGTGCTCGGGCGGGGTAACGCAGGAAAAGGAGGAACAGCCTCCGACCGTTTCGCTCGAAACGCAGGCGATAGAGATTGACGGTGTGGGCAACGCACGTCAGCTCGGCGGCTACGTATGCGCCGACGGTCGGAAGATAAAGGACGGCGTGCTTTTAAGGAGTGCCGCGCTGTCCACACTTACGGACGAGGGCGCGGAAACGCTCGCCGACAAGTATCATTTAAGGTATGTGTTCGACTTCAGAACGGAAACGGAGCGCAATGTGCTGCCCGACAAAGAGGTCGAGGGTGCGGAAAACGTATGGCTGCCGGTGTTCACATCGTCACTGTACGACGATGAAACAGTGGCTGCGATAATGGAGGCAAGAAAGACGAACGACCCCGAGCTGGCATACATAACTCTCGCAAAGCATCATGGTCTTTCGACGATATATTCAAAAATGCTCCTGACAGACGAGGGCAAAAAGGCATACTCGGAGTTTTTCGATAAGCTTCTCACCGTCGGCGACGGAGAGGCTGTTTTGTGGCACTGCACGCAGGGTAAGGACAGAGCCGGAATGGCTGCCGTGCTGCTTTTGTACGCGCTCGGCGCGGACGAGGACACTATTAAACAGGACTATCTCCTGACAAACGACGCGTACAACAAGGATCGGATTGCAGGGAGCGAGGCACATGCGGCGGAGCTTGGTCTTACCGAGGACGAAACGAAGGAATACGTCGGAACAGCCATCGCCGTATACGAGGATTTCTTTAACACCGCGATTGACGGCGTTAAAGCGGAGTACGGCACGGTTAAAAATTATCTCACCGAGGGTCTCGGCTTAACGGACGAAGATATAACCGCATTGCGAGATAAATTTCTTGAATAACGCAAAAAAACAGACCGCCCCTGCGGTCTGTTTTTTTTATGTCCCTTTATGCGAACTTCTTTTTAATTACAATATCCACGTTTCTGCCGATAACGCCGACGATAACGTCGTCCGCGAGGTTGGCGATTATGGATTTTTCAAGCTCATCCCAGGCGTCGCCGTCCTTGTTGTCGCCGGCGCAGTCCTTGTAGCTGCTAAGCGACCACGCGTGGAGCCACCTGTCGTCATACGCGTTCGCGGAGCATACGCCCATGTCGTAGATGTCGTAATATTCGCCGCCGCCCGACACCTTTGATGCTTCGAGGTAGCCGTCAAGCATACCCTCGGCAACGAGACGTATTTTGTTTATAATTCCCTTGGACGCGGCGTTTTTACCCGATTTTGAAAGGGAGAGAATGTCCTCCTTATCAAACATCGACAGACGCTCCGCCTTGATTGACGCGTGCAGTTCGAAGTTGTTCCCTTCATTCTCGATCCAGAACTTACCGTCGCCGACTTCCAAAAGCTCGGGCAGCATACCCACAAGCTCCTCCGCGAGAAGTCTTAACTGAAGCGCTTGCTTCTTCGGAAGCTTGTTGTAATCGACTGACTTTTCAACCTCGGTAAATATCGCGCCGAATGTTTCCTTGTCGCTCGAAATCGTGCAAATATCCGTTTTCATGTTTTTATTCCTTCTTTCCGTGTTTTATGAGTTTAAAGCCATCACAAGCTTTAAAATATTTTTATTGTTTTCATATTTGTAATCCATGCTCTCGGTCATTTTCTTAACCATGAAAATCCCAAGACCTCCGATTTGCCGTTCCTCGGCTGACAGCGTTATGTCGGGATCCTCCGTTTCAAGCGGGTTATACGGCTGACCGTCGTCCTCAAACGTCAAATTCAGCTTATCGTTTTCTATCGAGTATGAAATCTCGGCGGTTTTCGCCTTGCTGTAATTGATTATATTCGAGGCGATCTCGTCAATAGCGATGCTCACCTTGCTCGAAATTTTCGGGAGCACATCGAGCTTTGACGTAATCTGCTGCGCGAAATCGCTCACGGCAACGCCCGCGTCCCTACCGGGGATAAACGATAGTTTATTGTCGCCCTTTATAAAGTTTATCTTAAAGCTTACCATCGTAATATCGTCAAACTGCGGCGCGTCGCCGACGAAACGGTCTATGTCGCGCTTTACTTCCTCGCAGATCGATTTTACGTCGGTGTCGGCGAGCGTGTTTAAGAAATCGACAAGTCTGTCCTCGCCGTAAAGCCCGTCGTCCTTGTCGGTCGCCTCGGTAACGCCGTCGGTGTAAAGGTAAATTTGGTCGCCGGGGGATAGCTGTATTTCGGTCTTTCTGTATTTAAGTCCCTCCATACCCGCGAGAACAAAGCCTGCGCGCTGTTTCTCGTACGCGAATTCACCGTTTGCGCGCTTTATGACGGGCGGGTTGTGTCCTGCGTTCGCGACGCTCATAACGCCCGTTTTTAAATCTACTATCGCCATCCACGCCGTCACGAACATACCCGCGTCATTGTTTTCGCACAGCTTTGCGTTCGCCTGCGTGAATATGTCGTTTACCTCCAAACCGCTTTCCGCGAGGTCTTTTATAATGGTCTTAGCCTTCATCATAAACATCGCCGCGGGAATACCCTTACCCGACACATCCGCGATAAGGAACGCTATCGTCGAGTCGTCGAGCATATAGAAGTCGTAGAAATCGCCGCCGACCTCTTTTGCGGTATCCATTTGAGCGTAGATGTCAAATTCCCTGCGGTTGGGGTAGGGCGGGAACACGGACGGCAGAGCCGAACTCTGAATTTGTTTCGCGAATTCAAGTTCCGCGTCGATACGCGCCTCTGCCTCGGAGATGTAGCGTTTCAGCGTGTCTACCGTGGAGTTAATATCGTCCGACAGCGACGCGAATTCCTCGTTGTCGCGCACGTCCACGGTAACGTCGAGGTTACCGTTCGTGATTTTTGAGAGCGCACGGTTTACTTCGGTCAGATTGTCTATGATAAGTTTCTTTATAAGGAAGTACACGAGTGCGAACAGAGCCGCGAAAATCAGCACTTCCATAAACGAACTCAGATACACCGAAACGTCGCGCATAAACAGCGCCTCTTCCTCGCCGATTACTCCGACAATATAGTAACCTTCCGCGAACTCATATTCGCCCAGATACGGCTTGCCGTTAAATTCGGTACTGAATATGGTGTTTTCCGCGTACTTTTCGGTATCGACCCATATGCCGAGGCTCGCGAGGTTGTAGCCGGTGTAATCCGTTCCCTCGCTGACTATGTTCCACTCTTCGTCACATATCACGATAAAACCGTTTTCGCCTATGTGGCGGTTTGTCGCTATTTTTTTAACGGTGCTGTCAATATCTGCTCTGAACTCGCTCGCGTCGTAGCCGACCTGTAAAAATCCGCCGCCCTGGAGCGCCACGCCGCCGTATTTGTACGCGACGCTGCTGTCGTATGACTGCGGACGGTACTCCTGCGCGAACGACTTATGCGTGCCGTCAAGGAGTACGAGAAATTCAGCCGACTGCTCGCCGCTTGCCATATCGAAGCCGATGTAATGCGGAACGTTTGTGTTCACGATTATGCCGTTATCGTCGATAATATGAATTTCCGCGACGTTGTACTTGTCCGCGAGCGACTGCAGAAATTCCTCGCTTTTATTGTTTGACGCGATATAGTCGCTCTTTATGAGGTTTGTTTTATTGAGCAGATTTTCGTCCGACGTATCCTGAATATCCTGATTAACGTCGTCGATGCTCGTCTTTATGACCGTTTCCGTCTCCGTGTTGGACATCTGGCTCTGCAGCATATAGGTGTACGTGCTCGTCAGCACGTATGCCACGACGATACATATAAACAGCCACGTCTGGAACGTCCGCGAAATATGCCTTTTGCCGAACTGCACGGCGTCCCTGTCCTTACCGAGCAGCGATATTACAAGCACAGCCGCGCCGACCGAAAAGCCGTTGCAAAGCATCATCGGCAGCGAGCATACCTTCACGAAACCGAACGCGGTACTCGGGTCGTTCGCGTTCGTGAAGAAAATCATCAGCATATGTATGACTTCACAAATCATGCCGATACCGAGACCGTAGATCCAGCCCGGCTTTTTGTCGTCGAACATGAATTTCCTCAACGCCGCCGCGATAAATCCGGCTAGCATTGTGGAGATGGAGCATGCAAGCTGCGTGTACGCCCCCGTAAGCCCGAAGAACGCGGATATATATCGGTACAGTCCGCCTATGATACCGGCGATAATACCTGCGGGCGCGCCGAAAATAAGTCCCGCGCATAGCGGAGCCGCGTCGCGGACGTTCATAATCGTGCCGTCGCCTATATCCACGCCCGCGATGCTCGTGCTTGCGAACGCAGCCATCGCGCCGAACAGAATACCTATAATTATCTGTTTCTTTTTACGCCCGATTCGTCCGAATGCGGTCTTTTTTTCGGCGATGTATATAAGCACCGCCAAAATCGCGTTGTACAGAGCTGTAAGTATAAGTGTAAAAACCATCGGATACACTTCCTTTTATCGAATTACTCGATTGTAAGAATATCGACAAAGCCGGTAATATCGAACACTTCCATAATCGTTTCGTTAACGCCGGTAATTGTCATCTTACCCTTTGCATTCATAATTTTCTGCGCCTTTAAGAGTACGCGAAGTCCCGCCGATGAGATGTATTCGAGGTCGGTGAAGTCGAAACAAAGTTCCGTCGCGCCGCCCAGAGCCGTGTCGATAACCGTCTCAAGTTCGGGAGCAGTCACCGTGTCGAGTCTGCCCGATAATGCGAGCGTTAATTTTTCGCTTTCGTTTGTCTGTTTGATTGTCATTACAAATCTCTCCTTATTTTTTATTCATTAAATTATATAATATAAATTTAATACGTTGTTTGCGGGTATAATCAGAATTTTACCGCGCCGATTAAGTTCTTTGCATTCGGGAAGAATGTCTGTCTGCTTATCTTTATAAGCGTTTCTTTGAGTTCGCGGGTATTTGTCTTGTTCACGGCTGACGCGACGGTGAATTTCATCATACCGAACGCCGTCAAAAGACCGTTCATCTTCTTCAAGCCTTCCTCGCCCAAAGAGCCGAAACGCGCCTTTATCATATCGTTCCACAGCCTTACGCCCGTATCGTAGTCTATGCCCATTATCTGCACCGACCTTTGCGGCGCTCTGCTGCCCGCGATCACGTGCGTGAGCGCCATGCCCATATAATCGAAAACGGGGTGACCGTACGTCATATCGGCAAGGTCGATAAACACAAGTTCGCCGTCCTGAACCATTACGTTTTGCGGGTGAATATCGCCGTGTACGAACGTGTTCCTGTCCGGAACGCTGTTTATTATCTCGTGAAGAATACCTATTTCGTCAGCCGTAAGCAGTTCAGCCATTTCGTCAGCCCATTGGTTGTACAAGCCCTTTATGTTTGACAGGCGGCTCGTGTCCGCCTCGGTGGTGTGGAGCGTGTTCACAAGCTCGATATACTTCTTTGAATACTCGTCGTATCTGTCGGGGTTCGCGGCAAGTAGGTTACCGAGCGTATCGGCGTTTATAAGTTCAAATACCGAGCCGTAGCAGTTGCCGCACTTAACCACGTCAAACGCGATAGCCGTCGGAATACCCGCGACAAACGCGTTTCTGGCGTACTCGATCTCACGCTCTATCTCGGCAAGCGGTTCCGTTTCGGCGTACATTTTTAATATGGTGTCGCCGTTAAGGCGGTAAACCGTGCCGTGACCGCCCTTGCCTATAATTTCGCAGCCCTCGACGGAAACCTCGCGGAACGCCTTTTTCACGTCGATAATGTCGATAAAGCCCGTCATGCTGAAAATATCGTACACCTCGGGCGAGGCGTTTATTATTTTCGAGTCGGCTACCGCTTTTTTTAGCTTTAACACAACTCTTAACCCCGCGCTCGAAATATATTCGGTGTCAGCCGCGTCGAGAATAACGCTTTTCGCGCTGCTTTTTTCAATCGCCGCGAACAATTCCTTATCGACCTCGGACGCGTTGTTAGAGTCTATTCTTTTCAATAATTTGATTGTCAAAATGCCGTCGCTGTAAGAATGTTTCATATAATTTTTCCTCCATATTATTTTACAACCACCGCGTGGCTTAAATTCGCGAGCCACGTAGAGCCGTTGGCGCGGAGCGTCGAGAGGTCGTTCACTATGACGCTCCTCGGTTTTATAATCACGCCGGGCTGCTCGGGTGAAACGAGCGAACTTACGTCGTTTATCGTGTAGTACAGACCGTTGTCTTTGCCGAGGTAGAGCATTTCATGCCCCGGGAATATCAGTATCGTTCCCGCCGGAAGAGTGTCGAGAACGGCTTTCTTTTCGCCGTCCGTCATACTGCTCATAACCGTCACTTCCGCCGGCATTGCCGACTGCCATGTCGTGTTTCTCGGCAGTTCAAAACCGAAACAGCGGTACACCTCGCGCGCGAACGACGAGCAGTCCTGCGAATTCATCATACCGCCCCAGCCGTAGCGGTTGCCGAGCGACTTAAAAGCCTGAGTGACAACGTTAGCGGTCGAGTAGGGGAGGTAGCCGACGTTCACGTCGCGGTTCGCCGGAATGAGAGCGTCCTTTTGGTAAAAGCTTCCGTCCTCGTTCCTCGCGGGCATTTTAACGACGTAATTGTTCCACGGCAGCCTGTACGACACAGTGCCGGTCTCATCCGTCACGAGCGGCAGCACCGTTCCCATTGTGAGCATTTTCTCGTTCAAATCCGCGTCCGCGCTCGGCTCGAGATACACCTTCTCGCCCGTCACAACGAGGAATTTATCGGGATTTAAGTATTTTTCCCATTCCGCCTTATCGGCACAAACGGCTATATCCTCCGTCGGGACCCAGCCGGTGCAGCATTGACTTCTCGCCAAGGTAAATTTGCCGTCCTCTGTCGCAAACAGCAGCACAAGCGGCTCGTTCACGGCTACGCCCGTGTTGACAAGTTCATCCCATTCGGGGTCTGTGGGGTCGTCGGAGAGGTAGTCCTCGTACGGGTACGCCTTCATAACCGTCCTGTTTACCGCAAAACCGAATTTGTACGGCATCGCGGTTGTAACGTCCGCGTTTCTGATGTTTTCACGGATAGTCTCGTAATAGCTTTCGGGAACGGGTTCTCCGTTCAGGTACAGATTTCTTGACACAATCTCATCCGCGCAGCTTTGGGCAAGAGATACGCCGTTGTACATTTCGTTTGCCCCTACCGACTCCAAATCATTAGTGCAGGTAGCCGAAGTATCAAGGATTTTGCGGTTAAACGCCGCGATTTCATCCGCCGTCATAACAATTTCGTCCGAGCAATTTTCCTTGTTGTGCCAGAACGACGCGGCGCACATCTCGCTCGTAACGTTCAAAGCTTTAACCGTGCTGTCCATGTTGTTAAGCACGTCGCCCGCTCCGCGCGTGTAATCCGACACAATCATTTCGCCCACGGGCTGCAGATTATCGTTCCATTGGAACAGCTTCGCCTTTGCCGCGTCGTCGGGGGCGAGCGAGTCGAGTACGTTTTTAAGCTCGCTTTCGTTAAACTGCTTCGCGTCTATGAGCGCTCCGCTGTCGTTGTAATACGCGCATATGTATACTGCGTCCTCCGCCGCGTACGCTGCGGGCGAAATGACGGCTGCCGCTGTAAGCGCGGCAACAATGGCTTTTAATTTCATTTTGCTATCTCCCTTTGCCGCCTTGCGCGGCGGCAAAAATATAGTCCATATACAACAATTATACCATATTTTAATCAAAAAATCAATACTTTGTGCGTAAACGCCGCTTCACACGGTGTGAAACGCTCCGCGCTCCGACGGGCAATCACTTAACTCCGACCGACTTGCCGCTTACGGGGAAGTCAAAATACGTGTCGGGGTACGGCTCGTCGGCAAGCGTGAAGTGCCACCACTCCGTGTCGAGCGGGTTAAAGCCATTTTCAAGCATTATATCACGCAGGATATTTCTGTTTTGTATCTGCTCCTCCGTCAGCTCGCCGGTGTAATCGGGGTGGGAAAGTTCGCCGAAATAGTCGAACGTGCCGCCCATGTCAACCTCCTTGCCCTTACTCATGTCAAACAGCGTGAGGTCGACCGTGCTGCCCCTGCTGTGACCCGACTTTTCGGCGATATAGCCCTGGTCGAACAGCACCGACTTGTCAAGTTCGGGATAGAAATATTCCTTCATGCGCGTATCGTCTGTGTCCTCCGCCCACTCGACAAAGTTTTGAACGGCTGTCTGTGGTCTGTACGCGTCGTAGATTTTAAGCCTGTAGCCCTTTGCCACAGCGTCGTCCGACGCGTTTTTGAGCGCGGCGGCGGCTTCCTTCGTCATAAGTGCGCACGGCTCGTCATAGCCGTCAATTCTGTCGCCGACAAAGTTATACGTGGAATAGTACCGTATCTCCATTATCGCGTCGGGTACTTCTTCCGCGAGCAGAACGAAGTCCGACGCGTCCGTTACCGCCGTGTTTTCAGCCTGAGAGGCGGTTTCGGTCGGCGCGGGCGCGTTTGACGCGGCACATGACGCCATAGCCGCCACAGCGGCAGACACCGCCGCCAATTTGATTATTTTTTTGATCATATTAATATCTCCTTTTAAACGCTTAAAACTTCGCTTTTAATTCTATCACAAACAGAGCCGTAATGCAAATATATTCACGCCGTTATTTTACTCCCATGCAGACGATACATTATACGTTTTCGATGTTTCGTGATCCTCCGCGTAAACATTGATCGTAATCGTGTCGGACACGGGAATCGTTTTCGGCACGGTATCGTTTATCAGAATATCGTTCACGTACACGAGCCCGTATTTGTCTGCGGGCGCGGCTTTTAACGCAATGCTCTCCGCACCTGTCGGAACGGTCAGCGTGTACTCCGTCACATTCGCGTCAAACGACGGCGCAAGAGTGCCGCCCTCAAACGTCAGTGACGACAGCGACGCGTTCATGCCGTAGTCGGTCACGATTTTAACCTTGCCGCATATTTTCGGCGCGTCCGTACCCTTGTCGGCGCGGAACACTATATGGAGCGCGTCGCGTCCGGCAATCGTCGTACCCGACGACGCTGGCTGCGCAGCGTTTACGGACGTTTCGGGGATTTCGTAAAGCACTGTTTCATCCTTGCCGTTTGCAACCACGTCGGCGAGTTTAGTGTCCCCGACATAGATTGTCATTTTAGTGTCCCTGTCGCTTGAAGGATACGTAACCGACAGATAATTCTTAACGCCCTTTTTGACAGCCATCGGGTAATCGACATATCCGCCGCTTGCGATTTCGCGGTAATTGGGCATATCGCCTGTACCCTCCACGCCGGTGGATTTGTCCTGCGTGTAGCCGTGACCGTTCTCCTGCTGGTCGTGCGACGGCTCTATCGAGTCGATGATGATGTTTTCGTCGCGTCCTTTTTGCTTGTCGGCGAGTATCTGCGCCTGCTGCTCCTCCTCGGTCATTCCCGACACGTACCAGTAAATGCCGTAACGCTCGTCGTAACGTTTGTAGTACGGCGTGAATACAAGCGGTTGGTCGGTATTTTTCATCGTAAATTCGAGCTTGCCCTCGGTCTTTACCATATTTTCATCGAGGTTATTGAGCCATTCCTCGCGTGTTCCGTAATCGGAGTCTATTATTACGTACTCGTTCACGTCCGCCTTTGACGCGGGCTTTCTTACCGCTATGCCGTGGCTTGTTTCGGTCATATTTTCCTTTCCCAAGCCGACGCTCAGCAGCGTAGGACCGTATTTGAACGCCGTTACCGCGTCGTTATCCGCAAGCCCGTATGCGCGCATTTCCATCGGCATCGTAATTTCAATCGTGTCGCCCGATTTCCACTCGCGCTCGATCGTCACATAGCCCGCCGACTGCGTGTATGCGTAATCTTCGCCGTTTACCTTTATCGTCGGAACAGACGCGCACCATTCGGGTACGCGCAGCGCTATCGCCGCAGAACCGTCATTCGCTGTGTTTACCGGTTCCATACCGTCCCAAAGGAAGGTCTTTACCTCATCGCCCGCATCGAGACTTACGCTGACATCTTTACTTTCCGCATTTTCGAGCGTGTAGTCAACCTTCTTTACCTCTTTAAGCGCGCCGCCTTCGTATGACGCGGCGTAGAGCATGGCGGACGCCGTTTTGCCGCTGTTATTCGTAACCGTACCCGTCACCGTAGCCGTACCGTTTGATGTGCTTTTTTGAGTGTCAAGCGTCCATCCGCTATTGTCAATCACATCAACGGTGAGTTTCGCCGTCTCGCCGTCGGGGAGCGTCGAATCCTGCGTAAGCTTTATGCCGTTGGACTTGTCCGTCAGAACGGAGCTTATATACTGGTTTACGACTATCGTATTATTCTTTTTATAATAGATGCTGTCCGTAAGCTTTGTGAAGTTCTCCATACCCGAGCCGGTGCAGCACCAGAAATCAGTCCACGGCTTTGAAAATACCTTAAAGTAACCCGTCGCCATCGGCTGGAAGTACATCGTCATACCCGTTTCGGGGTTCTGGCTCGACACTATGGCGTTGAGGAACGTACCCTCGTAGTAGTCCTTGTACTTTTTTTCGCCCGTCAGCTTATACAGTTCGCGCGAGAGTTTGAGCATATTGTAAGTGTTGCACGTTTCGCAGTTTACCTCGTCGCGGTACGCGTTTTCGGTGTGCGCCGCGCGGAAATGCTCGTTTTCGCTGTTGCCGCCGGTGATGTACGAATGGTCGTTTACGACTATATCCCAAAAATTCTCCGCGACCTTCAAGTAATATTCCCTGTTACGCGCCGCGTCGGGAGCGTCCTTTTCAAGCTGACCGTTCGTCGCGTCGATAGTCCTTACGCGGTTAAGCGCGCCGATGATTTTCGGTATAGTGGTATTCGCGTGCTTGTTCGCGAGCACGTCATTATGATTGTAAATACTGTCGAACAGGCTCACCTCATCGAACATATGCGCCGCTTTCGCGTGATTGGGGTCTTTCGTAATCTTGTAAAGTTCGTACAGCGCGTCGTTCATGCCGCCGTACTCGACGTTGAGTACACGCGCCTGCGTGGTCGAGTTATAGTTTCCGACTCTGTTGTAAACCCACGTACCGAGCGCGTCGGCTGTTTCGAGAGCCTTTTTGTTGCCTGTGAGCTTGTACGTATCGACAAGACCGGCGAGTATCTTGTGCATCGTGTACCACGGCACCCACGTATCAACAGTCGTTCCTCTCTCTATGCTGTCAAACTGGTTTTCACCGCTTATTACCTTGCCGCTGCCGTTAAGCGGATCTGTTGTCGCGAACAGGTAGCCCTTCTTTACGGCGTTGCCGTTTATAGTCTTGTCCTCCTTGATTTGCGCCTCGTACAATGCGTCTATAAGGTCTTGCGACTTTTTAAGCAGTCCCTCGTCGCCTGTATTGTTGTAGCCCTGCGCGACAGCCGTCATGTAATGACCGACCGCGTGACCGGCGATAAGGCTCGTTTCCCAGCCGCCGTATGTGTCGGACGTCGCTGACAGTCCCGCCGTGCGCCTAAAGCCCGACGCAAGCTTGTTTACGTCGAAATCATTCAGATACGCAGCCATTTTTTCCGTGCCGTTTAAGAGGTAATCGTCCTTCATCTCAACGTCCGTCATACTGTAATCGGAAAGCCCCGTAATTGACGGCGCGGCGAGTATCGTCATGTTAAACGTTTTCGTGTAAACAGCGTCGCCGTTTTTAATCGTCGCGGTAAGCGTTACGCGCTTGTCGGCGTTACCCGCTGCGGGCGCGGCTATCGCGTTATTTTTAATCACGCCGCTGTCCGTACACGTCCATGTAATGTCGCTGCCGTTCGAGCCCTTTGCGGGGAGCGACGCGCCGTCCGTAAGTTCGGTCGTGCCGAAATCGAGGTCGGTGTAGTCCTTGTACGCCGCTGCCGCGCTTATCTGCGCCGCGTATTTGTCGTATTCCGCC
This sequence comes from uncultured Clostridia bacterium, assembly GCA_947631235.1. Classification (GTDB taxonomy): domain Bacteria; phylum Bacillota; class Clostridia; order UBA1381; family UBA1381; genus Hominilimicola. Next base: position 44,675 of record CANRKO010000005.1, on the reverse strand, counting down.
TTTATCTCCTCGGCGGTACAGGTTTTATTGTAAATTTTAATCTCGTCCATAGTTCCCTTAAAATACTTGTCCGTCGCGTAATGCGATTTGCCTATATAGTTTGATGTGTTCGGAATACTTGTGAGCGCTTGCGCGCACGCTTTATCGCTCACAAGCGCGCCGTTGCGGTAGAGCCAAACGTGATTTGCGCTGTGCACGACCGCGTAATGCTCCCATACGCCCGTATTTGTGAACGGCGTAACGTCCATTGTGTCCTTAACGCCGCCGACGCTCGACTCGACGCGTCCGTTCGACGGGGAGTAGAAGAAGTAATTATTCTGATCCGAGCCGAAGTCGAACAGTCTCGCCCAATCCTGAACCGCGTCGGTTTTGACCCATGCCGTAACCGTCATGCTTGCGGTAAGTATATTGTCGGGAAGCTGCATGTAGCCGCTTGTGCCGTCAAGGCTCAGCGCGCTCCCGGATATACCCTTGCCGCTCGCGATCGACGCTCCGCCGCGCAGGAGCGACGACGTGTCGGCGGGATTCTCGAAGTCATAATAGTATGGAAGATTGTCCTCCCGTATTTTGGTTACCGTTATCTCATCCGTGAGATCCTCACCCGACGAAGTCAGCTTTACTTTTATAACGCTATCGTCCGATGCGTTCAGTTCGATTGAGACGTTCTCCGTGGCATTTGCCCCGACTGTCACGTCCGCGCTCTGCGTATCTCCTGCACTTTCACCGTCATACGCTGCTGCCGTCACACTGACTGTCGCCTCGCTGTCGGTGAAATTCGATACCGACGCGTACACCGTGACCTTGCCGTCTGACGCTTTTGACCGTTCCGCGCTCAAATCCCATTCCACGCCGGAGCTTGCAAAGCTAACCGATTTCGCGCCGTCGTTCGCCGTCATTTTAACAGCTGCCGAGGTGACGAGCGCTTTAAGCGATTTATACTTATCCGCGTCCGCAGCCGTGATCGTAACGCCGCAGTTCTTTGTAAGACCTGAAACGTCTATCGAGCCGCCCGCGTAATACACGTTCGCTTTGGTATTTCCCGAAAGCGCGAGCGTTCCGCCGTCTATGTACACATCGGAGGGCGTTACCGCGGCAGCCGCGTCCTCGTTATCCTTAAACGTCACGTTATTGAGCGTCATACTCGCCGTGCCGTTGCAGTTAATAGCGTAGCGCGCGGCGGTAGACGTTTTAAAATTCCGTACAGTCACGTTATCGAATTTTACCGACCCCGCCATATACCACAGAGCCGCGTCGGTGAACGTGCCGACCGACTTGTTTCCGTCAATCGTCAAATTCTTAAACGTCCAGTTTCCGGCGCAGTTCTGGTAGAGAATTGCGTCGCCCCATTTGGAATTGCTCTTGGTTATTGTGTGTCCCTTGCCGTCGAGCGTTCCTGTTGACGGAGTTTTGTTGATTCCCGCGTTCGCCGCCGATATATCCGCCGAAAGTTCGTAATCTCCGCCCGACGTGATAGCGTTTGCCAAGCCGTTCTCGTTCGACACAGCCGTCGCCGCGAATGACGGTACAGCCGTAAACGCCGACATTACGATTGACACGGCTATTGCGGCAGCCGCCGTTTTCCTCATTCTCATAGTCCTTTCTCCTTTCGCCCCATATTGACATTTCCTCTTATATGTATTATAATCTTAATACAAAGCGAAAAAAATAGATTATAGTCGGAATAATATGGAGAATTGTCGTGAATGAGATTATCTTATCCAACATTTGCCCGCCGCTGCTTTCGGAGTGCGGACTGCTTGCCGCTGCCGAGCCGTTTTACCACATGGACAGAACCGCCGGCTTTAATGTTTTGATATACGTCACCGACGGCATGATTTACGTCACGGAGGACGGCACGGATTACGCTGTCGGCGTGGGGGAGATGCTGTTTTTAAAAAGCGGCATACGCCACTGCGGACGGCGTGAAATACAAAAAGGCACGCGCTGGTACTACATACATTTCTGCAACAGCGGCGGCGAGCCGGATTGCATGGACGAAAACTGCGCCGCCCGAATGTTCAAAAAAAGCGCGGTATTGCCGAAAAAACTGTCGGGGCTGAAAAACAGCCGTATTGAAAGAATGATAGAGAGGTACACAGATTATTATTATTCAAACGACCCGATGAAACTGTGGGATATAAATATAAGACTGTTTGAGTTGCTCGCGCAAATCGCGGTTTTTAACAACCCGGAAGAGCCGCGCCTGTCCGATAAAATATGCGCGTATCTCGCGGCGAATTACGTCAAGCCGTTTTCGGTTTCGGATTTGGAAAAGGAGTTTTATTTAAGCTACAAATATATGGCTGCGGTTTTCAAGCGCGAGAAAAATATGACCATGCAGCAGTACCATACAAGCGTGAGAATGAATAACGCCCGCCGCCTGCTGCGCTCAACGTTTATGTCAGTGTCGGAGGTCGCCGCAGCCGTCGGGTATACGGATGCGCTCTACTTCAGCCGCGTTTTCCGCACATCGGAAGGCATGTGTCCGAGCGCATACCGCAAAACCGCCGTTGAAAGAATATAAAAAAGCGGTTCACTTCAGAAGTGAACCGCTTTTTATGTATTCTCATGATCCGTTAAAAATAGCTTTACGATACTCAAAGGTATATATATTGGTTTCGGTATCAAAATTCGTTCCGAATGAGTTTTTAATCTGAGATCCGGTATTATAATCGTATATCGGAATCATGGGTTCACCATATAGCTTTCTGATAGGATAATCAAGTTGAGTTAAATGCGGTATATATGCCCCTCCGGATCCTTGATTAGAACGCATTTCAACGTAAGCGTTAATCCCGGGGAAAACATTGTATACTATACCCCAATCGCCCATAAACAAATAATGATTATTAAAAATATAAATATGCTCTCCTGCAATAATTGTAATAACATTTTCTTTGGATACATTAGGCTTCAAAGCATCGGCGTAGGGGTTGTATTCAAAATGTTCACGATATGTTTTATTAAAAATTGAATACATCGGAACATATAAAATGCCATCAACCGTTTGTGCGGGTGAAGTCAGAGTATGAACCATATTAGAATCATCTTTAAAATCACCATAATCACTGTCTACTACAAAACCGATTTCTTTATCTGTCATACCTTCTTCCATATATTGCAGCATTAAAGTTATCAGCTTATTCTCACTGTCTTTCGTTAAAAAGTCATTTGGTTTTATATAATTATTATCATCAAAAGCCAATATATTTATATCCAATAAATGTGCAAAATACGGTTTTGACCATTCCTGAATTTTATATGCGTCATAAGCGGGAATGTCATAGTTTGCATAATCAGGTATTGTTTCTTTGTATGCTTCCAAGATTGGTACCGTATAATCATATCTGTCATATGTACTTATATAGTAATCAAAAGCCTCTGTATAGTCATACGGGCATCCCAGAAGTCTCGAAATCAAAAACGCCGCATCGGTGCGGGTGACGCCTCTGTATGGATGCAGCTTACTTCCGTCCTCATAACCGTACGCGTCTATAAGATCTGCCTTAACAAGCAAATCTATGTATTTTTCTATCTTTGTATTTTTTATATCGCTGAATTTTTCAAGATAAGCAAGATTTGTATTTTCTTCATCATCGGTTTTTACATAGTGGTTATAGAAATTACTGTTAAAATCCATGTGAGCCGCTTTGATGAGGTCTATCATAAAGTCCTGATATGAAACTCTGTCATCGGAAATATCAAGCGACAGTGTTTTGTCAGGCTCACACCATATATAATTCAGACTGAAATCCGAAATTTCATTATCCTTATTTGCTTCCAAATATGTTTCACAGGTACGCTCAATGGGTATAGCCATTGAACCGTCAATGTTAAATGACGGAACCTCTATCCCGTTTATTTTAACCTTAATATCCGTATACAGAACATTTATATTGGATTTTGTCGGCGCCGGAACAGGCGTTTTTTCTTTTTGCCCATTATAATCCGCATACGCAATGCCGTCCTCAAATTTTACATCAAAACCGTAGTTTGACAGAGTTGACACCAATACTGCTGTTTCGCCGCCTATGTTGTACGCGGGTATTTCATATCCGCATATATCCGTTCTTATATCTGTCGGATACACTTCGCCTATAACATCGCCGACATTTTCCGCAGCGGCGGTAATGTCGAATAACATCAATAATGCGGTTAAAATCAATAGCTTTCGTTTCATTTTATCACAGCTCCTTCTTAAATTTTCTTAGATATTTAAGCGGCAACTAATCAGAAGGGATTGCATAAGCAATCCCTTTCCGCGTTAAATTTCCTCGATTATGGGCAATATCATCGGCGAGCGCATTGTCTGCTCGTAGATGTAGTGTGACACAGCGGCGCGCATACCGCTCTTGAGCAGCGACCAGTCCATGCCGCGTTTGCCGAGACTCGCGTTCACGCAGTCCGCCGCGACGGCGCGTACGCCGTCCATAAGCGTCTCCGCCTCGCGCACGTAAACAAAGCCGCGCGATATAACGTCGGGCCGCGAAATCATCTGTTTGCCGTCGTGCGATATTGTCACAACAACGATGATAAGTCCGTCCTCGCTCAAATGCTTTCTGTCGCGCAGGACGATATTGCCGACGTCGCCGACGCCCAAACCGTCCACAAGTATCTTACCCGCCTGCACCGAGCCGTTTACCTTTGCGCTGCGCGAGTCAAGCTCCAATATGCGTCCGTTCGCGAGTATAAAACAGTTTTTGGACGGTATGCCGACGCTTTCGGCAAGTTCCTTGTGCAGCACGAGGTGGCGGCGTTCGCCGTGTACGGGTATAAAGAATTTCGGCTTTAACAGCGCGAGTATCAGCTTTAACTCCTCCTGGCACGCGTGACCCGACACGTGCACGTCGGTCAGCGCGCTGTACACAACCTCGCAGCCTATCTTGAACAGTTCGTTTATGACGTTCGATATTGAACGCTCGTTGCCCGGAATGGGGGTCGCGCTGATTATTATGAGGTCGTCCTTCGTGATTTCAACCTTTCTGTGGTCGGAATATGCCATACGCGTAAGCGCGCTCATTGGCTCGCCCTGCGAGCCGGTTGTAATAATAACTACTTGATTCGGTCTGTATTTTTTTATGTTGTCAATGTTTATAAGCGTGCCTTCGGGTACGTTCATATAACCCAAAAGTATTGAAATTTCAACGATATTTTCCATGCTCCTGCCGGAAACGGCGACCTTTCTGCCGTTTCGTACAGCCGCGTCGATAATCTGCTGCACGCGGTGCACGTTCGAGGCGAAGGTCGCGACTATAATACGCTTTTTGCTGTTCTGGAATATGCTGTCAAACTTTTCCCCGACGGTGCGCTCGCTCATCGTGTAGCCCTTGCGCTCCACGTTCGTACTGTCCGACATGAGCGCGAGTACGCCCTCTTTGCCGAGCTCGCCCAGACGCGTAAGGTCTATCATTTCGCCGACGATCGGCGTGGTGTCGATTTTGAAGTCTCCCATATGCACGACCATGCCCACCGGCGTTTTTATCGCGAGAGCCGCGCTGTCGGCGATGGAGTGATTTGTGCGTACAAACTCGACCGTGAAACACTGTCCCGCCTTCACGACCGTTCCGTACTTTACGCGCACCAGTTTTACGCGCGAGAGCAGATTGTGTTCCTTCAGTTTGTGTTCGACAAGTCCTATCGTAAGCCGCGTACCGTATACCGGCACGTTTATCGACTTCAGGAAATAAGGCAGTCCGCCGATGTGGTCCTCGTGTCCGTGCGTCAAAAAAACGCCCTTAATCTTCTGATAGTTTTTCTCAAGATACGTTATGTCGTTTATAACCATATCTATACCGGGCATATCGTCATCGGGGAAAGCCATACCGCAATCTACCATTATAATCTCGTTTCCGTACTCAATGGCGGTCAGATTTTTTCCGATCTCGTCAAGACCGCCCAATGGTATGATTTTCAGTTTTTTAGCTTTTGCCACTATTAAATTAAACCTCCTGTTTTCATCGTATTTTTCCGAACATTATTACAACAATACTATTATATCACAAAATATGGGAATTAGTCAATATAAATATAAAAAACGGCGGCGCGTCCGGTATTTACCGATACTCGCCGCCGCAAAATGTCTTTAATTGTTTTTACTCGACGGGCAGGTCGAGGGGTTTAATGATTTTGTTGTACAGGTAGCGGAAACATATAAGGCTCATCGCGAGCGAGAAAATCTCCGCTATCGGGTACGACCACCATACCGCGTTTATACCGCCGAGGTACGCGAGGATAAACGCCGACGGCAGCAGCACGACAAGCTGGCGCACAATCGACACGAACATACTGAGGAAACCGTGTCCGAGCGCCTGGAACGTCGACGAGAATATGATACACACGCCCGCGAATGCGAAACTCAAACTTATTACGCGCAGCGCCCACGTGCCTATGATGAGCATTTCGGGCGACGCGTTAAACAGTCCGAGCAGCTTGTCCGGTATGAGCCAGAACAGCGCGATACCTATAAGCATCATGGACACCGCGTATATCGCGGAGTAGCGTATTGTTTTTACGATACGGTCTTTTTTGCGCGCGCCGTAGTTGTAGGAAACGATAGGCACCATGCCGTTGTTGAGACCGAATATCGGCATAAATATGAAACTGTTGAGCTTGAAGTACACGCCGAATACCGCGACGGCGGTCGAGGACGCGAGGTACATACCGAGTATTATATTCATGCCGAACGTCATCACCGAGCCGACGGACGCCATGATTATCGACGGTACGCCGACGGCGAGGATGGTTTTTATGTACGACATTTCGGGGCGGAAACCCTTAAATCTGAGTTTTACGTCGGGGTTGCACTTGATGTTCATTATATACGCGAGTATGCCCGCGCCAATTTGTCCCGTTACCGTAGCGACAGCCGCGCCCGCGACGCCCATTCTCGGCATACCAAGCAGACCGAAAATCATGATAGGGTCGAGGATTATGTTTATGACCGCGCCCGTGATCTGCGTTATCATCGTGTACAGCGTGCGTCCCGTGCTTTGTAACATTCGCTCGAACGTGAACTGCCCGAATATGCCGACCGAAAGTATAAGACATATCTGTGTGTACGAAACGCCGAGACTCGCTATTTCAGCGTCGTTCGTCTGCGCCGCGAAAAACGGCTTTACAAAGAATATTCCTATCAGCACAAACAGTATGCAGCCGATTGCCTCGAGGAACAATCCGTTCATTGCGACCTTGTTCGCCGCCTTGTAGTTTTTCTGTCCTAGCGAGCGCGACAGTAGCGCGTTCATACCCACGCCCAGTCCCGAACCGACCGAAATCATTAGGTTCTGCATAGGGAACGCCATCGACACGGCTGTGAGCGCGTTCTCCGACAGCCGCGACACGAAAACGCTGTCAACTATATTGTAAAGCGACTGCACGAGCATGGATATTACCATCGGCAGCGCCATTGTGATGAGCAGCCTGTTTATCGGCATCGTGCCCATCTTGTTCTCTTTTACCTGTTCCATCAATCTCTCTCCTTTTGCATATAACCGCTACCATTATATAATAAAACTGCGCGTATTGCAATAGGTATATGGATATTTTGATGATTTGCACCACACAAAAAAGACGCCAAGGCGTCTTTTTGTATATATATAAATTTATCTCTTACTAAACTGCGGTGCGCGACGTGCGGCTTTGAGACCGTACCGGTGCAGATTTCAGCACCAAGCGGGTTTGCGGATTGCGCTGCTTTATTCGTTTATCAGCCTTCGATGTTCCGATAGGCAGTTGAGGAAACTGTCGATTTCATTTTTCACTACTGATAATTTTGACGACATCTTGATATTTTATTTTTTTGCGTTGATCGGAACGATTGAAATAGTGTAGCCCAACGGATTTAATACTTTGAATAAGGTGTCAATTTGCGGGGTCGTTTTCATGCTTTCAAGCCTTGCGATTGCGGGCTGTTTTACTCCGCTGATTTCGGCAAGCTCCCGCTGCGATAATCCCTTTTGCTCGCGAGCCTCGATCATTTTCCCGATAAGTTCGATTTCAAAGTTTATTTTTTCTCTTTCGGCGGGTGATACCCTTTCTTCATCATTCATATACTCGGAAAAAGTTTTTACCTGTTTCATATAGTATCATTCCTTTCCAAAAAATCTTTGAGATTGTTTTTTGCCTTTTCAATTTCTTTCGGCGGTGTCTTTTGTGACTTTTTAATAAAATAATGTAAAAGAACGAATTTATTATCTTTCCAATAAAAGAAAAATATCCTGTTTCCCAGCGGGCGCAATTCCCATAATTCATTTTCGATGTGTTTTACATAAGGCTTTCCTATTCTTGTTCCGTAGCGTGCAAGTGCTCCGATGTAGGCAAGGATTTTCTCTCTGTTTATTCTGTCCGTTTTACTTGTTTTTGATTTTGCCTTTAGTCCATCAAGAAAATCAACGATTTCCGAGTTCCCGTTTTTATCATAGTAAAACTCTACCTCATACACCATACACACCTTCTTTCTATTATATGATAACACATTTGTTATCGCCAGTCAATAGACTTATAAAAATTTTTAGAAACAAAAAACTCCATAGCCTTACAACTATGGAGTTTTCTACCATTGCATATATAAATTTATCTCTTACTGAACTGCGGTGCGCGACGTGCGGCTTTGAGACCGTACTTCTTTCTTTCCTTCATTCTCGAGTCACGGGTAAGGAAGCCCGCGGCTTTAAGGTCGGGTCTGTACGTCTCGCTGTCAACCTCCAAAAGCGCTCTCGAAATGCCGTGACGGATAGCGCCCGCCTGACCGGTGAAACCGCCGCCCTCAACCTTGGCGATAACGTCGAACTTATCGCCTGTCTTTGTAAGTTCAAGCGGCTGACGAACGATAAGCTTTAATGTTTCAAGACCGAAATAATCATCAATTGATCTGCCGTTTATGGTAATCGTGCCGTTGCCGGGAACAAGACGAACTCTCGCGACGGACGACTTTCTTCTGCCTGTGCCGTAATACTGTTCTTTTGCCATTTTCATATCCTCCTTACTTTATTTCGCCTGTCCATTCGATAGGTTTCTGCGCCGCGTGCTCATGCTCCGCGCCCTTGTAAACGCGAAGTCTCGTGAGAGCCTTTCTGCCAATCGTGTTGTTCGGCAGCATACCGTTTACGGCGTACATAACAGCCTTTTCGGGCTGCTCAGCCATCAGCTTGTCGTAGTGTATCTCCTTGATACCGCCTACCCAGCCTGTGTGATAGTAGCGAATTTTCTGATTGAGCTTGTTGCCCGTGAGGATAATCTTATCGGCGTTAATGACGATAACGTGATCTCCGCAGTCCACATTCGGAGTGAAGGTGGGGAGATGCTTTCCTCTTAAAATACTTGCGACTGTCGCTGCGACGCGTCCGAGCGGCTTGTCTGCGGCGTCAACCACATACCACTTGCGCTCAACGTCAGCCGGCTTTTGCAAATAGCTTGAATTCATTGTTGTTTCCTCCTGTTTTATTCAATATGTTAAGGTCTTTCTTAACTCACAACGGCTATTTTACTATCTTTACCTTCCGTTGTCAACACTTTTTTTGAACAAAATAAAAATTTTTATATAAATCTTCCAAAATCGCCCTTATTCTCTTTAATACTATTGTTTTCTCGCACTTCATTTTATTTTTACGCGGCTTGACTTATGGGCTTATATGGGGTACAATATATAATAGGAAAGTATGGGGGCGGTGAAGGAAGTGCGAAAAATAACGGGCGAGAATTTTTATTTCGGCTCAAACTGCTTTGATTTGCTGCGGCTTTTGAGCGCGCTGCACGTTATGACGCAGCACATACTGCGCCACATTCTTCACGTTGAAACGCCGCCCTTCTTTAACTGGTGGAGTGGGGTCGTCGTGCTGTTCTGCATAAGCGGCTTTCTGATACCCGCGTCGATGGAGCGCAGCAGGGGAGTGGGCGAATTTCTCAAAAAGAGAGTTCTGCGCATAATACCGTCGCTGTGGATATGTATAATAATCGGCGTAATCGTTGCCGCCGCGTTCTGCGGCTTTACATGGAACGGCACGTTTACAAAATGGTTTATCGGTCAGCTTTGTTTTATACGCGACTTCCCGCAGCCCGACTTTATATCCGCGTTCGGAACGGGTAATTTTCAGGGCAATTTGTGGACGATGATTTACACGGTGCAGTTTTACATCATCACCGCGCTCGTGTACAAGGCGATCAAAAACCGAAAAATCGGCGTGTGGATAGGCGTGCTGGTGTTATCGATGGCTCTTAATATCGTCACGCCGTATGTTCAGGCAAGCGTTCCGGTGGCTGTAAAGAACGTGATTTCACACACCTGCCTGCCGTTTTTCTACATCTACTTTGCGGGCTGGTTCATATACCGCTGGCGCGAAACGATCGTACCCATGCTGTGCCGCGCAAAGGTACTGCTCGCGCTGCTCATAATAGGGCGCGGCATTTGGCTCATGAACGGCGCGCCGCGTGTGGGCGAGTATCAGGACATGGTAATCGTGCTTTTGCTTATCATGCTTACAATAGGCGTCGGCTACAGTTTCGGCAAACTGAGATTTAGTATTGATTTGTCATACGGACTGTACCTCTACCATATGATTGTCGTCGATGTGTTCGTACATCTCGGACTTATCGGCAATATCGGCTATGTAATCGCGGCTTACGCCGTTTCTGCGGTATTGGCGTTTATATCGTATTATCTTGTGGACGACACCGTCGCGCGGCTTTTTAAGAGCAAACCGCGCATCGAAACGGTTACCGTTCCGATTGCGCCGCCCGAAACGAAGGCGGCAAAAGATGAGCCGCATGACGGCAAAGACAGTGATTTCTGACATAACATTCGGAGGAAACAATGGGAGAAAAGAGCGTTTTAATAGGCATGTCGGGCGGAGTTGACTCGTCCGTCGCGGCTGCGCTGTTAAAGGAGCAGGGCTATCATGTGATAGGCGCGACGATGCGGCTGTGGACGTACTCGGACGCGGCAAATTCAAAGCACGAGGGCTGCTGCGCCGAAAGCGCGGTAGAGGACGCAAGGCGCGTATGCGACAAACTCGGCATAGACTTTTACGTTATGAATTTTAAAGACGAGTTCCGAGACAAGGTGGTCGATTACTTTGTACGCGAGTACACGCGCGGCAGAACGCCTAACCCCTGTATCGCGTGCAACAAATATCTGAAATTCGACGCGTTTATGAAAAGAGCGCTCGCGATGGGAATAGATTACGTCGCGACCGGTCACTACGCGAAAATAGAGCGCGGCACGGACGGCAAATATATACTCCGCGCATCGGAGGCGGCAAAGAAGGATCAAAGCTACGTTTTATATAACTTTACACAGGACCGGCTCGCGCACACGCTCATGCCGCTTGGCGGCTATGACAAGGATTGGGTTCGCGCAAAAGCGGAGGAACTGGAACTCGGCGTGGCGCGCAAGCGCGACAGTCAGGAGATATGCTTTGTCGAGGACGACGATTACGCGAAATTTATTACCGACTATTCGGATTACACGCCCCGCGAGGGCGATATACTTGACGTAAACGGAAACGTCATAGGCAGACACCGCGGGCTTATATACTACACGATAGGTCAGCGCAAGGGCATAGGCGCTTACGGCAGACCGATGTTCGTAATGAAAATCGACGCGGAAAACAACACGATAACGCTCGGCGAGAAGGGTATGGAATTTTCGTCGGAGCTTACGGCGGAGGATGTTAATTTTATATCGGGCGAAACGCCGAAGGAAGAAATAAACGTCACCGCTCGTATACGCTATCAGGCTCCGCCGCGCGATGCGGTCTTAACGCCGCTTACGGGCGGCAAGGTACGGCTCGCGTTTAAAGAGCCGGTACGCGCCGTAACGCCGGGACAGGCGGTCGTGTTTTACGACGGCGATATAGTGCTCGGCGGCGGAACGGTAATATGAAAAGGAGGACGCTATGGACGCATTTATGGACGGGGTAATAAAATATATACAACTGCTGCGCATAACGGATTTTATTGACGTTGTGATAGTAGCCGTGATTTTCTATTACCTTATAAATCTTATCAGAGAGACGCGCGCGATGCAGCTTGTAAAGGGAATAATATTCCTGTTCGCCGTGTTTTTCCTGAGCCAGCGGCTCAACCTAAACGCGCTCAACTACATACTCGGCGGCGCGATGCAGATAGGCGCGTTCGCCATAATCGTACTGTTCCAGCCGGAGCTTAGAAGTCTGCTCGAAAGAATGGGACGTTTCAAGGTCGGTAAGATTATCGACTTCGCCGTCGATAACAGTGAGGAGGAGCTTGCGAGGACGATAGAGTCGATATCGCTCGCGGCTGAAAATCTGTCGCTCACAAAAACGGGCGCGCTCATAGTCATAGAGCGCAGCACGCGTCTGGGCGAGTTTATAAGCACCGGCACAATGCTTGAAGCGAACGTGTCGAGCGGTCTTTTGGAAAACATATTCGTACCGAACACACCACTCCACGACGGCGCGGTAATAATACGCGGCAGCAAGATAATCACCGCGGGCTGCCTTCTGCCCCTCACGGCTAACAACAACCTCTCGCGCGACCTCGGCACGCGCCACAGAGCCGCTATAGGACTTAGCGAGGTCACGGACGCGGTAATAGTTGTGGTGAGCGAGGAAACGGGTAAAATCTCGATAGCATTAAACGGTTCGCTGACGCGCAACCTTAACCGTGATTCACTCGGCAAGGCGCTTAAAAAGCTAATCATACAGAAACCGGAAACGCAGCAGAAGAAGATAGACAAAATAAAGTTTTGGAAAACAAAGGCGCAGTAAAAACGGATTGAAGGGAGTTAGGTAAAATGGCTGATAACAACGAAACAAAACCACAAAAGAAAAAAATCCGTACAATGGCGCTTTCCCTGCTGCTCGCCGTAATCGTATGGTTCATGGTAATGTCGCTTACAAACCCGACCATAACCGTCACGCTTACGAATTTAAAGGTTCGGTTCATCGGCGAAACGACGCTGCGCGACAGGGAGCTGACCGTGACGGGACGCGGGGACATACCGCCGCTGTCGGTGACGGTCAGAGGGAACCGCGGAGACCTTATGAATTATATGGACGATATTTACGTGCAGGTCGATTTGAGCAATATAACAGACGCGGGTACGTACAGCCTTGTCGGTAAAACCACGATACCGACAACGCGCATAGGCGTTGAAAAGGAAAATTTCGGCGACATCACAGTAAACGCGGAAAAGATTGTTTCAAAGGAAGTGGAGATCGAGACGATTTGTAGGGGCGTGCCGGACGATAAGCTCGTGCGCACCGATATTAAAAACCCCGTGGTGAAGATAAGCGGGGCGGAAAGCGAGATAAACGAGGTTGACCGCGCGAGGGCGGTTATGAACTGGCAGGAAGTAAGGGAGGGCGCGGCTCGGATAGACTATATGCTGATAAATTCCTCAGGAGCGCCCATAACGGAAAACGAGACGATAGAGAGCCCGAGCAGTGAGGCGGACGTTGTGAATAAGATATACGACGCTGTGACGCTGCCCGTGGAGACGAAGCTGTCCGACGGACTGAGCGGCGGCTACGAGCTTGACGACCCCAAGGTCGAGCCGGATACCGTTAAAGTCGGCATAGAGGACGGCGCGTCCGCGCCCGACCGTCTGACCGTGACGATCCCGACTATAGAAAGCGGCGAAAAGGAAATGCAAATAGACGCTGCGGAGGGTATATACATACCGAAGGACAGCCGGACGGTAAAAGTAAACGTCAACACACACGAAAAGCCGGTTGACAGTGACGGAGAAACGGGCTGATTACGTGATGTAATTTCACGCGGCACATTTACTGTAAGGTTTTAAGACAAGCGGAGGGCAAGCGATGAACAAAAGCGAAATAAAATATCTCGAACGGCTGTCGGAACTTTATCCGACGGTGGACAGCGCGGCGACGGAGATTATAAACATGCAGGCGATACTAAATCTCCCGAAGGGAACGGAGCATTTTTTAAGCGATATACACGGCGAGTACGCCGCGTTTTCGCATGTTCTGCGCAACGGCTCGGGCGCGGTTAGCAAAAAAATCGACGACGTATTCGGTCACACGCTGAGCATACAAGACAAGCGCGAACTCGCGTCGCTCGTCTACTACCCGACGCAGAAAATAAGCTACATAAAGCACCAGGGCAAGGACACGGAAAACTGGTATAAAATAATGCTTTACCGACTTATCGACATATGCCGCGTCGTATCGTCGAAATACACGCGCTCGAAGGTGAGAAAGGCGCTGCCGAAGGCGTACGCGTACGTCATAGAGGAGCTTATCACCGAAAAGCCGGAGGTACTGAACCGCGGCGCGTACTTTGACGGCATAGTGGACACGATTTTGGAGGTCGGCATAGCGGAGAAATTCATTATAGCGATGGCTGAACTGGTACACCGTCTCGTCGTTGACCACCTGCACGTCCTCGGCGACATATTCGACCGCGGCAGAGCGCCGCACGACATAATGGACAAGCTGTGCGACTACCACTCGCTCGACATACAGTGGGGCAATCACGACGTTATGTGGATGGGCGCGGCTGCGGGCAACACGACGTGTATCGCGAATATTATCCGTAACAGCGTGCGTTACGGCAATATGGACGTTCTGGAGGACGGCTACGGCATAAACATGCTGCCGCTCGCGACATTCGCGATGGCTGCCTACGAGGACGACAAGTGCGAGAGATTTAAGATAAAGCGTCTCGGCAGGAGAGTTACCGACGTAGCCGACAACGACATCGAGATGAAACTGCACAAGGCGATAGCGGTGATACAGTTTAAGCTCGAGGGTCAGCTTATCGCGAAGTACCCCGAGTTTGAAATGGACTCGCGCAGACTCCTGCACCGCATAGATTTCAAAAACGGAACGGTCGAGATAGAGGGCAAAACGTACCCGATGCTCGATACGAATTTCCCGACGATAGACCCCGCCGACCCGTACGCGCTCACCGAGAAGGAAAGCGAGGTAATGGAAAAGCTGCGTTCGGCGTTCGTGCGCTGTCAAAAGCTGCAGCGTCACACGCGCCTTCTCATGCAGAAGGGCAGTCTGTACAAGGTATACAACGGCAACCTCCTGTTCCACGGCTGCGTGCCGATGAACAGCGACGGCACGTTCAAGGAAATGACGTTCGGCGGCAAACGTTACGGCGGCAAGGCGCTCTACGACGCGTTTGAGGCGGCGATAAGACGCTCGCTGCTGTCGCCCGACATAAAGGAACGCGTGCGCGGCGCGGATTTGATGTGGTATCTGTGGAACGGTCCGACGTCGCCGCTTTTCGGACGCGACAAAATGACGACGTTCGAGAGGTATTTTATAGAGGACAAGGAAACGCACAAGGAGCATAAAAACGCGTATTACACGCTTATAAACAATGTGGAAACAGCCGACAAAATCCTCGCGGAGTTCGGGCTTGACGAAACGGGACACATAATAAACGGTCACGTTCCCGTGCATCAGGGAGAGGGCGAAAATCCGCTGAAGTGCGGCGGCAAGGTGATAATGATAGACGGCGGTTTTTCAAAGGCGTACCAGACCGTGACGGGCATAGCCGGCTACACGCTAACGTATAATTCCTACGGTCTCACACTCACGGCGCACGAGCCGTTCAGCGGCGCGGAGGACGTTATTTACAATAACAGGGATATTGTGTCGAACCAGGTCGCCGTCAGACATTCGGCGAACAGAATACTCGTCGGCGACACCGATAACGGCAAGCGGCTCAAAGAGAGAATAGACGATTTGAAGGAACTTATTAAAGCGTACAGACAGGGCGTTGTAGCGGAAAAGAGATAAAGATCAAAAACCCATAATAGAAAGACCCCCTCTCCGAGGGGGATTAAATTGCGCCACTATACGCGTGACCCCCTCTCCGAGGGGGTCAAAACTTGCTTGCAAGTTTTGGGGGGTGTTTTTTTGTGCAATATTGCACACCCCCCGAAATCAAAGATTTCGACCCCCTCATAGAGGGGGTCTTATTGTGTTTTATTTTATGCGCCCCTCGGAGAGGGGGTCTTATTTTGCGCTACTTATTTATCCTTAATAAAAATCCTTTCCGTGCCGACGCACTTGCCGCTGCTTTCGTCAATATCGAATATGCACCCGCAGAACTGACCGCTGCCGATGGCAAGGTCGAACTTCTGCGGCATACCTGTGCGGAAACGCTCCACAATCGGCGTTATGCCCCTGCCGAGAATGGAGAGACCCACGCCGGTCATGCCGAGGTCGGTTATATATCCCGTGCCGCCGGGGAGTATCATTTCGTCAGCCGTCTGCACGTGCGTGTGCGTGCCGAAAACTGCGCTCACCTTACCGTCGAGGAAAAATCCCATCGCGAGTTTTTCGCTCGTAGCCTCGGCGTGAAAGTCCACCATAATTATATTCGTCTTTTCGTGCAGCTTTTCTATTTCCTCCTCCGCCTTGTCGAACGGAGAGCCCTGCTGGTATTCGAGGAACGTTCTGCCGATGAGGTTTATAACGCCGACCTTTACGCCGTTTTTCGCGGTGTACACCAGGCTGCCCTCGCCGGGGCAAGCCTTGTTGTAATTCGCGGGGCGTATAACGTTGTCCTCCTTGCGCATGATAGCCGAAATTTCCTTACAGTCCCACGTGTGGTTGCCCATTGTTATAACGTCCGCGCCCGCGCGCACAAGCTCGTTGTACGCCGAGCGCGCCATACCTCTGCCGTGCGTGGCGTTCTCACCGTTTACGATGCACATATCGACGCCTTTACCGTATTTCATATCGTCAACATATTTAAAGAGCATTTCGCGCCCCACGGCGCTTACCACATCTCCGACACATAATATTTTCATATCCGTTGCCTTTCTGCTTACAAAATTACCGAAAAAAAAGGAGCGTATTACAGAACGGGTAGAAGCAAACCACAAGCGGCGCGTACAGTGCCTTTATCGCAAAGTATCTCCTCCGATGAGATTTACGCTCTGTAATAACCCCCATTTTTCTTTTTTTTGATTACTTGGCGTAATCAACGGCTCTCGTTTCGCGTATCAGACTTACTTTGATCTGACCGGGATATTCGAGCTCCGCCTCGATACGCTTTACGATGTCCTTCGCTACAAGGATCATGCCGTCGTCGTTTATGACCTCCGGCTTGATCATTATGCGCACTTCGCGTCCCGCCTGAATGGCGTAGGACTTTTCGACACCGTTAAAGCCGTCGGCAATTTCCTCCAGCTTTTCCAAGCGTTTGATGTAGGTTTCGAGATTTTCGCGTCTGGCTCCCGGACGCGCCGCCGATATTGCGTCAGCCGCCTGTATGAGCGTCGCGACAATCGTTTTCGCCTCAACGTCGCCGTGATGCGCCATAACGGCATGCACAACATCTTTGTTTTCACGGAACTTCTTCACTATATCTGCGCCGATAGTTACGTGCGAGCCCTCGACTTCATGGTCAACCGCTTTGCCGATGTCGTGCAAAAGACCCGCCCTCTTGGCGAGATTGACGTCGACTCCCAGTTCACCTGCCATAACGCCCGCAAGGTGCGAAACCTCGATACTGTGCTTGAGGACGTTCTGACCGTAGCTTGTTCTGAATTTCAGCTTACCGAGCAGCTTGACGAGTTCGGGATGAAGTCCGTGCACGCCCGTCTCGAACGTGGCGTTCTCGCCCTCCTGCTTGATAATCGCCTCAACCTCCCTGCGAGACTTTTCGACCGTTTCCTCAATGCGCGCCGGATGAATACGTCCGTCGACAATGAGTTTTTCGAGCGCAAGACGCGCAACCTCGCGCCTTATGGGGTCGAAACTTGACACTATAACCGCCTCCGGAGTGTCGTCGATGATAAAATCGACGCCGGTGAGCGTTTCGAGCGTTCTTATATTTCGTCCCTCTCTGCCTATTATACGACCCTTCATTTCGTCGTTGGGAAGGTTTACAACCGATACGGTTGTTTCGGCAACGTGATCCGCGGCAACCTTCTGTATCGAAAGCGCAACGATGTTTCTTGCGTTTCTTTCCGCGTTATCCTTTGCCTCCTGCTCAATTTCTTTAACCATGACGGCTGCCTCGTGTCTCGTCGTTTCCTCGATGTTCTTCAGCAAAAGTTCTTTTGCCTCTTCTGCCGTAAGACCGGAAATCTTTTCGATAAGCGCCATCTGCTGTTCCTTAATTTCTGCTATTTCTGCTTCTTTGGCTTCCAGGTTCTTAATCTTCTGATTGTAAGACTGTTCCTTTCTGTCCAAGTTGTCTGTCTTTTTGTCTAAATTTTCCTCTTTCTGAGCAATTCTGCGTTCCTGACGGTTAAGTTCGTTTCTGCGTTCCTTAACCTCCGCGTCGAACTGCGCGCGAAGCTTTTGATTTTCCTCTTTCGCTTCGAGCATCATTTCGCGCTTTTTGGCTGACGCGTTCTTCTCAGCCTCGGCAATTATAGACTTTGCCTGTTCCTCGGCGGAGCCGAGTTGGGCCTCGGCGATTTTCTTTCTGTGAGCGACGCCGCCGTTAAAGCCGATAACGGCTGCCGCTGCGCAGAGTATAACCGCCGCGATTATAACGATTATCAATGTAATGTTAATCGGTAACACCCCCTAAATTTTTCTCCAAGACCTGCCAATGGGGGCTTTCTTAAAATGACTGCTGCCTATGAAACACCGTCCCGAGGGACGAACCTATGGCGGCGCAAATGCAGGTAAAGAGCGCCGGCGCGGGCTGTAATCATACGGAGCAGTCTCTTTAAGACGGCTCCATTTTAAGTATTGGGATTACATATCAAATTTCATATTTTACAGAAAACTTATATTTAAAGAATATTAAGCACATCATATTGTATACCATTTTCGCGAATATGTCAAGCAGCGGCGATTATTTGTAATATAACGGTAAATTTTTCCTTCGCGAGAGTGCCTATGCGGAAATGTACGAAAAAACAAATATTTTATCAAAAAAAGCATAAAACAATCGAAAAAAGACAAACTAATAGTATATCGTCAAAATGCACAAAAATTTAAAATAATTTTATTTATATATAGTCTTTACTGACTAAAAAAAATATGTTACAATGTATACCATAGATTGTATGCTCTGATGAGCGTACCGGATAAAAATAAACAACAAAGGAGGGAGATATATGGCAGAAGAGATGACATGGGCGGGCATAAGCCGTTTTCAGGTTTATCTTTTCAATTCGGGAGAAAATTTCCAGTCGTATAAAATGCTCGGAGCGCATAAAATAAAGCTTGACGGCAAGGAAGGCTGGCGGTTCGCCGTATGGGCGCCGCACGCCAAAAGCGTCCGGGTGGTCGGCGATTTCAACGGCTGGGACGGCTGGGACAAAAAGCTTGAACCTATCGAGACAAGCGGCATCTGGTACGGCTTTTTTACCGATATAAAGGAAAACATGCTTTATAAGTATGCCATAGAGACTCAAAACGGCGAGACGGTTTACAAAGCCGATCCGTTCGCCGTGAAATGTGAGCTGAGACCGGGAACGGCGTCGCTCACGAAGGATTTGGCGGGCTACAAATGGGGAGATAAAAAGTGGCTTGCGGAGCGCGAGAAGGAGTCGACGCTCCTCAAACCGGTAAATATCTACGAAATGCACGTCGGCTCGTGGAAGGTTCACGAGGACGGCAGCCTGTATACTTATAAGGAGCTCGCGGACGAGCTTGTACCCTATGTTAAGGACATGGGTTACACACATATAGAAATGATGCCGGTCACGGAATACCCGTTTGACGGCTCGTGGGGCTATCAGGTAACGGGATATTTCTCGGCGACCACGCGCTACGGCGACTGTCACGAGCTTCAGTATTTTGTTGACAAGTGCCACAAGGCGGGAATAGGCGTTATCATGGACTGGGTTCCCGCGCACTTCCCGCGCGACGCTCACGGACTTAGAATGTTCGACGGCACGCCGACCTACGAGTATGCAGACCCGCGCATGGGCGAGCATAAGGACTGGGGTACGATGGTGTTCGACTATGAAAAGAGCGAGGTAATATCGTTCCTCATATCGTCGGCTTACTTCTGGGCGAAGGAGTACCACATGGACGGCATACGCGTGGACGCGGTATCGTCGATGCTCTACCGTGACTATTCCAGAAACGACGGCGAATGGGTGCCTAACAAGTACGGCGGCAACGGGAACCTGGAGGCGGTCGATTTCCTGAGGAAATTAAACCGCATAATGGGTACGGAGTTCGCGAACTTTATGATGATTGCCGAGGAATCGACGGCGTGGCCCATGGTTACCGCCCCGCCCGACAACGACGGACTGGGCTTTAACTACAAATGGAATATGGGTTGGATGAACGACACTATAAGGTATATGTCCATGGACCCGTATTTCAGAAAGGACAATCACAGCCTTTTGACGTTTGTGATGATGTACGCCTACAGCGAAAACTTCATACTTCCGCTTTCGCACGACGAGGTCGTACACGGCAAGCACTCGCTTATCGACAAGATGTTCGGCAGCTATGACGAGAAGTTTGACGCGTACAGAGCGCTCCTCGGCTATTACATGACGATGCCGGGCAAAAAGCTGATGTTCATGGGCGGCGAGATAGGTCAGTTCCTCGAATGGCGTTACGACGACCAGCTTGAATGGAACGTGCTTGAAATAGATAAGCACAAAAAGCTGCATCAGTACGTCAAGGACATCAACCGGTTCTACCTTGAAAACAAGGGTCTGTGGGAGAACGAGACGAGCTGGGACGGCTTTAGATGGATAAACGAGGCGGACAGCGAAAATTCCGTGCTTTCGTATATAAGACGCGGTAAAAATGTAAATGATAACGTCGTGGTCGTGGCAAACTTCACGCCGGTATCGCGCCCTATTTACAAGATAGGCGTTCCCGTCGCGGGCAGCTACGAGGTGATAATACATTCCAACGCCGCGAAGTACGGCGGAACGAGACGCATCGCGAAAAAGACCTACAAGACCGTAAGCGAGCCGTACAGCGATATGGGCTATACGCTCGTTGTCGAGGTTGACGGAAATTCGATTATGATGCTGAAGAAAAAGCAGGAAGCGCCGAAAAAGAAGGCTCCCGCCAAGAAAGCCCCCGCGAAAAAGAGCGCGGCAAAGAAAACAGAAACAAAGAAAAAGACAGAAAATTAATATATAGGAGATGATTTAAATGGTATCAAAGGATTGCGTTGCAATGATACTTGCAGGCGGTCAGGGTTCAAGACTCGGCGCGCTGACGAAGAACGTCGCCAAGCCCGCTGTCCCGTTCGGCGGAAAGTACAGAATTATAGACTTCCCGCTTTCAAACTGTGTTCATTCCGGCATAGATACCGTCGGCGTGCTGACGCAGTATCAGCCGCTTGAACTTAACCGTTATATAGGTAACGGCAACCCGTGGGATCTCGACAGAAGTCACGGCGGCGTGTACGTTCTGCCCCCTTACCAGAGCGCTAAGACAGAGGAATGGTACAAGGGTACGGCGAACGCGATATATCAGAATTTGAGTTTTCTCGAAGGTTTTAACCCCGAAAACGTGCTTATTCTTTCGGGCGACCATATTTACAAGATGCACTACGGCGAAATGCTGAAGGCTCACAAGGAGTCGGGCGCGGCTGCGACGATAGCGGTTATGCCCGTTCCCTGGGAGGAGGCGAGCCGTTTCGGCATTATGAACGTGGACGAAAGCGGCGTTATAACGGAGTTTGAGGAAAAGCCCGCAAACCCGAAGAGTAATCTCGCTTCGATGGGTATATACATCTTCCGTTACGATATGCTCAAAAAGTACCTCGAGGACGACGAAAGAAACCCCGAATCGTCAAACGACTTTGGTAAGAACATTATCCCGACGATGCTTGCGGACGGCGAAAAGATGGTGACGTACCGTTTCGAGGGTTACTGGAAGGACGTCGGAACGATACACAGTCTGTGGGAGGCAAATATGGATCTTATCGACGATCCCCCGAAGTTTGACCTCGGCGACAGACGGTGGAGCATATATTCGAGAAATATGGCGCTCGCGCCCCACTACGTAGGCGAACACGCGAAGATAACAAAATCGACCGTGACCGAAGGCTGCTACATTGACGGCGAGATTAACCACTCGGTAATATTCGGCGGCGTGGAGCTCGGCGAGGGCAGCGTCATAACCGACTCGGTCGTTATGCCGGGCGCGAAAATCGGCAGAAACGTTATCATTGAAAGAACGGTTATCGGAAGTGAAGCCGTAATCGGCGACGGCGCGAAAATCGGCGTTGACAAATCGGACGATAACAAGTACGCATCCAAATTATGTACCAACGACCTTGTGCTTATCGAGGGCGGCGCGAACGTGAGCGTCGGCGAGAATATCTACAAGGGCAGTATGGTAGAAGCCTAAAGAAAGGGGACAGAGCCAATGAGACGAGAAACAATGGGTATTATTCTGACGAATAACGACAGAATACCTCCTATAACCGATATAAGAGCAAACAGCGCGCTCCCCGTTGCGGGACGTTACAGAATAATCGACTTCGTGCTTTCCAATATGGCAAATGCCGGTATTACAAATATCGGCGTTGCCACGGAGTCGAACTACTCATCACTTATGGACCACATCAGAAGCGGCAGCCCGTGGGATCTTGACAGAAAGAACTGGGGACTTAACATTCTCCCCCCGAGCCTTGAAAAAATGACGTACGGCGCGATAAAGGGCAACATTGACATGCTCGCCGGTATTCAGGACTTTATACAGAGAAGTCCGCAGACGTATGTTATACTGTCGCTCGGCAACAACATCTACAACATCGACTTCGAGGACGTAATCGAAAAGCACATCGAGAGCCAGGCGGACGTTACGACGATTTACACCGACATGACGGGCGCCGACGAGAGAGAGCTGTCGCGTTTCACGATGCTGGAACTTAATGACGATAAGCGCGTGGTCGATATAGAGGTTCAGCCGTATTACCCCAAGACAAGCACCGCCGGTATGGACGTGTACGTTATGGAAAAGGCGCTGCTCGAAAGTATCATAGACGAGTGCAGCGCGCGCGGCGACAGCGACTTCGTAAAGGACGCGCTCGTAAAGAAGATTGACGGCTTACATATCTACGGCTACGAGTTCAAGGGCTACACCGAAAAACTCGATTCCCTGAAGGCTTACTACAGAGCGAATATGGACTTCCTGAAGAAAGAAGTCCGCGACGAGTTGTTCAACCCCGCGAGACCTATCTACACAAAGACAAAGGATCAGTCGCCGACGAAGTACGGCGCGGACGCCGACGTAAAGAACAGCTTTGTGTCGGACGGCTGCGTTATAGAGGGAACGGTTATAAACAGCGTTCTGTCGCGCGGCGTAAAGGTTATGAAGGGTGCGGTTGTGAAGAACTCGATCATAATGCAGGACAGCGTTATCGAGGAGAACGTGGAACTGAGCCATGTTGTGTTCGATAAGGAGGTATGTGTGACGAAGGGCAGAAAGCTTATCGGTCAGGAATCGTACCCCCTGTGCATAGCAAAGGGAACGCAAATATAAGCAATTTACATAATAGGACTGCCTCATATATAGGGGCAGCCCTGTTACGTTTTTGTATAATTTTACGATATTTTAACACAAGACTTGACAAAATGAATACCGAGATAGTATAATTACAAGGTCTATGCGCTGTTTGAACGTGCAAACCGAACGATTTGAACGGAAAAACGCGGCACAGATGCTTCTTTAATGAAAGGAGTTTTTAAAATGAATGTATTATTCGCAACATCCGAATGTGCGCCCTTTGTAAAAACGGGCGGCTTGGGCGACGTAGCCGGTTCGCTCCCCGCGGTATTGAGACAAAAGGGAGTTGACGCGCGAGTTATCCTGCCTTTGTACAAGTGCATACCGCAGGAGTACAAGGATAAGATGCGCTACATCGACCACATCTATATCAATATCGGCTGGAGAAGTCAGTACGCGGGCGTGTTTGAGCTGGAGCATGACGGCTGTATCTACTATTTTGTGGATAACAAGTTCTACTTCAACGGCGACAAGCCCTACGACTATATCCACCTCGACTGCGAGAAGTTCATATTCTTCTCGAAGGCGGTTCTGTCGCTCTTGCCGACGATAGGTTTCAGACCCGACGTTATAAACTGCAACGACTGGCAGACGGGACCGATACCCGTGTTCCTTGACACGTTCCAGGACAATCCGTTCTTCCAAGGCATAAAGACGGTTATGACGATACATAACCTCAAATTCCAGGGACGCTGGGATTTCAAGGCTATAAAGGACGTAATGGGCATAAGTGACTACTACTTCACCTCGGATAAACTCGAATTTTACCGTGACGCGAATCTTTTAAAGGGCGGCATGGTATACGCGAACAAGATTTCGACAGTAAGCGAAACGTACGCGGGCGAAATTCAGAGCGAGGAGTACGGCGAGGGTCTGCACAATCTTCTCCGCGCGAGAAGCGGCGACCTTATCGGCATAGTAAACGGCATATCCTACACGGACTGGGATCCCGCGAAGGATAAGATGATTTACAGGAATTACACCGCCAAGACCGTTCACAAGAACAAGGTCGAAAACAAGAAGAAACTGCAGGAAGAACTCGGACTGCCCGTAGATCCCGACAAGATGATGATAGGCGTTGTTTCGCGCCTTACCGACCAGAAGGGCTTTGACCTTGTGGCGTACAAGATGGAGCAGCTTTGCGAGGGCGGCGCACAGGTAGTCGTTCTCGGAACGGGCGACGAAAAGTACGAAAATCTGTTCAGACATTACGCGTGGAAGTATCCCGACCGTTTCTCGGCGCAGATTTACTTCTCGAACGAAATGTCGCACAAGATTTACGCCGCGTCCGACGCGTTCCTCATGCCGTCGCGGTTCGAGCCGTGCGGACTGTCGCAGCTTATAAGCCTTCGTTACGGCACGGTTCCCATCGTGCGCGAGACGGGCGGCTTAAAGGACACGGTGCAGCCGTACAACGAGTACACGGGCGAGGGTACGGGCTTTTCGTTCGCGAACTACAACGCGGACGAGATGATGAACATTATCTGGTACGCGATGCAGATTTACTACGACAGAAAAGACGAGTGGAACAACATTGTCGATAACGGCATGGCTATGGACTACTCGTGGAATGTTTCGGCAGACAAGTACATCAAGATGTACCGCGATTTGACGGGTATCTATGACGAACCCGCTGCCGAGCCGGCAAAGAAAAAAGCGCCGGCAAAAAAGACGGCGGTGAAGAAAAAGACGTCCGACTTCGATAAAAACATCAAGGCGGACGCCGACAAAGCCACGGAAAAAGCGGTTAAATCACGCAAGGAACCGGAAATAGTCAAGGTGGAAAATCCGTTCGACGAGGAAAAGCCGACAAAGAAAACAACGGCAAAGAAAACAACGGCGAAAAAATCAACAGCAAAGAAAACGGGAAAAACAAAGAAATAAGTAAAAGGGGTTTTATAATATGGCACAGGCTAAAACATCAAAGCTCACCGCCTCCGAAGAGGCGCTGAAGAACGAAATTATAGGCAAGGTAAGACGGCATTTCGGTAAGGGCATGGAGGACGCGACTCCGCACATGATTTATACCGCGTGCGCTCTCACCGTGCGCGACCAAATCATGGAACAGTGGTCGAAGTCGCACAAGGTGGTAAGAGACAAGGGTTCAAAAAAGCTTTATTATCTTTCCTTCGAGTTCCTCATGGGCAGACTTTTAAGCACAAACATTTTGAACCTGATGCAGACAAAGGCATATCAGAACGTGCTTGCCGACCTCGGCTACACGTTTAACGACATTGCCGAAATGGAAAACGACGCGGGTCTCGGCAACGGCGGTCTTGGCAGACTTGCCGCGTGCTTTATCGACTCGCTCACAACGCTCGACCTGCCGGCTTACGGCTGCTCGATACGTTACGAACACGGTCTGTTCCGTCAGAAGATAGTCGAGGGCTACCAGACGGAACTTCCCGACTCATGGCTTGAAAACGGAAACGCGTGGGAGATAGCGCGTCCCGAGGAGGCTGTAAAGGTACACTTCGGCGGCAGTGTCGAGACGGTATGGAACGACGGTAAGGCTGAGATAAAGTACCATAACGCGAGAACGGTTCTCGCCGTACCTTACGACGTTCCGCTCGTGGGCTACAACTCAAAAATCGTAAACAAACTGAGACTTTGGGGCGCGACCGTTCCGAACGACTACGACTTCGTAAATTACAATCAGGACACATTCAACCGCGTAATGGAGGCGAAGGCGATAGCGCAGAGAATTTCGGGCATCCTTTACCCCGACGACACGACCGACGAGGGTAAGAGACTTCGTTTGAGCCAGCAGTATTTCCTCGTATCGGCAACGCTGCAGTGGATTTTGAGAGAATTTGAGGAAAGAAACGGCGTAAACTGGTCGAAACTCCCCGACAAGGTCGTAATTCACATAAACGACACGCACCCGACGCTCGCGATACCCGAGATGATGCGCCTTCTCATGGATGAGAAGGGTCTCGGCTGGGACGAGGCGTGGGAGATTGTGACGCACGTGTTTGCGTACACGAACCACACCGTAATGAGCGAGGCTCTCGAAAAGTGGAACGAGAATATGTTCCGTTCGCTTATGCCGAGAATATACGAGATAGTTGCCGAAATCAACCGCCGTCTTATGGAAAAGCTGCGCGCGGTGTACGGCGACGACCAAGGCAAGCTTGACTGGATGGCTGTTATCGCGAACGGTCAGGTCAACATGGCGAACCTTTGTCTCGCAAGCTGCTTTGCCGTAAACGGCGTGTCGCAGCTGCACACGCAGATACTTAAGGACGACATTTTCCATGACTATTACGTACTCGATCCGGATCGTTTCCACGCGATAACGAACGGTATCACGTTCAGAAGATGGATAGCCAACTGTAACCCCGCCCTTACAAAGCTTATCGACTCAAAGATAGGCAAGGGCTGGCTCAAAGACGCGGATAAGCTTGCGGAGCTCGCGAAGTACGCGAAGGATAAGGACTTCCAGAAGAAGTTTGACAAGATTAAGCGCGACAACAAAGCCGCGCTCGCGGAGTATATCAAGGAGCATAACGGCGTTGAGGTCAACCCCGACTCGATATTTGACGTGCAGTGCAAGAGACTTCACGAGTACAAGCGTCAGATGATGAACGTACTCCACATAATCGCGGAGTACAACAAGCTGCTTGAGGATCCCAAGTACTTAAAGAACTTCTATCCCAAGACGTATATATTCGGCGCGAAAGCCGCGCCGGGCTACGTGAGAGCGAAGAATATTATAAAGCTTATTAACTCTATCGCCGATATAATCAACAACGACAAGCGCATCGAGAATAAGATAAAGGTAGTGTTTATCGAGAACTACGGCGTTTCGATAGCGGAGAAAATCGTTACCGCCGCCGATGTGTCGGAGCAGATTTCGACCGCCGGCAAGGAGGCGTCGGGTACGGGCTGCATGAAGTTTATGCTTAACGGCGCGCTTACCATAGGCACGCTCGACGGCGCGAACGTCGAAATGGCCGAAAAGGTGGGCAAGGACAACATCTACATCTTCGGTCTTAAGGACGACGAGGTTGCCGCGAGACTTAAATACCCCGGCAACGACGAGGTAAAGCACATTTACTCCACAAACGCGTCGCTGCGCCGCGCGCTTGAAATGCTCATAGACGGCAGCATTATCCCGGGCAACACGACGATATTCAGCGACCTGTACAACACGTTGCTGTTCGGCGACTACGGCTACCCCGACACGTACATGGTACTGCGCGACTTCGAGGATTACATGAAGACGCAGGAGATAATCTCGGAGGACTACAAGAACAGAGATAAATGGCTTGAAATGGCTATTATGAACACGGCTATGTCGGGATTCTTCTCCAGCGACCGTACCATTAAGGAGTACAACGACCAAATCTGGCACTTAAAGCCGATAAAGTAATTTTAACCCCCTCGAAAGAGGGGGTTAAAATGTGTAAGGTGATTATTTCCCGTAGGAGGATTTTATGGATATAGAGCATAATTCGCGTGAAAAATTTTACCGCCGTCCGTTCGGCGCGGTCACGTGCGGCACGGAGATACGTCTGCGTCTCGCGGTGTACGGCGCGGGCATACCGTCGGAGGTAAAGCTTGTCTATAAAGAGGACGGCAAGGACGAACGCCGCGCCGATATGTCGTACGCGTTCGATATAAACGGCAACTGCATATACACGGTAAAAATAAAAATGCCCGAAAAGGCGGGTCTTATATGGTACTATTTTGAACTTAAAACCGACCGCGGCATGGTATACTACGGCAACAACTGCCGTCAGCTTGGCGGTAAGGGTGAAATGAGTTTTGAAAAGCCCGCGAACTCATATCAGATAACGGTTTACAACGAGGAATACAAAACGCCCGAATGGTTCAAAACGGGTATCGCGTATCAGATTTTCCCCGACCGCTTTTATAACGGCAACGAGGACGGCTCGTTCCTCGGCAGCCGCACCGATATAATAAAGCGCGAATGGGGCGAACAGCCGTACTACAAAGCCGAGCAGTTCGGCGGAGAGTACCTCGCGAACGACTTCTACGGCGGTAATTTGAAGGGTATTATTAAAAAGCTGCCGTATCTGAGCGATTTGGGAATTTCGGTCATATATCTGAACCCGATTTTCAGGGCGTACTCCAACCATAAGTACGACACGGGCAATTATGAGGAAATCGACCCGATGTTCGGCGACGAGGAGACGTTTAAGGAACTGTGCGCCGAGGCGAAAAAACTCGGCATACGTATAATTCTCGACGGCGTGTTCAACCACACCGGCTCGGACAGCAAATACTTCAACAAAAAGGGCAAGTATGACAGTGTGGGCGCGTTCCAGTCGCAGGACTCGCCGTATTACACGTGGTACCGCTTTATGGACTGGCCCAACGTGTACGAGTCGTGGTGGGGCATGACGACGCTGCCGCAGGTCGAGGAACACAGCGAGGAACTCAGAAAATACCTTCTGTCCGACAAAAATGCAATCGTGAAAAAGTGGATAAGAAACGGCGCGTCGGGCTGGAGACTTGACGTTGTGGACGAACTGCCCGGCTTTTTCGTGAAGGAACTGCGCAGGGAAATAAAGAGCGTAGACGAGGACGCCGTTATAATCGGCGAG
Source organism: uncultured Clostridia bacterium (assembly GCA_947631235.1). GTDB lineage: Bacteria > Bacillota > Clostridia > UBA1381 > UBA1381 > Hominilimicola. The sequence continues at coordinate 15,676 of CANRKO010000005.1, read as the reverse complement.
GTGTGGGAGGACGCGTCCCACAAAACAGCTTACGGCGAGAGACGCGAATACTTTCTCGGCGGTGAGCTTGACGGCGTAATGAACTACCCCATGCGCAACGCGCTTATAGACGCGTCGCTCGGCAGAATTGACGCGGCAGGTCTCGACGAAAGGCTTATGAGTTTAAAGGAAAACTACCCCGCGCCCGCGTACTATTCGCTGCTCAACATGGTAACGAGCCATGACGTTGAAAGAATAATGACGCTGATGGGCGATGCGCCGTCAAAGCACGACGTCGATAAGGAATATCAGGCGCATTTTAAGCTTGACGGATACGCGCTCGAACTTGCGCGTGAAAGAGCGACGCTCGTTCTCGGCCTACAGATGACGCTCCCGGGCGTTCCGTGCATTTTCTACGGCGACGAGATAGGTATGCAGGGCTACGGCGACCCGTTCTGCCGCGCGACCTTCCCGTGGGACGGCATAGACGAGATCGACCCCGACGGACTTGTGCGGACGCGCTACAAGAACATGATAACGCTGCGCAATATGTCAAAGGCGTTCTCGATAGGCGAGTTTGAAAGCGTGTACACCATAGGCAGCGTTTACGCATTTCTGAGACGCTACGAGGACGAAAGCTTTCTTGTAATAGTAAATTTCAGCGCCGGTACGGAAAAGGTGAGAGTTGACGCGGCGCGTTACGGCATACGTAAGATTGTCGGCATAACGCTTGACGCGGAAACTACCGAGTCAAGCGACGGTATTTTCTATATCGAGATACCGCGCCACTTCCTGAAAGTATATAAAACGGAATAAAAAACGACTTCCCGAAAGGGAAGTCATTTTTTGCGCAATTTTGCCGCATATTACTCATACCCGAAAAACTCGTTCGCGTAATGAACGGACGAGAGCGCGTCGGGACAATACTTGTCCGCGCCTATCATATCGGCGTACTCCTGCGTCAGCACCGCGCCGCCTACCCATATTTTAGCGTCAAGACCGGCCTTACGCACGGCTTTTATCGTTTCCTCCATGCTTACGACCGTTGTTGTCATTAGCGCCGACAGTCCGCAAAGGTGAATGTCGTTCTTTTTTAATTCCTCCACGACCGTCTCGGGCGGCACGTCCTTACCGAGGTCGTGTACCTCGTAGCCGTAATTTTCCAAAAGCACTTTTACTATATTTTTACCGATGTCGTGAATGTCGCCCTTTACCGTCGCGACAATTATTTTACCGCGGCTTTCGCGCTCCTTACCGCTTTTCGCGAGATGCTCCTTTATAGCTTCAAACGACGACGCGACCGTTTCCGCGCTCATCATAAGCTGCGGCAAAAACATCGCGCCCTTTTCAAACTCGCGTCCGACGACGTTTAAAGCTTCGACAAGCACGCCGCTTACAAGCTCCATAGGATCGGTCGTTTCAAGCTGTTTTACCGTCTCGCCGTACGCCGCGTCCTTAAGCCCCTTTACGATTATGTCAAAAAGCGGGTTCGCGTTTTCCGCCTTTTCCTCCGTCTTGTTTTCACGCGTCACCGTCGTTTCCGACTTCGTACCCGCGTATGCCGCGACGTAATCCGCGCAGTCGCGGTCGTGGCACGAGAGAGCCATGTACGCGCGGTACGTGTTCATCATCGCGTCGGCGCAAGGGTTTATTATGCAAGCGTCAAGCCCGGAGTGCAGTGCGAGCGCGAAGAAAGTACCGTTTACAATCTCGCGGCGCGGCAGTCCGAACGATATGTTCGACACGCCGAGAGTCGTGCAAAGTCCGAGTTCGTTCTTAATTTTCGCGAGCGCCTTAATCGTTTCCGCCGATTCGCGCTGCTGCGCCGATATGGTGAGCGTCAGCGCGTCCATTACGAGATCTTTCGGCTTTATGCCGTACTCCTCGGCGCGGGAGCGTATTTTTTTCGCTATTTCCACGCGCTCGTCGGCTGTCGGCGGTATGCCGTTTTCGTCAAGGCACAGCCCGACAAGCACGCCTCCGTACTTTTTCACAATCGGCATGATCGCCCGTATGCTTTCCTCTTTGCCGTTGACGGAGTTTACCATCGGCTTGCCGTTGTAAATCCTCAGAGCGCGCTCGACCGTCACAGGGTCGGAGCTGTCTATCTGCAGCGGCAGATTTACAGCCGCGCTTATCGCTTTAACGGCGCGCTCCATCATCGCGCACTCGTCTATTTCTGGCAGTCCGACATTTACGTCAAGTATGTGCGCGCCCGCGTCACGCTGCGCGAACGCCTCGCCGAGAATGTAGTTAATATCGCCGCCGCGCAAGGCGTCCTTAAACTTTTTCTTGCCCGTCGGGTTTATTCTCTCGCCGACGATTTTCGGAGAATCGCCGAGCACGACGGTTTTTGAGTATGACGCAACGACGGTAAAATTTTTTTCCTCCACGATAGGCTTGTACGCGCCGCACCGTTCGACCAGACGGCGTATATGCTCCGGTGTTGTGCCGCAGCAGCCGCCCAGTACCGACGCGCCGAGCCTTGCCATTCTTTCACTTTGCGCGGCAAATTCTTCGGGCGACACCTTGTACACCGTTTCGCCGTTTTCTATCTGCGGCAGACCTGCGTTCGGCTGCGCCATTATGGGTATCGACGAAACGGCTGCAAGCTCTTCCATCATCTCGCCTATCTGCTCCGGACCGAGACCGCAGTTTATACCCACGCAGTCAACGCCCAGACCCTCCATAATCGCCGACATGACCTTAACGTCGCCGCCCGTGAGCGTCTTGTAGCTTTCGTCGAACGTCATTGTGCAGAACACGGGGAGAGACGTGTTTTCCTTCACCGCCAGCACAGCCGCCTTCGCTTCGAGCGTGTCGGACATCGTTTCGATTATCACCAAATCCGCGCCGCACCTTTCGGCAGTTTTCGCGATAGAGCCGAACGCCGCGCAGCAGTCGTCGAACGACAGCTCGCCAAGCGGCTCCAAAAGAGAACCGCACGGCCCCATATCGAACGCGACAAAACGCGGCTTGTCCTCCGATTGGTAACGGCTCACGGCTTTTTTCGCGCAGCCCACCGCAGCCGCGATTATAACGTCAATACCCGCGTCCGTTTCGAACTTTAAAGGGTTCGCGCCGAACGTGTTTGTCGTGATAATATCCGCGCCCGCGTCGAGGTATTCGGAATGTATTTTTTCTATAAGCTCGGGGTTTGTCAAGTTGAGCGTTTCGGGGATTTCACCCGCGCCCATACCGTTTTTCTGCAGCATTGTACCCATGCCGCCGTCAAAAAATAGCAGCTTTTTACCGAGCAAATCTCTTATATTCGCCATACGCGTTACTCCCTTCAGAACAGGCTGCTGACAACCGTGACAATCTTTTCCGCGATTTCGGGCTTGTTCATCGTGTATATGTGTATGCCGTCGGCGTCGTTTGACAGAAGGTCTATAATCTGCTCCACCGCGTACGCGATACCCGCCTGCTTTAACGCGTCGGGGTTGTCTTGATATTTCGAGATTATCCTCAAAAACTTCGCCGGCATCGACGAGCCGCCCGACAAAATCGCCATGCGCTGTATCTGGCTCGCGCTCGTCAGCGGCATAATGCCCGGGTTGATCGGCACGTTTATGCCCTTTTTAACGCACTTGTCGCGGAACGCGTAAAACTTGTCGTTGTCAAAAAACATCTGCGTCACGAGGAAGTCCGCGCCCGCGTCAACCTTGATTTTGAGGTTGTCAATATCCGCGTCGAGACTGTCCGAGTCGGGATGACCCTCGGGGTAGCACGCTCCGCCGACACAAAAATTGCCGTACCCTTTAATTTCCTCTATAAGCTCCGACGCATACTTGTAGCCGGGGAAAAGCTGACCGTAATAGTCCTTCGGCTTGTCTCCGCGCAGCGCGAGAATATTATCTATACCGAGCGCGCGGTACTCGTTAAGACGCTCCTTTACCGCCTCTCTCGTGTTCGCGACGCACGTGAGGTGCGCGAGCGACGGAACGGAGAGCGTGTCCTTAAGGTACGACGCGATTTTTGCCGTGCTTTTACTGCCCGCGCCGCCAGCGCCGTACGTGACGCTCATGTAGTCTATCGGCAGATTTGACATTCTGTCCACCGCGCCGAGAACCGCGTCAAGACCGCTGCTTTGCTTTGGCGGAAACACCTCGAACGACAGCACCGGCTTTTTCTTTTTGAATATATCCTTTATAAACATACTGCTGCTCCTTATCGAATAATCATGCACTGCCATTTTACCATAATTTGCGGACAATAACAAGTGGAAAGCCGATTTTTGTTAAAATAAACGTTGCAAATATCGGATAATTATGGTATACTATACTCGAAATTTATATTTAGGAGGAAATGAAAATGGCTTGTTTTTTGGTACCCGCCGCCGAGGCGGTAATCACGACCGCCGTTAAAAAGGGCGCGGACGTGTCGGCAAAAAATTCACATAAGGAGATAAAAAATCCGTTCGTAAAGAGAATGAATTGGCTCAACAATATGCTGTGGGGCGGCAGCGCGCTTTTGGCGTTTGAGCATGTGTGGCACGGCGAGGTCGTGCCGTGGTTCCCGTTTTTGACGGCGGCTGAAAAGGGCAGTGCCGCGATAGCCGAAATGCTCGGCGAAATGGCTGTGTCGGGCGCGGCGATGGCTGCGCTTGTGACGGCAGCGTGGGCGGCTATGGTCGTTGTGACGAATATCGCGCAAAAACGCGCGGCGCAGAGTGAGTTTACCGAGGGAGGTAACGCGTAATGACACTGCTTTTAACCGTTATTGCTGCGGTAACGGCGACGGTAATCTGGTACGTAAGACCCGCGAGCAAAATGAAGATAGGCACGCTGTGTCTCATGTACTGGGGCGCGTCGCTGATGTGGCTCGTGGACGCGGTTGTAGAGTACGCCGAGGTCGGCGCGGAATATTTCACGCCCGCGGCGGCGGATATGCTTAACGATGCGTTTCTCGGACTGTCGGTAATCGTGCTCGGCATGGTTATATGGCTTGCCGTGTTGCTCATAAAAGACCCCGAGGGCAGAGTTAAGGCTATGCTTAAAGGTAAAAATTGATACATAAAGCGGTTTGACACAGCGCAAGCCGCTTTAATTTTTAACGGAGGTAGACAAGATGAAGGTCAGAAAGGCTGTAATACCGGCGGCGGGTTTCGGCACACGTTTTCTTCCCGCGACAAAGGCTGTACCCAAAGAGATGCTCCCGATAGTGGACAAGCCGACGATACAGTACATCGCCGAAGAGGCGGCTGCGGCTGGGATCGAGGATTTGCTCATAATAACCTCGCGCGGCAAGGACGCGATTGTGAACCACTTCGACCGCGCTCACGAGCTTGAAAGCGTTCTCACGCGTGACGGCAAGTACGAGCTTTTGTCGCTCGCACGCGGCGTCACGGATAAGATAAACGTGCATTTCGTGCGTCAGCGCGAGCAGAAGGGCTTGGGTCACGCGATACTGTGCGCGAAAAGCTTTGTCGGAAACGAGCCGTTCGCGGTACTGCTCGGCGATGACGTGGTCGTATCGGAAAAGCCGTGTATCGGTCAGCTTATTGACGAGTACGACAAAACGGGCGCGACCGTTCTCGGCGTGCAGAAAGTTGGCGCGGACGACGTGTCGAAGTACGGCATAGTGGACTGCGACGGCGTAGGCGGAAGGCTGTACCGCGTAAAGGGTATGGTCGAAAAGCCCGCGAAGGAGGACGCGCCGTCCGACATAGCGGTACTGGGCAGGTACGTCATAACGCCCGCGATATTTGAGTGTATAGAAAAAACGCCCAAGGGCGCGGGCGGCGAGATACAGCTTACCGACGCGCTCGTGTCGCTCGCAAAGAGCGAGGAAATGTACGCGTACGATTTCGAGGGTAAGCGGTACGATATAGGGAACAAACAGGGGTTTTTGTCCGCGACCGTTGATTTTGCACTTGCGCGGGAGGATTTAAAGGACGAATTTGCGGAGTTTTTGAAGAAAACAGTTGAAAGGCTGAGGTAAAATAATACACCCCGAGCAAGGCCCCTTGTCAAAGGGGGCTGTCACGCGTAGCGTGACTGGGGGATTCCTTTTCTGATTTCATAATGAATCCCTCCACCGCCTACGGCGGTCCCCCTCCCTTTAACAAGGGAGGCAAATGTCATCCCTTAATATTTCCCTACAAAAATGCGGTTTATTGCTTATTTTACTTGCTTTTTTCGTGAAAAAATGGTATAATAAAATATATATGTGTCCGCCATCACACAGGGGCGGCGCGGACTTAAATTCGGTGGTTTGGAGCAGGATAGAATGGAGAAGGCATGGATTTTCAGACATCTTCGTCTGAAAGAAAATGACATCACGGATATTGCAAACGAATATCACATACCCAAAATGATTGCGACCATACTCTTAAACCGCGGCGTGAGCAAAGAGGATGTTCCGTCGTTCATAAAAAAATCAATGGCAAACATCATAGACCCGTCACGTATGCTCGACATGGACAAGGCGGTAAAGCGCATAAACTCCGCGATTGAAAGCGGCGAAAAAATTGTCGTGTACGGCGACTACGACGTTGACGGCATAACGTCCACGGCTCTTATGTACGAATTTCTTGAAAAGTTCGGCGCGAACGTTGAATACTATATACCCGACCGCAAGGGCGAGGGCTACGGCATAAACATAATGGCTGTGAACAAGCTGCTCCGACGCGGCGTAAAGCTGCTTATAACTGTCGACTGCGGCATTACGGCGATAGGCGAGGTTGAGTTTGCAAAACTGCAGAAGATGGACGTTATAATAACCGACCACCACACCTGCAAGGACAGACTTCCGACAGCGGCTGCCGCGATTTTGAACCCGAAGCGTCCCGACTGCGAATACCCGTTCGACTCGCTCGCGGGCGTTGGAGTGGCGTTTAAGCTGATACTTGCTCTCGCGGTAAGTAGGGGCATGAGCAGCAGAGAGGTGTTTGACGAATACATTGACCTCGCCGCGCTCGGCACTATAGCCGATGTTGTACCGCTTTTGGGCGAAAACAGAATTATTGTGGACAAAGGACTTTGCGCTTTGCAAAATCCGACGCGCGTCGGCATACGCGCTTTGGAGGAGGTCGCGGGCGTTACAGATAAGCCGTTTACTGCGTCCACGATTGCGTTCGCTATCGCGCCGCGCCTTAACGCCGCCGGCAGGCTCGGCACGGCGACTACAGCTGTTGAACTCCTGCTTACGCGTGACGAAAACCGAGCGCGTGAAATCGCGCTTGCGCTCGACGAGGAAAACAAGGAACGCCAGCAGACCGAAAAGGAAATATTTGACGAGACGCTGCAGATGATAGCCAAGGACGCGAATTTCGAGAAAAAGAAGGTTATCGTCCTCGCACGCGAGGGATGGCATCAGGGCGTTATCGGCATAGTCGCGTCACGGCTGTGCGATATGTACTATAAGCCCTGCATACTGATTTCCACCGATAACGGCGCGGGAAAGGGCAGCGGTCGGAGCATAAAGACGTTTAATCTGTTCGACGCGCTTTCCGCGTGTGAAAAGCACCTTACCGACTTCGGCGGTCACGCCGTCGCGGCGGGACTTAACATAAACCAAAACGAAATTGAAAACTTTGAAAAGGCGATAAACAAGTATGCCGACGAAACGCTCGGCGAAAAGGACATGATACCGACCGTCGAGATCGACTGTCCGCTGTCGGAGCAGTCATTGACGCTCGAAAACGCGCATATGCTCTCACGGCTCGAACCGTTCGGCATGGGCAACGAAAAGCCCGTGTTCGCGGTTTCGTCCGTGACTGTGACGGCTGTCTCGGCTGTCGGCGCGGACAGTAAGCATTTAAGGCTCAGGGCTTTAAAAAACAACAGAACCATAAACTGTATAGGCTTCGGGATGGGCGCGCTCGCAGAGACGCTCCGCGAGGGCGACGTCGTTCACATAGCTTTTCACATGGATATAAATTCATACCAGCGTACGGAAAGCGTACAGCTTGTGTTAAAGGATATAAAGAAAAAAGGAGAGCCGAAAGCGTAGGAAGGAGGTTATTTATATGCCCGAAACAAAAGAACAGGTAATACTCTCACCCGAAAAAATACCGCAGCACGTTGACGATACCGACGTTCTTGTGGACAAAATAATCGAGTCCGTGAAGGGCTACAGCCCCAACGCGAACACCGACCTTATCTACGTTGCCTACCGGCTGGCGAAATCGGCGCACTCGCACCAGTTCAGGCGCAGCGGTGCGCCGTATATAGAGCATCCCGTTCAGATAGCGTATATCGCGTCGCAGCTTTCGCTTGACGCGACGGCGATAAGTGCGGCTCTTTTGCACGACGTTGTTGAGGACACGCCGTACACCTACGAGGATATCGAGGCATTGTTCGGCAAGAGCGTCGCGGAACTTGTGGACGGCGTTACACACCTCAAACAAATACAGTACAACACGCGTGAGGAGCAGCAGGTCGAAAATCTGCGCAAAATGTTCCTTGCGATGGCGAAGGATATACGCGTCGTTATAATAAAGCTTATCGACCGCCTTCATAATATGCGCACGCTTAACTTTATGCCGCGCGCGAAACAACTGCTCATATCGAAGGAGACGCTCGACGTTTACGCGCCGCTCGCTCACCGCCTCGGTATGTCGAAGATTAAAATAGAGCTTGAGGATTTGGCTCTCAAATACCTTGACCCCGTGGCGTACGAGGAAATCAGGCAGAGCATAAACCAGAAAAAAGAGGAGCGCGAAAAATACATAAGCGATATTATGGATATACTCCGCGCAAAGCTTGAAGAAATGGGCATAAAGGGTCAGGTGACGGGACGCGCTAAGCATTTTTACTCGATTTTCCGCAAGATGTACACGCAGAACAAGACGCTCGACGAACTTTACGACCTGTTTGCGGTACGCGTCATAGTCGATACGGTCGCGGACTGCTATGCCGTGCTCGGCATGGTACACGACCTGTACACGCCCGTGCCGATGCGGTTTAAGGACTACATCGCGATGCCCAAGCCCAATATGTACCAGTCGCTGCACACGACGGTCATAGGGCCGAACGGCACGCCGTTTGAAATACAGATAAGGACGTGGGAGATGCACCGCATAGCGGAAAACGGTATCGCGGCGCACTGGAAATATAAAGAAGGCATATCTGGTTCGACCGATATGGACTCAAAGCTTGAATGGGTAAGGCAGCTGCTCGACACGCAGACGAACCTCATAGACACCGACGACTTCTACAACACGCTTAAATTTGATTTGTTCGAGGACGAGGTGTTCGTGTTCACGCCGCAGGGCAAAGTCATATCGCTGCCGGCGCGCAGTACCGTTATAGACTTCGCGTTCGCTATCCACTCGCAGGTCGGATATAAAATGAGCGGCGCGAAGGTGAACGGCAAAATAGTACCGAACAACTACCAGGTGCAGAACGGCGAGATCGTGGAGATACTCACCGCGAACACGCACGGCCCGAGCCGCGACTGGCTCAAACTTTGCCGCACGTCCACGGCGAAGAACAAGATAAATCAGTGGTTCAAGCGCGAGCGGCGCGACGAGAATATAGAGCGCGGCAAGGAGCTTATAGAGCGTGATTTGCGCCGCATAGGCAACACGCACGAGCAGCTCTTTAAGCCCGAATGGATAAACCTGCTGATTAAGCGTTACGGTTTCCAGACGCTCGACGACCTTTACGCGAGCGTCGGCTACGGCGGTCTCACGTCGCAGAAGGTCGTTATGAGACTGCGCGAGGAATGGATAAAGCAGAACCGCGAGCAGGAGCAGAAGAAAAAGCTCGAGGCGGTATACAACGAGGAAAGCAAGACCGTTGAAGCCGAGCCCGCGAAACGGTACGCGTCGAGCAAGGGTATCGTCGTTAAGGATATTGACAACTGCCTTGTGCGTCTGGCGCGGTGCTGCAACCCCGTCGCGGGCGACGATATTGTCGGCTTTATCACTAAGGGCAGGGGAGTGAGCGTACACCGCCGCGACTGCCCGAACATGAACCCCGACGTTATGAGCGAGGAGGACAGAGGACGGTTTATAGAAGTAATGTGGGACAGCGAGCGTTCCACGTCGTACACGGCAAATCTCAAAGTAGAGTGCCACAACCGCGACGGCGTACTGCTTGAAATCACAAACATACTCGCGAACCTCAAAATACCGTTCAAGTCCGTAAACGCGTACGTAAACAAGGACGAAATCGCGATAATACAGCTTGGCGTGGAGATACGGAACACATCGGATCTCGCGCTGCTGCGGAAAAAATTGCTCCAGCTGCACGGCGTTATAAGCGTGGCGAGACTGTCGAATTAAGGTAATGAATATGGAAAAGATGACGATACCCATTACAACGGAATATATAAAGCTTGACCAGCTCCTGAAATTTTCTGCGCTCGCGGAGCATGGGGCTATGGCGAAGGAAATGATACTCGACGGCATCGTTTCCGTAAACGGCGAAACGTGTACCATGCGCGGCAGGAAAATACGCGCCGGCGACGCTGCGACGGTCGCGTTTGAGGACGGAACGGTCGAAATTACGGTGGAGGACGGATAATGTACATTTCATCCCTTACTCTTACGAATTTCCGTAACTACCGCAAAGAACAAATAGAGTTCTCACCCCACACGAACGTCATATACGGCGACAACGCGCAGGGCAAGACGAATATCCTCGAAGCCGTGTACATCTTCTCACAGGGGCGCAGCCACAGGACGAAAACCGACGGCGAGCTTATACGGTTCGGAGAGGAGTTCGCGAAACTCGGTCTGGAGTTCCACGACGCGGAGCGCGACTATAAGGCTGTTTTGCAGATAATAAAAAACGGCAAAAAGAACATCAGAATAAACGGCGTGCAGATAACGCGGCTTTCGATGCTTATGAATTATCTGAACGCGGTCATGTTTTCGCCTGAGGATTTGACGCTCGTAAAGGGTTCGCCGTCGGCAAGGCGGCGGTTCACGGATGCGGCGATAAGTCAGCTTTATCCGCGTTACCTAACGAGCCTTATAGATTACCACAAGGCTCTTATGCAGAAAAACAGCCTGCTTAAAACCTTAAAAACGTCGGACGCGCGCAGCGATACAATGCTGTCGGTGTGGAACGACCGTCTCGCGGTCGAGGCGGAGAAAATTATAAAATACCGCCTTGAATTTGTAAAGCTGATAAACTCGTTCGCGTCTCGCGTGCAGAGCGAGATTTCAAAAGAGAAACTCGAAATAGAGTATCTTCCGGGCGTCAAATGCGGCGCGTACGACAAGGATACCATATACAACTATTTCGAGCAAAACAGGTACCGCGAGATCAAGCTTGCGTCGGCGCAGGTCGGAGTGCAGCGCGACGACCTCGTAATATCGGTAAACGGTAAGGACGCACGGCTTTACGGGTCGCAGGGTCAGCAGCGCACCGCCGCGCTTTCGATGAAGATAGCGCAGGCTGATTATATCGAGAATATAAAGAACGAGTACCCCGTACTGCTGCTGGACGACATAATGAGCGAGCTTGACGCGCACAGACGCGCTTACCTCGCCGAAAGAATACGCGGCAGACAGGTGCTTATAACCTCGACCGACACGGATTTGAAGCTCAGCACCGACATAACGAAACTGATTCATATAAAAGGCGGAACGGTGATATAGAATGTATATACGAATAGAGGACGACGCCGTTGTGCGCGGCAAGGACATAGTCGGAATATTTGACATGGATAATACGACCGTCTCTCGGCTCGGACGGAACTTTCTGCCGAGCGCGGAAAAGAGAGGTCTTATAATAAACACGACGGACGATTTGCCGAAATCCTTCGTTGTGACAAACGCAAACGGCGCGACGGAGGTTTTAATTTCCTCCGTATCGTCAAAAATATTAGCGAACAGAAGTAAATAATAACAAGGAGATAAAACGATGAGTGAAATGGAAAACAAGATTGAAACGACCTATGACGAAAATCAGATACAGGTCTTGGAGGGTCTGGAGGCGGTGCGCAAGCGCCCGGGAATGTATATAGGCTCGACCTCCTCGCCCGGTCTGCACCATCTTGTGTATGAAATTGTGGACAACTCCATAGACGAGGCTCTCGCGGGCTACTGTACGGAAATCAAGGTTGACATCAACCCCGACAACTCCGTGACGGTAACGGATAACGGACGCGGTATACCCGTCGGTATTCACCCGCAGCAGGGTATACCGACCGTCGAGGTCGTGCTTACGATCCTCCACGCGGGCGGTAAGTTCGGCGGCGGCGGATATAAGGTGTCGGGCGGTCTGCACGGCGTCGGTTCGTCGGTCGTAAACGCGCTGTCGGAAAAGCTGGAGGTAGAGGTGTCGGACGGTACGCACGTGTACTACCAAAGCTACGAGCGCGGCAAGCCGACGTGTAAGCTGAAGGTAATAGGCGACACCGATAAAACGGGTACTAAGATAACGTTTAAGCCCGACCCCGAAATTTTCGAGGTGCTTGAATTTGACTACGAAATACTCCTGAAGCGTTTGAGGGAGCAGGCGTTTCTCAACAAGGGCGTAAAAATACTGCTCACCGACCGCCGCGTTGAAAATCCCGAAACGGTGACGCTCCACGCCGAGGGCGGCATCAAGGAATTTGTCACGTATATAAACCGCGGCAAAGACCCGCTGCACGACGATATTATTTACTTTGAAGCGTCGCGCGAGGATATGATGGTAGAGGTCGCGATGCAGTACACGACCGCGTATTCGGAGATACTTCTGTCGTTCGCGAACAACATTCACACCGGCGACGGCGGCACGCACGAGACGGGCTTTAAGGCGGGTCTTACGCGCGTCATAAACGACTACGCGAGAAAGAACAATATACTCAAAGAGAAGGATCAGAACCTTTCGGGCGAGGACACGCGCGAGGGTCTTACGGCTGTAATAAGCGTTAAGGTGACCGAACCGCAGTTCGAGGGTCAGACAAAGACCAAACTCGGCAACAGCGAAGCGAGAACGCTCGTCGAGTACGCGTTAAACGACAAGCTGTCGGAATTTTTGGAGGAAAATCCGCGCGTCGCGAGAACGATTGTGGAAAAGACGATCACCGCATCACGCGCAAGAGAGGCGGCAAAGCGTGCGCGTGAGCTTACGCGCAAGAACAACAACGCCACAAACTCGTCTCTGCTCGGCAAGCTTGCCAAATGCACCGACGAGGGCGCGGACTACGCGGAATTGTTCATCGTCGAGGGCGACAGCGCGGGCGGCAGCGCGAAACAGGGACGCAACAGACGTTTCCAGGCTATACTTCCGCTGTGGGGCAAGATGCTCAACGTCGAGAAATCGCGTATAGACAAGGTGTACTCGAACGAAAAGCTGCTCCCCGTCATACAGGCTCTCGGCACGGGTATCGGCGAGGATTTTGACATTACAAACCTCAAATACGGTAAGGTCGTTATAATGGCTGATGCCGACGTTGACGGTGCGCATATAAGAACGCTGCTTTTGACGTTCTTCTTCAGATATATGCGTCCGCTTATCGAGAACGGTAATATCTACATCGCGCAGCCGCCGCTTTACAAGGTGTTTAAGGGTAAGAACAAGACGCTCGTCGAGAAGTTCGCGTTTGACGAGGACGAGCGCGACAGGCTTATCGAGGAACTCGGTCCGGGCGCGAAGGTGCAGAGGTACAAGGGTCTCGGCGAGATGGATCCCGCGGAGCTTAAGGAAACGACCATGGATCCCGCAAAACGCACAATGCTTAAAGTAAGTCTCGACGACGCGATTGCAGCCGACAGGACGTTCACGATCCTCATGGGTGACAAGGTCGAGCCGCGCCGCGAGTTTATCGAGGCAAACGCGAAGTACGTTTCAAATCTCGATATTTAATAAAGGAATAAAAAAACAGGCGTTTACGGCGGTGCGAGATAAAACAGTATAGAAAGAGTACTCAAAAAGCGCAAAATATAATTTTATATTCTGCGTTTTTTGATTTATATAGAGGCGAGTACTCGTCGTGTTGTCAAGGGTAAATGAAATATTTTTTGAAATGTTTTAATTAATATATAAAATATATGGCTTAAGAGAGAATATTGGCTATAGAAGTGCAGACACTCATATAATAATATATGTAGTCTGCACTTCTTAATTTTTAGACAATCTTTATTTCGTTAAATCCTTTATAACCTCTGATATATGGTTAAATTGTTCAGGTGTTAGCTTTTTCAAGTCCGCAATAATTTCATTCAATTTTTCTGGGTCGTTCGAGTTGAAATCAAAGAAATCTCTTGGCTCTATGTTTAAGTATTCACATATATAGAAAAAAGCTGTCATAGATGGAAGATTATTTTTATTCTCAATATTATTAATATATCCTGTACTTTGTCCAAGTGACAAACTCATATCTCTTGCAGAGACGCCCTTAATCATTCTAAGCTGTGCAAGACGCTCGGCAAACTGCTCATATATATCCACAAAATCACCCCATCTCTATATATAATTGTACCGCACAGATATTAAAATTATATCAAGTTAAACAAGTAATTTTTATTGACATATCCAATTTAAGAGGATATAATTGAATATAATAACCGATTATACTATTCAGGATGAAAGGAAGGATTAAATGAACAGTGATGCCATACTTCACCCAACAGCCAAACAAAGAGGATTATCCAAAAAATACAATAAAATTATTGCTTACGACTTGAGTAATATTTGTTGTAAACATGCAACCGACGCAAGAAACAGACGGCTGACAGAGTGGTTTGATGTATTACTTTGCCGTGTCATCAACAGCTATGTGGCATATCAGATATTGCAATACGTAAGAAAAATCAACAAGAGCATAAGAAAACAGGAATGAAGCAATTTGTGACATTTTCATTCTGAAAATTATTGACAAATTCTTTTGAATGTGCATTATATTGAATTATGGTAAAATCATCAGTTCAAAGGAGTTGTTAATATGCGAATAATAAATACTGAGACAGTTGAAAAATACAAAAAATATCTTATAGAAGAAGAAAAATCACAGGCTACGGTTAATAAGTATATACGTGATATATCAGCGTTTTGCATATGGTTGAATGGACGCGACGTTGAGAAAAAAGTCTTGTTAAAATACAAGGAAAGAATAATGTCAACATATGCTCCACGCAGCGTAAATTCGATATTATCATCATTAAATAGTCTGTTTAATTATCTCAACTGGCACGATTGCAAAGTGAAAACACTGAAAATACAAAAACAGGTATTTGCTGACAAAAACAGAGAGCTTACCAAAGCGGAATATACTCGCCTGCTCAATGCCGCAAATAATAAGAAAAATAAACGCTTATATTATCTTATGCAGACAATTTGCTCGACAGGAATACGAGTATCGGAGTTAAAATACATCACTGTTGAAGCGATAAATTTAATGCAGGTTAATATTAACTGTAAAGGAAAAATTCGTAATATAATTCTCCCGGCGAAGCTGTGTAAAATGCTAAAGGGTTACATCAAAGAATACAGAATAAAAACCGGTTCTGTTTTCACCAGCAGAAACGGCAAGCCGCTCGACCGGAGCAATATATGGTCTGATATGAAAAAGCTGTGCGACAGCGCCAACGTACCGCGGAGTAAAGTATTTCCACATAATCTTCGTCATCTGTTTGCGCGTACCTACTATTCATTGGAGCGTGACATAGTACGTCTTGCGGATATTCTCGGACACAGCAACGTCAATACAACGCGCATTTACACAATGGAGTCAGGCGAAGTACATCGTCGTCAGATTGAACGAATGAGATTGTTGCATTGCTTTACCACATAATACCGATTATGTGGTA
>CANRKO010000004.1 GCA_947631235.1 uncultured Clostridia bacterium | reverse complement strand
TTGGTTCGGAATAGTGTAGTGCTGGCGGTCTATCTCTTGTTTTCGGTTGCTTGCTTCCTTACCGTACATGAGCATTGACGGCAGGCTTTATATCATTACACCTTTTGTGATGCTCGCTGCGGTTGTTGTTCCGATATTTTTTGCCTTAAACTCCGTGAGCGGTATGAGCCGCACGGGGAAATTGTTTATCGGTAGCGTGACCGCGATTTTATCGGTACAATTCCTCCCGTCCGTGGCGGAGGGCATATTCTGGTGGAACGGCGGCGTGCATTATATTATTTTTTGGTGCCTGTCGGTTCTTGCGGTCATACTGCAAATCACAAATAAAAATACGAAAATAATAACTGTTGCCGCACAATGCGCGCTCGCATTTTTTGTGACGGGCGGCAATTATTTAACCTCGCTGACGTACTGCCTGACGTCGTTTGTTATCACCGCTTACAGGGCGCTGTCGCGCGACACGAAGCAAGCCGTTGTAAAAAACGCGCTGATAACTTTTTTCGCTGCTGTGGGACTTATAATCAGCATGGCGGCGCCCGGCAACGCCGTAAGACAAGCCGCATTTGATACTCTGCCGCCTTTAACCGCGGTAATATCCGCGCTGTGTCATGCCGCTGCGGACATTGCGCGTTACACCGACGCGGCAATTATAGGTGCTCTTATAATGTGCGCCGCCGTTTTCGTTTTTTCGCATGACGGACAAAGGACGTATCGTCTCAATCCGATTATCATTCTCGCCGTGTCGTTCGGGCTGTTCGCATCGCTGTACGTTCCGCCGCTATACGCCATGAACGACTGCAATATACCTCGAATAAAAAATCTGTCTTATCTGGCGTACATATTTTTTATGTTCGGAAACTCGCTTTATACCGCGGATTATATATCAGGCAGGTTAAAAAATGTAAAACCACGAAAATGGTTAAAGCGGGCAATTTGCGCGGTGGGCGCGGTGATGTTTACCGTATCGCTGATTTTTCAAGCGCCGAATACCAATTTTGTTTTGGCGTGCGATGCTTTACGGGGCGGCGCTCAAAAATACCGCGCCGAATGTTACGAGCGCGAGCGAATATACAACGACAAGTCCATACTTCCTCCGCGCTTTACTGATATAAGTGTACCGGCTTGTTTTCACGATAACATGATTTTAACATGGAACACCGATATTATCATAAACGGTCTCCCGTCGGATTTGCCTTGCATACACTCCTGCGCCTGTGATGTGACGTATGTGCCGTTTGAACGGGCGGCAAAGATATTTAACTGCGAGGGTAAAGTCAGCCGAGAGGATTTTTCAAAGACATTTGACATAGGCGGCGAGGTGTGCGTGCCGATTAGGGAACTGGCGGATAAAATCGGCGCAGAGATGACGTATATCCCCGAATGTGATACGCTTGAATTTGTTCAATAGGGGGTCATATGTAGGGGCGGTTATCAGCCGCCCGTATAAATATAAGAAAAGGACTTGACAATTCCATAGCGGCTTGTTATAATAATCGTAGCGGAGTCATTGGACTCCATGCCGGACATTGTCCGACTGGGAACTCCGCTGTTTTTTTGCTCAAAATCAATAAAATACCATACCGTAGGGGCTGGCGCCCTCGACAGCCCGTTTACGTAGGGGCGACCCTTGTGGTCGCCCACATAAACCCCTCAGTCACACTACGTGTGACAGCTCCCCTAGTAGGGGAGCCTCATCGTATGCCTCCCCTAACTAGGGGAGGTGTCGGCGTGTGCTATTGCGCAGCAATAGCTTACAAAGCCGACGGAGGGGTTTAACGACCATAACACCTCATGGTGTTTTTTTATTTCCAAAAAATTTCCCCAAACCCCTTGACAAATCCTGACTACCGGTGTAGAATAACAATAAACTACATATGTAGAAAGGTGGGTATTTCTTATGACGTCGGGAAATATCAGTATAGGAGATGCGGAACTGGAGATTATGAAGGTTCTGTGGAAAGCGGGAGAAGCTGTCAACACGCAGTACATAGGTAAAGCTGTTGAAAGCAAGGGCTGGAAACGCACGACGATTTCCACCTTCCTCACGCGGCTTTGCGAAAAGGGCGCGGTCACATCGGAAAAGCGCGGCAACATGTATTACTACACGCCGCTCATTTCAAAACGCGACTACCGCCGCGCGCAGACGCGGTCGCTGATACGGTCGCTCTACGACGGTTCGGCAAAGGAACTTGCCGCATCGCTTTTCGAGGAGGAAACGCTTTCCGAAGAGGATGTAAAGGAATTGAGGGCTATTTTCGACGACAGGGAGGAATAGGCTATGATGACGGAAATATTCAAAGCCGCGCTTGTTACCTCACTTGCGGGCGGCGTTCTGACGCTAATAATCGCGCTCGCGCACCCGTTCACAAAGCGGCGGTTCTCGGCTGGCTGGAATTATTACGTATGGCTCGCGGTAATGGTTGTCATGCTGTGTCCGGCGCGTATTTCGCTGCCGCACCGCGTGCGTGAAACAGTGAGCCCTGCTCCCGTGACCGTGACCGAAACCGACGCGGCGGCGACGGATAACGCCGCGACGGTACAGGCAGCGGCACAAACGGAAGCCGAGCCGGTAAACATCGAACCCGTGCGTGCAACGGGCAAGCCGTTCGGCGCGAAGGCGGACGACGTAATGAACGCGCTCGCGTACATATGGGTTATCACCGCAGCCGCACTTTTCGCGACAAGGCTTACGGGTTACGCGCTGTTTTGCCGCAGAATGAGGAAATCCTCATACGTCACCGATCTGCCGCAGCTTGCGCGGTACACAAAACGGCGCGTGACGGTGCGCCGCTCGGGAAGTATCGCGTCGCCGCTCATAGTCGGCGTGTTCCGTCCGACGCTTTTGATGCCGGACACGGACCTAAGCGACGAGCAGCTCCATTACGTGCTGCTGCACGAAACGACGCATTTAAAGCGCGGCGACATTCTCTACAAGTGGCTTGCCGCCGTTGTGAAGTGCGTCCACTGGTTCAATCCGGCGGTGTATTTTACGGCGGCGCGCGTGAACACGGAATGTGAAATTTCATGCGACGCGGCTGTAACGTCGGGCATGACGCGCGGCGAGGAAACAGGCTACATTGACACCATTCTCGCTCTCCTTTCAAACGGCAAACGCACCATTCCCCTCACAACGGGAATGACGGGCGGTAAAAGGGTTTTAAGGAGGAGATTTACTATGATTAAGGATAAAAGGGTAATAGGAAAAGCGACGCGTGCGCTGTCCGCGTGTCTCGCGGTCGCTATGACGGCTGCGGCGGTATTCGCGGGCGGCGTACTTGCCGACGGTGTGCTCGGCGGCAGCAATAATGACGGAAACGTTATAAAATACGAAATTTACGACGGCGACAGGCTGATTGAGACCGCGCATGAGCCGTTTATTTACAATGGTGACTACTATCTGCCGCTGCGCGAAACGCTTAACGGTTTCGGCTACACCGATATTTCGTACGCAAACGGCGTTGCGACGGTAACGATGCCGGAGGATGAGGAAACAACTCCGATTCCTACGGGAACGGAGGGCAGCTATTTCAGATTTTTCAGCTTTGACGCTACTGAGGGGTCTTTCACCTCGATAACGTTCGGCGAACGTGAAATGTACGCGTCGAATAACCGTCCCGTAATCGTGGACGGCGTGATGTACGCGCCGATAGAAAGCTTTATGGCAATTATGCAGTATTATTCGTCGTTTGCGGATTTCAGGCTGAACGTTATAAAGCCGACCGACCCCGAAAGCTATTACGCCAAAGGCGAGGAGGTCGTAATCGGCACGGCGGCGGAGCAGGATAAGTACACAAACGAAAATCCCGGTAAAAAGGTAAAGCGCATCGTTACGGACAATAACGGTAAAGTCATTCTTGTTGTTTCCACTCAAAATCAGGAATTGGAAACAAAGCACAAGCTGTTTACAAACTCCTGGCGCAACATTGAAAATTTTACGAGGATATTTGAGGGCGTAAACTATTTAAAAAACTTCCGCGGTGAGGAATGTATTCGCCCCGACGAATGGGAGATAAATCCCACGGGAACCGACGAAACGTTTTTCGCGGTAATTACGGCAGCGGATTGGGTGACGTTCACGACGAACGGGAACGAGATAATCACCAATACTTATGATGAAGTTTACGGCGCGCCGCCGTTTACCGACGCGGAGGTCGCGGCGGCGGGAGCGGTCGTGGAGGAATACTACCGCGCAAGAGAGGCGCACGACAGAGCGGCGATGCTGGCGACAACAACATGGGAGGACTCGCCGAATATGGAGGTATGGGGCGATGAAACAATCACTATAGACGCCATTCGTTACGATCCCTACGATGTGGAGCGTGAAAATTATATCAAATACGGCGCGGGCAGTGTAAACGGCACAAAATACGAGGACGTAATTGTGTTCAGAATGGATTTCACCGTTTCATTCCCCGAGGGCAGCACTGACCACGGAGCATGGAACGAGGGCGAATATACCGATTGGGGCATGATTTTAATCCGTGACGGCAAGGACGGCAAGTGGCTCATCGACGACCAAGGGTATTAAGGCGCAGCCGCAGCGGAAAGTGAAAAATTGACATTATTGATTGTGAGGAAGTGTATTCCATGAATGAAAAGTACAACGCGCTGACCGAGTATATAAAATCGCTCGGCAGCCTTGCCGTCGCGTTTTCGGGCGGTGTGGACTCGACGTTTCTTTTAAAGGCGGCGCATGACGTTTTGGGTGACGGCTGCGCCGCGGTGACGGCGCGGTCGTGCCTGTTCCCGCAAAGCGAAACGGACGAGGCTGCGGAGTTCTGCAAAAAAGAGGGCATACGTCAGATTACGGTTGACTTTGAGCCGTTCGGCGTGGAAGGGTTCGCGGACAATCCCGAAAACCGCTGCTATCTCTGCAAAACCGCGCTGTTTACGAAAATACGCGCCGAGGCGAAAAAAATCGGCATAGAACATATCGCCGAAGGCTCCAACGTTGACGATACGGGCGACTACCGCCCCGGGCTTGCGGCTGTTGAGGAACTCGGCATAAAAAGCCCGCTGCGCCGCGTAAATCTCACAAAAAGCGAGATTCGCGCCCTGTCGGAACAAATGGGGCTTGACACGTGGAACAAGCCGTCGTACGCCTGCCTTGCGTCGCGGTTCGTGTACGGTGAAACGATAACCGAGGATAAACTCGGTATGGTCGGCGAGGCGGAACGGTTCCTGCGCGGTATGGGATTTTTGCAGTCGCGTGTGCGTATTCACGGAATGATGGCTCGCATTGAAATTTTGAAGAACGACTTTCCGAAAATGCTCGGCGTGTACGAGAAGGTTCACGACCGTCTTAAATCGCTCGGCTTTACATATGTGTCGCTCGATTTGGGCGGCTACAGAACCGGCAGCATGAATGAAATGATAGGTAAATAAATCACACCGCATTATCACGTCCCCTTCCGCATAGAAATATACGGGAGGGGACAGCTATGTTTAAGAGAAAAAGAGTAACTGCAGATGCTCTTAAATAATATGCTGTTGAAGCCACCGGAGTATATGTTTGTCGTCACTCTCGCTTGACGCGACGGACAATATCAGTTCAATCAATTCATTATCCCTATACTCCAATTCAACACCGTTAATTGATAAAAATACAAGCATGGCATGAGTGCCTACACGCTTGTTTCCGTCTGCAAATGGGTGATTTTTAACAAGCTCAAAGCATAGGCGGGCAGCTTTATTGAGCAGCGACGGATATAATTCGGATCCTCCGAAGGTTTGAAACGGCGCATTTACTGCAGAATCAAGCAGTCTCTCATCACGAATTAAATCTGAACCGCCGAAGGTTTTTATCAATCGGTCATGCAAAAACAATATTTGCTGTTTTGTCAGTACTCTCATTTCGCAAGCTCCTCATATACGGCTTTATTGCGCGCTATAAGCTTTTCCGAAGCCGCAAGCACATCGTCCGCGGGAGCCGACAGCTTTTCGTCAGCCTGATTAAACTCCAAAATCAGATAGCGCGGCGTATTGTTTTTGAGAATAACAGCGCTGCCGTATTGGTCAACGAGATGAGCGACTTTTGAAAAATTCTGGTTTGCCTCGGAAATGGAAACCATTGTGTTTGTGTCGATGTTCATAAATCTGCACTCCAATCATGTTTTATATATTTATTATAATACGTTTTTAGGATAAAGTCAACCTAAAATTTAATGGATAAAATTATATTTATCGGCTTGTAAAGCGCATTATCACGTCCCCTTCCGCATAGAAATATACGGGAGGGGACAGCTATGTTTAAGAGAAAAAGAGTAACGATTGCGGCGGTCGCGCTTGTATTCGCGTTTTCCGTGGTATGCTGCATACGCGACAGCGCGCACGTAAGGCAAACCTTTTCCGCGCAGCCGTTTAAAGTAATACTTGACGCAGGTCACGGCTCACCCGATGGCGGGGCTGTGGGCGTAAGCGGAACGGAGGAGAAGGACGTGAACCTCGCGATAACGGAAAAACTGCGCGAGGTACTGGAAAGTAAGGGCTACGCCGTCATAATGACGCGCGAGGGCGACAGCGGCTTACAGGACGAGAGCGCGGACACGATACGCAAAATGAAAATCTCCGACATGAAGAAACGGCGCGAAATCATTGAAAAAAGCGACGCGGACTTATTTTTGAGCATACACATGAACTCCTTCGGCGACCCGAAGGTAAGCGGTCTGCACATTTTTTACGACAAAAGCCACCCCGACGCGGAGGAACTCGCCGACGCGATACAAAAGAAAATAGGCTCCGTCACGGGCGCGGAAACGCACGCCGTCAAAACGGCTGACGCGAGCCTGTTTTTGATGAAAAATCCGCCCGTTCCCGCCATACTTGCCGAGTGCGGCTTTTTGTCGAACCCCGACGAGGAAAAGAAACTCAACGACGAGCAATACAGGTCAAAAATCGCGTGGGCGATAGCCGAGGCGGTCGAAAACTATACAAAATGATGAAAAAAATAAGACTAATCTTGTCAAATTTCTAACACTCTTTATTTAAAAATTGTTGACTATTAAGCCGATTTGAGATATAATTGTAACCGATTTGAAAAATTTAAAGCAAACGGAGGCTATAAAAATGAGCAGAGTTTATAATTTTTCGGCGGGTCCCTCGATGCTCCCGCTCGAGGTACTTGAAAAGGCGGCAGCCGAAATGACGGAGTACGGCTCGACGGGTCAGTCGGTTATGGAGATGAGCCACCGCTCGAAGGAATATCAGGCAATCATAGATAACGCGGAGGCGCTCGTAAGAGAGCTTATGCACGTACCCGACAACTACACGGTACTGTTTTTGCAGGGCGGCGCGTCGTCACAGTTCGCGGCAATCCCGATGAACCTCGGCACGAAGTCGGGCAAGGCTGACTACATCATAACGGGTCAGTGGGCGAAGAAGGCGGCACAGGAAGCCGAGAGATACATCAAGGTCAACAAGGTCGCGTCGTCGGCGGATAAGACGTTCTCGTACATTCCCGAGACAAACAAGAGCATGTTCGACCCCGACGCCGACTACTGCTACATTTGCTATAACAACACAATTTACGGCACGCACTACACCGAAAAGAAGATCCCCGACACCGACGCGGTACTCGTTGCGGACATTTCATCGTGCGTAATGGCGGAGGAAATTGATATTAACAAGTTCGGTATCCTCTACGCGGGCGCGCAGAAGAACCTCGGACCGGCGGGCGTTACGCTCGTAATCGTAAGAAACGACCTTATCGGCGACACGCTTGAAGGCACGCCGACGATGTTCAAGTATTCAATTCACCGCGACAACGGCTCGATGTACAACACACCGCCTACATACGGCATTTATATGCTCGGTCTCGTTCTCCGGTGGATAAAGGACAAGGGCGGCGTTAAGGAGCTGCAGAAGATAAACGAGAAGAAGGCAAAAATCCTTTACGATTTCCTTGACAGCTCGGAAATGTTCAAGGGTACGGTCGTTCCCGAGGACAGATCGCTTATGAACATACCGTTCGTTACGGGCGACGAGGAACTGGACGCGAAGTTTGTCGCGGAGGCAAAGGCTGCGGGCTTTATCAACATCAAGGGTCACAGAACCGTCGGCGGCATGAGAGCGAGCATCTACAACGCTATGCCGATAGAGGGCGTAGAGGCGCTGGTTGAATTTATGAAGAAGTTTGAGGCAGAAAATAAATAATAGGAGAGAAATACAATGTTTAATATACTTACGTTAAACAAAATCGCGGAGTGCGGACTTAACCGTCTCGGCGAGGGATACACAATAACCGACGACGTGAATGCGGAGAAGGTTGACGGCATAATTCTGCGCAGCTACAAAATGCACGACATGGAGCTGCCGAAGGGCCTCAAAGCTGTCGCGAGAGCAGGCGCGGGCGTGAACAACATCCCAATCGACAAATGCACCGAAAAGGGCATTGTCGTGTTCAACACACCGGGCGCGAACGCAAACGCCGTTAAAGAGCTTGTTATCGCGGGTATGCTCCTCGCGTCGCGCGATATCATAGGCGGTATCGAGTGGGCTAACACGCTTGAAGGCGACGACGTTGACAAGCAGGTCGAGAAGGGCAAGTCAAACTTTGCCGGAACGGAAATAAAGGGCAAGACGCTCGGTATTATCGGTCTGGGCGCGATAGGCGTGCTTGTCGCGAACGCGGCAATATCGCTCGGCATGGACGTGATAGGTTACGACCCGTACCTCTCGGTAGGCGCGGCGCTGCAGCTTTCGAGACACGTAAAAACCGCGTCGTCACCCGCCGAGGTATACGCCGCGGCTGACTTTATAACGCTGCACCTTCCGCTGCTCGACTCCACGAAGAACACAATCAACGCCGAGGCTCTTTCACAGATGAAGGACGGCGTGATTATCCTTAACTTCGCACGCGGCGGACTTGTAAACAACGCCGACATCGTTAAGGCTCTTACGGACGGCAAGGTGAGAAAGTATGTCGTTGACTTCGCCGACAGCGAGACGGTGAACCACGAGGGTATTATAAACATACCCCACCTCGGCGCGTCAACAGCCGAGTCCGAGGATAACTGCGCGGTAATGGCTGCCGACGAGATAAAGGACTACCTCGAAAACGGCAACATCACAAACAGCGTAAACTTCCCGAACGTAACGCTCCCGAACGACAAGGTCGGCAGAATAACGATAAAGCACAAGAACCTTCCGACGGTTATCGCACGCTTTACCGAGGTGCTTTCGGGCGTGAATATTTCCGACATGATTAACGGCTCGCGCGGCGAGATTGCGTACACGATCATCAACACCGACCACGAGGTTACTCAGGACATTGTGGACAAACTGAACGCTCTTGACGATGTTATGAAGGTAAGAGTAATAAAGTAAAAAGTGAACGCTGTTAAGTCAGTTTGAATTAAAAGACGGTCTGTCATTTTCAAGATGATAGACCGTTTTTATTATGCCACATGATAGTGGAAGTATGTTTTATAAACTCCTATAAGATTTTTTAATTGCCTTTACCGAATCAGACAATAATTTAAGTTCTTTATTGGAGCAATCATCCAATTCGGACAATATAGAATGTTTATAAGCTTTTTCAGACGCTACAAGACTATCACAAAGCAAAGCATCCGAGGCTACTCTAAGTGCGTTGGCTATATTTATCAGTGCCGGCAGGCTAAGCTTGGTATTTGCCGTTTCTATATGGCTTAGATGAACAGTTGACAAGCTTGCTTTTTCCGCGAGTTGCTCTTGAGATAAATGCTGTAGTTTTCGTTCTTCGCGAATGCGTTTTCCAATAGATTTATAGTCAAGATTCATAAAATACACTCCCAATTTTGTTTATTGTATATATTGTATAGTCAAAATGATTATGATAAAATATACTATACAGTCATTATGATTATATGATTAATAATATTTAAAATTTTAAACGAAAGAAGGCATTTTTATGAACAAGAAGACAATTATAACATCGTTGATTATGGTATGTATACTGTTATTTCCATGCCCAATAAAAGCTTCTGAGTATGATGGATTTATAATAAACGGCGAATGTGGTGATGGAGTTTTTTGGGAGTTTGCCGACGGGATTCTCACAATCAGCGGTTCCGGATCAATTACTGATAATCAATGGTATGACTTCGGTATATGTGACGAAATAACGGATGTAATAATAGAAGACGGTGTAACAAGCATTTGCCAGCAAGCATTTCTAAATTGTAAAGCTTTAAGAAATGTAATTATGGCGGATAGTGTATTGGAAATATCACCTATTTCATTTTATGGATGCAATAATATAGAAACAATATATCTTTCTCAAAATTTAATTACAATAGGCTATCAGGCGTTTCAACGATGCAAATCATTGCAGTCGCTTGATATTCCTGCCAGTGTTCAACATATAGATGGTAATGCCTTCATGGAGTGCGGATTTCTAAACATCAATGTCGATAGTAACAATAAGTATTACTCGGATATAGATGGTGTTCTGTTTGATAAATCGCAAACAGAGTTGATTGCATATGCAAAAGATGCTGCCAATCCCGTATATAATATACCCGATACTACAAAATATATAAAAGCGGGCTCGTTTGAAGGCTGTGCCGATCTGGTAGGGGTATCCATTCCTAACAGCGTGATTGAGATTGAAGAAAACGCTTTTTTTAGCTGCTCGGGTTTGAGGAATATTACCATTCCTAATAGTGTGAAGTCTATAGGTAAGAGTGCTTTTCAAGGTTGTTCAAGTTTGACAGATGTAACTTTATCATATGGAATGACAGAAGTTGTGGGAGGTACATTTTGGGGTTGCACCAACATTACAAATATTTTTATTCCTAACAGTATAAAAAAGATTGAATATGCAACCTTTGGATCATTCAACGACACTTCGAATTCTGCAAACATATATTTTTCAGGTTCACAAGAGGAGTGGGATATGGTTGTTATAGAAGATATAAATTATATGCTTTCAAATGCAACAGTTTATTTTAACGCAGATGAAATCCCATCTCCTGCAATCAATAATGTTCAGGTAGACAGCAATTATCACTTTAGTATTTCCCTGCAGAATATTCAAAATGACAGTTTATTAGTTGCTGTATTATACAAAAAAGGTGCATTAACAGGAATTAACACCGATAATATACATTCGGGAGACACCTCAAAGTCTATTACAGTAAATGCAGATAGTGCAGATTACGCCAAGGTATTTGTCTGGAACGACATAGATGGTATGCGACCGGTATGTAGTGCAGTGGAAGTTCCAATTGGTTAGATTTGTTACATTCATAATAAGAAAAAGCAACACAGGATCTATACAAAGCCGTGTTGCTTTTTATGTGAAATCAAAACTGCGCAAACTAAGAATGCTCCTAAATAAAGATACGAAAATTATCACCATTTTATTGAAGACTCTCCGGCTTACCGCTCTGTTTTTATATGCCTTAATTTATAACGCTGCCGGACTGGGGAGCCTCATGTCTGCCGGTGCTGCCCTCCCATATTTTTTTGTTTGATTTTTCGTCCGACTTGGAGTCGTCGGAGGAAGAGGGAGTTTGTTCTATATCCTTACTACCGCCGTGCGTGTTGTACGACGAGCTGTGCAGCCAGCAGTAGCTGCCGCCGGGCTTTGGCTTGTTCGAGCATCCCGGCGCGGCGCAGTGCGCCGTAGGGCCGTTCCTGCCTATCTGCATAAAGCCCACGATCGCGACAAGGACAATCACCGTCACAATAATGCCGGCGAGTATTGTGAGACAACCGGCGTCGTGAATTCCGTCGTCATCGTCACCGCCATGCTGACCGTGTTTGCGGAAAACATTATATTCAATATCTTCAAGCTTTTTGCGTGACGGCATATGTATTCCCCCAATACCTATATATTCTACCTATATTATAATCCACGGTCGGCGAAACGTCAAGGAATAAAATAAAAAAACACTTGTAATATGCGGCGAAATCTGATAAAATAGACGGGAACTATGTAATTTGAGAGGAGAAGAGAATAGTGGGCAAGAAGGGAAGGTACGGAGAGTACGGCGGACAGTACGCGTCCGAAACTCTTATGAACGCGCTTATACATTTGGAGGAGGCGTTCAACAAGTACAAGGACGACGAGGAATTTTTAAAGGAGCTTAACTATTACCATAAGCAGTACACGGGCAGACCGTCCGTTCTGTATTACGCCGAGAAAATGACGAAGGATCTCGGCGGAGCGAAGATATATTTAAAGCGAGAGGACTTAAACCACACCGGCGCGCATAAGATAAACAACGTGATAGGTCAGTGCCTTTTGGCAAAGCGTATGGGCAAGAAAAAGGTGATAGCCGAAACGGGCGCGGGTCAGCACGGCGTCGCGACCGCGACGTTCGCGGCTGTTTTGGGACTTGAATGTGACGTTTACATGGGTATCGAGGACACGAAAAGGCAGTCGCTAAACGTGTTCCGCATGAACCTTCTGGGCGCGCAGGTGCATCCCGTAACGTCCGGCACGGGAACGCTGAAGGACGCGACGAACGAAGCGCTGCGTTCGTGGACCGCTCACGCGGACGACACGTTTTACGTACTCGGCTCGGCTGTCGGACCTCATCCGTACCCCGCGATTGTAAAGCATTTCCAGAGCATTATAAGCAAGGAAACGCGCGCACAGCTTATGGAAACGGAGGGCAGACTCCCCGACGCGGTAATGGCGTGCGTGGGCGGCGGCTCGAACGCGATAGGAATGTTCGCCGACTTTATAGACGAACCGTCGGTAAAGCTTTACGGTGCGGAAGCGGCGGGCGACGGCGTCGAAACGGGCAGACACGCCGCGACGATTGCCGGAGGAAGCGTCGGAGTGCTGCACGGTATGAAGTCGCTGTTTCTGCAGGACAAGGGCGGTAACATAATGCCGGTATATTCAATATCGGCGGGACTCGATTACCCCGGCATAGGCCCCGAACACGCGAACCTCGCGAAAACGGGCAGAGCGAAGTATTACCCGATAACCGACGCGGAAGCGGTGGACGCGTTTATGTACCTGTCCAAAACGGAGGGCATAATACCGGCGATAGAATCGGCACACGCGATAGCGCTCGCTAAAAAAATCGCGCCCGAAATGAAAAAGGACGAAATACTTGTCATATGCCTTTCGGGACGCGGCGACAAGGACGTTTACTCCGTCGCGAAATACCTCGGACGCGACGTTGACGAAGGATAATATACGAAAGAAAAACGGGACTGCACGGCAGCCCCGTTTTAAATTTAACTGCGCATCATGCCGACCGCAGTGTCGATAACGGAACCGATGTTTTTGAAAACACCCTCCGTTTTCTTCGCGAGTTTTTTCCTCTCGCGTTCGTTAAGCGGGTCAAGTATGATAGCCGTCGTTGCGCCCACGATAAGACCCGTCGCCATACCTTTAAAAAATCCCGATGTGTTGCTCATTTTTCTACCTCCGATTTTTCTGAGTACATGATTATTATTGACCGAAAAAACATCGAAAAACCGTTTAATTATAAGTCAAAACTGTATTTTTTTGTTTTGGCGTGGAAAAATCAAATAACTCTTGATATTAAAAAAACTTTCTGGTACAATAACTATATAAAGGAGCGTGATTATGATGTCAAACAAAGAACGGGCAATCGACCTCATAAGTCAAATGGACGATGGAAAAATTTTATTTGTTATAAATATTCTCGAAGGGATAAACGGACTTTCCGAGAAATCTGACGAATACGACTTAAAACTCGCGGCTGACAGTGAGATTGACAACGACGAGGAATACACATCCGAGGAAGTGCGGAGTATTTTAGGGTTGACGAAATGAAGTATACAATAATATACAAGAAAAAGGCATTGAAATTCATTCAAAAACAGCCCAGAAATCAACAAATAAGGATAATTGAGGCCATTGAACGATTGCCGCACGGAGATATAGTTCATGTCGAAACCACCGACAAGTACAGGCTCAGAGTGGGAAATTACAGAATACTGTTCCAAATCGACAATGATAAACTGATTATTACAATAGTCAATGCCGGAAACAGAGGGCAAATTTACAACAGATATTAAAGCATATGGGCATAAAGAGTCGCTGCAAGATTTTTGCGGCGGTTCTTTTTGTGCAAAATTGAGAAAAATCGCCTGTAATGAAAAAGTAACACAAAAAAATGTTGACGAAAAGGCGATTGTATTATAAGATATATTATGATAATTAGTGTAAATGCGCTTAAATTTAGATAGAACACGGTTTATGGGACAGAAAGGTTTGGTAAAAATGGCAAATATAAAACCGTTCCGCGGCTACAGATACAACGAGGAAAAGGTGGGCTCGCTCTCGTCGATAGTATCGCCGCCGTACTACAACATGACCAAGGAGGACAAGGACGCCTTCTACGAAAAGAGCCCGTACAACTCCGTAAGACTGTTCACAGGCAGAAAGACGGCGGAGGATACGCACGAGGACAATATATTCACAAGAGCGAAAAATCATCTGTACACATGGATAGAGAACGAGATACTCGTGCGCGACAAGGAGCCGGTAATTTATATGTACGAGCAGACAATAGACGTCGGCGGCACGCAGTACTCAAACGCAAGTTTTGTTGCGCTCGTGGAACTTAAAGATTACGGCAGCGGCGTTATAATGCCGTGCGAAAAGCCGCACGAGGTATCTATGGGCGACCGTTACGAGCTGCTCGCGGCTACAAACGCTGACCTGAGCCTTATAAACTGCCTGTACGTCGAGAAGGAAAAAGAGCTTTACAACCTCATGACGAAAATACATGAGGAAAAGCCGGACGTTGAATTTTCGTCGGTCGAGAAGTCGGGCGAGAATATTCATCAGAGATTGTGGATAATTTCCGATAAGCAGACGATAGACTTTATCGTTGACCAATTTAAGGATATGCCGCTTTACATCACGGACGGTCAGACGCGCTACGAGACGTGTTTGCAGTACAGAAATTACATGAAAGCGAACAACCCGAACCACACGGGCGAGGAGGCGTACAATTACGCGATGGTATCGCTGTCAAACTCCAAGTCGGACGGACTTGTGATGCTCCCCGTACACAGGTCGGTGAAAACGCCGAGAAAGTTCAGTGAGGCGATGTTCATAGCGAACTCGCAGGATCACTTTAAGGTCGAGAAAATAATCGTTGACAGCACCGACGAGGAACTCCTGCAGACGATGATTAAGCAGATAGTCACGGTAAAGAACGAAACGAGGATTTCGGCGTACTGCGGCGGCAACTACTTCTACCGAATGATTTTGACCGACGACGACTACATCAAAAAAGAGGTATACCCCGAGATGTCGAAGGAATACTGCCACCTCGACATCGTCGCGCTCAACAAGCTTGTAATCGATGAGGTTCTGCACGTTGACGAGGAGGAGTACGACGAGTACGTACATAAGTCGCGCAGCTACAACGCCTGCTTTAACCGCGTAAAGAACGGCGAGAGCGATATTATGTTCATCTTAAACGCCGTAAAGGTAGACCAGATACGCAACATAACGGCTGTCGGCGAGTGGCTGCCGGAAATGACGGTGAGCGTTTATCCCAAGCCGTCGGTGGGCGTTCTGATAAATGTAAAGGACGAGTAAAAAACACTTGACAACACGGCTTGTTTGTGTTAAAATACCCGAGTGACCGCATAGAAAAGGTCTTAAATTGCCATGCAATACCTTAATAGCGAGTCTCCATTATAATATAAGGAGGTGCAGCAATGTACGCAATTATCGTAACGGGCGGAAAGCAGTACAAGGTATCCGAGGGCGACACGCTCTTTATCGAAAAGCTTGACGCAGAGGAAAACGATACCGTTACATTCGACACGGTGCTCATGGCGGGCGAAGGCGAGGATGTAAAGGTGGGCGCTCCGACAGTGGAAGGAGCTACCGTTGAGGCGAAGGTAATAAAGAACGGTAAGGCTAAGAAAATTTACGTTTTCAAAATGAAGAGAAAGAAGAACGAGCGTACCAAGAAGGGTCACAGACAGCCCTTTACAAAGGTTGAAATAACAAAAATCAACGCATAAGTTCAAACACGATTATTTACTGGGAAACGAGGTGTTTTAAATGGCTCATAAAAAAGGTATGGGTAGCACGAAGAACGGCCGTGACAGTGAGTCCAAGAGACTCGGCGCGAAGAGAGCGGACGGTCAGTTCGTACTTGCCGGCAACATTCTTGTAAGACAGAGAGGAACGAAGATACATCCCGGCAACAACGTCGGAAAGGGCAGCGACGATACGCTTTTCGCTCTTATCGACGGTAAGGTAAAGTTTGAAAGAAAGGGCAGAGATAAGACGCAGTGCAGCGTTTATGCCGATTGATTTTGAATTTATCGCCGCTCCGGTCATTCCGGAGCGGTATTTTTTTGCTTACGTGTAATTTGGGACTTGATACCGAGCAGAAAAAATGGTACACTAATATTGAATAGGGGCGATCATCGTAGGGGCGGATATTATCCGCCCGCATGACCCCCTCACTGAGGGGGTCTAAACTTGCTTGCAAGTTTAGGGGGGGTATTGTGCGGCAATAAACCTACACCCCCCGAAATCAAAGATTTCGACCCCCTCGTAGAGGGGGTCATCCGTAGGGGCTGACGCCCCGACAGCCCGCGGGCGACCGCAAGGGTCGCCCCTACATAAAAATGTACGCCGTAGGGGCGACCCTCGCGGTCGCCCGTTTCCGACAACCCGAATACAACGGTATCGTAGGGGCGGTCATCGGCCGCCCGCAACACCACCAACCACAAGGAGCAGCATATGACGTTAAAGGAATTAAAAAAAGGCGAAAGCGCCGTCATAGAGAGAGTAGGCGGGGAAGGAGCGCTCAGGCAGCACTTCCTCGACATGGGCGTGATACCCGGCGCGCAGGTGACGCTTGTAAAGCTTGCGCCGATGGGCGACCCGATACAGCTAAGCATACACGGCTACGAACTAACGCTGCGTCTCGCCGACGCGGAACAGATAGACGTGTCGCCGATAGAGGAGCGCACCGGCAGGAAGGACGGCAGAGACAGACGCGTAAAATACCACCCGAAACTCGGTGAGAAAGCGTCCTACCGCGCAAGGAACGGCAAGCCGCTATCCGACAGCGCGACGCTTACATACGCCCTCGTAGGCAACCAGAACAGCGGCAAAACCACGCTTTTCAACCAGCTTACAGGCTCGAACCGCCACGTCGGCAACTTCCCCGGCGTAACGGTAGACCGACGCGACGGCGTAATAAAAGGACACCCGAACACGCTCGTGACCGACCTTCCGGGCATATACTCGATGTCGCCGTACACGAGCGAGGAAATAGTGTCGCGCAATTTCGTGATGCAGGATAAGCCCACGGCTATAATAAACATCGTTGACGCGACGAATATCGAGCGCAATATGTACCTCACGATGCAGCTTCTCGAGATGGATGTGCCGATGGTAGTCGCGCTCAACATGATGGACGAGGTCGTCGGCAACGGCGGCAGCGTGGACATAAACACAATGGAGGACATTCTCGGCGTGCCGGTCGTGCCGATTTCGGCTGCCAAAAATCAGGGCGTGGGCGAACTTATAGACCACGCGATATACGTTGCAAAACACAACGCGAAACCGGGCAGACAGGACTTCTGCGACGCTGCCGATCACAGCGGCGCGCTTCACCGCTGCCTGCACGCGATAATGCACCTCATAGACGACCACGCCGAGAGCGCGGGCATACCCGTTCGCTTTGCGGCGAGCAAGCTTGTAGAGGGCGACAGCCTCATCATGGAGCAGTTAAAGCTTGACGACCGCGAAAAGGCGATAATCGAGGACATAATCCTTCAAATGGAGAAGGAGAGAGGTCTTGACCGTAGCGCCGCGATAGCCGATATGCGTTTCTCGTTCATTAAAAATCTGTGCGCCGCGTGCGTGATAAAGCCGAAGGAGAGCAAGGAACATAAAAGGAGCGAGGTAATAGACCGCATACTGACGGGCAAATACACCGCGATACCGATGTTTGTGATAATTATGGCGCTCGTGTTTTACCTGACCTTCGGCGTGATCGGCGCGTGGCTG
Organism: uncultured Clostridia bacterium; assembly: GCA_947631235.1. Lineage (GTDB taxonomy): Bacteria > Bacillota > Clostridia > UBA1381 > UBA1381 > Hominilimicola. The sequence goes on along the minus strand of CANRKO010000004.1, from coordinate 153,192 downwards.
CAGTCGCTCATGGAGTCGGGCATAGACGCGCTCGCCGCGATTACCGAAAACGCGCTCGAAAGCGCGAACGTCAGCGGCGTTATACGCGGACTGATAACGGACGGAATTTTCGCGGGAGTGGGCAGCGTGCTGTCGTTTCTGCCGATAATAGTGACGCTGTTCTTCTTCCTCTCACTTTTGGAGGACAGCGGCTACATAGCGCGCGTGGCGTTCTTTATGGATAAGCTTTTGCGCAAAATAGGACTGTCGGGAAGGAGTATTGTGCCGATGCTCATTGGTTTCGGCTGCTCCGTACCCGCCGTAATGGCGACGCGCACGCTGCCGAGTGAGCGCGACCGTAAAATGACGATTATCTTAACGCCGTTTATGAGCTGTACCGCGAAACTGCCGATTTACGCGTTTTTCGTAAACGCGTTTTTCCCGAAATACGCCGCGCCGATAATGACGGGGATTTACCTTTTGGGCATCGTGATAGGCATACTCGCGGCGTTCCTTTACAAAAAGACGATATTCAAGGGCGAACCCGTGCCGTTCGTAATGGAGTTGCCGAATTACCGTATGCCGACGGCGAAAAACGTCGCGCAGCTTTTGTGGGAAAAGGCGAAGGACTTTTTGACCCGCGCCTTTACGGTAATATTCATCGCGACGGTTATAATATGGTTTATGCAGAGCTTTAACTGGCATTTGCAGTACGTCCCCGACTCGGACTGCAGCATACTCGCGTCCGTTTCGGGACTTATCGCGCCGCTTTTTAAGCCGATAGGACTGGGCGACTGGAGAATTGTAACGGCTCTCATAAGTGGATTTATGGCGAAGGAAAGCGTCGTGTCGGTACTCGAGGTACTGTTCGCGGGCGGCGTTACAACTGCTTTAAGCACTGCGGGCGCGGCGTCTCTGCTTGTGTTCAGCCTGCTCTATTCGCCGTGCGTAGCCGCGATAGCCTCGATTAAGAGAGAACTCGGCGGCAGATGGGCGGCGGGCGTAGCGGTGTGGCAGTGCGTCATAGCGTGGGCGGCGGCGCTTGTTGTGCGGCTTATATGTATGGCTGTCGGGTTATGAGGTGATAATGTGAATACAATGGATTTTATAATAATCGGCGTGATTTTGCTCGCCGTTGTAATAGCGGCGGCGGTTACGGTAAAACGCAAGCGCGCCGGTAAAGGCTGCTGCTCGCAGGGCTGCGAGGGCTGCGACGGATGCAGGGAAAACGACAGGAAAGGTTAAGGATATGTTTACGGATAAGGCTAAAATATTCATACAGGCTGGTAAAGGCGGCAACGGCGCGATTTCCTTCCGCCGTGAAAAATATGTGGCTGCCGGCGGACCCGACGGCGGCGACGGCGGTAAGGGCGGCGACGTTATTTTCCGCGTCGAGACGGGTATGACAACGCTCATGGACTTCCGCTACAAGAGAAAATACGCCGCGCAGTCGGGCGCGGACGGCGCGGGTAAACGCCGCAAGGGTAAAAAGGGCGACGACATAATTATTAAAGTGCCGCAGGGTACGGTCGTGCGCGATGCGGATAGTAACCGCATAATCGCCGACCTGTCCTCCACGGACAGAGACTTTGTGCTTGCACGCGGCGGCAACGGCGGCTGGGGCAACGCGCATTTCGCAACGGCTGTGCGCCAGACCCCGAACTTTGCGAAAAACGGTCAGCCCGGCGACGAGCGTGAGATAATACTCGAACTTAAACTGCTCGCCGACGTTGGACTTGTCGGTTTCCCGAACGTCGGAAAATCGACGCTTCTGTCCATGACGACGAAAGCCGACCCGAAAATCGCCGATTACCATTTTACCACGCTCGAACCGAACCTCGGCGTTGTGGATTTGGGCGAGGGACGCAGCTTTGTGCTTGCCGACATTCCGGGAATTATCGAGGGCGCGAGCGAGGGCGTGGGACTCGGACACGAATTTCTGCGCCACATTGAGCGCACGCGGATACTCATTCACGTAGTGGATATTTCGGGCGTTGAGGGCAGAAACCCGATAGAGGACTTTGACATTATAAACGCGGAGCTTGCGGCGTACGACATGGCTCTCGAAGAGCGTCCGCAGATCGTCGCGGCGAACAAGACCGACATAATACAGGACGCGGACGCGTACAATGAATTTCTCGCCGAAATGAAACGGCGCGGCGTGACTGTGTACGAAATCTCCGCCGCCACGAACAAGGGCGTTAAGGAGCTTATGCAAAAAACGTACGAGGAGCTTACCAAACTCCCGCCCGTAACGGTGTTTGAGCCGGAAATGGACATTTACGAGGACGAGTTTGCGGATGACGGCAAGGGCTACGAGATAACGCGCGACAACGAGGTTTACGTTATAAGCGGCTCGTGGATAGAAGCCGTCGGCGGCAGCGTGAATTTCTCCGACAGCGAATCGCTCCAGTACTTCCAGCGCGCACTTCTTAACCGCGGCGTGATTGAGGATCTCATAAACATGGGCATACGCGAGGGCGACACGGTGAGAATAGGCGATCTCGAATTCGATTTTGTATATTAAAACCAAATGGGGTAAAACATTTACCCCATTTTTTTGTTAATAACGCTTGACGAAAAATGCGATATTTGATAAAATATAATTTAAAGTATATTACAATTAACCGGAGGAACAAACATGAAAAAACTGATGCTCGGAAACGAGGCTGTCGCGCGCGGAGCGTATGAAGCGGGCGTAAGCGTTGTTTCCTCGTATCCCGGTACGCCGAGTACCGAGATAACCGAAAACATAGTAAAATACGACGATATTTACGTCGAATGGGCGCCGAACGAAAAGGTCGGCTGCGAGGTCGCGCTCGGCGCGTCGATAGCGGGCGCGAGAAGTATGTCGTGCATGAAACACGTCGGACTTAACGTAATGGCTGACCCCGTGTTCACGGCAAGCTACACCGGCGTAAACGGCGGTCTTGTGCTGTGCGTCGCGGACGACCAGGGTATGCACTCGTCGCAGAACGAGCAGGACTCGCGCCACTACGCGAAAGCGGCAAAGATACTCATGCTCGAACCGTCCGACAGCGGAGAGTGTAAATCGTTCACAAAAACGGCGTACGAACTGTCCGAAAAGTACGACACGCCCGTATTTTTACGGCTGTCAACGCGTGTAAGCCACTCGCAGAGTCTTGTCGAGGAGGAGGAACGCGCCGCAAGACCGCTGAAGGATTACATAAAAGACCCCGCGAAATACGTAATGATGCCGGGAAACGCGATAAAGCGGCATGTCGTTGTCGAGGACAGAATTAAGGCTTTAAAGGAAATGTCCGAAACGACGGATTTGAACAGCGTCGAGGAAAACGGCTCGAAAATCGGCGTAATAAGCGCGGGTATAGCGTATATGTACGCGAAGGAAGCGCTCGGGGATAAGGTCGATTATTTAAAACTCAGCGTGATTTATCCGCTGCCGGAAAAGAAAATAAAGGACTTCGCGGAAAAATACGACAAGGTTTACGTCATAGAGGAACTCGACCCGATTATCGAGGAACACTGCAAAATGCTCGGCGTAGACGTGACAGGCAAGGACGCGTTTACACTGCAGGGCGAGTACACGCCCGCGATGATAAAGAAGGCGGTACTCGGTATCGACCCGCCCGAATTTGACGCGATAGACGAACCCACTCCCGTGCGCCCGCCGGTAATGTGCGCGGGCTGTCCGCACAGGGGTACGTTCTACGTTTTGAAAAAGCTCGGACTTGTTGTTTCGGGCGACATAGGCTGCTACACTCTCGGAGCCGCTCCGCCGTTGCAGAGCGTCGATACAACGATTTGTATGGGCGCGTCGGTAAGCGCGGCTCACGGTATGGCGAAGGCGAGAGGTAAGGAGTTTAACAAAAAACTCGTGTCGGTAATAGGCGACTCGACGTTCATGCACTCGGGTATTACGGGGCTTGTCGATATAGTCTACAACAAGGGCAACAACACCGTGATCATCCTCGACAACTCGATAACCGGCATGACGGGTCACCAGGACAACCCGACCACCGGCTACACGATACGCAAAGAGCCGACGGCGCAGGTAAATCTTATAACGCTTTGTAAGTCTATCGGCGTGGAACACGTTGTTGTCGCCGACCCGTTCGACGTGAAGAATTTCGAGAAGGTCGTGAAAGAGGAAACGGAGCGCGAAGAGCCGTCCGTAATTATAGCGCAGAGACCGTGCGCGCTGCTGCCGCCGATGCGGAAGAAGTATTCGGGTCACTGCGAGATAAACGATAAGTGCAGGAAGTGCAAAATGTGCATGAAACTCGGCTGCCCCGCAATCTCCGTCGAGGGCGATACCGTGAAGATAGATACAACACAGTGTAACGGCTGCGGTCTGTGTACGAACGTTTGCCCGTTCGGGGCGATTGAGGAGAAATGATGATTGTGATTTGAGGACGCAATGTGGGACGTCGGGGGCGCCGTCCCCTACACCCGTAATTTTGAAATTGTGCGCCGTAGGGGCTGGCGCCCTCGACAGCCCGTTTATGTAGGGGCGAACCGTGTTAGCCCGCATAAACCCCTCAGTCACACTACGTGTGACAGCTCCCCTAATAGGGGAGCCATACGGTGAGCGCCGCATATCGTGAGCCTCCCCTACTAGGGGAGGTGGCGCCGAAGGCGTCGGAGGGGTTTTACACAAATAAATCACAATTTATAGTCTAATATACAAAGAAAGGAAACACAAACATGAACATAATGATAGTAGGCGTCGGCGGACAAGGCACGCTTTTGGCAAGCCGCATACTCGGCGGCGTCGCGATAAAGGAAGGCTACGACGTAAAGGTCAGCGAGGTACACGGTATGAGCCAGCGCGGCGGCAGCGTCGTCACATACGTAAAATACGGCGGCAAGGTCTACTCGCCGATAATCGGCAAGGGCGAGGCGGATATTATTCTCGCGTTTGAAATGCTTGAAGCCATGCGTGCGCTGCCGTACCTCAAAAAAGGCGGCAAGATGATTGCGAACACGCAGAAAATGAACCCCATGCCCGTAATAACCGGCGCGATGGAGTACCCCGCCGACATAGAAAAAAAGATAGCCGAAAAGGCAAACCTGCAGACGGTAGACGCGCTTTCCGCCGCCGAAAAAGCGGGCAGCATAAAGGCTGTGAACGTAGTGCTTATCGGGCTTTTGGCGAAAAGCACCGACATTGAAAAATCCGTGTGGCTCGAAACAATAAAGGAAACCGTACCCGAAAAGTTTATCGACCTTAATTTAAAGGCGTTTGAGCTGGGATATAATTTATAAATACGAAAAATTAAAAAATTTATAATACAAGGAGGAAAAACCATGGAAAGATATTTCCAACCCGAAATCGAGTGTATGGAACGACCGGCGATCGAGGAGCATCAGCTAAAACAGCTGCAGTGGCAGGTAAAGCGCGTCTATGAAAATGTCGCGATGTACCGCGAACGCATGGACGACGCGGGCGTAAAGCCGGAGGACATCAAGTCGCTCGACGACTTATCCAAGCTGCCGTTCACGACAAAACAGGATCTGCGCGACTATTACCCGTTCCAGCTTTTGGCTGTGCCGAAGAAGCAGATAGTAAGAATACAAGCCTCGTCAGGCACTACGGGAAAGCAGATAGTGTCGGGCTATACGCGCCACGACCTCGACGACTGGGCAAACGGTTTCGCGCGTCAGCTTGTCGCGGCGGGCGGCGACGACCATTCGATAGTGCAGGTATCGTACGGCTACGGACTTTTCACAGGCGGCTTAGGCGCGCATCAGGGCGCGGAAAAGGTCGGCGCTATGGTTATTCCGACCTCGTCCGGCAACACGGAAAGACAGATACGCTTTCTCTGCGATCTCGGCAGCACGCATCTTTGCTGTACCCCGTCGTACGCGATGTACATAGGCGAAACTGTCAAGGAGATGGGCGTTAAGAACCAGCTTAAATTAAAGGCGGGTATATTCGGCGCGGAGCCGTGGACGGAGGAAATGCGTCATCAGATAGAGGAAGCTCTCGGCATAAAGGCGCACGACGTATACGGACTGACCGAGATAATGGGCCCCGGCGTTTCGTACGAGTGCTCGATGCAGCAGGGTATGCACATATGCGAGGACATGATAATCCCCGAAATAATCGACCCCGACACGGGCGAGGTACTGCCGAAGGGTTCGTTCGGCGAGCTTGTTCTAAGCACCATCACAAAGGAAGGACAGCCGCTCCTTCGCTACAGAACACGCGATTTGTGTACGCTCGACTATTCCCCGTGCGAGTGCGGAAGAACTCACGTGCGCATGAGAAAGCCGGCGGGCAGAACCGACGATATGCTTATCATACGCGGCGTAAACGTATTCCCGTCGCAGATCGAGGAAGTGCTTTTGAGGAACAGTATCGAGGTTTCGCCGAATTATCAAATCGTTGTCGACAGAGTAAACAATACCGACACGTTCGACATCAACGTAGAACTCAGTCCGAAATTCACGGGCGACGTTGACGCGGAAAAGCGCAAGCTTGAAACGCAGCTCCAGTCAATGCTCGGCATTAAAGCGAAGGTTCATCTGTTAAGACCGAAGTCGATAGAGAGAAGTGAAGGCAAGGCTAAGCGGGTAATAGACAACAGAAAGCTGCACGATTAAATAATACAGTTATAAGATTTGTTTGAATTGCGGAAAAGGAGACGCGTATGAGAGGAATAGAAACACCGATTACACAAATACGCCACAACGTCTTAAAAGAGGTCGCGAAGGTCGCGTTTGAGGCGGACGACATCGACAACATCAACGATAAAATCGAGGCGATACCGTACACGATTACGCCCACGGAGGTACCGAAGTACCGCGAGAGCATCTACCGCGAAAGGGCGATAGCGTCCGAGCGCGTAAGGCTTGCGATGGGACTTTCGCTGCGCCCCGAAAACGCGCCCGTTCACGTTACGAGCGGACTTAGCGCCAGTAACATTTCCGACAAATACTACGAGCCGCCGCTCATGCAGGTAATACCGTCCGCGTGCGATATGTGCGAGCATAACGTGTACGAGGTGACGGACAACTGCCGCGGCTGCGTCGCGCACCCGTGCATGGAGGTATGCCCGAAGGGCGCTATCTCGATGGTTGACGGACGCTCGTACATAGACAAGGAGAAATGTATAAAATGCGGCAAGTGCAAGGCTATCTGCCCCTACGACGCGATTGCTCGCAAGATGCGCCCGTGCGCGTCGGCGTGCGGCATAAACGCCATAGGAACGGACGCGAGCGGCAGAGCGATGATAGACCCCGAAAAGTGCGTTTCGTGCGGTCAGTGCATGGTAAGCTGTCCGTTCGGCGCGATTGCCGACAAGTCGCAGATATACCAGCTTATACGCGCTATCAAAAAGGGCGACGAGGTTGTCGCGGAGGTCGCGCCGGCTATCGTCGGACAGTTCGGCGACGACGTAAGGCTTTGGAAACTCAAAGCCGCGCTCCTCGACCTCGGCTTTAAGGAGGTTTACGAGGTCGCGCTCGGCGCGGACATAGGCGCGATAACCGAGGCGCACCACTACGTTGAAAAGGTAAAGACGGGCGAGCTGCCGTTTCTTTTGACCTCCTGCTGTCCCGCGTGGGCGATGATTGCAAAGCGCACCTTAAACGACCTTGCCGACACCGTTTCAAACTCGCTCACGCCTATGGTTGCGACGGCGAGAACGATAAAGCAGCGCAGACCGAACGCGCGAGTCGTGTTCATAGGGCCGTGCGCCGCAAAGAAACTGGAGGCGTCGCGCAGAACGGTGCGCAGCGACGTTGACTTTGTAATCACGTTCGAGGAACTTAGCGCTATGTTCGACGCGAAGGGCATAGACTTTGCCACCTATGACAAGGAAGAACCCGTTCACGACGCGACTGGCGCGGGCAGAGGATACGGCATAGCCGGCGGCGTTGCGGGCGCGATAGAGCAGTGCATAAACGAGTATTACCCCAATGAGGAGGTATACATCGAACACGTCGAGGGGCTTTCGGAGTGTCAAAAGATGCTCATGCTCGCGAAGGCGGGCAAAAAGGACGGCTGTCTTATAGAAGGAATGGGCTGTCCGGGCGGCTGCGTCGCAGGCGCGGGTACAAATATACCCATAGCCAAAGGTACGGCAGCGGTCAAGAAATTCGTGAGAGACTCGACCACAAAGCTGCCCGCGAAACACCTTGAAGAAATAGATTTGCCGTAAGAAATTAAAAACGGCGTATGTAACAAAGCATACGCCGTTTTTTGCGTTAAATTTCTCACAAAAAAACGGTGAATTTATTATGATATAACTTGAAAAATAAAGACAAATATGGTATAATAGAGAATGATACGCATAAATACAATGAACAGGAGATGAGGATGTGGATTACATAGTTTTTCTGATACTGTTTCCGTTTCTGGCAGCCGCGGTTCTGGCGTGCGTCAAAAACAATACGGTAAGAAAAGTAGTGGTTTACACAAGCTGCGGTCTTATCATGGCTGCCGCTGTCGCGTTTGCCTTCTGGCACTTCACCGAAATGGAAGGCTACGAGCATATTTTGTACCTGTGGACGGGTGAGGAAAGTCACATAATCGACCACATAATGCTCGGCGCGGAGGTTCTGATGATGATTATGATAATCATTCTCGGAATTAAAAACAAAAAATTCTTCGCACCGTTTTTATCGGTAGTCGGAACGGGACTTATGGCGTGGTTCGAACTGTCGGGCAGAGTCAATATAGAGACGAACAACCTCTACAGCGACCAGCTCACCGTTATAATGTTCCTGCTGATAGGACTTGTCGGCTCGCTGATATGTATATACGCGGTGGGTTACATGAAGGATTACCACAACCACCACACGGAATTTAAGGACAGACGCACGTTCTTTTTCCCGATGCTGTTTGTGTTCCTCGGCGCGATGTTCGGACTTGTCGCGTCGTCGAACCTGATGTGGATATACTTCTTCTGGGAGGTAACGAGCGTAGCCTCGTTCCTGCTCATAGGCTATACGCGCACTAAGGAGGCAATGAATAATGCCTTCAGAGCCTTGTGGATGAACCTTCTGGGCGGACTTGCGTTCGGCATAGCCGTAATGTACTCGATATCAAAGCTCAATGTGATAACGATACAGAACCTTGTCGATTACGTCGATCAGAGCGCGATAGTGATACCGATACTTCTACTGTCGTTCGCGGCGCTCACGAAAACGGCGCAGCTGCCGTTCTCGAAATGGCTGCTGGGAGCGATGGTCGCGCCAACGCCGACGTCGGCTCTATTGCACAGCGCGACAATGGTAAAGGCGGGCGTTTACCTGCTTATAAGACTGTCGCCCGCGCTTTACAACACGACGGCGGGGATGATGGTCGCTCTTATCGGCGGATTTACGTTCCTCATAGCGAGTATGCTCGCGATAACGGTGAGCGACGGCAAAAAGGTACTCGCGTACTCGACAATTTCAAACCTCGGACTTATCGTAGCCTGCACGGGCGTGGCGACCGAGGAAACCGTATGGGCTGCGATACTGCTTTTAATATTCCACGCGGTGTCGAAGTCGATGATGTTCCAGGCGGTCGGTGCGATAGAGAACGCGACCGGCAGCCGAGACATAGAGGATATGCACGGACTCATAATGTCGCTGCCGCTGTTGGCGTTTATAATGGTGATAGGCATAGCGGGAATGTTCCTCGCGCCGTTCGGTATGCTCATATCAAAATGGGCTGCGCTTAAAGCGTTCGTGGACGCGCATAACATAATCCTTATCCTGTCCATAGCCTTCGGCAGCGCGACGACGATGCTCTACTGGACGAAGTGGCTCGCGAAGATACTCGCCTGCAAGGCGCACTCGACAAAGGTCGATTACAAGACCTCGCCCGGGCAGTGGTTCTCGCTTATCGGACACGCGCTGATGATGATTGCGCTGTGCCTGTCGCTGCCGTACCTGTCAAGAATCGTGGTAGAGCCGGTCATAGCGCAGGTTTACCGCGTGGCGCACGTTTCGGTGCTTACGCCCGAGGATCTTATCATCGTAGTCGTAATGCTCGTTATGATATTCGTGATACCGTTCCTGTCGAGAGTTATCGTAAAGCACACGAAGTCAACGCCTAACCTCGAATACATGGCGGGTATCAACCAGGGCGACAACAGAACGTTTGAGGACTCGTTCGGTCATATAAAGTACAACTTCCTCTCCAACTGGTACTTAACGGACTATTTCGGCGAGGAGAAAATATGGAAACCGGTTGTGGCGGTCGCGGTCGGCATAATGGTAGTATGCGCCGGACTTGTCATAAGCGCTGTTAGCGGAGGTGGTTTGCTGTGATGAGACTTTTACTTGTTTTGGGCTACATTGTGCTTGCTCCGCTTGTGGGCGGACTGCTCGCCGGACTTGACAGAAAGCTTACAGCCCGTATGCAGGGCAGAATAGGGCCGCCGCTTTTGCAGCCGTTCTACGATGTAAAAAAACTGCTCAATAAGGAGATACTTCTCATAAACAACATGCAGTACCTGTTCGCGTGGTGTTTCATAATCTTCATCGTGTTCACGGGCGGAATGTTCTTCGCCGGAGGAAACATACTCCTCGTATTCTTCGTGTTTACGACGGCTGCGATGTTCCTCGTGCTTGAAGCGACGACGACAAACTCGCCGTACTCCGTAATGGGCGCGAACCGTGAGATGATACAGATGCTCTCCTACGAGCCGATGATACTTCTGACGGCTGTCGGTTTTTACACGGCGACCGAGGCGGCTCTCGGACAGGGAACGTTCACTATACGCGAGATTATCTCGATGCCCGTACCGAACGTGGTATATATCCCGGGAATATTTATAGGTTTCCTGTTCATACTCACGATTAAATTCAGAAAGTCGCCGTTCGACATTTCGATGTCGCACCATGCGCACCAGGAAATGGTCAAGGGCGTGACGACGGAGCTGTCGGGAGGAATGATGGCGATAATCGAAATATCGCACTGGTACGAGAACGTGTTCCTCTACGGCATTGTGGCGATGTTTACGCTTTGCGCCGAGTGGTGGAGCATACCGCTCACGGTCGGCGTGATAGCGCTCACGTTCTTCCTCGAAGTGCTTATAGACAACACGAGCGCGAGAGTGAAGTGGGACACGATGTTTAAAACGACATGGGTAGTAACGCTGATATTCGGCGCGATAAACATATTCATCTTACAGATGTTCGGTTAAGAAGGGAGGACTTATATATGGCAAAGGTTTCAAAATCACCGTGGATGCTGCATTACGACGGTTCAAGCTGCAACGGCTGCGATATAGAGGTTCTCGCCTGCCTGACGCCGGTTTACGATGTGGAGCGTTTCGGAGTGCTGAACACGGGCAACCCGAAACACGCCGACATACTTCTGATAACGGGCGGCATAAACACGCAGAACAAACCCGTTGTCGAGCAGCTTTACTCGCAGATGCCCGAACCGAAGGTCGTGTGCGCGGTCGGAATATGCGCCTGCAACGGCGGCGTGTTCAAGGACTGCTACAACATTATCGGCGGAGTGGACAAGGTACTCCCCGTTGACGTGTACGTTCCGGGCTGCGCCGCGAGACCGAACGCGATAATAGACGGCGTTGTGAAGGCTGTCGCGGTGCTTGAAGAAAAGAGAAAGAAGTTTAAAAAAGAGGGAGGAGAGAAAGCATGAGAGAGAATTACGAACTGATTGACCTCAGCCCCGACCTTCTCCCGCTTAAAGCGGTTAAGGCAAAGAGCGCGGGAGCGAGACTTGTGCAGATATGCGCCGTAAACACCGACGACGGCTACGACCTTCTCTACTCCTTCGCGCAGATGTACCATTTCCTGACGTACAAAGTGCCGCTGAAACAGGACGAGGAAATAGTGAGCATATCGGACATATACCAGTCCGCGTCGCTGTACGAAAACGAGATGCGCGAGCTTTTCGGCGTGCAGATAAGGCATATGAAACTCAACTATAAGGATAAGCTTTACACGATAGACGCGGTAACGCCGTTCAAGAAGAAGGAAGAGGAAAAGAAAGCCGCGCCGAAATTCACTCCCGAGCAAATCGAGGAAATGAAGAAGGCGGCAGCCGCGAAGAAAGCCGCCGCTGCAAAGGCTGCGGAAGAAAAAGCAAAGGAGGACAAGGACAATGGCTAACAGAACAATCATACCGTTCGGCCCGCAGCACCCCGTGCTGCCAGAACCGATACACCTTGACCTCGTGCTGGAGGACGAAAAGGTCGTTGACGCGATACCCAAGATAGGCTACGTTCACCGAGGACTGGAGCAGCTTGCGGAAAAGCGCGACTTCAACGATTACCTCTACGTAATTGAGAGAACGTGCGGCATATGCTCGTTCATGCACGGTATGGGCTACGTTGAAGCTATGGAGCGTATATTCGACACGGAAATTCCCGACAGAGCGAAATACCTCCGCACGATCTGGGCTGAAATGTCGCGCGTACATTCGCACCTTCTTTGGCTCGGACTTCTGGCGGACGCTTTCGGTTTCGAGGCGCTGTTCTATCAGACGTGGAGACTGCGCGAGCAAATCCTCGATATGTTCGAGGAAAGCACCGGCGGACGCGTAATATTCTCGGTAAACAAGATTGGCGGCGTGTTAAAGGATATGCCGAAGGAAATGCTGCAAAAATTCGTGAAGAATTTTGACGGCATGGAAAAGGAGCTTAAAAAGCTCACGAATGTATTTTTGAACGACTACACCGTTCAGTCGAGACTTAAAGGCGTGGGTATGCTGTCTCCGCAGGACGCGGTATATCTCGGCGCGGCAGGACCGATGATGAGAGCCAGCGGCATAAAGATTGACACGCGCACCCTCGGCTACGCCGCTTACAGCGATATTGACTTCGATATTATAACGAGCAAGGAGTGCGATTGCTACGCCCGCTGCGACGTGAGAATACAGGAGATTTTCCAGTCGTTCCATATTATCCGCCAGGCGGTAAACAAGATACCCGACGGCGAAATATCGGTTGCCGTAAAGGGCAACCCGAACGGCGAAGCGTTCATGCGCGTCGAGCAGCCGCGCGGCGAGGCTATATATTACTGCCGCGCGAACGGAACGAAGTTTCTCGACCGCGTGAGAGTAAGAACGCCAACCTTCACGAACCTCATGCCGCTGCTGCACACGCTTAAGGGCTGCGAGCTGGCTGACGTGCCGCTTTTGATACTCACGATAGACCCGTGTATAAGCTGTACGGAAAGGTAAGGAGGTAACGGATATGGCAGGTTTAATGAAATTTACGGGCTTGGCTTTGAGAAACCTCTTTTCCAAGCCGGCTACACAGAATTATCCGGTCGTTCCGCGCGAGTACCCCGAGCGTTCGAGGGGCAGCGTGCAGAACGATATAGACCAATGTATTTTCTGCGGCTCGTGTCAGAGAAAGTGTCCGTCGGGCGCGATAACGGTTGACCGTGCGGCACGGACGTGGACGATAGACAGAATGGGCTGTGTGCAGTGCGAAAACTGCGTGAACAACTGCCCAAAAAACTGTCTTAAAATGGATACTCACTACAGCGAGCCGTCGGCGACAAAGACGGTCGTAACGCTGCACAGCGAGCCGCCCGCCGCGCCCGAAAAGCCGAAGTTCACACCCGAACAGATAGAGGCTATGAAGAAGGCGGCTGCGGCAAAAAAGGCTGCAGCAGCGGCAAAAGCGGAAGAATAATGCAAACATAGGGGTTGTAGCGATACAGCCCCTTGACTTTATATCGGAATTATGACGAAGAAATATATTATAACGGGTCTGGTTCAGGGCATAGGTTTCAGACCCGACGTAAAGCGCGCGGCGGAAAAATACGGTGTGCGCGGTTACGTGAAAAACCTCGGCGGCGTTGTTGAAATCGCCGCGGAGGGGGAGAGGGTAAGCGAGTTTATAAACGAGGTAAAGTCGCTCCCGCAGGCGGTTATAACGTCGTGCGCGGAGGAGGATATGCCGCACATGGCGTTTGACGGATTTACAATCGCGCCGAGCGGCGACGAAAGTGAAATACTGCCGCTGCTCACGCCCGACATCGCGACGTGTCAAAGCTGTATTGACGAGTTTTACGACACACGTAACAGACGCTTTAAGCACCCGTTTATAAGCTGTGTGCGGTGCGGTCCGAGGTACAGCATACAACAGTCGCTCCCGTATGACCGCGAAAGCATCACAATGACCGACTTTGAAATGTGCGGCGACTGCGTGAAGGAGTACCGCGACATAAACGACATTCGCTGTCACGCGCAGACGATAGCGTGTAACTCGTGCGGGCCTGTCCTTTCGTACACCGTAGGCGGCGACCCATTGGACGCGGCAGTTAAAACGCTCCGAAGCGGCGGCATAGCTGCGGTAAAGGACATAGGCGGCTACCATTTCGCGTGCCGCGCCGACGACGAGGACGCGGCAAAAAGACTTCGCGAAATAAAGCGGCGCACGGCTAAACCGTTCGCGGTGATGTTTCACTCATTGGACGAAATATCGGAGTACGCCGAAACGGACGAGCTTGAAAAGAGGACACTCCTGTCTGCCGCGAGACCGATCGTGCTTTTAAGGAAGAAAAAGGATTTCGCGCCGTCGGTGTGCGGCGAGAGCGATTATATAGGCGCGTTTCTGCCGTGCAACCCCGTGCAGGACTACCTCACAAAAATGTGCGGCGCGCTTGTTATGACGAGCGCGAACGTGTCGGGCGAGCCGATAATAATAGAGAACGGGGATATTATAAGCTTGCGTGAGAGCGTCGGCGGTTTTGAGGTTTTGAGTCACAACCGCCGCATACTGACGCCGCTTGACGACTCGGTGTGCCGCGTGATATGCGGACGCGTGCAGATGATACGTCGCGCGCGCGGATACGTACCGCTGCCGATTACGATTGACGCGGGGTCGGACAGGTCTGTACTCGCGCTGGGCGGCGACCTCAAAGCCGCGTTTTGCTGCGCTAAGGGCGGCGCGGCGTACATGAGTCAGTATTTCGGCGACCTCGAAAACGACGATGCGTACCGCGCGTGGAAAAGCAACATACCGCGCCTGTCGCGGCTGTTGAATTTCACGCCTGACGTAACGATAAAGGACGCGCACCCGATGTATCTGAGCGCGGGCGTATCGGACGGCGAGACGCTTTTGCACCATTATGCGCACATGGCGTCAGTAATGGCTGAACACAGGCTAAACGGCGCGGCTGTGGGATTTGTGTTCGACGGCACGGGCTACGGCGGCGACGGCAATATTTGGGGCGGCGAGGTCATACGCTACGACGGCGGTTTTTCGCGGATAGCGTCGCTCGAATACACAACATTGACGGGCGGCGACGAAAGCGCGCGCGACGCGCGGACAACGCTCGACTGCTATCTTATATCGGCAGGGCTTGACCCTGTGTCGGAAAACGGCGCGGTTATAAAAGCAGCGGTGGAAAACAATATTAACACCGTGAAATCGTCGAGTATGGGTCGGCTTTTCGACGCGGTATCGGCTATGCTCGGCATAAGCGCGTACAACAGCTACGAGGGCGAGTGCGCGATAATGCTCGAAAGCGCGGCGCGAAAGGCGACCGAGCCGTACCTGCTGACGCTGCCGACAGTTGACGGCAGGTGGCAGACGGCGAGCCTTATACGTCAAATGTACGGCGCGGTAAAAAGCGGCGCGGACGTAAATTCGCTCGCGCTCGGATTTCATTATGCCGTGGCGAATGCGGTAATGGATTTCGCGGCAAATCAAAATGAGAAAAATATAATCCTTTCGGGCGGTGTTTTCGCGAACGGAATACTCACCGAGCTTTGCGTGAACGGTCTTGCCGAGAGGGGATTTAACGTATATATAAACGAGCAGGTACCGACCAACGACGGGGGAATTGCTCTCGGACAGGCTTGGTACGCGCTGAACAAGGAGAGGTAATATGTGTGTGGCTGCACCCGGAAGGGTTGTTGAGATAAAGGACAATATCGCGACGGTGGATTACAGCGGTAATCTCACGAAGGCGAACGCGGGCGTGGTAAACGTAGCCGTCGGCGACTACGTTCTCGTACACGCCGGACTTATAATTCAAAAAATCTCGCAGAGCGAGGCGAAGGAAATGGAGGAGCTTTTCTCCATGCTGGAGGAAATGGGCAATGCCTGATTTAAACGAAATAAAGGAGTACCTCAAAGGCTACGACGGCGAGGAAAAGGTTATTATGGAGGTGTGCGGCACGCATACCGCGTCGATCTCCGAAAACGGCATACCGGCTATGCTGTCGCCGAAAATAAAGCTTATATCGGGACCGGGCTGTCCCGTGTGCGTGACGGTCGCGTCGTACATCGACCGTCTCACGGAACTGGCGCTCACGCCGAACACGACGGTCGTGACGTTCGGCGACATGATGCGCGTAAAAGGTTCGGAAAAGTCGCTGCGCGACGCGGCTGCGGAGGGCGGCAGCGTGAAAATGGTGTACTCGCCGTTTGAAATACTCGACATGGCGCGCGACAACCCCGACAGACAATTCGTTTTCGCGGCGGTCGGATTTGAAACGACAACGCCGGTGTACGCGCTGATTGTCGAGCGTCTGCTTAGTGGGGACACTAAAAATGTAAAGCTTTTGACCGCGCTCAAAACAATGCCGCAGGCGATACGCACGGTCGCGGACGGGGACACTAAAATTACCGGTTTCCTCGCGCCCGGGCATGTGAGCGTCATAACGGGTCACAAGCTGTTCGAGGATATGGCGAAGGAACTTAATATTCCGTTCGTGACGGCGGGGTTTGGCGGCGCGGAACTGTTGACTGCAATATACGCGCTCACGAAATTAAATGGCGGCGAATCGCTGAATATGTACCCGTCGGTCGTTACGTATGAAGGTAACGCACAGGCACGGGAGAAGGTAAACAAGTACTTTGAGCCGTGCGACGCTGCGTGGCGCGGCATGGGCGTTATAAAAAATTCGGGGCTTGTACTCAAAAAGGAGTACGCGCAGTTTGACGTGGGCAGCGCGGAACTGTGCGCCGATAAAATGTATAACGGTGCGTGCGCGTGCGGAGACGTAATATCGGGGAAAAAACCGCCGCATGGTTGTCCGCTTTTCGGCACAGTCTGCACGCCCGACACGCCGCAGGGCGCGTGCATGGTGTCTATGGAGGGCGCGTGTTTCCACTACTATACGAATAATAGGTGAGGTAAATATGAAAATTACAATGGCTCACGGCAGCGGGGGACGCTCGACCTCGCAGCTTATAGACGAGATTTTCAGAGCGTCAAGTTCAAATCCCGTGCTTGACATGATGGAGGACAGCGCGGTTGTGGACGGGGACACTAAAATCGCCGTCACGACCGACAGCTTTGTAGTAACGCCCCTTACGTTCAAGGGCGGCGACATCGGCAGGCTCGCGGTGTGCGGCACGGTGAACGATCTGCTCATGCGCGGCGCTGTGCCGAAGTACATCACGACCGCCTATATAATCGAGGAGGGCGCGGACACGGGGACACTAAAGTTGATAGCAGAGTCGCTCGAACGCACCGCAAAGGAGGCGGGCGTAACGGTAATCGCGGGGGACACTAAAGTTATCGAGGGCAGCGGCGGCGTGTATATAAACACGACCGGCGTGGGTTTTGTAAAGGATGGCGCGGACATAAAAAGCGCGAACTGCTGCGAGGGCGACGCGCTCATAGTGTCGGGTACGCTCGGCGACCACCACGCGGCGATTTTGAGCGAGCGCATGAATATCGAGAATAACATAAAAAGCGACTGCGCGCCGCTTTGCGAAATGGTACAAAATATGATGAGCGCGGGCGTTCGTATTCACGCTATGCGCGATATAACTCGCGGCGGTCTGGGAACGGTGCTTTGCGAGTTTGCGAAAAACGCCGGCTGCGGTTTTGAGATAGACGAGGATAAAATCCCGATAACGCCGGAGGTCAGGGGTTTTTGTAAAATACTCGGTCTTAACGTTATGCACATGGGCAACGAGGGTAAGCTGCTTGCAGTCGTGTCGGAAAGCGACGCGCAAAAGGCTCTCGAAATTATAAGAAAGAGCCGTTACGGCGAGAACGCCGCGATAGTCGGACGCGCCGTAAAGGGCGGCGATGTGACGCTTATAACGCCGCTCGGCGGCAGACGCAAAGTGACGGAACTCTACGGCGAGGGTTTGCCGAGAATATGCTGAAATGCGGAGGATTTGCCATGATTTTTTCAAAAAATAATTCACACGAACTTGACGTTGAGCTTTTCAAAAATCCGACGGCGGAGTACCGCGGATTGCCGTTCTGGTCGTGGAACTGCAAGATAGAAAAACAGACGATTGACGAGCAGCTTTTGATATTCAGGGAAATGGGTTTCGGCGGCGTGGTGATACATCCGCGTGACGGTTTGGATACGGAGTACCTCGGCGACGAATTTATGGAGATGGCACGGCACACGGCGGAGAAATGCCGTGAAATGGGGCTTATATGCTGGCTCTACGACGACGACCGTTTCCCGTCGGGCGCGGCTGACGGGCTTGTAACGAAAAATCCGCGCCTTCGCGCGCGTGAAATGCGCCTTACGTCAAAGCCGCTTGACGGCTATCTTGCGTCGCAGGCGGAGTTTGACGCGGCGGTTGAGAACGGAGAAATTCCGCGCGGATATTATCTCACGGCATACGCAGTCAAAATAGAAAATAAATATATGACCGATTACCGCCGTTTGAGCACTCAGGAAGAGATTGACGCGGCGGTTAATAACGGCGAAAACGTCAGGTACGCGTACCTCGAATTAGCCGAGGGCGAGGAGTTTTTTAACGGCTGCACCTACTCCGACACGATGAACCCTAGCGCAACAGACAAATTTATCGAGGTCACGCACGAGAGGTACAAGTCGTGGCTCGGCGCTGATTTCGGCACGGCGGCAGCCGCGATTTTTACCGACGAGCCGCGCATAGGCAAGCAGCAGCCGATACGTGCGGCGGAGTCGGACGAGGACGTGTTTGTTCCGTACACGGAGTATTTTGTGGAATTTTGTAAAAAAGAACGCGGTTTTGATCCTCTTGATATTGCGCCCGAATACGTGTGGGACAGAGCTGACGGCGATTTGAGCGGACGGCACGCGTACCACGACGCGGCGTCGGAGTGCTTCGCGCGCGTGTTTATGGACAGGATTTGCAAGTGGTGCAAGCGAAACGGCATTTTAATGACCGGTCACATTTTGGCTGAATCGCCGCTCGGAGCGCAGACAACGACTGTCGGCGAGGCTATGCGCTGTTACCGCAAAATGGACGTGCCGGGCGTCGATATGCTTATCGACGGACGCGAGTTCACGAGCGTCAAGCAGGCGGCGAGCGTCGCGGCGCAGTACGGACGCGGGGCGGTGATGAGCGAGGAATACGGCGTAACGAACTGGGATTGCACGTTTAAAACGTATAAGCTGCAAGGCGACTGGCAGGCGGCTTTGGGCGTAACAATTCGCGTGCCGCACCTGTCGCACATGTCGATCAAGGGCGAGGCAAAGCGCGACTGGCCCGGGTCGATATTTTACCACGCGCCGTGGCACGGCGAATTTGCGTGTATTGAAAACCATTTTGCGCGGCTCAATACCGTGTTGACACGCGGAAAAAGAATAACGCGTGTGGCGGTCGTGAACTCCGTGGAAAGCCTGTGGATAAGCTACGGCGCGGACGATTTGACGCGCAAAAAGCGCAATAATATGGACAGGCAATTTGAAAAATTCGCCGATCGGATGCTGACGGGCGGCGTTGATTTCGATTATCTGTCGGAGTCGCTTTTGACGGAGCAGGACGTGAAAACGGACGGTAAAACACTCACGGTCGGCAAGCGCGGATACGGGGCTGTAATTGTGCCGGAGTGCAACACGATACGCAAAACCACGCTTGACATTCTCAAAAAATTTGCCGCAAACGGCGGAACGGTCATATTCGAGGGCGAAGTGCCGACGATGGTCAATGCGAAACCGTCAAACAAAGCGGCGGAGTTTGCGGAAAAATGTGTATGCGTAAAATCGGAGCGTGGCGCGCTGCTTGACGCGCTTGACGATTTCCGCGATATTGAATACGAAAACAGTAATCTTCTATACCAACTGCGCACGGACAACGACTGCAAATGGCTGTTTCTGTGTCACGCGTACCCGTCGGACGGTGGACGCGAGAGGAACGCGATAAAAATACGCGGCGGGTATTCGCTTACGGTGTACGACACGGTAAGCGGCGGGCTGTTCAATATGCCCGCGACATTCAAAGACGGCATGACCGTGTTTGAGTGGGATTGTTACGGCGAGGACAGTATTTTGCTGCGGCTCGACAAACCGGAGAACGGGCTTGAAGATTACGCGACGGACGAATTTGAGA
This sequence comes from uncultured Clostridia bacterium, assembly GCA_947631235.1. Lineage (GTDB taxonomy): Bacteria > Bacillota > Clostridia > UBA1381 > UBA1381 > Hominilimicola. The sequence goes on along the minus strand of CANRKO010000004.1, from coordinate 133,003 downwards.
CCGTTAAGACAATAGACAAAATCGACCGCTTTAACCTTGCCGAGCCGAATGTGTTACTGCTCGATTACGCGCGGTTCGCTGTTGACGGCGGCGAGATACACGAGAAAACGGCTCTCATAAAAGCGGACAACATTGTGCGTGAAACGCTCGGACTTGCTTTGCGCACCGGTCTTGACCGCCAGCCTTATGCGGTGAAGGCGGGGGAGGCGCATACGGTGACGATGTACTTCGATATACGGTCGGAGATTGAGACGGACTGCCGCCTTGCACTCGAGGACGCGGACAGATGCAAGGTGTACCTGAACGGCGAAAAGGCGGACGGTGGTATAATCGGTTGGTACGTCGATAAGGCGATAAGCGTTATAGAACTGCCAAAACTGAAAAAAGGCGCGAACGAACTTAGAGTGGATATGGAGTACAACGCGAAATCGTATCTAGAAAATATGTATATGCTCGGCGGTTTCGGGGTGTGCGGCGTGACCGTTACCGCGCCGAAAACCGAATTGGCGTTCGGCGACATATGCGCGCAGGGCATGACGTTCTACACGGGAAATGTCGAGTATGTTTTTGACGTTGATGTTGACCGCGAGGGCGAATATTTTATCCGCGTGCCGAAGTTTAACGCGCCCGTCATGGCTGTTTACGCGGACGGAGAAAAGCGCGGACTTATCGCGTACTCGCCGCACAGAGCGAGTCTCGGCAATTTGAGCGCGGGGCGGCACGAAATTAAAATCGTCATGTACGGCAACCGCTTTAACTCGTTCGGTGCGCTGCACAACGCAGACGAGAATTACACGTGGTACGGCAACACCTCCTACCGCACGACCGGCGACAAGTGGACGGACGGTTATATGCTCCGCCCCGTCGGCATTATGTCGCACGTTGTTATTGAAAAGAAAAAATAAAAAAATCCCCGATTACAAATCGGGGAATTTTTTTGACTTATTGTTTTACCCAAAGGGCAACAGGTTCCATGTTCTTTGCCCAGATAAACACCTTGTCCGGCTCAAAGCCCGCGTCAACCGTGCTTGCGCCGAATTCTTCGGGAGTGATTTCCTCAATATCGGTAAGCGCGCCCGCATCGTACTTAGCCGCATACGCACACATTTCACCGAGCGTGTCGAACGTCATCGTCACGTTTTGACCTTCAACCTTGTCAATCGTGCAGTTCGTTATAAGCTTTGCGCCCGAAATCGTGACGCTCGCGGTTGAGTTTGCGTTTGCCTGATTGTAAATCTGAACGGCTACAAGCGGCAGCACCTTATGTGAGTCGCTGTCGGACAGGTTTCTCAAATTAAGCGCGGCACCGCTGCCCACAACATTGCCCTGCGAATCGGTTATCGTGAGCGTGACGGCGGCGCCGTTACCCGTACCCACGTCGTTAAATTCGTATTTAAACGTATACTCCGCGCCTGTTTCCAATTTGGAGGTCGTTATTTTTATTGCGTCGCTCGCCCTGCTCGCGCCACTTTTCCAGTACACATCGGCGGACGTGCCGTCGGGTACAAAGTACCATCCGCCGCCTATACCCGTATTGCCGTCAGAGTTGGCGGCGCTTAAAAATCTTGTGAAAAATCCTGCCGTTGAGTTTTTATCGCCGCTGCCGGCAGCGGGCATGGAATTTATCGTAAGCTTATGCTCAATCGTGAATTTACCGCTGTACGAGCCTATCGGAATATCGTTCTGCGTTGACGATGCCGTTATGTAATCACCGTTCATCGCCTCTATCGACGCGGGCAGAACGGTCACTTTGAACGTCGCCGACTTGCCGCCGTACGTTACCATTGCCGTCGCCGTACCTGTCTCGCTTGTGTCACAGTCAAGCGTGTAATCGCCCTCATTCAGAATTTCCGATGTGCCGTCCGCGTAGTGTGCGGTAACGGTCATTTTGCTTGTGTTGAGCGTGCTGCCTTGGTACACTACGGCGGGCGGCGACGATATTTCTATTCTCGACAAAACGGGCTTGAACATTATATCAGCCATATAGAAACCGACGTGCGGCGGCTGGTTGTACGCCGTCTGCTCCGCAGCAACGCCCGAGCGGTATACGGGGTCGTGCATTAGTGTTTTAATTTTGTAATCGGTCAGTGTCGTCGCCATAAATACGCGGATTGATTTGTTATCCTTTGCGGGGTAAATAACCTCTTCGCGCCAGTCGCCCAATATATCCGCCTGCAAACACGGGTTGGCTTTTGTGCTGTTGATTGATACATAATTATTACCGGTGCTGAATACGCTTTTTATGCTTGTACCGTCGTCACTGAGATTGGAAATAGACGTTCCGTCGAGGATTTCATCAAACAAATCGCCGTCCCAGAATATGCGGAAATTGCTGCCGCCCGTGAGAGAGGTGGCGGTAAAATTGCTGCCGCCGTTGCACTGATATGTGCCGGCGCCGCTTATCTGATAATAGCCGCCCGAACCGATATTAGCCATTGTACCTCTGCCCGTATCTCGATTATTTGCATAATGCACAATTTCTTCGCCGGTTGCCGCGTCATACACGGTCATGCCGTAGTCGGCGGCGGAACCGTCTTTGCCGTTTGTACTGCCGCTTATCTCATAATCGCCGCTTTCGTGAACGGTGAAGTATTCAAGTCCTTTGTGCGTCGGGTCATAATCGCCTATATGGAGCGCGTCGCCGTGTCCGCGTCCTCCACACCATAGAGGGGTCAAATCATCATCAAGAGCAAGTCCTCCGCAGATAACTTCGTCTTTGCCGTCATTGTCCACATCGGCAACCGTGAGGTTATGGTTGCCCTGACCGGAAAACTGCTTATTTGACTCGGCAATAAATATATTGCCGACACTTAATCTTCCATCCTCAAACGTAATACCCGCAGCCGTGGTTCTGGCGTAATATCCGCGCCATGCTATTATTGACGGGTGAACGCCGTCGAGATATGCGATTCCACCGAGGTAACGGTCAACGCGGTTACCGTAAGTATCGCCCCATAAGTTTAACCTGCCGCGCGGAACGGGGTATTCTATCGTGTCTATTGCGGCTCCTGTCCGGCCGCTGAATACAGTGTAATATTCCGGACCGTCAAGAATATATCCGCCGCCGTTTCTGTAATCCTTTTCGTTATCAGCGTCGGAAATAGAATTTATTTCGCTTGACGCGCTTGCTTTTGACACATATACGCCCTTGCTGTCCTTTGAACCGGGGGCTGTCTTGCAGGAAATCTCCGCTTTGCCGTCGCCGTCGAGGTCGTATACAAGGAATTGCGTGTAGTGCGCGCCCGCTCTGATGTTTTTGCCCAAGTCAATCGGCGCGTCCCAAAGAGGTGTGCCGTCAAGCTTGTACGCGTCAAGATATACGTTACCCGTCACGCCGCTAAAAGAGTTATCTTGACCGTTTGCGTCCCATTTAACAACTATCTCGTATTGACCGTCGCCGTCAAGGTCACCGGTTGAGCAATCGTTAATGGTATATTCATAGTCAATCCATGCCACCTTTTCATCGCGCCAATCGTCTATATAGTTACCGTCCGCATCGGCAAAGTGTTGAACTTTGCTATTATCCTTGTCTTTTACTAATTTCGGCAGATTTGCCGCTGTCGGTCTGTGCGCCGTAAGGTTAATATCAAAATATGAATTTGAATAAACGCTTACAGCGTCGCACTTTGAGCCCTCAACGCCGTCAACAACGGGCGCGACCTGATAAGATGTACCCACTGTTGTGTCGGTGTAGTTCGTCACGTTTACGGGTGCGGAGTTTGCCTTTGTGCCGTTGCGGTAGACGTTGAATGTAACGTTTTCATCGGCGCTGCCGTAAATCATATCCTCGCTGTCAAAAAGCCGCCACGACAGATACACGCCGTTTCCCGACTTTATCGCGACAAGTCCGCGGTCAAGCTTTTCCATTTGGCGCGTGTGATTGCTTGTGGGATTATACGCTCCGTCTTCAAGATTGTAGTTATACGTAATCGTTTCGGTATCCGCCGCGCCGACGCTCACGGGGAAAACCGCGAACGCCGCCATAAGCGACAAAGCCGATAATGCGGCGATAAATTTTCTCATATTTTTCATTCCTTTCCACAGAACAAACTACCTATTATCCATTTAATTTTATCACAAAATACAAATATAGGACAATCGAAATGCAGACTTTTTAGTGTAATTATTTGACTTGATTTTACACGGATTTTATGATAGAATATACCAAGCAAATCACGGAGGGTTACGGATATGGAAATAAAAGTCGTACATCAGATTATGGAGTGGAACGAGGACTGCTCGGACAAGATAAAGAAGGATCTGCGCGAAAAGAAGGTGTGCCTTGTGAACGTTATGGGCAGCCCCGGCGCGGGTAAAACGTCTGTGATAACCTCGATTATAGAAAGGCTGTCGGACAGGTTCAAGATAGGCGTTATTGAGGGCGACATCGCGGGCAAGATCGACGCGGAGAAGATACAGTCGCTCGGCATACCGGTCGTGCAGCTTAACACCGACGGCGCGTGCCACATCGAGGCTATGGCGATTGACAATATGCTGCCCGACTTCGACCTTGACGCGCTCGACGTTATTTTTGTGGAGAACATCGGCAACCTCGTGTGTCCCGCCGAGTTCAACATAGGCGAGGACTTCCGCGTCGCGCTGCTGTCAGTGCCGGAGGGCGACGACAAGGCGGCGAAGTACCCGCTGATGTTCAGCACTACCGACGCGCTCGTGATAAACAAGTACGACATGGTCGACTATTTCGATTTCGACACCGACCGCGTTGTGAAGGACGCGACCGACCGCAATCCGAGCGTGAAAATATTTAAGGTGTCAAATAAAACGGGCGACGGTCTTGACGAGTTTCTTGACTGGCTCGGTAAAAGAATTGAGGATAAAATAAGTGCATGAGCTGTCCGTAACGCAGAGTATACTCAACATCGCGCTCGAAAGCGCCGAAAAGGCGGGCGCGGAAAAGATAAATAAAATAACGATAGCGGCGGGGGAAATGACCGGCTACGTTCCCAAGTATGTGCAGGAGTATTTTAATATCGTGAGCCGCGGTACGATTGCGGAGGGCGCGGAGCTTGAATTTAAAAAAATACCCGCGTCCGCGCTGTGCCGTTCGTGCGGAAAGGAAACGCCGCTTACCGATTACCGCTTTATATGCGCCCGGTGCGGCGGCAGCGACTTAAAGCTTACCCACGGGCGCGAGTTTCTCGTGGACAGTATAGACGTTGACTGACAAACGAAAAAGACCCGATTTAAAATCGGGTCTTTTTGTGTTGCGTTGTTATTCGCAGAGTTTTTTGACCTGCGCGTCGGAGAGAGTTGTTCCGTTGTAAATATATACGTCGTCGATAAGTCCGTTAAACGGAGGATCCCAATAGTTTACGCCGAGATACGTGGTCGTATCGGACGTAATAACGTCTGCAATAGAACCGTTTCCGACTTGTTTGCCGTTAACATACAGTTTTGCCGTTCCGCCGTCAGCGGCAACGACGATGTAGTACCATGTATCGGTTGCCGGTATAAAGTTGGAAATCAAGTCTATAAAGTCACCGTTGTTTGACCAAACCTTCAAATATTGGCTGTTGTCATTTCTCCAGCCTATCGGTGCGCTCACCCATTTTTGCGTTGTAGCATCTCCGGAGTCGATAAATATAGCGGCGGTACATGCCGTGAACGCGTTTGCTTTCATACGGAACGCCACGGTATATTTTCTGTCGGTTATAACATTGCCCAAGCTTACGCCGTAGCTGCCGTCGCCCGTCAGCTTGAGAGCCTTACCGTTGTCACCGTAGCCGGTGTCATATTGAGCGGCTGTTGTAGCCGTGCCGGTGGTTATTTTTTCCGCAACGGTTGTGCCGTCAGCGTTTGTAACCGAATCAGTAAGATTATCCTCAAACTCGAATTTTGATGTCGGCTCGGGGAGTTCTACATCCGGCAGGGTGGGAGTATTGCCCTCCGCGTCGGTGGTCTTTATCGTCAAATCGTCGAAGTATATTGACTGGCTTTTGCTGTTTTCCGTTGTACCCCAGAATACGGGGAAGGTGTCAACGTAGTCGGTAAATATTGTATTACCGCCGAGCGTCATAGTTCTTGTGCATACATCTCCGTCGTTTTTAATTGTGATTACAAGCTCCTGATATTCCGTCGTGAGACCGGTGATTTCCGTTCCCGCCTCGTCTGACGTGGAGTCGTTGTATCTCAGTACGGAACCCGCCGTGCCCTGTTTAACCCATATGCGAGCCGTTACGGTGTCGCCGTCCGGGATAACCGGCGTGTTGATCTGCACGCGTCCTCCGCGCGACGCGCTTTGGAAATTTCCTGCGTTAAGCACAAGCGCATTGCCGCTTTTGCCGCCCGTACCGATGGATATGTTGGTTGCATCATCCTTTCCGCCGTTTCTCGTTCCGATGTACAGCGTCACGCCTTCAAGAGCCGTGTATGCGGGCGTAGCAGTTGTTTGTAAGGATATAAGCGTTCCCGCGGCTGCGTCAAAGTTCTGTGTAATATCATCAGCGGGGAGCGGATCGGTCTCGGGCGTTGCCACGCGTATTTCGGGATTGGGCTTTGCCGTCGCCGCGCCTACGGTGAATGTCGCTGCGTCCGCGTCCTGACCGAATGAAAGCGTCAGCGTGTCGCCGATAACGGTCAGGTACTTATTCGGGTCGCTCACGCTTACGAACGACACTCCGTCCGCGTCGCCGTTAAGCGCGCCGACCGTCTTAAACGTCATTTTGTCGTTCATGTTGTTCTCTATATCCTGCGTAAGCTCCACGCCCGTGCCGGTCGAGGAAATGTAGAGACCCGGCTTGTCAACGGACTGGATTGAAACGTAGTTATCGTAATCCGCCTCGCCCTTCTTAGCCTTAGCCAGCATGATTTCCCAAGCCGTCGCGTACGCGTTCTCCGCGTCGGAAACGGTCACATTGGTATGCATGGGGTACGACGCGTCGGCAAGCGAGTTTTCAAACGCGCTGTGACCTACGTACTTGCCGCTCTTTGACTTGATTGTGCTCGCCGTACCCGTAAGACCTATCGACGTTTCCATAACGGGGTATACGTAGCCGTTTTCGTCAAATTTAAGTTCGTCAATACATACCGAACGTCTGTGACCGAAGCCGTCGGGAAGTGCGCCGTTATGGTATATGAAATACGTCTTACCCTTGAAGTCGATTACCGACGGGTGGTTTGTGTTCGAGGTCGCCGTCGGCGGCATTATGATCTGCTTGAAATCGTATCTGCCATTAAACGGATCGTCCGTCATGGCATACGCTATTTCCTCGCGCCAGTTCATGGCGTAGAACAGGTAATACTTATCGCCGCGCTTGTAGAGCCATGGAGCCTCGGTGAATGTACCGCCGCCCATCGACTTGATTTTCTTTTCCCTAACGTCCTTGTGCATTACGATTTCGCCGTCGTCGTCAATGTCCTTAACGGAGATCATATCCTCGTTAAGCTCGCAGATATAGTATTTGCCGTTGCCCCACGCGAGGTAGCGGTGCTCGTTGCCTTCCTCGTCAGTGTCGATAAGCACTGTCGGGTCAATATCGTTATAGTTGCTCGATTCGGGCGTTGTGAAATCGCCCTTTACAAGCGGGTGACCTATGTCTTTATACGGACCTTCGGGGCTATCCGCGACAGCAACGCCTATCGACTGCTTGCCCGAGGAAGTGCTGTCCCATGTGCAGAAGTAGAGGTAATACTTGCCATTATACGGCACCATCTGACTTGCCCATGCGGAATGTCCCGAACTGGTCCATGTGATACTGCTCTTATCAGCGCTCATGGCAACGCCCTTGTATGTCCATTCCTTCATATCCGTTGAGGTGTATACCAGCCAGTTTGGCATAGAATAATCATCGTCGGGTTCCGCGATGGAGTCGTGAGAATCGTCATGTCCGACAATCAGGTAAACGGTATCGCCTTCTCCGTCGTTGTCAGTGTCAATAACCGTTGCGGCGGGGTCGCCGGTATAAACTATATTTCCGTTGCCGTCGGCGGTTATTTCGGGGTTACCGCCCGCGCTTTTTGCTATCGACTTCGCCGCCGGTTCTTCGACTGTGTCGGGTTTGGTGCGGAGTTCGTTCAATACCGATTTTGTCGCAAGCTGCGTAACATGGTTCTGATCCGTACCGGTAAGACCGACTACGGGACTCGCGGTGTCTTTGTCGTACTCAAACATCGCATAAAGCGTCATAGTGTCGCCAGACTTGTAAAACTCATCCTTGTTGTTCGATGTGTCGCCGTTCTTTGTGAATTTAAGCGTAACGGTGTGGTCGTTATCATATGTCCATGTACCGATTTCCGCGCCGTCCGCGTTTGTCATTTTACCGTCCGCGCCGAGCGTCACCTTTGACGAGAACACAGGCAAATCGTAATTGCGGTTTATAAGTCTGCCGCTGCTGTTGATTTGACTGCCGATAATCTTTGTCTGACCTACTGACGCAAGATCATACGTTCCGACAATCATATTCTTAGGCAAAGCCTGCTCGACCTCGCCCGAATAGGTAACGGGTGCGACAACGGGCCAGCCGTCGGCTGTCCAGAGCATTTTTCTTACCTGTAGCGTCGCCGCTATTTCAATTTCTCCCTTTCTCGTGTGCGAAACATAGAAGGTTTCGCCGTCATCCGTTTCAATAGCGCTGTTATGACCCGGACCGTAATAAATCATAGCGTCGCCGCTTTTTGAGTCTACGTAGTAATTGTCAAAGTTGTCATCAATTCTTCGCGTTTTAATTTCCCTTGAGCCGTCGCCCAAACGGTACGAGCCTATCATCTTATATCCGGTCGTCTTGGACGTGCTGCCCGCCGACTGCTGATTGTACATCGTAACGCCGTTCGCGTCGGTCAAATTCCAGCCGTTTGACGTGCTGAATGAAGTCGAAAGCGGACTCTTGGCAACACGCGTGTTGTAGTTCGAGCCGAGCCAGCCGTAGGAGGTGAACGCGTAGCGGTTTCCGCCGTGCTCTATCATCCACGCGCCCTCGGGACCCGCAACGCCGTTTTTCTGTGTGAATATCGACGTTCCGAAGTTTTGGCAGCTTGCGAGCGTCGCGTTTCCGTCTTGATACGTCACGCCTTTAACAAGTCCGTCGTCCGTCAGGGGAGCAGCCTGTATGCCGCCCCAGAACGAACCCCAGACAAAATACGGAGTATCATCGCTTGCGTCGGCTGTTCCGTGGGTGTCGGTGTAAATGTTCGCGTCGATAGCGTTTGTCTTGTAACTGCTGTTTTCTTTGGTCGCGAATACCACGCCCGCGTCCTCGATAGCGCTGACCTTTGACTGGTCGGGATCCGCCCAGAACAGGGGAGTGGGGGACTTTTCAAGCGCGATTGCCGAGTTCCTGCCGCCCAAGCCGCACGAGAGCGAAATGTACATCCAGTAAGGATGCGCGGTATCATCGGGACGGTATATTACATCCGGCGCCCAGTATGTGCCGTTCATTGTCGTGCCGGAGTAATTGCTGTTTATATACGCGTTTGTTTTCGGTGAAATGGTTGACGCGTTTATATTTGTGAAGTCATATTTTTTCCAGTTTATCAAATCCTCCGATGTGAAGATAAGATGGTGCGTCGAGTATACGTAATATGTATCGTCGTTCGGGAATTTCACGATAGACGGGTCGTGCGCGCCGTCGGTGGTCGTGCCGCTGTCCGCGGGAGTGATCACAGGAGATTTTACACCGCAGTAAAGCGTCGCGGCGGTGTAATCCTTTGTCGCGCTGCCCTTTGGTACGGTCGTTTTTACGATAACCTTTTCGGCTGACACGGGAATTGTGCCGGTGTAGGTCAGCGTGATTTGGTCTTCGTTGACCGATTTGATTTCTTTCTCAACCGCGTTGCCGAGAGGATATTCGTTTCCTTCGGCGTCAACGTAATACATCCCGACGGAAACATTGCCGTCCTTCGTCGTGTGATTTTTAACGTCGGCAACCGCTTTAAGCGTTGTGCTTTCGGGCGCGCTCTGCGAAACGGGAGCCATGTCCTTCCACACGAGCAGCTTTACGCTGTCCGCCGCGTTGGTTTTTGTAAACGGAACGGTAATATCCGCCGCCGCGTCCGAGGTTACCTCGGGGAATTTATCTTTAACCTCAACTTTAACGAGTCTGCCGTCCGCTGTGTATTCGGCGGCGTATGCGTGCAGATTCTTTGTGCCCGCCGATTTCGCGTTGTAGAGTTTAAACGACATTGTGTCGGTGCTTAAATCGGAGATATATACGTCGGACAAATACTCCGGCGCAAGCGAGAATATCTCCGTGTCGCCGATATAAAAATGCGTGTCGGCTATGTAGCAGTTGTCCTCAGCAATAAGCTGCGCCGAGGCGTATTTCGCGCCGTCAGCCGAAAGTGTCGCTATCTCATCTGCAGTGAGCGCTCTTCCGTAAATGCGGAAATCGTCGATAGAGCCTTGGAAACCCTCGCCGATGCCCCAGTTCGCGTGACCTATCCACGTTTTGGAGGTTGCGGTAAACAGCGCCGGAACATCGACCGTTACGCTGTCGGATGCAATAAGCTTGCCGTTTGAGTACAGCTTTGTACCGCTTGACTCATACACCGCGACAACATACTGCCAGTCGGCGGTCGACGGCGCGGTTACGGAGCTTAAACGGCTGCCCGTGTTGTTGTATCGCTCAACGGTAATGTTTTCCGAGGTAGCGAGCATGCCTATGTATTTCTCTTTGTTTGACTCATGCGATGTTTCGCAGGTGTTCATAAAGGGCCAGTTGGGCGTGCTCGGCGAGTCGGCTTTGAGCCAGAACGCGAAGGTCGCCGCCTGCTTGCCCTGTAAAAGCCCGTCCGCAAGCTCAAGATAGTTTCCCGCATCCTTGGACGAGATGTTGAGCGCCTTGCTGTTGCCGTCCCAACTGTCAACATACGAAACCGCGCCCTTTTCGGTAACCGTTCCGCCTGTTGTCGCCGTAAACGAGCCGCTGCCTGTGCCGGTCTCGTCGAACGTCGCGTTAAAGAGCAGTTCGTCCGTAGGCAGCTCGTCAGCCGATACAACCGCGGGAACAGCCGCAAGCAGCATCGAAACCGAAATCAAGCCGCTTAGGAACTTTTTTGTCAGTTTATTCATTTCACTCTCTCCTTTATTTGAAATTTACTTATATACAACGGAGCTTATCGCTTTCTTGCCCCATTTTGTTACGTTGTTTTGGTTTGTGCCGGTGAACTGTATCGTTTGCGCTCCCGTGTCGCTGTCACAGGCGAGACTTACGAACGCCGTCACGACCTCATCGCCGATATTAAGCGTTATAACGTCCGTATCGCCCTCGGCATAGTCCCACGTTCCCGACGCATCGCCGAGCGTCAGCGTTTTGTCGGCGTTCAGCACGAGTTTTTTCGATGTGAGCATGGCGTTTGTGTTGTCGCCGATTGAAATGTAATCCCACTGACCCGCGATATTGTCGGCGTTTAACTTTTCACCGTCGCCGCTGTCAGCATCCTGATACCGTTCGGGCGTTACAACGGGCCAGCCGTCGGCGTTCCAGTACATCGGGCGGACGTTGAGCGTCGCGTAGCCGCCCTTTACGGTGCGGATGTGGTGGACGAGATACCAGTCGCCGCCGTCGTGCAGCACGCTGTTGTGACCGGGGCCGTAGTACGTCGTACCCATCGGGAACTGATACGAGCCGATAAGCTTGTAGCCGTAGGTGTTGTTCGCCTCGCTTTCGGGGTCGTCGTAGCGGTCAACGCTGTTTCCGTTCTCGTCAACGTAGGGGCCTGTTATGCTCTTTGAACGCGCCACGCGTATCTGGTATGTGTCGGACAGACTGTCGTAGGACGTGAAAAGGTAATAATAGCCGGTGTCCTCGTTATAGACAACGTACGCGCCCTCGGGGCCTCCTATGCCGCGGAAACGGCTCATAATGCGCGTTCCGACGGTTGACGGATTCTTGACCGTGCCGTCGTCGTTTAATTCCTTAATATGTATGCCCTCCCAGAACGAGCCGTAAACCATATACTTTTGACCCGTTTCACGGTCGGCGCAGATATTTGAGTCGATCGCGTTTACCCTGCCGAGTTCCTTGTCGTCGCTCTTGCTTTGGAATATGATTTGTCCGTTCTCCCACGGGCCTTCCGGCGACGCGGATTTAAACAGAATTATCGCCGAATTGTTCTGACCGAACGCGTCCGAGTACGAGCAGGTGAGGTGGTAGGGGGTAGCCGTGTCGTTCTCGTCGTAGTACATATCGGGCGCCCAGATGTTGGAATACTGCGATTTGTCGTCGTGCCTGTACGCATCGTATACGCACTGCGGCACTTCGGGGAGCGTGTTCATCGTTTTTGTCCACGTTTTCAGGTCGTCGGATTTGAAAATGTCAATCATGCCCGTGGAATACACGTAATACGTACCGCTTTTCGGGTCTTTGAAAATACTCGGGTCATGCACGCCGACGGTGTTGTCGAGCGTGTCAACGGGGAGCGGTTCAATGCTGTATCTGCCCTTCATAATTACCTCCGACGCGACGCGCCCGATACCGCTCGCGTCGGTGTACAGATACGCGGAGACCGTGTGCGCGTCGTCGTTTATCTCAATCGTGTTCGCCATACTGTCAGCCGTTTCACCGGGCGCGAGCGTGACGCTCTTTGTCGTTTTTACCGAAACAAGACTGCCGTCCTTATCGTAAACCGCGCTCACGAGCGAGCAGCGAACGGGCTTATTTTTGTAATTTTTGACCTCGGCGTACGATGTGACGTTCCCGTCAGCCGTGTAATCAAAGCCCGCCTTAACCTCGACCGTGTCGGCGTTTGACGCAAGCTTTACTTCCTTTTCGGTGAGCGCGTAATCGCGTATCTCGAAGTTGTCGATCATACCCGTGAAATACACGTCCTGCGGCTGCTGCGACTTGCCGAGATAGTTTTGTCCCGTTTTACCCAAAAGCCCCAAATCGTTTACGAACGACGTTGAAGTTGCCGCGATTTCACCGTTTATGTACAGCCGTGCCTCGCCGCTCTTGCGTGTGATAACAGCGTGGTTCCACTCATTCAGCTTGAAGAAAACGCCGTCCGAATACAAATCGTCGCCCTTGTAGCGGAACTTTGGCACGCCGCCGCCCCAGGTGGTAAAGTACATAAAATTATTCTGGTCGCTCGCGAGGTCGAACACACGCGCGAACGACGCTTCGTTTTCGGGGTACACGTCTACCGAGATAGAGTAGTCGCCCGTAAGACCTTCCGTAATATCGTCGGCAAGCCTGACGTACTGATTTTTCGTACCGTCAAGCTTTACCGCCTTGCCGTCCGCGCCGTCCGCGAGCGACGCGCCGTCCATAAGCTCGTACGCTCCGCCGCCCTCGTCAAAGGTGACGCTGTACGTTGCCGCGCCCTCGTATTTGGCGGCGGATACGGCAGGACAAAGCGTACCGCAGACAATACATATAGCCGCCGTAAGTGCGGCTGTCTTTTTTATCATAAAATAATCCTCCATAAAAAAATAATAATATATATTATAACAAAATTACAGCAATGTGTAAATAAGATTACATAAAATTCTTTAAATTTTTGTTAAAATTATCTGTAAATCGAAAAAAATAACTGTACAAAATAAATTTTTTGTGGTAGAATAGACATAATAACATTGAATTATACAGTTCGGGGGTTGAGCCGAGTGAAAAAGAGCGATTTAAAAAAGATAATGGCGGTCGGCGCGGTGGTGGCTGCGGCTGCGGGCGCGGCTTATTTGGTGTACCGCTACAATAAAAACAGACGCGAGGACGCGGCGAAAATTGAAAAACTCAAAAACGCCAACGCCTACATTCTGGGCGGCGGTATGAGCGCGTACGCGGCGGCGCTGTATTTGGCGCGTGACTGCGGCGTTAAGCCCGAAAATATCCATGTCCTCACCGACAGAAAATATGAGCGTGGAAACGCCGAGGACGGCTATATCTGCCGCAGAGGAAAAATCATAGACGACAAAAACAGCAAAAATCTGTTCGACGTTATAAAGGACGTGCAGTCGCTCGAAATTCCCGACCTCACGGTATGCGACGAAATTCTTAATATATACAACACCCGCCCCGCAATGCGCGGTATAACGTTTATCGACGAAAGCGGCGACGTTACGGATATAACGAAAATCCGTCTGTCAAAGGAGTACAGACGCGATATAATCGAACTTATGCGCGGCAGAAAGGAAAATCTTGTATCGCTGCCGCTGAGAACCGTGTTCGACGACGATTTCTTCGACACGAGCTTTTGGAAACTCGTTCGCGCATCCTACGGGTTCAACGAGGGTTCGTCGGCTTACGAGTTTGTAAACGCCGTCGCGCATATGGACGACGCGCTGTCGGGTACGATGCCGTTTGATTTTGACAGGCATGAGGAAATAACCGAGCCGCTTAAAGCGCATATTATTTCGATGGGTATAGACGTGTGCGAGGGAGCGTACGCGACAGACATTGATTTTGAAAGCGGCGCGGTCGAGGCAATTCACTACACCGATAACGGCGTGAGACGAATTGTTTATCTGAACGACGGCGACGTCTGCATACTCCCGACCGACGAAATGGCTGAGTGCGAAACGTTCGGCAGCTTTGACGAGAGTGCGCCGCGCTGTTTCGGCGAGCCGTACCTTCTTTGGGAGAAGATAGCGGAGAAACACAGCGCGTTCAAAAATCCGTCGGCTCTGTTCGACGAAAGCGACGACACCATGGCGGAGGAGTTTACAATAACGCTCAAAAATCATATGCTGCCCGAACTTATCGACCGCGTAACGTGCGGCGCACTCGGTTCGGACGGCGTTATAGTGCTCGACAACTCTGCGTGGAAAATGACGATTTGCGCCGTACCCGCATCGCACTTCAAGGATATGGACGAGGAAACGGCTGTAATATGGGGAACGGCGAGCAGATACGACGTGGAGGGCGAAAAGAGCGGCAAGCCGATGACGAACTGCTCCGGCGCGGAAATTCTCTACGAGCTTGTGTCGTGCCTCAATCTCGACGAGGCGTGGGACGATATACGCGAAACGGTAGTGAACGTAATCCCGTGCCACAGACGGTACGACGGAGCATACCTCGCACCCGTTCAGTCGAAACTTGAAATTATACCCACGGGCGTGACAAATCTTGCCGTATCGGGCGACTTCGCCGACGGCGACGGCTCGGTATTCACCGAGGAATTTACCGTGACGACCGCAAAAACAGCCGCGTACAGGCTTGCGTCAAACCGCCGCAGAGTTTATACCGCGCCGAAACTCTCGCTTGCGAGCATAAAGAAAATGCTGAAGAAAAATTTTAAGTAAGGAATATGAAGATAATAAAAAGCCCGCGCACGCGGGCTTTTTATTATCTTCGTTTATTGTATTTCAGGCGTTCCTTGTACCGTTCGCGTTTTTCGAATTTTCGGTGTTCTTCCGTTCGTCGGTGCGCTCTGGCTGCCGTTTTTGGCGGCTCGGGAGCAACTCCCATGAGTTTGCCGAGGAACGAATTACTCTTAAGCTTACCTCTATGTTTAAGCGTCGTAAGCGTTACGAACGCCGCTATAAGCAAGAGCGCGATTACGCTTAAAACGATAGCCGCAGTCTTGCCGTTTCCGGTTTTGTGTGACGCAGTACCGCCGCCTTTGAGATTGGGTTCGGGGCTTTCCGTCGGCATTGGACCGGGCATTTCCACCGGACCGACAAGCGCGGGCCGCCTCGTAGGACGTGGGGTCGGCAGAGCCGACGGGCGTGCGGAAGGCGATATTGAAGGCGCGGGCGCAGCCGTCTTTGTCGGACGCATCGTGTTTTTCGGCGTGGCAGCCGGACGCGGGGTCACAACACGCGGCGTTGACGCGGGACGCACCGTTGCCGTCGGACGCGGCGTAGCCGCAGGACGCGTTGTTGCCGTGCCTGAATTTGTTTGGCTTTGCGACGGGGCGGGGGAAGGCGTGGGAACGGCGAGAGAAATCGTATCTCCCGCGTCGAGCCTGAAAAATGCCGCGCGGCCCTGTTTAAAGCCGAGGTGGCTCGCAAGCGCGCAAAGCGCATATGACGTGGATTCTCCGTCCGACTTCATCTCGTCGTACGAAAATCCGCCGTCTTTATTTTTATATGACATAAGTCCGTCGAGAGCGTTACCGTCTCTCGCGGAAAAGTAAGGGCTTGTCTCACAATCGACGCCTACCGAGTCGAGCGCGATAATCGTCATGGCTGTAGCGTTGAGGTTACCCCAGTCGCCATCCTTCATCTGCGCCTCGGAAAGATACGCGAGAGCGCTCTCGACCGCATCTTCGGGAGACACGTCTATAGTCCAGCCCGTCTGCTTTTGCGTTATTGTATATGCGCCGCTTGTATGCACATACGGAGCGAGAGCCGTCACCGCCGCAGCCGTGGACAGTACGCCGCCGAAACTTCCGTCGCCGTTCTGGTACGAGAGCAGCGACGCTATAATCTCGTCTTTGCTTACGCTCGCACCATCGGGAATTTCGTATCCGCCCGCCTCCAGAGCGATAAGCGCCCACGAATACGCGTCGCAGCCGTCCTTTGAAAGCGGTGCGGTCGCGTCTCTCATATATGTGCTGTCGGCAACCAAATCTCTGCCGCCGACATTTTGCGCGTCGCCGTAAGACGATATGACTGCGAGAACGGTTTTCTGCATATCCGCCGCGTTGTGCTCCGCGCCGTAGCCCGCAGCAACGCCGTCGAGACCGCTTAAATACGACTCGTAATCACAGCTTTTGCCGAGACGGCGGAGAGTGGTGATATACAAATTGGAGCTTGCCGTGCCTATGCTGTAGAAAGGACTGTCGTATTCGTCTTTCCACGCGGCTGCGTCGTTTATCGTTTTTATTAAATTATTCTCGTCGTAGTCGGCGCATATACACACGGACGGAATTAACATTGCCGCCGCGCACACAATCGCCGCAATCTTTTTCTTCATATTGTAATCCCCTTTGGTTAAACATACATAAATATTATATCACAAATCGCGGCATATTTCAACCGTTTTTAAAATAAATCTGTGACATATCGAGAAATTTTGCGAATAGGATAGAAGGAGGGGGGCGGGACAATGAAGATGAGCAGTAACGGTGAAAGAGGCGCGAGAACGGGCGTGTACGCCGCGTTGTTTTTTATGCTCGCGCTGGGGGTGACGGCGGGCTGCGCCTGTCTGATAAAGGGCTGGGACAGCGTGGGCGCGAACGTCACGGAGTATTTGAAAAGTGTGTTTTCGCCCGACGCGGTGCATGAAAGCGGCGCGGTTGTCTTTAAAAGCTCGTTTGTGTCCAATTTGATAACATTCGCGATAATCTTTGCAATGGGTTTCTTCCGTTTCGGATTTCTCGTCACGGGAGCCGTTATAATAAGAAAGGGCTTTATAACCGGCTTTACAGCCGCGTCGTTTATCCGCGCATACGGCGCGAAGGGGATAGCGGCAATGCTGGCGTCGTCGCCGTCGATGCTCATAACCGTGCCGGCGGCTCTGATATTGTCGGCTGTGAGCGTCATTTTTTCGCGCTGCGAAAATAAATTCCAAAAAAATTTTATTTTTTCTTACATTTTTTTCGGAATTTTTATGATTGCCATATTTAGTGCCGCATCATTTTCGGACGGGTTTTTGACCACAACATTTATGAATTGGGTACTTCCAAAAATATCATAAAAATGGAAAAAAATAGAATAAAATACCCCTTCGGAGGACATTCTAAGGGAAAATAGGGCTTTACAAATGAAAAAAATGGTGGTACAATAACACTGCTGAAATAAAAATGTAATACTACTGAAATATAAGTAACGAAACGGTAAGCGGGAGGCACACAAGATGAACAGGTACATTGAGGATTACGCGAACTTTATGACGGAGACGGGAAACAAGTCCGCAAACACGGTGGAATCGTACAAACGCGACGTCACACAGTACATCGCCTATCTCGACGAAAACGGAATACAAGCGGAGGCGGCGGCAAAGACAACCGTGCTGTCATATTTGCTTTACCTGCAGAAAAACGGCAAGGCGAGCGCGACGGTATCGAGAACGCTTGCATCGCTGCGCTCGTTTTATGTGTACCTGCAGCGGCGCGGTCTTGTATCGTCAAACCCGACCGCAAATCTGGAGGCGCCTCACGTTGAAAAAAAGATGCCGCAGATACTCACGGGCGCGGAAGTCGAGTGGCTTTTGGATCAGCCCTCGGACGTTGACAATAAGGGCATGAGAGATAAGGCTATGCTCGAACTTTTGTACGCCACGGGCATACGCGTGAGCGAACTTATAAACCTCAACATATCGGACGTCAATATGACGATGAGTTTTATCCGCTGCCGAGGGGGAAAGAAGGAACGAATTATTCCCATGGGCGCGGCGGCGCACAGCGCGCTCGAAAAGTATTTGTCCGACGCGAGACCGTATATGATCCGCAATGAAAACGAGGCGGCTCTGTTCGTCAATATGAGCGGACAGCGTTTGTCGCGTCAGGGCTTTTGGAAACTTATAAAGCATTACAGAACCGAGGCGGGCATACAGGCCGAGATCACGCCCCACACGCTGCGCCACTCGTTCGCGGCGCACCTGCTCGAAAACGGAGCAGACTTGCGTTCAATTCAGGAGATGATGGGTCACGCCGACATTTCCTCGACGCAGCTTTACTCCCGCGTCGTGAACAGCAGAATAAAGGACGTGTATTTAAAGGCCCACCCCAGAGCGTAGAGAAAACAAAAAACCGTCGGATTTGATCCGGCGGTTTTTTATATTATTTACTTCATCGCCTCGTAGGCGGTAAGAACATCTTTAATTCCCTGTTTATCGCTGCTTGTAACGGTCAAATCATATGTATAAGCATCACCTTTATAACGGACTATTGTTTCGTTTGAATTTGCTATAGCTTTGAGCATCTCAATATCACGGTTTCCGACTTCTGTGTCAATCCACTCCCAAACTACACCGCCGGAATTACTATGGTTAACGTCAAAATAGTTAAAGTTTTTTGAGTAATGCGTACCATCCGCAACAACTTCTATGCTTTTAAAGAAAACCCACGAATCACCTGTATAATGTATGTCCATACGCAGCCATGTATTATTCGTATCTTTTCCAATATATGGCAGGATATAGCAGCGTATATCAGCGTATTCCGGCATACATTGGGGCTTATAGAATGTTGCTCCCTGAACCTTATCGGTTTCGGTGGTTAATTTGCCTATTACCGAAGAAAGTTTTAATTCTTTCAGCTTCGCTGTTGCCGCGCTGAGCGTAGATGCGTTGGAAACCTTCTGTTTATCCTCATCGAGCAGTTTGTCGTACTCGGATTGCGCCTCATTAACGGCAGCTTCACTGTCAAGCGTTACCTCGCCGATTTTAGCAATCATATTTTCAACATTCGCAGTTCGTAATTGCGAGAGAGTCTTTTCTGCATCCGATAAAACCTGTGAGTTGCTTACGAGGTTTTTTACCTCGTCGGTGCTGTTGTCAAAAGCATTGCGTGCATCGGAAATCGCCCCATCGCTGTCAAGCGTTACCTCGCCTATTGCCGAAATTTTATTTTCTACTTCCTCAGCTTGCAAATCCGTATATTCGTTTTTTGCTTTTTCAAGCACTTTTTCGTATTTAAGTCTATCCTTTTCATTTTCGCTAAGTGCCGAAACAGCGTCCTCGGCTTGTTTTATTTTGTCTGTGCTGTCAAGCGTTACTTCGCCGATTTCCATTATAAGATTATCAGCCGCAACAGTCGCGTCGCTCCTTCCTATATTAAATATTGACGCAACCGATTCCCATATAAGCCCCAAAGACAGAATAAGAGAGCAAGCCGCGATAATAATTCCGGCAATCGGCAAACTTTTTTTTGACGGCTTTTTCTTTGATTGAATTAACGAAATTATTCCCAGAGCAACAGCAATAATGTCCAAAACTAAGCCGACTTTGATAAATGCCGTCAAAAAGCCTATAATAGATAATATCAGCGCGGCTATACCCGTTTTCGATGCTTTTACTTTTTGTTCTGCCGTGGGTGCAGCTATGGCATCCGCAATTTCGTATGTTTCTTCCGGTTTAATTTCTGCATCCTCTATGGAATTTCCGCATTTGGCACAGAAATTGAATTCGTTTGGATTTTGAGATCCGCATTTTGAACAATACTTCATAATGAATATTCCTTTCATAAAAATATTATATATATAACTATAATCTCATTTTACGAGATTGTCAATACAAAAATAATGTTTTATGAGAATTTTCGAGAATTTATATTGTTTTTAGATACAATATTACTGAGGTGATCTATATGACTTTCGGTGAAAGATTAAAGAGTCTGCGCGAGGATAATGACGAGAAACAAAAGGACATTGCAAAGTTGTTATTCGTGTCCGCAAATATGATAAGTGCATATGAGCTGGGAAAACATTTTCCCAAGAACGAAAAATCGTTAATAACACTCGCGGAACATTTTGGCGTAAGCCTTGATTATTTGCTCGGATATTCAAATATACCGCGGCATGATACAGCACAATGTCTTGATGTTACCGGGTTAAGTGATAATGATATTAATGCTCTTTCAGTGATAATAGACAGCTTGAAAACAATTACAGCGGCACATCGGCAGTAAAGTCTGTGCAACGCCCCAAATTCTGAATTTATAGTATAAACGCGGACAAACGGCATATCCTAAAAATTAGAAAGGAGTAAAAATATGAAAAAAATAATATGCTTAATGATATGCCTGTCCCTCACGCTCGGGGGAATAAACGTCTTTGCGGAGGGCGAGGACGCGCCGAACCTCGGCATAGACGCGCGAGCCGCAATTCTTATCGAGGCTGACAGCGGCGAGGTGCTGTACGAGATGATGCCGGACGAGCAGGTGCCGATAGCGAGCGTTACGAAAATAATGACGATGCTGCTTATAATGGAGGCGGTCGATAACGGCACGCTGACGCTCGACGATATTGTGACGGTCAGTGAAAACGCGATGAGCTACGGCGGCAGCACGATGTTCCTTGAGGCGGGCGAGAAACTGAGCGTAAACGATATGCTTAAAGGTATCGCCGTCGCGAGCGCGAACGACGGCTGCGTCGCTATGGCCGAGCATCTTGCCGGAAGTGAGAGCGCGTTTGTGGATATGATGAACAAGAAGGCGCAGGAACTCGGCATGAAGAATACGCACTTTGTAAACACGAACGGTCTTGACGCCGACAACCACTACTCCAGCGCACGCGATGTGGCGATAATGTCGCGCGAGCTTTTAAAGCACAAGACCATTTTTAACTATACTTCCATATGGACGGACACGTTACGCGGCGGCAAGTTCCAGCTTGCGAACACAAATAAGCTGATACACTATTACGACGGTGCGAACGGCTTAAAGACGGGCTCGACGTCGAAGGCGCTGTGCTGTCTGTCCGCGAGCGCAAAACGCGACGATATGCAGCTTATCGCCGTAATACTCGGTGCGCCGACGAGCGCGAAACGGTTTGACGGCGCACGCGCTATGCTTGACTACGGTTTCGCGAATTACTCCGTGAACGTACAGGTAGCCGCGGGCGACAATATGGGCAGCGTATCCGTCGCGAAAGGCGAGACGGACAGAGTGGAAACGATAGCCTCGGACGGCTGCTCGGTGCTTACCCAAAAGGGCGGCGAGGAAGATATAGAAAAGGAAATTGTGTTTAACGACAACGTTACCGCGCCCGTAAAGGCGGGCGATAAGCTTGGTACGGTGCGCGTGAAACGCGGCGGCGAGGTGATAGACGAGATAGATCTTACCGCTGCGGCGGACGTTAATAAAAAGGGTATAACGGCTATGCTGCGCGAACTTATTTTGTCCGTGTTCTTCGGCGGCGCGGACAAGTGCGAGCCGACGCCGCAGCCCGACGCGCCGCAAAACGACGCTGCCACTTGAAAAATCGGGAAAAGTGTGGTAAAATACGCTTACAATACAGCGAAAGGACAAATCAAATGAAAAAAATCATATCGACAATACTGACATTAACGCTTGCCGCCGCGCCGACAGCCGCGTTCGCGGGAAGTCTCAATAAGGAAATAAAAGCGTACCCGTGGGCTGAAACGGCTGCTCTGTACTGCTACGACAACGATATACTGTCGGGCGACGAGTACGGCGATTTCGACCTAGGCGGCAATATAACGCGCGCGCAGATGGCGCGTATATTTACTGACGCGTTCGGTCTCACGCAGGCGGACGAAACGATTTTCGCCGACTCTAAGACAACGGACTGGTACTATCCGTACTCGCTCGCGATACAGGACTGTATGCCCGTAAAGGGCGAGAATTTTAACGGCGGCGAGTACGTGACGCGCGAGGAATTTGCCGCGACGCTCGTGAAGGCGTCGGGTGGAAAGGCGGCAAGCAGTTTCTCGGTCGCGAATTACAGCTTTGACGACGGCGCGGAGGTTGACGACGCGTACAAAAATCTTGTGGAAACGGCAGTTAAAAATTTGTATATGCGCGGCGACGAAAATGCGCTTTTGCACCCGAAGGACTTACTGACACGCGCCGAGGCTTGCTGCATACTGTACCGCGCGCTAAACCCGACGGACGGCTTAACGTCGATATTCGGCGAGAGCGAGGTCAGCGAGGAACAGGCGGTCAGATGGGCGACGGCATGCGGCGGCTCGGAACTTTTCATTAACGCCGCGCCGCTATACTGGTACTACGGCGAGGTGTTCGGCATACGCCCCGACGTTATGTACGCGCAGGCGGGCAAGGAAACGGGTTACGGCAATTACGGCGGCGCAGTGCTGCCGGAGATGAACAACTGGGCGGGCATAAAAATCAAGGACTCAAAAGGCGACGCGACGGAGGATCACGAGTCGTTCGCGACGCCGGAGGACGGAGTAAGAGCGCACTTTAACCATATGTGCGCGTACACGGGTCTTGACCCCGTCGGCGAGGTGCATGACCGCTACTACGTCGCTCTCACGACCGAATGGGCGGGAACGGTAGCATATGTGGAACAGCTCGGCGGCAAGTGGTGTCCCGATATAAATTACGGCTATCAAATTCTCGGAATGCTCGACGAGATGAAACGGTATTGATATTAAAAGGAGCCCGACAGTGTATATGCTGTCGGGCTCAATTTTTTAGATAATATGCGTACATTTTATAGAAAAATATAAAATTAACTATTGAAACTGCACAATAAATCCGCACTTTTTTTGTAAAATTATACGGTTTTCATTTTGCAGCCGCCATAAATATTTACTTTAAACGGAATTTGTGATAAAATATACTATTATAATAGGTAAAATTTTAATTCAGGAGGCGAGGAAAAATGAATAAATGCCGTTTCCCCGATGACGAACTTAACAGATTGCCGTGCGGCGCGGTAGCTTTTGAGAACCACGCGCCGTGGAAGGTTCTTTACGCGAACGAAGTCTATTTTTCTTCGTTCTCAAACGATGATGATGTAAATCTTAATATATCCGACAAGTATGGCGAACAGCTTGAAACGGCAGCCGCAAAGGCGCAGGGCGGCGACAGCAAAAAAATTACATATACCGCGAAATGCGGCAACAGAACAAAGACGATAGAAATGACCGTTTCGCAGTATGCGGACGATGCGCTCCTCGGTATTTTATGGGACGCGACGGAGTACAGCCTTATGGCTGAGGAGGCGGAAAACGAGAAGGAAAAATTCGCGGAAACGATGTGCGACTCGAAAAATATCGTATTCGAGCATAATCTCAAAAAGAAAACGCACACCTTCTACATGCCCGACGGCGACGGCAGCTCGGTTAAGATAGTGAAGAACGTAGGCGACGAGGCGGGTATGCCGCCCGAGGCTCTCCACCCCGAAAACAGGGAATTTTTCTTAAACAACATATACAACCCCGAAGAGAGCGTTCTCGCCGCGCAGATAATGCTGCCGGGACAAGACAAATACAGGTGGTATCGCGTTACGCGCCAGTTTGATTACGACGACGACGGACATCTTGCCCGCGTTTTCGGCGTAATGGTGGACATAGAGGACGAGAAAACAAAGGCGAAGGAGCGTCAGGCTGAGGCGGAGATGGACTCAAATCTCCGCATATACTACAGAAACGCCGCGGTAAAGCGCATCGAGGATTACTTAAAGAAAAACTCCGACCGCCGCGACTACGCGCTGCTCGTAATGGATATCGACAACTTTAAGAGTATAAACGACAATTACGGACACCTTTACGGCGACACGGTAATAGAAATGGTGGCGCACGTTTTGGCTGACATACGCCCGAATTTCTCGATAGCCGGACGGTACGGCGGCGACGAGTTTTTCCTGTTCGTGTTCGCAGCCGACAAAAAGGAAGTCAAGGAGACAGCCGATAAAATAATACTTAAAATTCTCGATTTCCGTCTCGCGAACGGCGGAAACGTGTCGTGCAGTATCGGTATTTCGCTCGGCGAGCAGTTTGACGAGCAGCCGCGCTACAAGGATATGTTTGAAAAGGCGGATAAGGCTCTGTACGCTGCGAAAAAGAACGGTAAGGCGCAGTGGCAGCTTTACAACGACGGCATGGACGAGAGCAGCGGCAGAGCCATAGATTACGAAACGGACGACGACACGAGCAAGGAAATGCTGGAGCAGAAGGATTTGATGAAGGTATTCCTCGAACTTTCCGCCGCCGCCAAAACGAACGACGACACTATCTACGGCATAATAAAATATATCACCGCGAAATTCGACTTCGACTGGATGCAGGTCATGCAGGTGAACAGCAAGGACGACCTCATAACCGTGCGCTACGAGTGGTCGCGAGACTCCGAGTTCCACAACAACGCCGGAAAGAGCGGCTATTACGTTCACTCGGATATAATGAAGTTCCGCAACCACTTTGAGAAAAATCCCGTGTTCAGCGTCACTCCGGAAAATACCGAGGGCTTTTCGTCGAAATTCCAGCGCGAGTTTGAGAAGAACAAGGACTACAGCATGATTTACATCGCCGACACGACCACCGACGAGAATTTCTATATGTTCACCTGTATACGCTTTGACAAGAACAAGGAATGGAAGGAAGAGGAGCAGGAAGGTCTGAATATCGCGACGAAAATCATGACGATGTTCATCGCGCAGGCGGGCAGAGGCACGCAGCGCGAGATAGAACTGCAGAAGGAAGTGGATGTCGATAAGCGCACGGGTCTCTACAATATGGATAAATTCTACACGGAACTCGGCAGACTGCGCAAATTCGCGGCGGAAAACGGTGAGGATATAGTCGTGTTCCACTGTGAGTTCGGCAACATGATACAGTTAAATCTGAAATACGGTTACCGCGCCGGCGACGATATGCTCGCCGACTTCGGCAGATTTATAAGCGGCAATACCGAACCCGCCCGCGCCGTATTCGGACACGTGAACGGCACGGACAATTTCCTTTGCGCGTTCCGCATAGGCAGGTACGACTACAATCTTATCAAAAAGTACAAAACCGAGTATGAAACCTTCTGCCGCCGCCAGAACGAGAAATACCCGGGCGTAGACCTCGTGGTCAGAACGGGCGCGTACGTCTTAAAGGACGGCGAGGAAGGCGGTATCGGTTTTAGCAAGGCGCACTTTGCGGTAAAGCGCGAGAAAGACCGCCACAGAAGTATGTTTGAATGGTACGAGGACAAAACAAAAGAAAAGCTTTAAAAACAAGGCTGCGCAAAACGCGCAGCCTTTTTCATAATCTATTTTCTGGCAAAAAAAACAGAGGCTAGCCTTGATGGGTTGACCTCCGTTTCCGAAGGTGATTGCCCATCCATCACCTCTGTTGAACATATTATAACAAATCCCCACAAAAATGTCAAATACTCTTTATAAATTCGTTATATCCTTATCTATATCGGGCATATTCACAAGACCTATCGTCTTAATATGCTCGATTTCTTTTGCGTTCATAGGTTTCGCGCCGGGGTCGGGGTCGGGCGTCTCAACGCCGAGCATATCCGCCTTGAGCAGTGACGCGATAGGCTCAATACCGAGCCTTATCATCTCCTGACCGACAAACCTCGCGATAATGCCGCCGCCTATGTCGTTTGTGTGCGTGTAGTCCCTTCCTCCGCCGTCGCCCCAGAAGTAGTCCCACGCCTTGCGCGCACCGGCTCTTTCAAAAAACTCGGTCGTGCGCGTCCACAGGTCGATAAACGGAACGTCCTTTTCCTCGCACACGGCTTTTACGGCGTTGCGGTAGTCGCCCAACAGATTTAACAGTGTGCCGTCCTCGTTGAACAGTATGCGGTTGATAGGCGAGCATATTATCGGTTTCGCGCCCTTTTCACGCGCAAAATCAACGAGGTACCGCAGATTGTCGGCGTAGCCCGTGAACGCACCGAGTTCCGCGATTTTCTGGTCGTTGTGACCGAACTCTATAATAAGGAAATCGTCCTTTTTGATTTTATCCTTAAACGCCGCGAAATTTATCTCCATAAAATCCTTTGTCGCGCTGCCCGACTGCGCCTGATTTTCGACCGCGATACCGCATCGGAGCAGCATCGGGAACATCTGACCCCAGCCGCAATACGTTGACGACGGCGTGTACGGGTACTCGGCGGGCTGGTCGGTAACGGTGGAGTCGCCGGCTATGTAAATCACCGGAATATCGACGGGCGACGCGGTAGCAACAGCCGTAAAATCACCGTCGCACGCAATGTCTATCTCCACGCCCTTTGCGATTATGTCGTCCTCGTCGCGGCGCAGCTTGTCGCACACGCTGACGTTAAACGTAAAGTCGCGGCTTTCGCCCTTTTTCATCTCATAATTCTGCACCATGACACGCCTTGACTGCGCGTAAACCGTAAACGTAATATCCTCGTGCGCCGTGACGGAAACGGTTACCTCGTACGTGCCGTGCGGCGCTTTGAGCGAGATGTGCAGCGGTTCGTTATTGTAGTTCATTTTGATTGCTCCTTAATTAAAATTTTGTTTAATCGTGCCGTTTTGGTACGCGTCCATGAGCGCTCTAAGCTCGCGTATGCGCTTAGCCTGCGCCGCGCCCGCGTCGGTGTCCTCTATGAGCAGACGTTTCGGCGCGAGGTCAATTACGTCGAGAGTGGAATAAATATCCTTTTCCTTCTGTATCGCGCTCTGCGCCGACACAAACGCGTCGTGCGCGCTTAAAAGTAGACCGTGCGAGTTAAATATCAGCGTGTAACCGGCAAGACCCGTGACCTTCTGGTACGCCCTCGACAGACCGCCGTCGATCACGATAAGCTTACCGCCCGCCTTGATAGGACTTTCGCCCTTTTTAATCTTAACAGGCACATGACCGTTTATAATATGCGAGTACGCGTTTTTGTCAATGCCGAACTCGTCCAAAATCATGCCGCACACCTCCGGCTGCTCGACAAGGCGGTAATACTCGTCCTTTATCTCCGTCCACGTGCTTTCGTCCTCGATGAAGTAACGCTCGAACGTCGTCATTTTGTTTTTGCCGTACAGCGGCGAAAAGCAGCCGCACCATAGGAACCACAGGAAGTCCTCGCCGTACTCCTTCGCCTTTGAACCCCTGCGTCCGAAAAAGCCGTCACGCGCGATTTTGTCAGCCATATCCATGAGCGACTTGCCCTTTAACTTTTTGCCCGCGAGCGTCACCTCGCGGAACGTGCCGTCGCTGTTCATCGGTATGCAGCCGTGGTAGAGAAGGTTGTTGTTGCAGGAATGGTAAATGCCGCCCTTCTCGTACAGAAAACGTATGTGTTTCTGCAGCTTTTCGCTGCGCAGAAACGACGTGCGCAAAAGCTCCATAAGCTCCTTTTCCTCACTCGTAAGCTCGAACGGATTTTCGGGATCGACGGTGGGGAAGTTGGTATCCGTAAGCTTGTGCGTCACACCGTCGAGCGTTATCGTGCCGTCCTTGTAATTTATCTTGTCAAGCATAAGATGGCTGTCCATTTCAAATTCGGGATGGCGCAGAATAAGCTGACCCTCCAGCTTAAACTCGATAATCGAGATTGCCTTATGTATACGCGCCCACACGTTCTCGTCATGGCGCGACATTCTCACCTCGTTGGGATTGCGCAGCTTGAACCGTTCGCACGGGTCGTCCGCATACGTTTCAAGCGCGAACACCGTTAGCGGGCGCATATTTATTCCGTACCCGTCCTCAAGGCAGTCGAAATTCGCGTACTTTGTGGATATTGATATGACGTTCGCGATACACGCGAGCGAACCCGCCGCCGCGCCCATCCACTCAACGTCGTGGTTGCCCCACTGAATGTCTACGCTGTGGTAGCCTTGGAGCGTGTCGAGTATAATATCGGCTCTCGGACCTCGGTCGAATATGTCGCCGATGATGTGAAGATTGCCTATCGCGAGCGTCTGTATAAGCGTCGAAATATCGACTATAAACGCGTCCGCCTGACCGAGTTCGACTATGGATGAAATCGTTTCGTTGTAGTAGTTGGACTTGTCCGAGCCGTAATCGTTGTCGGCGTGGATAAGCTCGTCGATCGTCGAGCCGAACGTCTGCGGCAGGAACGAGCGCACCTTTGCACGCGTGTACTTCGACGCTATGACTCGGCATATCTCGATAAGGCGGTAGAGCGTAATTCTGTACCAGTCGTCGATGTCCTCGACCTGTGATTTTATAAGCTCCAGCTTTTGTTCGGGGTAGTATATGAGCGTGGCGAGTATCTGCCTGTCGCGCTCGGACAGCGTGCGCCCGTAAATGAGCGCGATTTTGTCTTTTATAACGCCCGACGCGTTCTTTAATATGTGCAGAAAGGACTCGTATTCGCCGTGAATGTCGCTCATAAAATGCTCCGTGAGTTTCGGCAGCTTTTGCATTGACTGCAGGTGTATGATCTCCTTCGCCGCCGCCTTGACCGTCGGGTACTGCTGCGACAACAGCGTGAGATAGTCAATATCGTATTCCATATGGTACCATCCTTTCTGAATTTATAATATATGCCTCCCCTACTAGGGGAGGTGACGCCGAAGGCGTCGGAGGGGTTTGGTTTTGCAGCGAATAAACCCCTCAGTCACACTTGCGTGTGACAGCTCCCCTAATAGGGGAGCCTTACAACGGGCGACCGCGAGGGTCGCCCCTACGGATTAACGATGTGAACGGGACGTCGTGGGCGCCGTCCCCTACGCCCAATTTTATAAATTAACGCCGTAGGGGCGAACCGTGTTCGCCCGCATGCCCCTACAATTTTCATTTTGCGTGTCGTAGGGGCGACCCTTGCGGTCGCCCGCCCGCCTATCTACATCACCAAACCCGCGAGCAGCACAGCCGCGACGCTCACGACCGCAGCCGTCACAAGTCCGCCGCCGAGGAACGCGGTGCATATCGCCGCCGCGCACCCGATTGCCGAAACGACGACCGAGCCGGTGCAGAAAAATATCGCGGGAAACGTCATAGCCCCCAGCACCGCGTACGGCACGTAGTAGAAGAACGACCTCAGCCACACAGACTTAATTTCGCCGCGCAGCAGTATAAACGGCAGAGCGCGTATCAGATATGTAACGCCCGCCATGATAAGCACGTAAACAAATATCCTCATTCGCCGTCAGCCCCCTTTCTCGGGAAGAAGGTCGCGCCGAGCGCGCTCGCCGTGACAGCCGCTATGATTATGACCCAGCCCGACGAAATAAACGGAGCGAGAAAATACATCGCCGCGCTTATCGCCACGGCTACCGCTGCCGCAAACAATATTTTAATATCCCTCTTGACAGCCGGTACGATTATCGCGATAAACATCGCGTAAAGCGATATTTCCATAGCCCTCGCGAGGTACTCGGGCAAAAGTCCGCCCGCGAACGAGCCGAGAGCCGTGCCGACCGTCCAGCCGATATACGGTATGGCGATAAGTCCGAGCATAAGCGGAAACGTAATCTCGTACGGAGTGGTTGACGCGACGATAAAGATTTCATCAGTTACGCCGAATGCCGCCGCGAGTTTTTTACCCATTGAAAATTTCCTCATCTTCTGCGTCAGCGATATTGACATGAGCATGTACCGCGCGTTTATCACAAGCGTTGTGAGCGCCATTTCCGCGTACGTTCCGGCAGCGCCTATTATGTCTATAGCGGCAACCTGTCCGGCTGACGTTAAGTTTGTCATTGAAATTATAATCGACCATATCGGCGCGATACCGTTCGCCACCGCCTTAATGCCGAACGCGAACGACACCGGCAGATAACCGAGCGCGATAGGCAGACCGAGCAGCGCGCCTTTTTTAAACTGTTTTATCCCATTTAATTCCATAATTTACCCCATTTACCGTATATACAGTAATTATACCTCAATTTACCTTTTAAATCAATATAAAAAAGCAAAATATTCACGCGCCGCAGGTATTTTTTGCACGCGCACGGCGGATATTAAAAGGAGAAGAAACCGCCGAAGGAGAGAGTGAAATGACTGATATAAACATAGATGAAATGATAGACGGATACGTTAAAAAGGCGCAGAAGGCGCTCGAAGAATTTATGAGTTTTACGCAGGACGAGGTTGATAAAATCGTTAAAGCGATGACGCTCGCCGGACTTGACAAGCATATGAAGCTTGCGAAGATGGCGGTTGAGGAAACGGGCAGGGGAGTGTACGAGGACAAAATCACGAAAAATATGTTCGCGACAGAGTACGTGTATCACTCCATAAAGGACGAGAAAACCGTCGGCGTGATAGAGCAGAGCGATTTGGAGGACTACGAGGTTATAGCCGAACCCGTGGGCGTTATATGCGGAGTTACGCCCGTCACGAACCCGACCTCGACGACGCTGTTTAAGGCGATAACGTGCATAAAAGCGCGTAACCCGATAATTTTCGGTTTCCACCCCGCGGCGCAGAAATGCTCCGCAAAGGCGGCCCAAATCGTGCGCGACGCGGCTGTCAAAGCGGGCGCACCGGAAAACTGCATACAGTGGATCGAACATCCGTCCGTGGACGCCACGACCGCGCTTATGAACCACCCCGGCGTCGCGACGGTGCTTGCCACGGGCGGCAGCGGTATGGTAAGAGCCGCATACTCGACGGGTAAGCCAGCGCTCGGAGTGGGGCCAGGCAACGTGCCGTGCTACATTCACAAAAGCGCGGATTTGGAGCGTGCCGTAAACGACCTCGTACTTTCAAAGACGTTTGACAACGGCATGATTTGCGCGTCGGAACAGACAGTGATAGTCGATAATGAGATACACGAGGACTTTGAGCATCTTATGGAAAAGTACGGCTGTTACTTCGTGCGCGACGATGAGGTTAAGCCGCTTTCTGACTACTGCATAAACAGTGAAAAAGGCTCGGTAAATCCCGAAATAGTGGGAAAGAGCGCGGACTTTATCGCCGAAAACGCGGGTATAAACGCTCCGAAGAACACGAAAATCCTTATCGCGAAAGTGGACGGCGTGGGCGGGGAATATCCGCTTTTACGCGAAAAGCTTAGTCCCGTACTCGCCTACATTACCGTAAATTCGGCTGACGAGGGAATAGCGAAGGCGGAGGAAACGGTTATGTTTCACGGTATGGGTCACAGCGCGGTGATCCACGCCCGCGACGAGGAAGTTATAAGGAAATTTTCGGACGTGCTGAAGGCGAGCCGCATTATAGTAAACTCGCCGTCCTCGCACGGCGCGATAGGCGACATTTACAACACGAATATGCCGTCGCTCACTTTGGGCTGCGGCAGCTACGGCGGCAACAGCGTAAGCGGCAATATCACGACGATGAACCTCATAAACAGGAAAAGGGTGGCGCGAAGGAGAGTAAATATGCAGTGGTTCAAAATTCCCGACAGAATATATTTCGAGCGCAACTCCATACAGTACCTTGAAAAAATGCCCGACATAAGCCGCGCGTTTATCGTCACGGATCCCGGCATGGTAAAGCTCGGCTACGTGGACAAGGTTCTGTACTATCTGCGCAAGCGCGAAAAATACGTTCACTCCGAGATTTTTTCGGACGTTGAACCCGACCCGTCGATAGAAACGGTGCGCGCGGGCGCGGAGATGATGAACGAGTTTAAGCCCGACGTTATAATCGCGCTTGGCGGCGGCAGCGCGATGGACGCGGCAAAGGGTATGTGGCTTTTTTACGAACACCCCGACGTTGACTTTAACGCGCTCAGACTGCGTTTCCTCGACATCAGGAAACGCGCGTTCAAGTTCCCGAAAATGGGCAGGACGCGGCTCGTCGCGATACCCACCACGTCCGGAACGGGTTCGGAGGTAACGAGTTTCGCCGTAATATCCGACAAAAAGAACAACATGAAATACCCGCTTGCCGACTACGAGCTTACGCCCGACGTAGCGATAATCGACCCGCAGTTTGTTATGACGCTGCCGAAAAGCGCGACTGCCGACACGGGTCTCGACGTTCTCACGCACGCGATAGAGGCTTACGTGTCGGTCATGGCGTCCGACTACACCGACGGACTCGCGATAAAGGCGGTGCAGCTTGTGTTTGAATATTTGCCGCGCGCGTACAAAAACGGCGCGTCGGACGAGACGGCGCGTGAAAAAATGCACAACGCCGGCTGTATAGCGGGTATGGCGTTTACGAACGCGTTTTTGGGACTTAACCACTCAATCGCGCACAAAATAGGCGGCGAGTACCATATACCGCACGGCAGAGCGAACGCCGTGTTGTTGCCGCACGTCATACGCTACAACGCGACCGAGCCGTCAAAGCTTGTGTCGTTCCCGAAGTACGACCGTTTCAAAGCCGATAAAAAGTACGCCGAAATCGCCGCGGCGCTGAATCTCCCCGCGTCAACGGCTGAAGAGGGAGTGGAGAGTCTTGTGAACGCGATTATAAATCTGATGAAGGAAGTGGACGAGCCGCTTTCGTTTGCCGAGTGCGGCATAGACGAAAAAACGTATGCCGAAAAGCTCGGCGAGATAGCGGAAAAGGCGTTTGAGGATCAATGCACGACGGCAAATCCGCGTCTGCCGCTTGTGAGCGAGATAGAGGAAATTATGATGAACGCATATCGGGGACACTAAAGTGCGGGGACACTAAAATAGGGGACACTAAAATTTTAGTGTCCCCGTTTTGTATGTTGTTATATGAATTTAAATTCAGTAACGTCGAACAATCCGCCGTCGGTGACGCGTATTTCGGGTATGACCGGCAGCGGCAGAAACGCGAGCGCGAGCAGCGGGTCAACGTCCTCGGTAACGCCTAAGGAACGCGCGGCTTTTATAAGCTCGTCGTGAATTTCCGCCGTTTCGGACGCGCTTTTTTGCGTCATAAGTCCGGCTATTTCAAGCTCCAGATACGCCATGACCTCACCGCCGCCGCACACGGCTATACCGCCGCTTTTGCCGAGCGTGTTCACGGCGAGAGCCATATCCGCGTCGCTGTCGCCTATGACGATTACATTGTGGCTGTCGTGACCTATCGAGCAGGCGACCGCGCCGCCCGTAATGCCGTAATTCGTGACGTACCCGATACCCTTCGTGCCGAGGTTGTGATGTCGCTCTATGACACACACCTTGCTCAGATTATCGCCTTTGTGCGCCGTGACCTTTTTCGTCACGATCGCGTGCGGAACAAGCTCTATCGCGTAAAACTCGTCCCGCATATCGTCCGCGAAAAATTCGGGCGTTATTTCGGGAAGGTGAACCGTGTCCGTAACCTTCGACGCGTCGGTGTTCTTAATCTCAAACAGAGCCTTGCCGTCCTTCGCGGCAAGCACGCCGTCCTTGTACACCATGAGTATATTCGTAAGCTTTAGGTCGTCCGCGACTACTATATCCGCCGCGTATGACGGGGCGACCGCGCCGCGGTTTTTAAGTCCGTACATCTCGCACGCGTTAAGGCTTGCCATAATAATTGCGTCAATATCGTCAACGCCGCATGACTGCGCCGTTCTTATACAGTTGTCAATGCTGCCCGAGCGCAGAATATCGCCTACGAAACGGTCGTCGGTGCAGAACGCGCAGCGGCGCAGCGTGTAGCCGTTTATGCCGCCCGCGAGCCGCGCAACGTCACGTGACAGCGTGCCTTCTCTCAGCAGCACATACATACCCTTGCTGATTTTTTCGAGCATTTCGTCGGTGCGGCTGCACTCGTGGTCGGTTTTAATGCCCGCAGCGGCGTAAGCGTCAAGCTCATGTCCCGTGACAAGCGGCGCGTGACCGTCGATTTTGTCGAGACACAGCTTACCGAGCGTTTCGCCGTCAGCCGCGAGTATGCCGGGGTAGTTCATCATTTCGCCTATGCCGAAGAATTTGTCCTTGATTTTATTTGTGTCCTCGGCTGTAAGCGTTGCGCCCGCGTGTTCAAACGGCGCGGCGGGAACGCATGACGGCAGCATCAGCTTAATGTCGAGCGCGATACCCTCCGACGCTTTGAGCATATAGTCCGTGCCGTCCGTGCCGCACACGTTTGTAATCTCGTGCGGGTCGGCGATAACGGTCGTAACGCCGTGCGGAACGACAGCCGCCGCGTACTCGGCGGGCGTTACCATGGACGACTCTATATGCACGTGCGCGTCAACGAACGACGGCATGACGTACTTTCCGCTTACGTCAACCTCGTTTTCGCCGCCGTAGCTGCCCACGCCGCATATAACGCCGTCTTTTATGAGAACGTCAGCTTTTTTGACCGTACCCGTGAACACGTCTACGACGTTCCCGCCCTTTAATATTAAGTCCGCGCTTTCGCGCCCCATCGCGGTATTGATGTATTGTGATATGTTTTTCATATTGTTTCACCCTATGTGATTGTATCATAAATTTTGGGAAATGTAAATATTTTGTTTATCGGTGTAATTGCGATGGGTACCGTAGGGGCGACCGTAAAACCCCTCAGTCACACTACGTGTGACAGCTCCCCTATTAGGGGAGCCATACGGTGAGCGCCGCATATCGTGAGCCTCCCCTACTAGGGGAGGTGGCGCCGAAGGCGTCGGAGGGGTTTATAATCCCAAATCACACCCGCGCCCGTCTCCCTTTTACATATCTCGCGACCGCGTATGCGAGGAACGCGGCGACGGCTGCTGCGGCGGTGACAAGTTCAAACAAACTCGCCGCGCAAAACGCCTTACTCATATGCGCGCCCGAAACCATGACCGTCTCCGTAACGGGCGCGAAGTGCAGATACACAGCCATATACGCCGCCGCCAATACGCCGTGCAGAGCCTTACCCGCGATGTACGGGAAAAGGCTCAAATCGTACCGCGCTATAACAGCCATAACCTGCGCGTGAACGCTCACGCCCGCAAATCCGACTATCG
Organism: uncultured Clostridia bacterium; assembly: GCA_947631235.1. Classification (GTDB taxonomy): domain Bacteria; phylum Bacillota; class Clostridia; order UBA1381; family UBA1381; genus Hominilimicola. The sequence continues at coordinate 97,990 of CANRKO010000004.1, read as the reverse complement.
CGGCGGTAAGTATGAGCTTTTTAGACAACGCCATATCGAGCGCGGCAATCTTGACCGTACCTGTCACAAATTCCATAAGTCCCGACACAACTGCGTCCGCTGTGCCGCCAAGCGGCAGAATACCCAATAAAAGCCGCGACGCGACCGAAAAGAACAGCACCGCACCGCATACCGTGAGAATACTGCGTATACCGTTTTGCAGCGCGACGTCGAAAATCTCGCCCATGCCGCGCTCCGGCGTTGTCATAATCGTGGGAGGGGAGGAATGTTTGTTCCTGCCGTAAAACCGAAACAGCACACCGACCGTTATCGCCGCGAGTATGTGCGTCACGTACATAGCCGCGCCAAGCCGCATATTCGAGTACACAGCCATACCGACCGAACCTAAAATAAACAGCGGTCCGGAGTTGCTGCAAAACGACAAAAGCCGTTCCGCTTCGGATTTTGAAAGGTAGTTGTTCGCGTAAAGTTCGCCCGCCGTGACCGCGCCCAATGGATAGCCGCTTACAATACCGAGCACGAACGCGCTCGACCCTGCCGGCGCGACCTTAAACAGCGGATACATGCAGAACCGAAACGCCCTCGCCATAACCTCGCAAAAGCCGGAATATATGAGAAGTCCGGAGCATATAAAAAACGGAAACAGCGTCGGCACGATCATTTCAAAACACAAATTCAAAGCGTCGCGTGAATAATCTATAGCCTTCTGCGCGTTCGCGACAAGCAGCGCGACCGTTCCCAGGACGAATATCCACAGCAAATATTTCGTTATCTTCAATTCCTTTTTCATAAAAAACACCTCCGCACGCACATAACATAATATTGTACATAAACGCGTAAAATGCACATAAAAATAAAAAGGGAGTGATTGAGAATGGGAAAAAAGCTGTCGGAGCTGGTAGCCGACGCGTGGGGCGTGCCGAAGGACGTCATAATGGACATGCCGCGCATAACGGTTACGGGCGATAGGGAGATATATATAGAAAACTACCGCGGCATCGCGGGCTTTGACGAAAATTCGATAAGCGTGTCCTCCGGCATAGGCAGAGTGACGGTTTACGGAGACAAACTCGAAATAGCGGCTGTGCGGCGCGAGGATATACTTATAAGCGGAAGGTTTAAAAAAATAGAGTACGAGGTAAAAAATGTTAAATAAGTTCTTTAAATTTCTGCGCGGATATGTTATAATAAACGTGTATGGGAAAAACGCACCGAGATTTTTAAGCATATGCCTAAGGCGCGGCTTTAGAATTTACGGAGCGCGGCTGTCGGACAAGGGTATACTCATAGAAATGGACGCGCGCGATTTTACGCGTGTGCGGGACGCGGCGAAAAAGTGCCGCGTAAGGGTACGGATAAAGGAAAAGCACACCGTCCGCCGCGCAGCTTACGCAAGAAGGTACCGTATACCGCTCCTTATCGCCGTTTCGATATGCGTCGTCATAGCGGCGCAGTGCGCGGGACGAATATGGCTTATCGAAATAGACGGCGCGGACGACAAATACATAGACAGCATAACCGCGACGCTCGACGGGATAGGCGTAAAGCGCGGCAGTCTCAAAAAAAGTCTGCCCGACGGTATGACGATGAAGAAAAAGCTGCTCGAAGGCACGGACGGTCTCGCGTGGGCGTGGGTGTACATCGACGGCGTAAAGGCGAGAGTGCAGGTATACGAGAAAATAATACCGCCCTCGGTCGTGGACAAAAGCGAGCCGTGCGACATTGTCGCGTCGTGCGACGGAGTGGTGCGCGGCATGACCGTCAAGGCGGGCGAGGAACGCGTGAGAGAGGGCGACGCGGTAAACACGGGCGACCTTCTCGTGGCGGGTACGGTCTCGGCGTACCGCGAGGGCGACGCCGAAAAGTACATACTGATCCACTCCATAGCGGAGGTACGCGCGTACACAACGCATACCGCGTCTGGCGAATATAAGCTGACGCGCGAGGTACGCACTCCGACGGGCAGACGCAAGCGGTTGCGCGTACTCGAGCTTTTCGGCAAGGCACTGTCGCTGCCGCACGGAAATGTGACGTACGAAAACTGCGACCGCACCGAGAACCGATTTGAGCTTAACATACCGTTTTTCGGCTACAGCGGCGTCGCGCTCAATACCGTCGAGTTTGACGAGGTAAACGTCACGACCGAGCAGATACCGCTCGAAACGGTGCTTGAAAACGCGAAGAACGAACTTGAAGAAAAAATCGCGAAGGAGCTTACACCGGGCGCGCAGCTTGACGACAAGAGCATTGAATACGAACAGACCGATAATGAAACAATAAAAGTAACCGTAAGGATGAATTTCACGGAAAACATTGCCGCGTCCGTACCTATCGGGGCGGCGGAGGATAAAGGAGAGAAAAATATTGACGACGAGACAGATAGAAGTACCGCAGGAGATTGATATTGCAAATCTTTTCGGCAGCTTTGACGAGAACGTAAAGCTTTTGGAAAAGACGCTGAACGTAAACATCGCCGCGCGCGACGGCTCGCTCCACATAACGGGCGGCGAGGAAAACGTGGATAAGGCGTTCGACGTTGTGAATATGCTCGTGCAAATCATAGGCAGGGGCGAGAGAGTGGACACGCAAAAGGTGATGTACGCGCTCGAAATGATACAGGAGCACGGCGGCATCGACATAAAGATGATGGGCGACGACTGCATAGCCGTGAGCGTGAAGGGACACCCGATAAAGACAAAAACACTCGGTCAGAAGCGTTACGTCGAGGCCATAGACAATAACACCATCATATTCGGCATCGGTCCCGCCGGCACGGGCAAGACGTACCTTGCCGTCGCGAGAGCCGTTACGGCTCTTAGGAGCAAGGAGGTAAACCGTATTATTCTGACGCGCCCTGCGGTCGAAGCGGGCGAAAAACTCGGATTTCTGCCCGGCGATTTGCAAAACAAGGTTGACCCGTATCTGAGACCGCTCTATGACGGAATGTACGAGATGCTCGGCGGCGAGGGATTTTTGAGATATCAGGAAAAGGGCGTGATAGAGGTCGCGCCGCTTGCGTACATGCGCGGCAGAACGCTCGACAACGCGTTCATAATTCTCGACGAGGCGCAGAACACCACGCCGGAGCAGATGAAGATGTTCCTGACGCGTATCGGCTACGGCTCGAAGGCAATCGTGACGGGCGACATTACGCAGATAGACCTTCCCGGCGAAAAGCGCAGCGGACTTAAAGAAGCCATGAAGATACTTAAAGGCATCGAGGGTATAGCGTTCTGCGAGTTTACCGAAAAGGACGTTGTGCGCCACCCGCTTGTGCAGCAGATTATAAAAGCATACGCGAAGTACGACGAGGAACAGGAGAGAAAGAGAGCGAGACGGAGGAACAATGGTTGACATAATTCTTGAAAACGGGCAGGATGCTTTGCCGGTAACGGAGGAGATAGAAATCGCGATACGTCGTGTGTGCGAGAGAACGCTCGAAAGCGAGGAATGTGATTTTGACGCGCAGATAAGTGTCACGCTCACCGACGACGAGACGATACGCGAAATAAACAAGTCAAACCGCGATATAGACAAGCCTACCGACGTTTTGTCGTTCCCGCTGCTCGAATTTGACGAAAACGGCATTGCCGACGGCGAATACGAAACGGACGGCGAGTGCGTTATGCTCGGCGATATAGTGATTTCGATGGAACGCGCGGCGCGTCAGGCGAAGGAGTACGGTCACAGCCTGCTGCGCGAGGTATCGTTTTTGACGGCGCACTCGATGCTGCACCTTTTGGGCTACGACCACGTTGACGACGCGGAGGGCGAGCGCGTGATGAACGAAAAACAGGAGAGCGTACTCGCGTCGCTCGGCATAACGCGGGACTAAACCAAGTACGGGAGAAAAATATGAAAAAGGAAAACAAACATTTCAAATCGGGTTTCGCGGCAATAATCGGTATGCCGAACGTCGGCAAATCTACTCTTCTGAACGCGATAGTCGGACAGAAGATAGCGATAATATCCGACAAGCCCCAGACAACGCGCAGCAAAATACTCGCGGTGTATTCGACCGACGAGGAACAGATAATTTTTACCGACACGCCCGGCATACATAAGCCGCACAACAAGCTCGGTCAGTACATGGTAAACGCCGCAGCGTCGAGCATGGATGACACGGATGTGCTTATTTTTGTCGTGGACGCGAGCCGAAGGATACAGGACACGGAGCGTGAAATAGTAAAGAGCATAGACAAAACGGGTCTGCCGTGCATACTCGTGCTGAACAAGGTAGACCTCATGCGTAAGGAGGAACTGCTGCCGGTCATAGCCGACTATTCGAGTATGTACGGCTTTGACTCGATAGTGCCGATAAGCGCGAAAACGAACGACGGCGTGGACATACTCCTTCACGACATAGAGGAATATCTGGAGGAAGGCCCCGAGTTTTACGACCCCGAAACCGTCACCGACCGGTCGGAAAAGCAGATAGCGGCTGAAATAATACGCGAGAAAATGCTGTGGCTGCTCGACAAGGAGGTGCCGCACGGCGTCGCGATAGAGATAACGAAAATGCAGGAAAAGCCGAAGATAACGAACATATACGCGACGATCTACTGCGAGAAAGCGTCGCACAAGGGCATTATTATAGGAAAGAACGGCGATATGCTGAAAAAAATCGGCACGATGGCGCGCGGCGACATAGAGAAAATGCTCGACAAAAAAGCGTATCTCGAGTTGTGGGTAAAGGTAAAGCCCGACTGGCGCAACAGCGATTATCTGATTAAAAATTTCGGCTTAAAAAATGAATAGCAAATAGTGACAGTATAACCTCCGCAGCAAAGGACAAACATAAAAACACTACATTAATCGGAGGTTAGGGAAATGAACGAGGAAACGGAAATCGCAATCGAGCCCGTGACGCAGACAGGCAATAACTGGGACACTTTTTTGCAGACAGGCAATATAGAGTCGTACCTGTTATACAAGTGGGCGTCGGGCTGCTATGACGACGAGGAAAAGGAAAATCCATGGCGCAAATCAGGACGAAGGGTATTATCATAAGACAGACCGATTACGGCGAGGGTCACAGGATGCTCAGCATATTCACCGAGGACTGCGGTATAGTGAAGGCGGTAAGCTACGGCGCGGGAAAGTCGAGAAGCAAGGCTGCCGCCTCCGGTCAGTTCCTTTGCTGGGCTGATTTTGAATTGTCGTCAAAGGCTAACAGTGATATTATGACAGTCCGATCGTCCGACACAATAGACGCGTTCCTGCCCGTGACGGAGGATATAAAAAAGCTTTCGCTCTGCGCGTATCTTGCGGATATAACGTATGGGATTTTGGGTTCGGGCAATCCCGACGCGAGACTGCTGCATATTTTCCTCAACTGCGTGTACGCTCTCGCGTACAAGAACGAGGACGCGGCGAAGGTAAAGGCGGTGTACGAACTTAAAATGATGTGCGCCGAAGGGTATATGCCAAGCCTCGTCGGCTGCTCGTCCTGCGGCGGCGGCGACGTGTACGCATTCGACGTTGAAAAGGGCGGGGCGGTATGTAAAAAGTGCGGCGGCGGTAATATTATAAAATTTGACGGCGCGCTGTATCGGGCGCTTTCGTATATAGTGTCGTCGGAGGATAAGAAAATGCTGTCTTTTACCGCGTCGGATGACCTTACGGCGCGGCTCGGCTCTCTCGCGGAGTGGTACGTTTTAACGCAGCTTGACATAAACCCGAAAAGTCTCGCGTATTACAAGACAATGCTCAAAATGTAGGATATTTTGCCAAGGGTTTACATAAATTTCACAGTGAAAAACGGCTATTTCGGCATTGTTTTGGTCAAATTATATAAATCCCCCGAAAAAGCAAAAAACTTCTTGCAATCACACGCGCGTTGGTATATAATATTACGGTATTTAAGATTATATTTCGCGGAGGTGTACAAGAAGTGCCAAACATTAAGTCGGCAAAGAAGAGAGTAAGAGTAGCTGAAAAAAAGACGCTCATAAATCTCTCTCACAAAACGGCTCTCAAGACGGCGATAAAGAAGTTTGAAACGGCTGTCAGCGAGGGCGATAAGGAGAATGTACAGGCTTTGTTTAACGACGCGGTCAAGAAGCTTGACAAGGGCGTCAGCCAGGGTATTCTCCATAAGAACAACGCTGCAAGAAAGAAGTCGCAGCTTGCTCTTAAACTCGCAAAAATATCATAAGAAAAAAAGAAGTCCGCAGGGACTTCTTTTTTTGTATATAATGTGATTATTGAGCTATAATAGTATTGACAAAGTATGTATAACGGCTGTATAATATAATTAAAGGAGGCGATAATATGGCTGCAGTAAGTACGACCATTAAAATTGATTCGGCTTTGAAACAGGAATCGCAGAAACTTTTTGAAAGTCTCGGACTCAATCTCAGCACGGCTGTGAATATATTTCTCAGACAGGCTGTCCGTGAACAGGCTATCCCTTTTCGGCTTGAAATGTCAACGCAGAACTCCGAAACGTTGAGGGCGATAGCCGAGACAAGACAGGGAGTCGGTTTAAGCCGCGGATTTTCTTCCGTTGCGGAGTTAATGGAGGATTTGGATGCTGACGATTAAATACCATAGTATCTTTAAGAAAGATTATAAACGCATTAAAAAACGGGGATACGATAAAGGATTGCTTGAGAAGGTTATCGGGATACTTGCGGAAGAAAGACAACTGCCCGCCGAATATAAAGACCACAGTCTGAGCGGGGCATACCAAGGCTGTCGTGAATGTCACATTACTCCCGACTGGCTTTTGGTCTACGAAATCGACGGTGAAAATCTTATTCTCTACCTGACCCGAACGGGAACTCACAGCGATATATTTTGAAAAAGCACAAAAACATTGCGCTTGCATATTACATATCCGTATGATATACTATATACATAAAAACAAGCAAGGAGTGTGATTACGATGTCAAACAGAGAAAAAGCCATAGATATAATCAACGCTTTGCCCGAATATAAAATGCCTTATATAGTGATGCTGTTACAGGGAATGCAGTTTGATGACGATATTGAAGACGAAATGTTCTGCGAATCGCTGTATCAACGATATTTGGACGATCCCGACCCGTCAAAGGACGAGGAATATTCGCTCGATGAATGTAAAAAGGAATGGGGTATCGCGTAATGTACCGCATTGTATTAAAGAAAAGCGCCAAGAAATTTCTGGACAAACTGTCGCCGAATGAACGGATAAGAATTGTCAGGGAGATAGAAAAACTTCCGAAGGGCGAGGATATAAAGCCGTTAAGAGGACATGACGGGTTGATGCGATTGCGTATAGGAAAATATCGTGCCATATATATCGTTGACAACGGCAGGTTGGTGGTGGTCGTTATTGACGTTGACAGCCGCGGACAAGTATACAAAAATCTATGATAGAAAAACAAAGCTCGGTAACGAGCTTTTTATTTGCAACCACTTTCCATATAATTTATGAATAATTTGTTAAAAGTTGAATGAACCGCTTGACTTTTCCGTATAATAATGGTATCTTATACTTGTTAGCACTCGACGAGAACGAGTGCTAACAAAGAAACCGGTTGAAAGGAAGGATTGCGATGGATTTAAACGACAGAAAAAAGAAAATCCTTCAGGCAATCATTGACGAATACATCGGTACGGCTGAGCCGGTCGGCTCGCGCGCGATCTCCAAAAAGGAAAACCTCGGACTTTCGAGCGCGACCATACGCAACGAAATGGCGGATTTGGAGGAAATGGGCTATCTGATTCAGCCCCATACCTCGGCGGGAAGGATACCGTCCGACGAGGGCTACCGTTTCTACGTAAACTCGCTTATGCAGGATTACAAGATAGGCATGGACGCGGTTGCACAGCTTCAAAATATGCTGGAAAGCCGCGTGAGCCTACTCGAAAAACTCATACGCTACGCGGGCGCGATAGCCTCGAACCTCACGGAGTACACCACGGTAATATCAGCGCCGAAGGACGACGACAGCGAGATTAAAAAGATAGACGTTGTTGCCGTCGAAAGTCACACCGTTATGCTGATTATCGTGACGCGTAGGGTAAGGAGCGCGTCGGTGAACGTAAACCTGTCGGGCGAGGGCTGCGAGAGACTGGCGCAGATACTCAACAAGTCGCTTGCGGGCATTAAGCCGCACGAGGTCACACGCGGCGCGCTTGATAAAATAAAGGACGGCGCGAAAGGGTTTATAAAAGAAAGCGCGCTTGACAAAATACTTGACTGTCTTTACGACACGGTTACGGCTGACGCGGAAACGGAGATATACGTCACGAACGCCGATTCAATATTGAGTTATCCCGAATTTGCCGACGTTGAGAAGGCGAGGGGAATGTTGTCGTTCCTCGACGACAAGGAAAAGCTTAAAAAGCTTGCCGCCGCCGACACCGGCGAGGGTATTAACGCCAAAATAGGCAAGGAAAACGATTTTGAAATTTTACAGGACAGCTCGCTTGTCAGCATGAACTACACGCTGCCGTCCGGCGGCGCGGGCAAGCTGACGGTCATAGGGCCAAAGCGAATGAACTACTCAAAGGTGTTCGCAAGTCTCGATTTAATTTCAAATGAGATAGAAAAGCTTGTAAAATACTACATGAACGGCAGTTAAGGAAAGGAGAATACCGTATAAATGAGTGAAAAGGAAAAGACGGAAAACGTGCAGCAGGAAGAAACGGAGGACGGAACGGAAACCGCCGAAACGACGGAAACGGCTGAAACGTCCGCCGAGGATAAATTAAAGGAGCAGACCGATAAATATATGCGTCTGTACGCCGAGTTTGACAATTTCCGCAAGCGCAGTCAGCGCGAAAAGGATATGCGTTACGGCGACGCGGTGATAGACGCGGCTGCGGCGATACTTCCGATAGGCGACAATTTGGAGAGGGCGCTTAAAATCGAGGTCGAGTCCGAGGACGCGGTAAAGCTTAAAGAGGGCGTTGAAATGGTATTAAAGCAATTCGCCGACACGCTTGAAAAGCTTGGCGTAAAGCCGATAAAAGCCGAGGGCGAACAGTTCGACCCGAACCTTCACAACGCGGTAATGCACGTCGAGGACGAAACGATAGACGACAACACCGTTGTGGAGGAGCTTATGAAGGGCTACGAATACAAGGACGGACGCGTCGTGCGCCACAGTATGGTAAAGGTCGCGAACTGACGCGCGTTTTGAACATATTAAAAATCAAGGACATAAAATTTAGGAGGAATATAAAATGGGAAAGATTATAGGTATTGACCTGGGAACAACAAACAGTTGCGTGGCGGTCATGGAGGGCGGCAACCCCACCGTTATCACGAACAGCGAGGGCGCGAGAACGACCCCGTCGGTTGTCGCGTTCCAGAAGGACGGAGAAAGAATAGTGGGACAGGTGGCGAAACGTCAGGCGGTAACGAACGCGGCGAGAACCATTATGTCCATAAAGCGTAAAATGGGTACTGCGGAAAAAGTTACGATAGACGACAAGTCCTACACGCCGCAGGAAATCTCGGCGATGATTTTGTCAAAGCTTAAGCAGGACGCGGAAAGCTACCTCGGCGAACCCGTAACGCAGGCGGTTATCACCGTTCCGGCGTACTTTAACGACTCGCAGAGACAGGCGACGAAGGACGCGGGCAAAATTGCGGGTCTCGAAGTAATGAGAATAGTAAACGAGCCTACGGCTGCCGCGCTCGCGTACGGCGTCGGTGAGAAGGATCAGAAAATAATGGTATACGACCTCGGCGGCGGCACGTTCGACGTTTCGATACTCGACATTTCCGAGGGCGTGTTCGAGGTGCTTTCGACAAACGGCGACACGCACCTGGGCGGCGACGATTTCGACCAGAGAATTATCGACTACCTCGTTGCCGAGTTTAAGAAGAGCGACGGCGTAGACCTTTCGGGCGACAAGATGGCTATGCAGCGTCTTAAAGAGGCTGCCGAAAAGTCGAAGATAGAACTTTCGACGACTACAACATCAAACATCAACCTGCCGTTCATCACAGCCGACGCGTCCGGTCCAAAGCACATGGACATCACGCTCACAAAGGCGAAGTTTGACGAACTTACTGCCGATTTGGTAGACAGAACGCTTACAAGCATAAGAAACGCTATGCGCGACGCGTCCATAAGCGCGTCGCAGATAGACGAGGTTCTGCTCGTGGGCGGCTCGTCGAGAATACCGGCTGTTCAAGAGGCTGTTAAGAAGGAAATGGGCAAAGAGCCGAACAAGGGAATCAACCCCGACGAGTGCGTAGCGGTCGGCGCGGCAAGACAGGCGGCAGTTCTCGCGGGTGACAGTTCGCAGGATATACTTCTGCTCGACGTAACGCCGCTGTCGCTCGGTATTGAAACGCTGGGCGGCGTGTTCACAAAGCTTATCGAGAGAAACACCACAATACCGACCTCAAAGTCGCAGGTGTTCTCAACGGCTGCCGACGGTCAGACGTCCGTTGAGGTGCACGTTCTCCAGGGTGAGAGAGAAATGGCGCAGTACAACAAGACGCTCGGACGCTTTAACCTTACAGGCATCGCTCCCGCACCGCGCGGCGTACCGCAGATCGAGGTAACGTTCGACATCGACGCGAACGGTATCGTAAACGTAAGCGCGAAGGATTTGGGTACGGGCAACGAGCAGAAAATCACGATTACCGCCTCGACGAACCTCAGTGACGAGGATATCGACAAGGCGGTGAAAGAGGCGGAAAAGTACGCCGAAGAGGATAAGAAACGCAAGGAGGACGTTGAGATAAGAAACAACGCCGAAACGCTTGTATATCAGTGCGAGAAGGCGGTCAAGGACGCCGGCGACAAGATCGATGATGCGACAAAGAGCATGGTTGAGGGCGAGGTCAACAAGGTTAAGGAGGCTCTTAAAGGTACGGACAGCGCGGCTATAAAGGCTGCCACGGACGCTTTGCAGGAGAAATTCTATTCTGTGGCGCAGCAGATGTACAGTCAGGCGAACCCGCAGGGCGCAGACCCGAATGCGGGAGCAAATCCGCAGGGCGGCGCTCAGGGCGACCCGAACGTGTACGAGGCGGATTACACCGAGGTTGATAACGATAATCAGTAAAATGTGCGCGGGGCTGCCACACGGCAGCCCCCGTTTGCGGTAAATTGTGATTCGGCGCATTAAACCCCTCAGTCACACTGCGTGTGACAGCTCCCCTAGTAGGGGAGCCTCACCGTATGCCTCCCCTACTAGGGGAGGTGACGCCGTAGGCGTCGGAGGGGTTTTAACCATTAACCACAATTTCCTTATACAAACAAAATACCTCTTTACAAACCGAACCAAATTTAGTATAATATCACAGGCAGGTGAAAAAATTGGCGGATAAGAGAGATTATTACGAAGTCCTGGGCGTGCAAAAGGGCGCGTCGGACGATGAAATAAAGAAAGCGTTCCGCAGGAAGAGCAAGGAGTACCACCCCGACCTTCACCCCGGCGACAAGGATGCCGAGGAGAAGTTTAAGGAAGTCAACGAGGCATACCAAGTTCTTTCCGACGCGGACAAGAGAGACAAGTATGACCGTTTCGGTCACGCGGGCGTAGACCCGAATTTCGGCGTGGGCGGCGGCTTTAACGGCGGCGGTTTCGGCGGCTTTGACTTCGGAGATATATTCGGCGACATATTCGGCGGCGGTTTCGGCGGCGGACGAACGAGAAACGGTCCCAAGCGCGGAGCAGACATACGTCAGGTTATAGACATTACATTTGAGGAGGCGGCGTTCGGCTGCTCGAAGAAAATAAACGTGATGGCGCAGGAGAAGTGCGAAACGTGCGGCGGTACGGGCGCGAAAAAGGGTACGCCCGTCGAGACGTGTCAAAACTGTCACGGCACGGGACGCGTCCAGACGAGACAGCGCACCATTTTGGGCTACATGACCACGGAAACGGTCTGCCCTCAGTGCCGCGGCGACGGTAAAATCATAAAAGAGCCGTGCCGCGACTGCCGAGGAACGGGCGTTGTGCGCAAAAATAAGACGATAGAGGTACAGATACCCCCCGGCATCGACAACGGTCAGACGATACAGCTTTCCGGCAAAGGCGAGGCGGGAGCAAAGGGCGGGCCCAGCGGCGATTTGCTCATTACCGTGCGTGTGCGTCCGCACGAGATTTTCAAACGCGACGAGTACGACGTGTATATAGATATGCCGATAACGTTCGCGCAGGCTGCGCTCGGCGCAAAGATACAAGTGCCGACGCTCGACGGCGCGGTCGAGTTCACAATCCCCGAAGGCACGCAGACAGGCTCGAAATTCCGAATGAAGGGCAAGGGTATACCGTATCTGAGAAGTAAGTCGCGCGGCGACGAGTACGTTACGGTGACGGTTGAAGTGCCGCGCAATTTAAGTGCACGGCAAAAGGAGATCCTCCGCAGCTTTGACGAGGACAGGAACTACAAGCAAAAGAAATCGTTCTACGATAAAATGAAAAATATATTCAAATAAAACACGAGGAGAGATACTATGCAGCCCAATATATACGAGCTTTCAAAAATGACAAAGGAGCAATACGACTTCATAATGAAACGCGCCGAGCTCGACATAACGGAGCAGATGAAGGTCGCGAAGGAGGTTTCCGACGACATCAAAAACCGCGGCGACGCGGCGGTTCTCGAATACACGGCTAAGTTTGACCGCGTACAGCTTACTGCCGACCAGATGAAGGTAAAGCCCGAGGAAATCGAGGCGGGCTACAACCGTCTTGACAAGGAAACGCGCGAGGCGATAGAGTACGCGTACAAGAATATATACGACTTCCACGAGAAACAACTGCCCGAGGAAATGTGGTTCACGATGGTGGACGACGGTCTTATGGTCGGCGAGAAAACAACGCCGATAGTGGACGTGTGCCTGTACGTGCCGCACGGCAAAGGCTCGTTCCCGTCGGTTTTATGTATGCTCGGTATTCCGGCGGTCGTTGCGAAAGTGCCGAAAATCGTCGTTGTAACGCCCCCGAACGAAAAGGGCGAGGTCGACGACGCGATACTCGCGGCTGCGAAAATTATAGGTATCACGGAAATATACAAGGTAGGCGGCATACAGGCGATAGCGGCTGTCGCGTACGGTACGGAAACGATCCCGAAGTGCCACAAGGTAATAGGCCCGGGTAACAGCTACGCCACGGCGGCAAAAAGAGTTCTGGCAAGTCAGATCGACGCGGGACTCCCGGCAGGCCCGAGCGAGATAATCGTTCTCGCCGACGAAAAAGCCGACCCCGAAAAGGTCGCGCTCGACTGGATGATAGAGGCGGAACACGGCCCCGACAGCGCGGCGCTCCTCGTTACACATTCGAGAGAACTCGTTGACGCTGTGATCCCAATCGTGAACCGTCAGCTTGGAAAAATATCGCCCAAACGCAAGGAATTTATCGAAACGAACCTCACCACCTACGGCGGCGTGATTTTGACGGAGTCGCTCGACGAGTCTATCGCGTTCGTAAACGACTACGCGCCGGAGCATATGGAGGTAATGACGGAAAAACCGTTCGACACGCTCCCGAAAATCAAGAACGCGGGCGAGATACTTCTGGGCGACTACACGCCGGTAACGCTCTGCAACTTTGTTTTAGGCCCCAACGCTATACTTCCGACGGGCGGCTTTGCGAAAACGTATTCGTCGGTAAGTGTGCTGGATTTCTTAAAGCGTTCGTCGGTCGGCTACGCGTCGAAGGACGGATTTGAAAAGGTAAGGGACTACGCGTACAGATTCGCGAAAGTTGAGGGATTTGATACGCACGGTCTCGCGGTCAAAGAAAGGAAATAATCATGGAAAAGGTACAGGTTACGCGCAAAACCACGGAATCGGAAATGAAGGTCGTGTTCGACTTTTCGCCGATCAAGCCCGACTACAGAAAGAATATAAAAACACCGCTGCCGTTTCTCAGTCACATGATTGAGCATATCGCGTGGCGCGGCGGATTTAATATCGAAACCGACATAAAACTCGACGAGTTTACGCTTACGCACGTCATATGCGAGGATCTCGGTATGGCTATGGGCAAGGCGGCGCGCGAGTACGTGCAAAAAACTGACGGCGCGGCGGGTTTCGGCGACGCGGTCGGTATTATCGACGAGGCAAAGGCGGAGTGCGCGATAAGCTTTGAGGACAGGGCGTACATAGACATCGACTACCATGGCAATACGCCCGCGGCAAAGGTCGAGGGTATGGACAGCGAGGATTTGGAAACGTTCCTCGAGGGCTTTGCGCAGGGCGCGATGTGTACGCTGCACATAGATTTGCAAAAAGGTCACAACGGACACCACATCTGGGAAGCTATCTACCGCAGCGTCGGTTCGGCTTTGAACCACGCGTTCGCGGTGAGCGAGGCGCGCAAGGGCATGACGAGCGGCGTCGCGGGTAAGATCGAGTGGACAATGGAATAACGAAACGGCTGCGCGGCGCAGCCTTTTTCGTTTACATAAACAAATACGGAGGATACCCATATGGATTTGCTTGAAGTCGGAAAGATAGTCAACACCCACGGTCTGCGCGGCGAGGTTAAGGTCGTGCCGTGGACGGACTACCCCGAACAGTTTGAGGATATAGAATACGCGTACGTGAAAACGAAGGACGACTACGAGCGTCTTACTTTGAGCGGCGTGAAGTACCAGAAGGGCAACATCATAGTGCGTTTCAGGGAGATAACCGACATAAATGACGCGGAAAAGTACAAGAACCGCGTGCTGTACGCGGAGCGCGATATGCTCGGCGAGCTGCCCGACGGCGTTTACTATATCGCCGACCTGATAGGTCTTACGGTCGTGACGGACGACGGACGCGAAATCGGTAAAATTTCCGACGTTATAAACACGGGCGCGAGCGATATATACGAGGTAAAGCGCGATGGTATGAAGGATTTGCTCATACCCGTGACGGACGAAACGGTGCTAAACGTCGATATTGACGGCGGCAACGTGACGGTGCATCTTATCGACGGTTTGGAGGATTTATAATGAAATTTGACGTTCTGACGCTTTTCCCCGCAATGCTCGAAGCCGTGCTCGGCGACAGCATAATCGGCAGAGCGCGTGAAAACGGCATAATAGAACTGAACTTTACCGATATACGCGACTACACGAAAAACAAGCACCGCAAGGTTGACGACTACCCTTACAGCGGCGGGGGAGGGATGCTAATGTCGCCGCAGCCGGTGTACGACGCGTACAAGGCTGTGACGGACGGGCTTGACTATAAGCCGCGCACGATATATATGTCGCCGCAGGGCAGGGTGTTCAACCAGTCCGTCGCGAAGGAACTGGCAAAGGAAGAGCATATAGTGCTGCTGTGCGGTCACTACGAGGGCGTTGACCGCCGCGTCATAGACGAGATAGTGGACGAGGAAATTTCTATTGGCGACTTTGTTTTAACGGGCGGCGAGATACCCGCGATGGCTGTGATAGACGCGGTGTCGCGCCTTATACCGGGCGTGCTTGCGGCTGACAGTTCATACGAGAACGAGTCGCACTATTCGGGACTGTTGGAGTACCCGCAGTACACGCGCCCGCAGGAGTGGCACGGCGTTGAGATACCCGAGGTTTTAATATCGGGTCACCACGCGAACATAGAGAAGTGGAAAAGGGAGCAGTCGCTTATCGAAACCTTAAAAAAGCGCCCCGATATGCTTGAAAATGCGGAACTGACCGACGACGACCGCGAATTTTTGGAACGGTACAAAAATGAAAAATAAAAAAGAGGATACTGAAATTTAAATTTCAATATCCTCTTTTTGTATGGCGACCCGGATGAGGCTCGAACTCACGACCTCCAGCGTGACAGGCTGGCGTTCTAACCAACTGAACTACCGGGCCATTCCCGACATTTAGATATTATACATGTAAAACGGATAAATGTCAAGCATAATCATAAAATTTTTTGCGCGGGAAATTGACAGAGCCGTAAAATGAGGGTATAATATAGTAGAGAAAATTTGCGGGAAGGGGGCGGCGAATATGGCGTCGATGATGGCTGAAACGGTCGAAACACTGCTTAAAAACAAAAGATACTCGTCGCTCCGCGACGTGCTTTCGTCGATGAACGAGGCGGATATAGCCGTCATATTCGAGGAAGTCGAAAACGACAGCATACCCATTCTGTTCCGCCTGCTGCCGAAAGACCTTGCGGCGGCTGTGTTCGCGCTTATGGACAGCGATGACCGGGAAATGCTCATACGCGGCTTTTCCGACAGCGAACTTAAAGAGGTATTCGACGAACTTTATATAGACGACGCGGCGGACATTGTAGAGGAGATGCCCGCGAACGTTGTAAAACGTATACTGAGGAACACCGACCCCGAAATGCGCCACACAATCAACGAAATTCTGAAATATCCCGAGGACAGCGCCGGTTCGCTCATGACGACGGACTATATAAGTCTGCGCCCGAAAATGACGGTAAGCGACGCGAAAAAGCGCATACGCCGCACGATTGCCGACGCGGAAACGGCGTACACCTGCTTTGTGACGAACGACGACCGCACTCTGCTCGGCTACCTTCCGATAAAGGATTTGCTGCTCGCGGGCGAGGACGAACGTATCGAGGAAATAATGGACAAGACGATTATCTGCGTCCACACGCACGACGACAAGGAGGACGTGGCGCGTGAGATGAGCCACTACGACTTTGCCGCGATGCCTGTTGTTGACGACGAGAGACGGCTTGTCGGCATCGTCACGTTCGACGACGCTATCGACGTAATGCAGGACGAGGTAACGGAGGACATCGAGCGAATGGCAGCTATCGCGCCGAACGAGGAGTCGTACTTCAAAACCTCGGACATAAAGCACGCGCGAAACAGGATAGTATGGCTGCTTGTGCTTATGCTGTCGGCGGCAGTGACGGGCGCGGTACTGCAGAGGTACGAGGCGGCTTGCGCGTCCGTACCGATTTTAATATCGTTCATACCGATGCTTATGAGTACGGGTGGCAACTGCGGCTCGCAAAGCTCCACGATGATAATACGCGGCATGAGCCTTGAAGAGATAAAGCTTAGAGACTTCTTCAAAGTCGTGTGGACGGAACTTAGGGTGTCGGTCATAATCGGCGTAACGCTGTCGGTCGTAAACGGCATACGAATATGGATCATGAATCACGATTTAACGATTGCGCTTGTCGTGAGCCTGTCGGTGTCGGGGATAGTGGTCGTGTCGCAGCTTATAGGCTGCACGCTGCCGATGCTCGCGAAACGCTGCAAGCTTGACCCCGCCGTCATGGCTGCGCCGCTTATTACCACGATAGTGGACGCGGCGTCGATACTGATTTATTTTACCATTGCCGCGAAATTTTTTAATATAGCGTAAAAAAGGGCTGTTTTTACAGCCCTTTATTTTATCGTAATTTTCATATATCTCATTCTTTTCTTTCTTATATGCAGAGCCACCGCTGCGGCAGCGGCGAGGACGAACAGTATGATCGCCACAAGCTGCGATATGCCGAACTTATCGGGTATTACGAACAGCACATAAGCCGGATCGCGCATACCCTCCAGGAAAAATCTGCCGAACGAGTACCACATAAGGTAAAAACAGAACACCTGACCGTCCGCCTTTTTCTTGTCGCGCAGGAGCAGCATTATCGCAAGCCCTATTAAATTCCACACTGCCTCGTACAAAAACAGCGGATGAACGGGCGGCGCGCCGTTTATGCTCATGCCGAGCAGCGAGGACGTCTCGCCGCCGTACACCTCGGCGTTCGTGAAATTTCCGAACCTACCTATCGCCTGACCGAGAAACAGTCCGGGTGCGCACACGTCGAACACCTTAAGGGTGTTTATTTTTTTTACGCGGCAGTAGACATACGCCGTAATCGCCGCCGCAATCAGACCGCCGTAAATCGCGAGACCGCCGTTCCATATTTTCACCATATCCGCAAACGAGTGGAACTCGCCGGGTGAAAACAGTATATAGTAAATTCTCGCGCCGATTATGCCCGTGACGAGACCGTACAGCGCGATATCCCAGATATTATCTTTTTTAACGCCGCGTTTTTCGCATGTCGCACACACGAAAAGCATCGCGAGAAGAAAGCCGCCGAGTATTATAATCGCGTACCAGTACACGGGGCGCGAACCCACGTGAAATGCCACGGGGTCTATATTCATGCTCAGCCCTATGCTGGGGAAGGAAATATTATTCATGTAAAAACCTCCAAAATTTTGCTGATTTGCTTGAAATATTTCTGTAATATTTCGGCAATCAAATTTTAATTTTTCTATTCACATTCTGCAACATTTGTGATATAATAGCAATATACACAATATATAGTATGTGTATATCCAAAATTTAACAATATATATGGTTCACATTCAACTGCCGCTGTTTCATTATACCGTATTTCCGCAAAAATTACAAGAGGAAAGGAAAAATAATGAAAAGTAAGGGTACGAAAAATAAAAAAAGTATTGCATTTTTCGTAAAATTAGTTTAAAATGGAGTTAATGGGAGTGAATTGGGGCAAATGGGGTAAAAAACCATGCGTCTTGGGAAACTCCGAATTATCCGAAAGGCAGGTGACATATATAATGGTAAATTTTGTGGACGAGTATCCCCGACAGCTTGACGAGCGCGGAAGAATAATTCTGCCCGCGAAGGTAAGGGAAAAGATGTCCGAGACGGTATATGTCACCCGTTCGATGTCCGACAAATGCCTGCTGCTGTTCACGCAGGAGGAATGGGACAAGCTTGCGGAGAAAATAAACAGACTGCCGACCGCAACCGACAGGAATGCGGCGGCGTTTGCGCGTCTGTTTTTCGGCAAAGCGAGTTCGGCGGACGTTGACAAGCAGGGCAGAGTGCCCATTTCAAAGCGGCTCGTGGAGTACGCCGGACTTAAAAAGGACGTCGTGCTTGTCGGCGCGAACACGCGTCTCGAAATTTGGGACAGCGAGGAATGGGAGCGTTACCAGACGCAGCTTTCGGATGATGTCATGATGGAAGGCATATTAAAATATGACCTGAACATTTAAGCAAGGAGAACGGTTATGGATTTTCGGCATATCTCGGTTTTGTATGAGGAAAGCATAGCCGCACTCCGCGTAAAGGAAAACGGCGTGTACGTTGACGGCACGCTCGGCGGCGGAGGTCATTCGTACGGAATACTCGCCTCAAACGACAGCTGCCGTCTAATAGGCATAGACCGTGACAGCGAGGCTGTCGCAGCCGCGTCGAAACGTCTTGAACGGTTCGGAGAAAGATTTACGGCTGTAAACGACAATTTCGGAAACGTGAAAAAAATACTTTCCGATTTGTCGATTGACAAAATAGACGGCGCACTGCTCGACATAGGAGTAAGCTCGTACCAGCTTGACAATCCCGAACGCGGGTTCTCGTATATGCACGACGCTCCGCTTGATATGCGAATGGACAACAAGTCGGGGAAAAGCGCGCGCGACGTTGTAAACGGTTACCCGTGCGAGGAACTTACGCGTATATTTTACGAGTACGGCGAGGAAAAATGGTCAAAGCGCATCGCGGAGTTTATATGCAAACGCCGCGCCGAAAAGCCTATTGAAACCACGCACGAACTTGTGGACGTGATAAAGGCGGCTGTGCCGGCAAAGGCGAGAACGGACGGCGGACACCCCGCGAAAAGGGTATTTCAGGCGATAAGAATAGAGGTAAACGGCGAACTCGACGCGCTCAAAACGGCGCTTACCGACTTCACGGACGCGCTCAAAAGCGGCGGCAGACTTGCGGTTATCACCTTTCATTCACTGGAGGACAGAATAGTTAAGCAGGAATTTGCGAGAATGAGCAAGGGCTGCACATGCCCGAAGGATTTTCCGGTGTGCGTGTGCGGAAACAAGCCCACGGTAAAGCTTGTCACGCGTAAGCCGATACTTCCGGACGCAGAGGAATGTGCCGGCAATCCGAGGAGCAAAAGCGCGAAACTGAGGGTTGCCGAAAAGCTTTGAGGACATTAAGGAGACTTATATGAATTACGGTAATCTGGCATACAAATTGCCCGAGGAACGCCCCAAGCGTCCCCCGCAGAAGAAACGTAAGAAGAAACAGGTTAGAAGGACAAGAAAGCAGATGGCGTTAAGGAATAAAATGATTCGCAGGGTTTGCGTTATCGCTGTCGTTGCCGTTTCGGCGAGTTTTATGATTTCGCAGTTTGTCGCCGTAAACGAGGGCGACAGGCAGATTGCCTCGCTGCGCAGACAGCTTGCCGACACTGAGGCGGCGACGAGCCAGATGGTTTTTGATATGGAGCAGAGCGTTGACCTCGCGGAAATCGAAAAGCAGGCGACGACAAGGCTCGGTATGCAGCGCCCCGAAAAATATCAGATAATTTACGTCAACGTAAAGCAGGACGATATGACCGAAAAGACAGCCGGCGAGGTGGAAGGCACAGGAAACAGGATCATGAACATGATAAAGGGCGCGTGCGGTTATATTGTAAACTTTTTCAGCATAAAATAGTTCTTGGAAGTCCTATGAATTGAATTTAGAGGGAATGAGGTAATGAAACCGTCACTCAATGAAATAAACAAAAAAAGCGCAGTCATTGCTGCGGCGGTGGTGATCGCGCTTGCGGCTCTTACGCTGCGCGTGGGTTACTGGCAGATAATACGCGGCGAGGAGTTGTCGGCAAAGGCGAGGGCGCAGCAGCAGGGTTCGGGCGTAATAACCGCGTCACGCGGCACGATTTACGACCGTAACGGCAAGGTACTCGCGGAAAGCGCGTCGGCGAACACGCTGATATGCAATCCAGAGGACGTTAAGGCTGACGGCAACGCCGACATTATAGCGTCAAAGCTTGCACCGATAATAGATATGAAACCCGACGAAATACGCAAGCTTATTACGAAGGAAAACAGGTACCAGGTTATAAAAAAGCGTCTTTCAACGGACGAAACGACCGCGGTAAAGGAACTTTTAAGCTCCGACAACGACACCGAAACGGCAAAGGCGTTCAGCGGCATATACTTTGAGGAGGACTCAAAACGTTATTACCCGTTTAACGTCGCGCCGCACGTACTCGGCTTTACGGGTTATGACAACAACGGCATACAGGGCGTGGAGCTTACGTTTGACGACGCGCTCATGGGTAAGAACGGCAGCATCGAGCAGAACCAAAACGCCGACGGCACGACGCTGAAGGCGCAGCAGGCGGAATACATAAACGGTGCGGTAAAGGGCTACGACGTCGTTCTGACGATAGACGAAACGCTGCAGCATTTCCTTGAAAAGCACTTGGAGGAGGCTGTCGCGGAGGATGAACTTAAAGAAGGCGCGGCGGGTATAATAATGAACCCGAAAACGGGAGAAATACTTGCGATGGCAACAAAGCCCGATTTTGACGTCAACAATCCTTACGATATAGAGCAGTTTGAAAAATACGCGCTCAAATATACGGAAACAATCGACGAGGATGAGGACGAGGACGACGAGGACGGCGCAAGCGCGACGCCGAAACCGAAAAAGACAATAGACAACCTCACCGACGAGGAGGTTGCGGCTGCGCGAAACAAGATGTGGAGAAATAAGGCAATATCCGACACATATGAGCCGGGTTCGACCTTTAAGATAATAACGGCTGCGGCGGCGCTCGAAGAACACGTTGTAGATCTCAATTCAACGTTCTACTGCCCGGGATTTAAGATAGTCGCGGACAGAAAAATAAGCTGCGCGAACACCGACGGTCACGGACCGCAGACGTTTGTCGAGGGCGTTCAAAACTCCTGCAACCCAGTGTTTATGGAACTCGGACTTCGCCTCGGCGCGGATAAATTCATGGAATACTTCAGAGCCTTCGGACTTACCGATACAACCGATATGGGATTGGTGGGAGAGGCGTCGAGTATATATTACCACAACAGAATGAGCGACGTGGACATCGCCACAAGTTCGTTCGGACAGGGCTTTCAGATAACGCCGATACAGCTTGTCACAGCCGTTTCGGCAGTCGTCAACGGCGGCGTGAGAATGAAACCGAGAATAGTCAAGGAAATACGCGGTTCAAACGGCGTGGTAAAGAGTTACGGACAGGAGGAAGTAGCGCGCGTAATATCCGAGGACACGTCGCAGAAGATGCGCGAAATTCTCGAATCGGTCGTGTCGCTCTCGACTTCAACGGGTAAAAACGCCTATGTAAAAGGCTGCCGCATTGGCGGCAAGACGGGAACGTCCGAGAAAGGCAACCGTCAGGAGGAAAAGCGTATCGCGTCCTTTATCGGATTTGCACCGGCGAACGACCCCGAACTTGTATGCCTTGTAATGCTCGACGAGCCGCAGGTGGACAACAAGTACGGCGGTACGATCGCCGCCCCGATCGTGGGAGAAATCATAGAGGACTCGATGAATTATCTCGGCATAGAGAAACAGTACACCGAAAACGAAACGCCCGACGTGAGAGTCGAAGTGCCGGACGTAAGACAGCTTGAAGAGTCTGAGGCTCGTGAAAAAATAGCCGACGCCGGACTTTACATAAATATTGTCGGCGACGGAGACAGAGTTGTAGATCAACTGCCGCAGCCGGGAGTAATGATAGGAGAAAATTCAACTGTAATAATATACACGGAGGAGCGAGACAAATCGGATACCGTTACCGTACCCGACCTCAGCGGCGTCTCGGTCGAGGACGCGGAGTACACGCTCGCGCTGTGCGGGCTGAACTTTGAAGTGATCGGCGCGGGACACAGCGAGGAAAAGGGAGCGTATGCCGTAAAGCAGAGCATCGAGCCGGGCGAGAAGGTTGCACCGGCTACGGTAATCGGCGTTGAATTCCGTCAGTTGACCTCGGATTAAACAAAGGGGGAATTATAAATGTTGGCAAGTGAACTTCTCGGAGCAAAATGGCTCGAGGAACACGAGGATATTAACATTACGGGCATAGCGTACGACTCTCGCAGCGTACTCCCGGGTAATGTGTTTGTGTGCATTAAGGGCTTTGAAACAGACGGACACAAGTACGCCGCAGCGGCGGTAAAGAACGGCGCGGCTGTAATTGTCGCGCAGGACCCGATAGACGTAAGCGTTCCCGTTTGGTACGTTGAAAATTCGCGTAAGGAAATAGCCGAAATGGCTTGCAAATATTATGATAACCCCTCGAAGAAGTTTAAGCTTATAGGCGTTACCGGCACGAACGGCAAAACGACCATAACGTACCTTATAAAAAGCATCGTCGAGGAGGCGGGTATGCTTATAGGCGTTATCGGCACGAACCAGAATATAATCGGCGACAAGGTGCTTGTCACACAAAGCACCACCCCCACGACACCGAACGCGCTGGAATTGCAGAAGCTGTTCGCGGAAATGGCGGAGAGCGACGCGGACGGCGTTGTAATGGAAGTGTCGAGTCACGCGCTGGAGCTTGAAAGAGTACACGGCTGCCGTTTTGACGTCGGCGTGTTCACAAATCTTACGCGCGACCACCTCGATTTCCACAAGACTATGGAAAACTACCTCGCCGCAAAGGCAAAGCTGTTTGACATAAGCGCGAAGGGCGTCGTAAACTTTGACGACGAGGGCGGCAGGAAGATAGCCGCGACCGCGCCGTGCGACATTATAAAAGTCGGTCTCGGCGACGGCTGCGACCTTCAGGCGGAGAATATCCGCATAACGGCTCGCGGCACGGATTTTGACGTTGTGTATAACGGGGAAAAGTACCCCGTTCATATAGTGATACCGGGAAGGTTCAGCGTGTATAACGCGATATGCGCGTTCGGCGCGGCGCTGCAGCTCGGCATAGATATACCGACGATAATAAGAGGACTTGAAAAAGCGACGGGTGTTGCAGGACGCGTCGAGGTCGTTCCGACTGACACCGACTACACCGTAATCATAGATTACGCGCACACGCCCGACGGACTTGAAAACATCATAACCGCCGTAAAGGATTTCGCGAAGGGCAGGGTAATAACGCTGTTCGGCTGCGGAGGCGACCGCGACGCTACAAAGCGTCCGATAATGGGCGAAATCGCGGGACGGCTGTCGGACTACAGCATAATCACCTCCGACAACCCGCGCACCGAAGATCCGATGGCGATAATTAACAGTATCGAGGAGGGTATGAAAAAGACGGACGGCAAGTACACCGTCATAGCCGACCGCCGCGAGGCGATAGGCTACGCTCTCGACCATGCCGAAAAGGACGACGTTATAATCCTTGCCGGCAAGGGTCAGGAAACGTACCAGATAATCGGTAAGGAAAAGATAGATTTTGACGAAAGAGTTGTAGTTTACAAGCATTTGAATAAGTAAAATACAAGGGCTGTCACAAGCGGCAGCCTTTGTTTATGTAATACGCACGATATATTTACGAAAGGGGTTAAAGGTCATAATCATGCAGTCTTTAACGACGGAAGAAATAATTAAAGCGACCGGCGGAACGCTCATAGGCGGCGATGAAACCGTGATAAAAGGCATATCCACAAACTCGCGCGAGATTAAAGAGGGCGAGTTGTTCATACCGCTCGTCGGCGACAAATTCGACGGTCACGAGTTTATACGCGCGGCATTCGAACTCGGCGCGTCGGCTGCGCTCACATCGAAGGAAACTGAGCTTTTTATAGGTAAGACGATTATACGCGTAAAGGACACGAAGAAGGCTCTCGGCGCGATTGCCGCGTATTATAAGGAAAAGAATAACGTTCCGACCATAGCCGTTACGGGCAGCGTCGGCAAGACGACGACGAAGGATATGGTGTACTCCGTAATATCGCAGAAGTACAACACTCTTAAAACGGAGGCTAATTTCAATAACGACATCGGTCTGCCGCTTACAATTTTTCATCTCGAAAAGGAGCATGAGGCGGCTGTGCTCGAAATGGGCATGAACCATTTCGGCGAGATAGACTACCTTGCCTCGATAGGCAAGCCCGACGCCGCGATAATAACGAACATCGGCGAGTCGCACATTGAAAATCTCGGCTCGCGCGAGGGAATATTCAAGGCTAAAATGGAGATAACAAACCGTTTCGGCAAGGACAACACGCTTATTGTAAACGGCGACAACGACTTTCTCCGCACTGTAAAGGGCGAATACAAGGTCGTGCGCTATGGTTTGGACAGCGGTAACGACGTGTACGCGAAGGATATTGTAAACAAGGGTCTCGACGGCATATCGTTCACGGCTGTCGTAAACGGCACGGAGTACGCGGCGGAACTTGCCGTACCGGGCGAGCATAACGTGTACAACGCGCTAGCGGCGATATGCGCGGGTATAGAGTTTAAAATTCCCATGGAGGATATACTGCGCGGCATAAAGACGTTTGAGCCGACGGCGCAGAGACTTGCGGTCGAGGACTACAAGGGCGTAACGATAATAAACGACTGCTACAACGCCTCGCCCGACTCGATAAAGGCTGCGCTAAAGGTACTCGCCGCGACCGACGCGAAAAGGCGCGTCGCGGTACTCGGCGACGTTCTCGAAATGGGTGAACACGCACCCTCGGCGCATTACGGTCTCGCGAAATACGTAAAAGACGCGGGCGTAGACGTGCTTGTGACGGCGGGCGAGAATATGAAAAACCTCGCGCGCGGAGCAAAGGAGCAGGGCGTAAGTGAGATACACGCGTTCGACAAGACGCTGGAGGCTTGCAATTTCGTAAAAGACGCTTTAAAAGAGGGCGACGCGGTGCTTATAAAAGCGTCGCACGGCATGAGATTTGAAGAGGTTTACAACGCGATAAAGGATAACTAAAGAGGTGTAAAAAATGGACAGTATAAAGGAACTTGCAATGCTCGCGCTTTTGCCGCTTATCGCGTCGTTCGCGGTAACGCTGCTGCTCGGAAGGGTGTTTATACCGTGGCTTAGGAGGCTTAAATTCGGACAGGAGATCCGCGAGGAGGGTCCGAAGTGGCATCAAAAAAAGTCGGGTACTCCGACAATGGGCGGTATAATGTTTATAACGGGCATAGCGGTCGGAGTTGCCGCTGCGTCGGTAATGTTCGCTCTTCAGGGCAACTTTTCGCCGAAATTCGCGAGATGTATAGTAATCTTCGCCGTCGCGCTCGGTTTCGGTATAATCGGCTTTATAGACGACTATATAAAGGTCGTAAAAAAGCGCAACCTCGGACTTACCGCTATACAGAAGTTTATGCTGCAAGTGCTGCTTGCAGCGGTGTACGTTGTGGCGATGTACGCGCTCGGCGAACTTAACACGGCGATCATAATACCGTTCACAACTATAGAATGGACAATGCCGCTGTGGCTGTATATACCGTTTATCATGTTCGTGATAGTCGGCGTGGTAAATGCGGTAAACCTCACGGACGGACTTGACGGACTTGCGTCAAGCATAACGGCTGTGGTCGCGCTGTTCTTTATGCTCACAGCGTACATGCGGTTTTCCGAAACGGGCGTAACGGTGTTCGCCGCCGCGCTTTTGGGCGGACTTTTGGCGTTCCTTTGCTACAACAAATATCCCGCGAAGGTGTTTATGGGCGACACGGGTTCGCTGTTTCTGGGGGCTGCCGCCGCGCTTATGGCGATTGACCTCAAAATGACGATATTCCTTATAATCGTCGGCTTTGTGTACCTCATGGAAACACTGTCGGTAATAATGCAGACGACCTACTTTAAGATTACAAAGAAGAAGTACGGCGAGGGCAGAAGAATATTCAAAATGACGCCGATACACCATCATTTTGAAAAATGCGGCTGGAGCGAGAAGAAAATAGTTATAATATTTACGCTTGCCACGGCAATACTATGTGTGATCGCGTGGTTTGGCATACTTGTATAAAATCAGCATAAAACGGAAAAGGTGATAAGCATGGCGGGAGCATCCACGTTAAGCGGAACTTCGCGGCAAAAAGGAATACCTCCGCGTAAAAACGCGGTAAGAATACAGGCGGGAGATATGGACTACACGTTTTTGTTCATAGTTATTTTACTGCTCTTTTTCGGATTGGTAATGCTCCTATCGTCGTCCGCGCCGGCGGGCAGCACCATCTACGGCAACCCGTACTACTTCTTTATAAAGCAGGCGTCGTGCGCGGCTGCGGGACTTGCGGGAATGTTCGTTGTGTCGCGGATAAATTACAACGTGTATAAAAAATTCGCGAACCCGATGATGCTCATATGTATAATACTTCTCGTGTGCGTGCTTGTGCCGGGTGTAGGCGTAAGGCTGAACGGCTCGCGAAGGTGGCTCAACACGCCGTTTATCCAACTGCAGCCGTCGGAATTTATGAAACCCGTTATCGCGATTTACTTTGCGAAACAGATCGACACGGGCAAATACAACCTGAAAAAGCCGGGCGGCAACCTTCCGTTTATAGGAGTGCTTATAATTGTGCTCGGACTTATGCTTATGGAAACGCACCTGTCCGGCGCGATAGTTATAGCGGGTATCGGCGTTACGGTAATGATAGCCGGAGGCACGCCGATAAAACCGATGCTCATAGGACTGCTTATAATTATGCCCATAGGAATAATCGCGATCCACGCGGTGAGTCCGGTGCGGTGGGCGAGAGTAACAAGCTTTTTAGACCCGTTTAAGGATATACGGAACCAGAGTTACCAGGTCGCGCAGGGACTTTACGCGATAGGCTCGGGCGGCATATTCGGACGCGGACTCGGACAGAGCGTGCAGAAATATTCCTACCTCCCAGAGCCGTACAACGACTTCATATTCGCGATCGTGTGCGAGGAACTCGGACTTGTCGGCGCGGTGGTAGTAATGCTCCTGTTCGCGGCGCTGATACTCAGAGCGATAAAGATAGCGGCAAACGCGCCCGATACATATTCGTCGCTTGTGGCTCTCGGCATAGCCGCGCAGCTTGCGATACAGACGATACTCAATATAGCGGTCGCGACGTCAAGCGTGCCGAATACAGGCGTGTCGCTGCCGTTCTTCAGCTACGGCGGTACGGCGATACTGACGCTTTTGCTCGAAATGGGCATACTGCTGAACATATCACGCTATTCAATTAAGGATTAAAGGAGATTACTATGAGAGTAATATTTGCCGGCGGCGGCACGGCGGGTCACATCAACCCCGCAATTTCAATCGCCGACTACGCGAAATCGCGGGACGACGATTTTAAGGCGCTTTTTATAGGCACGAAAAGCGGCATGGAGACGCGCCTTGTGCCGAAGGCGGGTTACGACATTAAATATATCGACATAGAGGGCTTTGACAGACGGCATTTGCTTAAAAATATATCCGTAGTCAAAAAGCTTATGCAGTCGCGCCGCGACTGCGCCGAGATAATCAGGGATTTTAAGCCCGACTGCATCGTATGCACGGGCGGCTACGTGAGCGGCCCGGTCGCCATGGCGTCGAAGGAAACGGGCGTACCGTCGCTCATACACGAGCAGAACGTGTACCCCGGGCTTACGGTAAAAGGCGCGGAAAATTACGTCACGTACCTTGCTTTGAGCTTTGAGGAAACGGTGAACCACATGAAACACAAGGATAAGTGCGTTGTGACCGGCAATCCCATACGCAAGGAAATTCTCGATGCGGACAAGCAGACTTCGTGCGACAGGCTCGGCATAAAAAAGCCGTTCGTGATGATTTTCGGCGGCAGTCTCGGGGCGGACAAGATAAACGACACCGTGATAGACATGCTCGACCGCATAAACGCGGAGCAGGAAATAGAACTTTTGTTCGGCACGGGCGTGCGTAATTACGACAAGGTTATGCAGACGATTGCCGCGAAGAATATAACGGTCGGCGACAACGTGAAAATAACGGCGTATATAGACAACATGGCTGACTATATGTCCGCAGCCGACGTGGTCGTGTCGCGCGCGGGCGCGATAACGGTAAGCGAGATTGCCGCGCTCGGCAAGCCGTCGATACTGATACCGTCGCCGAACGTTGTGCGCAACCACCAGGAGCAGAACGCGCGCGAATTTGAAGCGAACAACGCCGCTGCGGTAATACTCGAAAGCGAACTTACGTCCGACAAGCTGTACGAAAAGATGATGTCGCTCGTGGAAAACGAAGCGCAGCTTAAACTGATGTCGGCGAACCTCAAAAAAATCGCGAGAACCGACGCGCTCGAACGCATATACGAACTGATGATAAAAATGTCGAAAGGAAACGGGTAAATGAAAAAAACAACTGTAAAGGGTACAAACGACTATCTCCCCGAAGAGGCAAGACTGCGCGGCTACATTCAGCAGACGATACTCAAAACGTATACCGACGCGGGCTTTGAACGCATAATGACGCCGGCGGTCGAGGATATAGAGAACCTCGACAAGAGCGACGGGGGAGACAATTTAAACCTTATATTCAAGATATTAAAGCGCGGCGACAAGCTGCAAAAGGCGCTCGAAACGGGCGATGAAAAGAACCTTGCGGATATGGGACTGCGCTACGACCTCACGCTGCCGCTGTCGCGCTACTTCGCGAACAACCGCGAAAAGCTGCTTATTCCCGCGAAGTGCATACAGATTGACCGCGTGTACCGCGCGGAGCGTCCGCAGAAGGGCAGACTGCGCGAGTTTATGCAGTGCGATATAGATATAATCGGCTCGTCGTCGCCGTCGTGCGAGGTCGAACTTATACACACGACCGCGAAAGCGCTGCTCGCGCTCGGCATGAACGGTTTTACGGTAAAGGTAAACGACCGCCGCATACTGCGCGCGCTTTTAACGAAACTCGGTTTTGCGGAGGACAGCCTTGACAGCGTGTGCATCACGTTTGACAAGCTTGACAAAATAGGTCTTGACGGTGTTAAGGCGGAACTTACGGACAAGGGCTTTGACGGCGAAGTCACGGAACGTTTTGCCGAAATGTTCTCGTCGCCCGTAACGCTCGAACGTATAAAGGAAATATGCGGCGATGAACTTACCAAAGACGCTGAGTTTATCATAAACGCGTCGGGGGAACTTGCGGACGGCAGATACGGTGTGGAGTTTGACATATCGCTCGTGCGCGGACAGGGCTACTACACCGGCGCGGTGTTTGAGATCGTGTCGGATAAGTTCCGCGGCTCGGTCGCGGGAGGCGGCAGATACGACAACCTTATCGGCAAATTTACAGGCGAGAACGTACCTGCGGTGGGTTTTTCAATCGGCTTTGAACGTATTTTCGCGATAATGTCGGAGGAGAAAAACGCGCTGCCGCAGGCAAAAAAGAGAATTGCGCTGATATTCGACAGGGACGACGTTGTAAACGCGGTAAGGACAGCCGAAACACTTCGCGCAACGTACGAGGTAACGCTTGCGGAAAAACCGAAAAAGCTGTCAAAATACCTTGACAGACTTGCCGAAAACGGCTATTCGGGATTTTGCTTCACCGACAATGCGGACGAGATACGCGAGCTTAAATAAAGTCAATTCATTTTTAAAATCCTTTTCTTAACAGAAAACGGGACGGCATTTTGCCGTCCCGTTTTTGTACTCAAATTTATCTGTTCAAATAGTTGTACAGCATTACCGCAAATTCCGCGCGCGTGATCTCGCGTTTCGGGTTAAAGCTGCCGTTTTCGTCGCCCTTTACAACGCCCATAGCCGTCAAAAGCGCGATATAACCCTTGTTCTCCGTAACGTCCGAATAGGGCGTGACGTAAATGTCGTCGTACTTCGCGTACTCCTCCGCGCCTATAGCGCGTATGAGGTACACCGACGCCATTTCACGCGTGATAACCGCGTCGTCGTCACGCTCGCCGTCTTTTATAATATTCCCCGCAGCCGCGCGCGAATACGCCGCGTCGATCTGCTCGGTGCTGCCGTACCTTACGATAACGCTTTCGCCGCCGGACACGAACGTCAAAAGCGTCAGAAGGTCGGACTGCGTTATCTTCTCGTCCGGCTTAAAGCTGCCGCCCTCAAAGCCTATGCCGTACTCCGCGAGCGCGTTTATATAGCTTTCAGCGTAGTGACCCGATATGTCGGAGTAGGAGAGAGGTTCGTCCTCCGCGCCCGTCACCTCTTGATTGCGCCAGTCGATAAGCTTGCCCGTAAACGGATTTACCGACGTGTACGAGCCGTCATACGCGTAAACGGGAACAATATGCGCTCCGTCCTCACGGTACGTCTCCATGCAGACGGGTTTGTATTCCATCTGCGCAAAGAACGCGTCGGCAGCCTCGTCGGCGGTCATAACGCCCTCTACCGACGGAAATTCAACGTCGGAATACGTTATGCTGTAGTTTGTAAGAACGCCGTTCGTAAGCGTCATATACGCGCCGTCGCGCTCCACTCTCGCGCCGTTTACGTATCTGTCGTAGCCGCTTGTTTCCTCGTTGTACACGTACTCGTCAGCCTTACCGCCCGCGAGAGCTTTAAGCACGTCGTCATTTTTGTACGTGTACTCAATATCCTTTTCGTTCACGTCGTAATCGCGGCTCATGCTGAATGAAATAATCTCGCCCGTTTTCGCGTTTGCCGTGACGCGAACGTACTTATCATTGTCGGACGCGGTCATGCTGATGTTGTAGAAGTAAGTGTCCTCCGACGTGTCTTTATACAGGTTCACGCGCTCCGCCTTCATATCGGACGGGACGGCGAGCGTTTTGTTGTCCTTTATCTGCTTTTCAATATCCGCCTTTGATATAAGACCGTTTATGTTGTCTATTTCCTCTATTTCGCGCGGACTTAAACCACTCTCCAACGCGTCCTCCGCCTTCATGTTCGCGGTTGCGCCGCCGCCCGAGGTAAAGACTTGGTAATTGCGGTTTATATCCTCGACCTCGCCGGTCAGAGCGTTAATGTATCTGCCGTATGACGATTTCTGCACATACGCGGGGTAGAACGTAAGCTTATCGCTGTCGTAATCGTAAAAGCTCGAATACACAAGCTCCATACCGAGCTTTTCCTTGTACGCGCTCTTTGCCGCGTCAGCGCCGATAAACGTGTCAGCCGACTCATAATCAACCGCCGCTGTGGGATCGTACCACACCGAGTACGACGTAACGGTTCCTCTCACGGTGTCAACGCCGATACTGCCCGTTTCACTCAGCGGCACGCCGTTTATGTACACCGTTATGCCGAAATTCCGCACGCCGTCGTAAAGAGACGCGCTGCCGCGCTCGAAAATTTCCGTTTCGTACGGGTAATCGGGGTTGATTTTATCCTCGAACGATTCGGCTATTGCCTTCGCATCTTCTTTTGGCATCGACGCCATTTTCGGACCGTCGTACCCGTCGGAGCTCTCATAGCTGTTGTACGAGGTAATAACACCGTCCTCGTACGCCGTCACGCTTATATTTTTGTCTCCGTCCTCGGTGCGCCAGTTAAACATATAGGAATTACCGCTATCCGTCGCAAACGTGCGGCTCGTAAACTCCGTGTACTCGTCCGTTACGCCGACGCGCGGCTTAACGCTCACGAGTACCTTTTGCAGCTCGTCCGCGTTGTTGTCGGCGAACGCCGAAGTAAATCCCATCATAACCGCCGCCGCGGCAATCAGTGAAACAATCTTTTTCATAATGTGTACCTCCCTGTAATTTTGCTCTCTACAGTAAATACTTTTCAGCACGGCAAAAGGTTGCACCGTTTTGAAAAAATTTTCAAATTTAATATAAAAGAGCAAAACGAAAGGGCTTTTTTAAGCCCCTTCGACGGTAATTCTTATTTCGCGAGGTGGAACGCGTCCTCAATCTCGCTTATTTCGTCGTCGTTTATCGCCACAACGCTGCCAAGATCCTTCGCCGCGATAATCGCCTTCGCGCTGTACTCCGCAACTTCAAGACGGTCGAACGCGTTTAAGAGGTCGCTGCCCGTTACGATTACGCAGTCGTTTTCGATAATCGCGATAGGCGTGTTTTCCTCAAACACGGCAGCCGTCTCCTTCGGTTTCATGTAGTTCGCGCCGAATTCGAGTTTCGGGATTTTACGCATGAGAATGTAGCTTTCGGGAATCGTGCGCGAGTCGAGCGGCTCGTCCGTGACCGCGAACGCCATTATGCAGGGCGGGTGGGCTATGATAATCGAGTTGATGTGCGGATGCTGCTTGTAGATTTCCTTGTGCAGCTCCACGCTCTTCGACGGGATTTTGCCCATTTCCTTAAAGTCGCCGCTTATCTTGACTATATCCTCCGGTTCAAGATACTTTCTGTCCGAGCCGGTGGGCGTTATAATAAAGCTGTCGCCGTCTATCCTTTGCGAGAACGTACCCTGTGTGCTCGTAAATAGCTGCTGGTTGTACGCGCGCTTTATCAGCTTGCACATCTCTCTGCGCGCCGCTTTTTCCGCGCTCGATATGTTGTGAGCCACAAACTCGTCCATCGACGTGTCCTGTCTCGATTTGTACCAGTCGATCTGCTCCGCCGTAAGCGCCTTCGGCGTGCCTATGTTGTTCGCGTCTATCTCGAGTCTCGCGCTGAAGTCGAGCGTCTCGAACGACTTGAACGCGTCGAACATCGACTTTGCGCCGATAACAACGCCGTGATTTTCGAGAATAACGGTGTTAAAGCCCTTCATAAATTCAGCCGCTATCTTGTCGCCCAAATCGTTGCTGCCGGGCAGACCGTACTTAGCTATGCCTATCTCGCCGCACGAGAACTTTACGTTCGGGATAAGGCTCGTGTGCGGCAGCTTTCTTACGATAGAGAACGCAACGAGAGCCGGCGGGTGAGCGTGCAGCACGGCTTTGAGGTCGGGACGCGCCTTGTAAATATGCTGGTGGAACGGGTATTCGCTTGACGGCTTGTGGTTGCCGATGATCTGACCGTCGGGCGTGATACGCACCATATCGTCACGCGTGAGCGAACCCTTGTCGATAGAGCCGGGCGTTATCCATATGTCGCCGTTGTCGTCAAGGATTGAGAGATTGCCTCCCGATGTCGTTGTCATGCCGTAGCCGTAAATTCTTTCCATGAACATTACAAGCTGGTCGGCGGGGTGGAGCATATCCAAATTCATTACATATTCCTCCTTAAATTCGTATATTTTTACTAAATATATTCTACATCAAATATATCCTTTTGTCAATATTATGAAATAAATCCACCGAAATTATTTGACTCACACAAACCGCGCCGAAAACATAATATAAACCACAGGATAAAACAAAAACAGGGGGTAAGAGCATATGTTTGACACAATTTCCGTAATAGGAGGAGATTTAAGACAGCTTACCGTCGCACGGCTTTTGCGTGCGGAGGGTTTTCATGTTTTTCTATATGGCTTTGACAGGGACGGCTCGCTGCTTGACGGCGTCGCGGACGCGGAGAGCGACCTTGACTACGTGCTTGGCGCGGATATTGTCGTACTGCCCGTTCCGGTGACGTTCGACGGAGTGACGGTGAACTCGCCCTACTCCGACGATCCGCTGACGATTGACGAGCTTTTGGATAACATAAACCCGTCCGCCGTCGTTTTCGGGGGTCAGATACGTCCCGCGCTCGCGGCGGAACTTGACGAGCGCGGCATAGCCTACCGCGACTATTTAAAGCGCGAGGAACTCGCTGTGCGCAACGCCGTACCTACCGCATTAGCGAAAGTGCAGCGGATTTTTATGTTCATGTTTTATTTTTGCCGCCCCGCCGCATATACATAAACGGGGGCGGTAATATGGAGCTTACGCGGCGGCAAAGGCATGAAATCACAGCGGCGTACAGGCGCGGAATATTGAAGGAACTGTACGCGCGCTCACGCCTTACGCGTGAGGAATACCGAAGGCTTATCACAAAATAACAGGGGGCGGTAATATGCTGCGCGTCGCGGCTTACGCGAGAGTTTCAACGGAGAAGGACGACCAGATAAATTCGCTCGCGAACCAGCGCGCATATTTCGAAAATTACATAAAACAACGCCACGATTGGATTTTCGCAGGCGTGTACTACGACGAGGGCGTAACAGGCACACAGACGGCAAAGCGGACGGGATTTAACAAGATGATTGAAGATTGCAGGACGGGCGAAATAGACCTCATACTGACGAAGGAGGTAAGCCGTTTCGCGAGAAACACCGTTGACGCGCTCGCGTACACGCGTGAACTCCGCGCATATGGCGTCGGCGTTATTTTCATCAACGACAATATAGACACGCGCGACGGCGACGGCGAGTTTCGGCTGTCGATAATGGCGTCGGTCGCGCAGGAGGAGAGCCGCAAAACGTCGGAGCGCGTCAGGTGGGGACAGCGGCGAGCCATGGAAAACGGCGTTGTGTTCGGCAACAACAGCATTTACGGCTTTACTCTTAAAAACGGACAACTTACCGTCAACGACGACAAGGCGGAGGTTGTCCGTCTTATTTTTTATAAATACGTCTGCGAGGGCAAGGGTTCGCACGTCATCGCACGCGAACTGGACGAGGAGGGGTTCAAACCTCCCAAAACGAACGGAAAATGGAGCGGCGAAGAGGTTTTGCACATACTCAAAAATGAAAAGTACGCCGGTGATTTAATACAGAAAAAATATATCACAACGGACTATCTCACTCATAAAAAGGTCGTAAACGACGGCGGCAAAATCTATATCCGCGACCACCATGCGCCCATTGTAGACCGAGGAATGTGGGAAAAGGCGCGGCAAATACGAGAGAAACGCGCAGCGTCCGCGAACAAAACGCGCCCGCACGGGTTCGGCATTAAGATAGTCTGCGGCTGCTGCGGGTCAAGCTTTACACCGCGCAAATCACCGCGCAAAAGCGGTGAAACGTATAAATTGCATATGTGCCGCACACGTTCACGACAAGGCAAATCGGGCTGCGGTATGCGGACGGTCAACGACAAGTCGCTGAAAACTGTATTGGAATACGTCTCGGATTTTTTCGCCGACGAATTTGACAGCGCGGCGGCGGAAGTCGCAAGGGAAATAGAAACGCTTACCGATACGGACGATACCCGTGCGGCGCGAATATCCGAAAAAATAAACGAGGTAAACCGTAAACGGCTCAAAATGCTCGACGGCTACTTCGCGGGCAAAATAACCGAAACTGACAGGGAACGATTTGCCGCCGAATACGACAAGGAACTCACACATCTTACCTCGCAGCTTGACGCTCTCGCAAACGAGCAAAAAATCAGAACCGAAAGACAGCGCGGCTCGGATTTGCTCGACACAATAAAAAGCGAAACGCGTTTCTCCGACGGTGTGTACTCCGAAATTATTGATAAAATCACGGTTTACGCCGATTTCCTAATCGTGGAACCTAAATATCTCGATTTCGCTTTTAAGATTGCATACTCGACGCGCGGCTACAAGGACGCGTATACAACGACGATTGAAAGCTGCGATATTGTTCGCGCCGAAAACTAAATATTGACAACGCCGCAATATTCGGGTATAATATAACATATGTAAAAGGAAAAATAAGACAGAAAGGAATGTTTTCTATGAAAAAATTATTAAGCGTACTGCTGTCGGCAGGTGTAATTGCCGCAGCGCTGGCGGGCTGCTCGTCGCAGCCGGCGACAAACGGTGACAATGCCGAGACGGCAAGCTCCGGCAAGAAGTGGACTATCGCCACCGACACGGTATTCAAGCCCTTTGAGTACACCGATGAATCCGGCAACTTTGTTGGCATCGACGTTGACATCGTAGCGGCTGTTGCGGAGGATCAGGGCTTTGACTACGAGATTAAGAGTCTCGGCTGGGACGCTTCGATTGCTGCTTGTCAGGCGGGACAGGCTGACGGCATGATAGCGGGCGCGTCAATCACGGAAGAGCGCAAAGCAAGCGGCTGGATATTCACGGACGGCTACTATGACGCGACGCAGTGCATGACGGTAAAGGCTGACTCCGACATAACAGGCTTTGACGGTCTCGCGGGTCAGACGGTAGCCGTAAAGACGGGTACACAGGGCGCGTCATACGCTGAGAGCCTTAAGGATCAGTACGGTTTCAGCATTACATATTTCGAGGATTCGCCGACAATGTACCAGGCTGTATCGGGCGGACAGGCGGCGGCTTGTTTCGAGGATACACCGATTATGGCGTCGTCGATAAAGGACGGCGGTCTTGACCTCAAGATTGTTGAGGGTACGGAAAACGAGGGTAACCCCTACGGTCTTGCAATCTTCGATCCGGAAAAGCAGGAACTTGTGGATATGTTCAACGCGGGTCTTGCGAACATCAAGGCAAACGGAAAATACGACGAGATCATCGCGAAATATCTCGGTTAATAAAAAACGCGCAATCCAATGACGGACGCCGAAAGGCGTCCGTATTTTGAAAGGGGATAAAAGTGTGGTTCAGATAATAACAAACTACGGCGGTCTGCTTGTACGCGCGATGGGCCAGACGCTTTTGCTGGCGCTCTGCGGATTGTTTTTCGCGTGTATTCTCGGCGTGATTTTCGGCATACTGAGCGTCGTTAAAAACAAGGTGTGCAACGTGATTGCGGCAATATTTGTCGGCGTTGTGCGCGGCGTGCCGATGATAGTGCTTGCGTTTTTCGTGTTTTTCGGTATACCGTACCTGTTTAACAACATCTTAAATGTCGAGCATGATGTAATACTGACGGCGCTGCAGGCGGGTACGATATGTCTTGCGTTAAACTGCGGCGCGTATATGTCGGAAATAATACGCGGCGGCATACAGGCGGTCGATATAGGTCAGACGGAGGCGGCGAGAAGTCTCGGACTGCCTTACTGGCGCACGATGCAGCGAATCGTACTCCCGCAGGCGATACGCATAATGATTCCGAGCATAATAAACCAGTTCATAATCACCTTAAAGGACACGTCAATCCTGTCCGTTATAGGCTTTCCGGAGCTTGTAAACTCCGCGAAAAACGTACAGGCGAACACGTTTAAGGCGTTCCAGACGTGGGCGATAGTCGGCGTTATGTACTTGATTGTAATCACGCTGCTGTCGCAGGTTTCAAAGGCTTTGGAAAGGAGACTCGACCATGACCGTGAAAAGTAAAAACGTGAAAATCCACGTTTCGCACCTCAAAAAGAATTTCGGCAAACTCGAGGTCTTAAAGGACATTTCGACCGACGTTTACGAGGGCGAGGTCGTTGTTATAATCGGTCCGTCGGGCAGCGGTAAATCGACGTTTCTGCGCTGCTTAAACCGCCTTGAGGACATCACGGACGGCGAGGTTATAATAGACGGAAACAAAATAACCGATAAAAAAGTGGATATAAACAAGGTGCGCGAGAACGTCGGAATGGTGTTCCAGCACTTTAACCTGTTTAACAATTTGAGCGTGCTCAAAAATCTGACGCTCGCGCCGGTGGATTTAAAGAAGGCGACGAAGGACGAGGCGAAGGAACAGGCTGTTCATATGCTCGAAAAGGTAGGGC
Source organism: uncultured Clostridia bacterium (assembly GCA_947631235.1). GTDB lineage: Bacteria > Bacillota > Clostridia > UBA1381 > UBA1381 > Hominilimicola. Next base: position 59,935 of record CANRKO010000004.1, on the reverse strand, counting down.
TGTCGGACAAGATTTCCGCGTACCCGAGCCAGCTTTCGGGCGGACAGAAACAGCGCGTGGCGATAGCGCGCGCGCTTTGCATGAACCCTGACATAATGCTCTTTGACGAGCCGACGTCCGCGCTCGACCCCGAAATGGTGGGGGAGGTATTGAACGTTATAAAGCAGCTCGCAGCCGACGGCATGACGATGGTAATTGTAACGCACGAGATAGGCTTTGCGAGAGAGGTCGCCGACAGAGTAATATTCATGGACGGCGGTTACATAGTGGAGGAAGGAACGCCCGAGGAGGTAATCAAAAACCCGAAAGAGCCGAGAACGATCGACTTCCTCAATAAAGTGCTTTAACAAAAAAACGGAGCGTTTCGGCGCTCCGTAAGCTTTTTTATTGCGTATAAGGGAGAGGGTAGACTATGAAGAAACGCACATTAAAAGGCAACCTTATACTCATGCTGACCGCGGTAATCTGGGGCGTGTCGTTCGTGTCGCAGCGCGTCGGCATGGAATACATAAAGCCGAACACGTTTAACGGCATACGCACGATACTCGGCGCGCTTATTTTGGTGCCGTTCGTACTGTTCCGCGATAAGACAGGGAAGAGCCGACCGTGTGATACGAAGAAACTCGTGATTGGCGGCGTTGTGTGCGGCGCGCTTCTGTGCGCTGCGGGTACGCTCCAAACGTGGGGAATGGTTTACACGACCTCCGGCAAAAGCGGATTTATAACGGCGATGTATATGGTTTTTGTGCCGATTATCGGACTTTTCGCGGGCAAAAAAATACGTGCCGTCACGGTTCTCGGCGTCGCGCTCGCAGTCGCGGGAATGTATATGCTGTCGATTGGCGGCACGGATTTCGTGATAAATAAGGGCGACGTTATAACGCTCGCGTGCGCGTTTATTTTCTCTTTCCATATTATGACGATAGACCGCCTTTCAAGAGAGGTCGACTGCGTAAAGCTTGCGTGTCTGCAGTTTTTTGTGTGCGGCACGATAAATATAATACTGATGTTCCTGTTTGAACATCCCGACTGGGAGCTTGTGCGCTCGTGCGCCTTGCCGATTGTGTATTCGGGCGTTATGAGCTGCGGCGTGGCGTACACGCTGCAGATTGTCGGTCAGCAGTACGCCGAACCGACGACCGCCTCGATTATAATGAGCCTTGAATCGGTTTTCGCCGCACTCGCGGGCTGGGCGGTTCTTCACGAAATGCTCACGCTCGGCGAATTGTTCGGCTGCGCGCTTATGTTCGCCGCGATTATTATCGTGCAGCTACCCGCGAAAAATAAAATCAGTTAAATCACAAGCTTTAACTGATTGGTAAAAATTGTTAAGTATCAATGCGCACCATATCAACAAGAGTGCGGTTTCGATATGTTAAGTCTTGGCGTTCGGTAAACCCCAGCGCTTCCCAGAAAGCATTTCCGCTCTCGTTATGGGAAAAAACGACCAAATTGACTTTTGTAATGTTCTGACCCTTCAATGCGTTTAGTGCAGTTTCAACCAGTTGTTTGCCGATGCCTTTGCGCCGATGTGCCGAAGATACTGCCGTGTGACTGATGTAACCTCGACGACCGTCATGACCGGCGAGAATTGCGCCTATGATACAGTCCTGCTCCACAGCGACAAAACAGGTTTCAGGATTTCGAGTAAGATACCGCTCAATGCCTTCCCGTGAATCGTCTATATTGTTTAGTCCCATTCCGGCACAGGACAGCCATAACGCATATACGCTGTCATAGTCATCAAGCTGCATATTCCTTATTTCCATAGTCAGTCCTCCTAAAACCCCAACTTCCTGAAAATCGTAATTATTTTTTAAATTCAAACCAAAACGCGCTGCCCCTGCCTTCCTCGCTTTGCACACCGAAACGCGCACCGTGGGCGGTCAGGATTTCCTTTACTATCGACAGTCCCAGACCGTTCGCGCCGCGCTTTTTTGATGTGAAATATTTGTCCCAGATATGCGGCAAGTCCTCGGCGTTTATGCCGCTGCCGTTGTCGCGTATCTCCGTTCGGATAAAGCCGTCGTTTTCCGTAACTGCAACATAAACGCGCTTGTCCTCACCGACATGGGCGACAGCGTTTGAAATGAGGTTATAAAGCACCTGCTCCAGTCTGCGCGCGTCCGCCGTTACAAATTTCTGCGGCACGATTTCCGTAACTATTTCAATATCGTCCGATTTGCATATCTCCGAAAACTGCTCCGCCGTTTTTTCCGCGAGAGCGCTTAAATCCACGCGCTCAAATTCAAACGACACCGCGCCGGACTGCAATTTTGAATAATCGAGAATATCGTTTACCAATAGTGAAAGCCTGTCCGATTCGCGGATAATAATGTCCGCGTCGTTACCCGCGTCCGCGCTGCCGTCGAGGTCGCGTATAAGTTCCGCGTAGCCCTTTATCATTGTCAGCGGCGTGCGCAGGTCGTGCGATACGTTCGCGAGCAAATCGCGGCGCAGCCTGTCCGTTTCGGCGATTTTAGCGGCGGCGTATTCGAGCGACGCGGCAAGTTCGTCTGTTTCGGAGCAAAAGCCTTTATCGAATTTCAAGTCAAAATCGCCGTTCGCCATTTTGAGCGACTGCTCGGAAAGTTCGGCAACGGGCTTTGAAAACCGCTTCGCAATCCACATGGCAATAAACAATCCGATCAAAAGCGCGAGAAACGTTACCGCGCAAAGCTGCACGCGCAGTATTGCAACAGCCGAGCCGACCGCGCCGAGGGACGTGTTTATATACAAAATATTCCCGTCCGCGAGCCGCCGCCCGTAAACGAGCGTACCGCCGTCACCGCGCTCAATCGTATAGCAAACGCTGTCCTCCGCGCCCAATTTTTCGAGAAAATCGCCGTAATGCTCCGGAAGTCGGCGGTATTCCTGCTCCTGCCAGTTCTGCATTTCACCCGCACGGTACGGATTTTGACCGCCGCCGTGTTCGTGCGCGTCGGGTCTGTACGACGGACTGTACTCGTCCGCACTGTATATGATGCCGCCGTTTGCGTCGGTGAGCAATATCAATATGGAATTGTCCTCCGCGAGCGCGTCTATCGTTTCCTCCGTGTTTTCCGAGCGGTAAATTTCCTCGGCGATTTTGCTTATCTGATGCTTTTGCATGGAATTGTAAAGGCTCTGCAAAAACACCGTTTGCAGCAGCCACAAAACGGCGAGAATTACAGCCGCGAACGCGGTGAAATATATCCACAGCTTAAATCCGATTGATTTAGTGTCGAGTTTCAAATTTATATCCCACCCCTCTTACGGTAACAATGTAATCGCGGCAGCCGCCCAAGTGTGCGCGGAGCTGCTTTATCTGCCAGTCGACCGTTCTGTCCGCCGAATAATACTCATATCCCCATACTGCGTCCATAATGCGGTCGCGGGTAAGGACTACGCCCTCATTTTTTACGAGATACAAAAGCAGGTCGTACTCCTTCGCCGTGAGTTCCGTTTTTTCACCGTTTATATACACGATTCTGCCGAGCGTGTCAATTTCGATACCGCCCGCCTTTATTTTATCCGATTTGTCCGAGGAAACGCCGCCGTGACGGGCGGTCACCACCTTGACCCGCGCCATAAGTTCGCGCGGTGAAAACGGCTTTACGACATAATCATCCGCGCCCGTTTCAAAGCCGAACAGCTTGTCGTATTCCTCGCCGCGCGCGGACAGCATTATGACGGGAATATCCTTCATAGCGCGTATCTCCTTGCACGCGGAAAAGCCGTCAAGTTCCGGCATCATCGCGTCCATTATGATAATGTCAAAATCCGCTTCACGGCACATAGAAACAGCCTCGATACCGTTTCCCGCTTCGGCTGTCTCGTAACCCTCGCGCTCGGCATAGCGGCGCACAAGGGCGCGTATGTCCGGCTCGTCGTCAACTATAAGTATTTTCGCCATCGTCACCGCTCCTTTCGGGAGTATTGTACCATAAATTTGCGGGAATTGCAATTTATTCTTCCGCCTTATACTCCTTTATCGCTTCCGCCTGTTCCGCCGTTATAACACCGGCTTCGACAAGCTCGTCAAGCCCGTTTCCACGCGACGCTTTTCTTGTTTCAAACGCCGCGTGACGCTCATCAGCCGTCATATCCGACATATTTTCATACGCCGCGCTTATATCCTCATGTTTTTTCGCCGCGTATTCGGATATAGCGTCGGCGGTCGCTTGGTTGATAATGCCCGCCTTAACGAGATCCTCACTGTCGTAATGAGTTTTATCCATACCGCCCCTGTGAGCCTTGCCCTGTCTGTAGCTGTAATCCGTGCTTGCGGTATCATCCTCCGCGTCTGCCTTCTGCGAATAAACAAATGTCTGCTCGCCGCCTGTGCCGTAGTGGTTCGCCTTACCCTTCATATAGCCGTAATCAGCCGATTCCTCCGCGAAAACCGTACCCGCCGCCGCAATCATTGCCGCAGCCGATACAACCGCGCATACTTTTTTAATTTTGCCGTTCATATTTAACAGCTCCTTTCGATAATTTTGCAATCTTTTTGATTACGGCTTTATTATACGGCGCGATTGTGTGGGGAATATGTTCGGTATGTGGAATGTATGTGGAATTTACGATGCCCCATTTTTGTTAAATTCTCTGTAAAGACTTTTCCGCTGCGCTTTTGCCAACGCCGTACCTACGGCGGAGGGAGCAATAGAAATAGCGATATCCGAAACGCCGATAACGATACACGGGAGTAAATGCCTTGTAATGGGCTACGGCAAGATAGGAAAAATTCTGTCGAAAGATTTGTTCGGCATGGGCGCGCAGACCTACGCCATGGCTCGGAAACACGCGGATCTTGCGATGATTGAAAGCCACGGCTACGAGCCGCTGCCGTTCACGTCGCTTAAAGAACGCGTGGGCGAGTTCGATATTATATTCAATACCGTACCCGCCATGGTAATGGACGGTGAAATCCTCGCCCGCGTACGAAAGGACGCGCTCGTGATCGACCTCGCCTCAAAACCCGGCGGGGTGAATTTTTATTTGGATAAGGTTTTTGTAAAAGGGAAACGTCCGTAAGGTTTGCGCCTTACGGACGTTATTTTACAATCATACATAAAAATCTTAATTCAAACCGTTTGCGTCACGTATTTTCTGTAAATCTGCATCTGTGGGGTTTTGAACAGACATATCTATCCAACCGCCACCTAACCAAATCCAGTTTTTGTCCTCGGACAATTGATACTCAAACGTACCCTCTGTTGTTGGTTCTGAAGTCATAGCCATCCATTCAGTATCCCAATGTCCTTCACCTGTTAATTTATTGACATAATAATGCGCATTTATAACAGATTTACCTGTTGAGTCTTTGAAGTCTGTTGTACCTGAAAATACTTTATATGCCTCAACTCTTTTGTTAAAGCCTGTCGGTGTTTCCAAACCGAGATCCGGCGCAACACCCTGTCCTTCACCCAAAATTCCATGAGACCCTTTTTTCAAAACTATCTCCGTACCGTCCGCCTTTATAACGGTGTCGCCTTCTCTTGCAAACCTTCTTTGCGATACCTCGCCCTCATGGATTATGATAGGCTCGTCGTCGTTTGCGGGTTCTGACGGCTCGGCTTGTGTGCTGATAGTGATTGTATTATTCACAAAACCTACCGTAAAACCGCCCACAGCGTCGGCGATGTCGCGCAGTTTAAAGTATGTACTGTCGTTTATGTTGTAGCCCTCGATTGACTTAGCAGCACCATCAACCTTGATTGGGAACGGGTTAGCCGTTACTGCATACTCAACCGCAAAACCCGTCAGCGTGGAGCAGATAACACCGCCTATGATAAATCCTAAAGTAAATCTTTTCATGGAAATTCCCCCTTTTAGTGTATTATACACCGAAACAAAGGAAAAATCAAGGCGGCGTGAACCGTATACTCAAATAGCGAGGCTCAGTTTTTATACAAAATTCTTGGCATACACATTGTGCGGCGAAACCGAATATTTCGCAAAAATTAAGAATATTTTTAAGGATATTTTAAGGAATATGTGTTATATTATTTGGGAAATTGGCAAAGCAGACACAATATGAAAACAGTTGAGATGTGGGGGAACTATATGAAAAGGAAATTTTTATCAATTTTTATCGCGGTTATGCTTATATTCGGCGCTGCCGCACTGGCAGACAACGCTGACATCTGTATTACGGAAACGGACACAGGTCTTTCGGTATCGTTTACCGCGCCGGAGGACGGCGGAATATATGTGATAGGCGCGGAGTATAACGGAAAAACGCTTAAAAAAGCTGTCGCTTATCATATAGACAACGCTGTTTCGGGCGAGACTTGCACGGCGGTGCTTAACGGCTTTTACGGCGGTTCGATTTACATATGGAACGATAACCAAAAACCGCTGTTCAGCAAAACTGATTACGAGGGAACTCCGCCCGCAAATGACGGAATAATACATTTGCGCGGAAATGAAATTTACGCGGACGGTATTGACGGCGTTACGGTTGACGGCACTATTGTTACGATAACGAAAGTTGGCGACTACATCATAGAAGGAACGCTTAACGACGGTCAGATAGTCGTATCGGACGCACTCGGCAAAAAGGACGCGGTGAATATTACACTCGATGGCGTAGACGTAACCTGCTCCGACAGCGCGCCGTTTAACGCAGGCGGCGGCAAGATAGAAATAACGCTTGCCGACGGCACGACAAATACGTTTACCGATACATCGGCGTACACAAACTACACCACATCAAAAGACCCGAAGGGCTGTTTCTACTCGAAGCGCGACCTTGACATAGGCGGCGCGGGTACGCTCAAAGTCAACGGAAACGTCAAAAACGGCTTGGTATGCGGCGCGGATATGAAAATAAAGAAGGGCGCTAATCTTGATGTGACGGCTGTAAATAACGCGGTAAAAGGCGACAACGGCGTGGAATTTACCGATAAAATCGGCACAGTTACGATAAAAACCACCGAAGGCGACGGCATTAAGTCCGACGCGATCGACACGGATATTGTAGCTGCGGGCGCAATCGAGGCGGACAAGGGTTATGTCACGATTGCGGGCGGCACGTTCGACATTGACGCCGCGGGCGACGGTATACAGGCGGATAATTACTGCACGATAACGGGCGGCGATATTACGATCAACTCCGGCACTGAGGGCATTAAGGCGAACGAGGTAAATCTGCCGGTAATAGCCGACGACGCGGTTGTTGCAGACCAATTCATCAACGGCAAAATTACAATAAGCGGCGGAACGCTTAACGTTACGTCCGGCGAGGACGGCATTAAGGCAACGGAAAGCGTGAACATTTCCGGCGGTGAATTTGATATTGACGCTGTGCGCGACGGCATACAGTCGGACGGTGTGTGCGATATAAGCGGCGGTGTATTCGGCATAACGACCAACGGCGGACATACCAACACGTCGTTGACCGAGAACAGCGATAGCTGCAAGGGCATTAAGGCGGACACGGAGCTTAACATAAGCGGCGGAGAATTTAAGATTGACAGCGCGGACGACAGTATTCATTCAAATTGGAACGTCACGATTACGGGCGGCGAGTTCACGCTCGCGACCGCCGACGACGGCGTTCACGCGGATTACACGCTGACGCTCGGTACGGAAAACGGTTCGGATGATGATTTTAATATTGATATTACGACCTCATACGAGGGTATCGAAGGCTCGGTTATAAAAATGCTCAGCGGCACGACATATCTCGTCGCGAGCGACGACGGAATTAACGCGGCGGGCGATTACGAAGAAGGAGCAACGCTTTCTTCGACGGATATTTCGCTGATGGCAGGTCCGGGCGGTAATCCGGGCGGCACAGGCGGCTGGGGTCCCGGTTGGGGCAGCGACGACTCATCTGCCTACGGTATGCTGTACATAAGGGGCGGACGGTGCTATGTAGAGGCGAACGGCGACGGCGTTGACTCGAACGGCAGTATTGAAATGAGCGGCGGCATCGTGCTTGAAAACGGACCGACAAGCGGCGGCAACGGAGTGTTTGACATAGGCGATTCGAGCAGTTGTTACTTTAAGATAACGGGCGGAACGCTTATCGGCGCGGGTACAAGCGATATGGCTGTAACTCCGACCGTCAGCGGACAGGGCTATGCTCTGACAAGCGGCTCCGGAGGTATGGGCGGACGACCCGGTCAAAGCGGAGGTACAAGTTCCGGCAGCGCGGGAACTCCCGTCCGGATTACAACGTCGAACGGTACGTTTACGTTTGTTCCCAAAACGTCATGGAGTTGGATGTTCGTGACAATGCCCGAAATGACGGCGGGTAGTTCATATACTATAACGTCAAATTCGGGAAGCGCGTCGGGGACACAGATTTTCGGAAAGACGGTCAATAATACCTTCTACGGACTGGTTAAAAACGATTGATTTGTTTTTGCAGCACAAACGCGGCACGTTAGTAACACTGTGCCGCGTTTTTATTTTACACTCATACAAAAAAATCTGTTTCTGTGGGGTATTGAACAGACATATCTGCTATGTATTGTCGTTTATGGCGTGATTGTATCGCAGTATTGCTTTTGCAAAATTCTCAAAACACTTAAAATTAGCTTGTTTGCATATAAAGTTTGTGATAAAATATAGCTAAAATTATATTTAAATAAAACACGGTTTTACATCGCATTTTTATAAGGAGCGTAACAATGATTGAGTTAAAGAGAAACGGAAATATTATAAACAAAAAATACCTCGAATACTTTTTGCCGACGGTGCTTGTTTCGCTTGCGAGCAATATCGCTATAATGGTGGATTCGATAATAGTCGGAAACATGCTCGGGAGCGTGTCGATGGCGGCGATCAGCGTTCTCTCACCGATTAATCAGATTTATTTTTCAACGACGATACTGTTCGGTGTCGGCGCATCAACGCTTATTTCGTTCGCGAAGGGCAAAAACGACAAAGCCGCCGCGGATACTACGTTTACGGCGGCAACGATTTTGCTTGTAATTTTAAGTGCGGCGTTTATGATATTGCAGTTTGCGTTCGTAAACAATATCGCGAAGATGCTCACGCCGATTGAGGCTTTAAGGAGCGAGCTTTTGAAATACTACATACCGTTCATTATCGGAACGCCGTTCTCGCTTTTGCTGCCGAGCGCGGTACACTGTATACGCAGCGACGGCAGACCGCAATTTGCGTCAAATCTCATAATCATTTCAAACGCGATAAATCTCGTTATGGATATAGTCCTTATGGGCCTGTTCAAAATGGGAATAGCGGGCTCGGCAATCGCGACGGTTATCGGAAACGTTATTGCGTTCTGCATTATGCTTACGCATTTTAAAAGCAAGAAAAACACGCTGCATTTTGATTTGAGCGCGGCGTTATCGCCGAAAAAGCTGCGAAAGGAATGTGTTTCGCTGTTTACTACAGGTATATCGGGTGCGCTCGGAACGATACTTGTAACGGTTACGACGTTTTATATGAACACTGCGATACAAGGCGCGGGCGGTCAGGAGGGCATGGTTTCCATGTCGGTAACCTCAAACTGCCAGATATTTATATCCGCATTCGTAGCGGGTGCGTCGCAGACCATGATACCGATAGTAAGCGCGCTTTTGGGCGAACGTGACACTATGGGAATAAAGTACGCCATGAAACGCGCAATCTTGGTGCTGCTTATCGCGGCGGCAGCGATCACGCTTATTATAGAAATCGCCCCCGCGCCGGTCGCGCGGCTTTTCGGCGACAAAACTCCGGCGGAAATGGCGATGATTATTCCTGCACTCCGCATAAGCGCGCTGTCGTTTATCGGTATGTCGATGTCATTCCTGTTTATGTACTATTTCACCGCGACACAGCGTGAGGCTATGTCGCTCACTGTTTCGATCGTCAACGGAATTGTGCTTACAATACCGGTAGCGTATATACTTGAGCGCTTTTTCGGCATAACGGGATTATGGGCGATGTTATGCGCGGATCATTACGGAACATGGATCGTGATAGCGGCTATGATTATCGTGACAATCGCGAAATCGAACGGCAGATACAGGGATATATTCCTGCTTGACAGCGCGGACGAGCTGCTCTCGTTCTCCGTAAAATCCGACGCCGACGCATCGGAGATAAAGTCGGCTGTAGCGGATAAAATCACGGACGGGAATGGGGTTGCCGAAACTGTGTCGGAGCTGTTCGCGTTTGTGAGCGAACGGGACAAAAGCGCGGAGAACGACATAATAATAAGCCGCGAGGACGGCGAGTACGTCATAATGCTCCGCAACAACGGGGCTGAAATCGACGAAAGCAAATTCAACGGCAAATGTAAAAGCTTTGAGTACTCCGTTGTGTTGGGAATGAATCAAATTAAAGAAATAATATAATGAGGTGAAAGCATGAAAACGGAAAAAGATTTAATAGCCGAGTCGGCTGCAGAGGCTCGGGATATGAAGGAATACCCGCTTACATCGAGTCAAATGGGCGTATATTTGGCTTGTATCAATAACCCGAGCGGTACGATATACAATTCGCCCCTCTGCTATACGTTTGATAAGGGAGCCGTTGATATTGACGCGCTGAAATCGGCTGTTGAAAGAGCGGTTAAAAACCATGAGGGACTGCGCTATTATATCGACGCCTCATCAGGAGAACCGGTTATGAAACCGCGAGAGGTTACGGTTGAAATTCCCGTGATAAGTGTTTCGGACGATGAGCTTGAAAAGCTGAAAAACGACTTCGTGAAACCGTTTGATTTGGAGCGCGATTATTTGTTCCGCTTTGAAATTATCGAAACGGAAACTAAAACGTGCTTTCTGACGGACTACCACCATATCGCGGTTGACGGTACGTCGTTTTCCGTTCTCTGCGGCGAAATTTCAACGCTTTATTCGGGCGGAGAGATTGAGCCGGAGGAAATAGGTCAGTTCGGCGTGTCGGTATACGAGGAAAAATTCGCGGATACACCGGCGTATGAGGCGGCGCATAAATATTATGAAGGCATATTCGCGGGACTTGAGACAAATTCAAAGCTCGTGCCCGACATGAACGAGGACGACGATGTTAAGGACAAACCCTGTCGGGGATTTAGGCGAGTGCTGCCGAACGATATATCGGTTGAAAAAGTGGACAAATTTATAAAGGAAAACGGAATAACCGAAAACACTCTTTTCCTCGGCGCTGTCGCATACGCGGCGGCAAAATTTACAGGCGGGGAAGAATCGGTAATATATACTCTCAACCACGGCAGACACGACCCGTGCATGAAAAACACCGTCGGTATGATGGTTCGCACTTTGCCGCTTTACATAAAAATTGATGAGACGGCGAAGGTAAGCGATTATCTTTCGTATGTTCGCTTGGCTCAGCGCGGCGTTATAAAGGACGGCAATTATCCGTATGTCAAGCTCGCGGGCGAATATGGACTGGACGCGGGTATAATGTTCGCGTACCAGTCGGACTCGTTCAACACATTCACACTCGGTGATAGCACTGTTGAAATGGAGCGTGTTCCGACTCACATCGCGCAATCGCCCATAGCTGTTATGGTATTCAAGTACGGCGGTGCGTTTGAAATGGACTTTGAATATCGCAGCGATTTGTACGAGTACGAAACAATAAGCTCGTTCGCTGACACGGTTACTATTATAATTTCGGAAATGCTCGAAAAATCGGAGCTTTCCAAGCTGCGCCTCGCGGACGATTGCAGCATGAATAAAATACGCGCCTTAAACGACGCGCTCATAACCGATGTTGATTTAAGCGTCGGCTTTGTTGATATGTTCCGCGCGCAGGCAAAGAAAACGCCCGACAAGACGGCGCTCGTGTTTAAGGAAAACCGCTACACGTATGAGGAGCTTGACGAAATAACGGACAAGATAGCACAATATATCCGCTCGAAGGACTTGGGTAAGGGCGACGTTATAGCGTCAATGGTTGAACGCAACGAATATATGACGATTTGCTCGATAGGCATACTCAAATCGGGCGCGGCGTATGAGCCGCTCGACCCGACTCACCCGTCGGAGCGATTACAGTTTATGACGAAGGACGCGTCGGCTAAAATGCTTATCGCGGACGGTAAGCTGCTTTCGCTGATACCCGATTTTGGGGGAGACATATTAAAAACGGAGGATATTCCGGCTTTAAGCGGCAGCGAAATCCCTCTCCCTTCGCCTGGACCGGACGATTTATTTGTGCTGCTTTACACCTCCGGCTCAACGGGTACGCCGAAGGGCTGTATGCTGACGCATCATAACCTTACCAATTTTATCCATTGGTTCCGAAGGATTTACGATATTACGGACAAAAGCGCGGAGGCGGCGCACGCAAGCTACAGCTTTGACGTGCATATGCTGGACATTTATCCGTTCTTGAGCGCGGGCGCGGCGGAGTATATAATTCCCGAGGAGCGCAGGCTCGATTTGGTATGGATCAACGAATACTGCGCACAAAACGATATTACCCATACCTCCCTGACAACGCAGGTCGCCAGAGCGTTCCTGACCTCGATTGACGATATTGCTCTCAAGGTTGTGGACATAGGCGGCGAAAAACTCGTGCCTTTTGAACCGAGGGAGGGTGTTAAACAGTTCAACAGCTACGGTCCGACGGAGTGTACCATATTGATTACGGCGTTTCTGATGGATAAATATTACGACCCCGTTCCAGTCGGCATAGGCGTCGACAATGCGCGGCTATATATCGTTGACAAGCAGATGCGTATGCTGCCGTTCGGCGCGGTTGGCGAATTATGCGTGGCGGGTCCGCTCGTGTCAAAGGGATATTTAAATCGCCCCGAGCAAACGGAAAAGGTATACGTTAAAAACCCGTTTGAAAGCGGCAAATACCGCGACGTGCTTTATCATACGGGTGATATAGTAAAATTTATGAACGACGGCAATCTGTCGTATGTGGGACGCCGCGACGGCATGGTTAAAATACGCGGCTACCGAATCGAGCTTACGGAGATAGAATCCGTTATACACGATTTTGAGGGAATAACGGACGCGACTGTTGTGGCGAAAGATAAAGCGTCGGGCGGAAAGTATATCGCCGCGTATATCGTATCGTCCGGCGAGGTTGACATAGCGGCTCTTAAGGAATTTATCGCGGAAAGAAAACCGCCGTATATGGTTCCCGAGGCGATTATGCAAATAGACGCGATACCGCTTACGGTAAACGGCAAGGTCGACAAGAGAAGTCTGCCGGAAATTGATGTCGTTTCGGATGAGCCTATGGCAAAAACCGAGCGTTCTCTTACGGCTCTTGAAACCAAAATACTTGAAATCATAAAGGGCATAATCGGCACGGACGAAATTGACGTTTCAGCCGACATTATGCACTGTGGTATGACGTCGCTCTCCGTTATAAAGCTCGCGGTCGAGCTTAATAAGGAATTTGGTTACGGCGCGGATATAAAGACACTTATGAAGGGCTGCTCGGTAATGTCGATAGAGGACGATATTGTAGGCTATCTGCTTGCCGCGAAAAACGCGCCAGCCGAGGAAAGGACGAAAGAGGAAAAGGCAGAGTTCGCGCCGCTTTCGTACACGCAGTACGGGGTATATTCGGAGTGCATGAAACGTCCCGAGGACACATTCTACAATATCCCGTTCATGTACCGCTTTCCCGCCAACTTCGGCGCGCAAAAGCTCGCTGATGCGGTAGATACCGTGCTCGCGGCGCATCCGTATGTTTTCACGCGGCTCACGATAAAGGACGACGATATCGTTCAGCGGCGCATGGGCGCGGACGGATATACAGTTCCTGTAAAGAATATGAGCGAGGACGAGCTGAAAAAGTACCGTGCGGACTTTGTAAAGCCGTTCAAGCTTATGAATACGCGACTGTTCAGAATTGAAGTGATACAAACCGAGGCGGCGGTTTATCTGTTCGCCGAGTTCCACCATATTATCTTTGACGGCGCGTCATTCGACCTGTTCCTGCAATCGATAAAGACGGTTCTCGAAGGCGGCGAAACAGAAAGCGAAACATACGATTACTTCGATTATGTAAAGGATGACAGCGCGTTCGTGGATAGCGAGGAGTTCAAAGAGTCCGAAAAATACATTTCCGATATGCTCGTAAACTGCGAGGGCGCGGCGGAGATTACGCCGGATAAAGGCGGGCTTGCCGAAAACGGCTCCTCTGCGATAGCGTCCGCGCCGTTTGATATGGCTCGTATTTCGGAGTTTTGCAGCGGCAGAGGCATAACTCCCGCGCATCTGTTTCTCGCGGCGACGTTGTATGTCGTATCGAGATTTACGAACAGCCGCGGCGCGTATATAAACACGATAAGCAACGGACGCTCGGACATGAAGCTCACAAACTGTTTCGGTATGTTTGTAAAAACGCTCCCGATAGGTCTTGAAATTGACGATATAACGGCGGCGGAGCTTGTGGAGCGTGCGAAGAATTTGCTTATAAACGCGGTTGCAAACGAGGCGTATCCGTATGCCGACGTGTGCCGCAGATTCAACTACGCGCCGCATATTATGTACGCGTATCAGCTCGGCGTCGTGGACGAACTTCGTATAGACGGCAAATTAATCGAATGGGAGACTGTCGGCGAGCAGCGCGTAAAATTCGACACTGGTGTGTACATCGAAAAAACGGGCGGAACGGAATGCGTAGACGTTCACTATAACGACGCTGTTTACAGTCATGAGCTGATGAGCAAATTCGCAAACGCCATTAAAACCGTCGCGGAGAAAATCACCGAAAATCCCGACGGCAAGGCTCGTAAGCTGTCAATGCTTGACGATGCGGACGAAAAGCAAATCGCAGACTTCTCATACACCGGATTTGCGGAGACGGAAATAAAGCTGTTGCATGAAAAATTTGAGTATCATGTAAGGCTGCACCCCGACCGCACGGCGGTTATCGCCTGCGACGGTAAATTCACATACGCCGAATTGGACAGACGAGCAAATATAGTCGCAAACGCGTTATTAAAGCGCGGCGTTACAAGCGGCAGCCGCGTGGTTATACTGCTGAGCAGAACATCAAAATTCTTCGCTGCAATGTTCGGCATATTAAAGGCGGGCGGCGCGTTTATACCGACCTGCCCCGAATATCCGAAGGAGAGAATAAACAGCATTATAGAGGACAGCGGTGCGGAGCTTGTGATAACCTTCGGTGACTTGCTTAACGCATACAAAAATACGGTTGACATAGCGGAGCTTGAAACGGGCGAAAACGATAAAAAGCCCAATATTGAAATTTCGCCGAATGATTTGGCGTATCTTATTTACACCTCCGGTTCCACGGGAAAGCCCAAGGGCGTAATGCTTAGACACATCGGCATCGCAAACTATGTTACCGACGACGAGCGCAATCTTCAGGTTCGCTGCGTAACCGAGAGCTGCAAATGCTACGGCGCGATTACGACGGTATCGTTTGATATGTCGCTGCAGGAGACGGTAGTCGCGCTATGCAATGGTCTTACGCTCGCGTTTGCAAGCGACGAGCAGACAAACGACCCTCTGTCGCTCGCACGGTTCTTTAAGGAGAATAACGTGGACGCGTTTATCGCCACTCCGTCAAGACTTCTCGTATATATGGAGCTTGACGAATTTGCGGACGCAATGAAAAACTGTAAGGTGATTTTATCGGGCGGCGAAAAATATTCGGATAAGCTGTTAAGTGTCCTGCGCGAAAAGACAAACGCTCGAATTATCAACGCCTACGGTCCCACGGAAATCACCGTGGCGTCAAACGCGAAGGATCTTACAAGCGCGGATGAAATATCTGTTGGCAGACCGCTCCTGAACTACCGCGAATACATTGTTGATACGGACGATAACAAGCTGCCGGCGGGCGTTGTCGGCGAGCTTTTAATAGGCGGCGTGGGCGTTGCCGAGGGATATAACAATCTCCCAGAGCAGACGGAAAAAGCGTTTATCGAATACGAGGGCGAGCGGTTCTACCGCTCGGGCGATTATGCGCGCTGGACCGATAACGGAGATGTTGTAATCTTAGGCAGAAAGGATAGTCAGGTCAAACTTCGCGGGCTGCGGATCGAGCTTGGCGAAATTGAAAAATGCTTGACGAGCATAGACGGCATACGCTCGGCTGTCGTTGTTATAAGAAAGGTCGGTCATGAGGACGGCATATGTGCGTACTATACTGCCGATGGAAATCCCGACGTCGAGTATTTGAAGTCGGAAATGAGAAAAACGCTTACGGATTATATGATTCCCGCGTCGTTTAACCAACTTGACGAGCTGCCGACAACTTCCAACGGCAAGGTGAACATCAAAGCACTGGGAGATCCCGTGATTTCTGACAACTCAAAGAACGGCGTATCGGCAAAGCCCCAAACGGCGGCGGAAAAGGATTTCTGCGAGATATTCACGGACATTCTGAACCTTGACGAGGTGTCCGTAACCGACAGTTTCTTCGACTTGGGCGGAACATCGCTCACCGTGACGCGTGTTGTTATCGCGGCGGGCAAGCTCGGTTACAATATAGCCTACGGCGACGTGTTCGCAAATCCCACGCCGCGATCGCTTGCGAAACTTGCGGGTGGTCAGGGCGATACAGATGACGGCATTATGCGGTTTGACGATTACGATTACGACAACATTGACCGCCTGCTTGAAAAGAACACTATCTGCGCGTTTATAAACGGTGAAAAGCAGGAGATAGGCGACGTAATTCTGACAGGCGCGACAGGATTTCTGGGAGTTCATATACTTCATGAGCTGCTCACGAATTTCGACGGCAATGTATGCTGCTTGATGCGCGGCAAGGGCAAAATGACAGCGGATATGCGGTTAAAATCTCTGTTTTACTATTACTTTGAGGAGGATATCACGGAGCAATACGGCGATAGAATTACGGTAACAGACGGCGACATAACAAAGAAGGCGGACTTTGAAAAGCTCAAGGGCATAAAAGCCGACACGTTCATAAACTGCGCGGCAAATGTAAAGCACTTCTCGAAGGATACGGACATTGAGGACGTAAACTATCACGGCGTACAGAACATTATCGCGTTCTGCGAAGAAACGGGAACGCGGCTCGTACATGTTTCCACAATGAGCGTCGGCGGAGCGTTCCTCGACCGCCCGGGAGAGGTCGCAAGCCTTAAGGAAAATATGCTGTACTACGGTCAGGTGCAAGGCTCCAAATACACCGCCGCGAAATTCCTTGCCGAGCGCGAGATATTGGAAAGGGCGGCGAACGGTCTTAACGCGAAAATCATGCGCGTCGGAAATCTGTCGGCACGCGAGAGCGACGGCGAATATCAGATAAATTTCACGACCAACAGCTTTATGGGAAGGCTCAAATCCACATACCTCATCGGTTGCTATCCCTATGAAACCATGGATATGCCGTTCGAGCTTTCGCCGATAGACTGCGTGGCAAAGGCGATACTGCTCCTTGCGCAATCGCCGAGAGAGTGCGTGGTATTCCACCCGTACAACAATCACGCGCTGCTTATGAACGATTTATACGGCGAAATGAACAGACAGGGACTTACCGTGAAGCCCGCCGAAATCAGCGAGTATGAAACGGCGTTAAAGAAAGCCGAAAGCAATCCCGAAAAAGCGAAGGTGCTTTCGAGCATGATTGCATATGAAAATATGGCGCACGGCAGAAAATCATATGAGGTCGGTCAGAGCAACGAAATGACAATGCAGGCTCTCTACCGTATGGGTTTCCGCTGGCCCGTAACCTCGTTTGAGTATATGAAAAAGTTCCTTGTAAATCTTAAAGGGCTCGGATATTTTGAATTGCAATGAACATAAATACGGCGCGGAGGAAAAAATGGCGGAATACTTTTTAAAAAACGTATCATCTCTGCCCGATCCGGCAGCTGACGAGTCGGCGCTTTACGGAATACCGGATTGGCGAAAAAGATATATTTTAAAATATCGTAACGCGATTGACAGAAAATTAAGTCTCGGCGCGTGGCGGCTTGCGGAGGAGGCTCTCGGCAAATACGGCTTTTCAGCCGATAATGTAATAACAGACGCAAACGGCAAGCCGCTGTGCGAGGGGATATGCTTCAATCTTTCGCATTCCGGCGAATATGTTCTGTGCGCCGTGAGTGAAACGCCGGTCGGCTGCGATATCGAAAAAGCGGAAAACGCGCCGTTTGAAATTACGGACA
Organism: uncultured Clostridia bacterium; assembly: GCA_947631235.1. Lineage (GTDB taxonomy): Bacteria > Bacillota > Clostridia > UBA1381 > UBA1381 > Hominilimicola. The sequence continues at coordinate 41,898 of CANRKO010000004.1, read as the reverse complement.
GTATTTTCCTGCCGAGCGAGCGGAAATATATAGCCGAAGCGCAGAACGACGAGGATAAAACCCGCAGATTTTTCAGGCTTTGGACTATGAAGGAAAGCTATATAAAAATGACCGGCGAAGGGCTCGGCGTATCTCCGACGTATATAGAAATCAATCCCGAAAAGCGAACAATAACGCGGGATTGGGTCGCCGTCCGCTGCAAGCTGTTTAACATATCATACGGCGATTACGAAATATCGATATGTGAGGGTAAATAAAAACGCGGTAATCGCCGGCGGATAATGAAAAATATCTTGAAAAATAAGAGGGAATATATAACCTTATAAAATATATTATTTCAGAGAGAGGAATGTGATAATGATGAAACATTTGAAAAAAGTCTTATCTGTAACACTGGCGGCAGCCATGCTTACGGCAGCTGTACCGGCGTTTGCCGAGCCTTCGGCGGAAAGCGCGGCGGCAGACGCGGCGGAGAGAGCGGCGAAAAGACTTATTGCGAGTCAGAAATATTTCTACAACCCGTCGCCGGACATCAGTCTCGCGTCGAATAACGAAAATTCCGAATATCCCCCAAAGTTCGATTTGCGCGAAGCGGATCTCGACGGAAGCGGGACAAAGAATTACGTCACGCCCGTAAAAAATCAGGGTTACTTCGGCACGTGCTGGGGATTTGCGGCAACCGCTGCGTCTGAGACAAGTATTTTGACGGATCTCGGAATGTCGTATGATGAATGGAATAACACAAAGTCATGGGATATGGATTTATCCGAGCATCATCTCGCGTGGTTCGCGAATGTGGCTCTCCCCGAGGACGACGGCGATCAAGGCGGTGAGGGAATATACTTTACCGATCCCGATATAAAAAGCGGCGACAGATTTAATTTCGGACAAGGTATCACAACCGCTACGTCCGCATACTCTGCGGGAATAGGTCCCGCGCCGGAGTACCTGTTTCCTTACCGCGGCAAGGAAGGCAATATAATATACTTAAATCCCGAAAAAGGCATAACGTCATGGAAGCAAGGAGAAGGATATGAGCCATATATCTACAGCCACGAGGACGACTGGAGTCTTGATGAGGAAGATCGTTTCGGAGAGGTATATCCGCTCGAGGAAAGCTTTCTGCTCCCGTCTCCGGCTCAATTCGTATACGACGAGACTGAAGGAAAATATAAGTATGAATACAATCAAGCCGGAACAGACGCGATAAAGGAGCAGCTTATAAATGGTCGCCCGGTAAGTATCGGCTTTGCGGCTGACACGTCAACAGCGGAGGAGAAAGACGAACACCACTACATCAATCCCAAGACATGGGCGCATTATGTGCCGTTAAGCCATACAGAAGACAGTAAAAACGGCGAAATGCCGAACCACGCCGTCACGATAGTCGGCTGGGACGACAGCTTCCCGAAGGAAAATTTCTTTGAGACGCCTCCGGGAGACGGAGCGTGGATAGTAAAGAACAGCTGGGGCAGTGATCAGAGTGAATTTCCGAATAAAGATTATTGGGGTGACCACGGATATTTCTATATCTCGTATTACGACCATACCATACAAAACGTAGAGGCGCTTGATTTTGACGTCACCCCCGACGAGGACGCAGGCGGGTATTTCGGCTTTAAGTATGATTATATGCCTGTTGTCAGCGACTATTCGCGCAGTGTCTTTGACAAACCGGCATCCATGGCGAATACATTTCAAAACGAAGACGTTGATATGATTGCGAAAACATTGACGTTTTACACGGAGCTTCCGGGGACGGAAACAACCTTCGAGATGTATCGGCTAAACGACCAAAGCACATCTCCGACCGACGGAGAGCTTGTGGCGAGCGGAACAAAGAAGTATGAGTACGGCGGCTATCACCGCTTTGATTTGGAGGAGCCCGTTTACATACCCGCAAACACAAAATTTTCCGTTGTCGTGACCAACAAGACCGCTGAAGGCAAATATGAGGTTACAGGCCAGGAGTACGGATCCGAGCTTTACGCGAGAGCGGATGCGGCTATATGCAATTCCACAAGTCAATACGCGAAGGGGGTTGTGAACAAGGGCGAAAGCTTTATAAAAACTACGGGTGAAAACAACGAAACCGAATGGGCTGATTGGGGTGATACAATCGCGTCGAATGATGAAACAAGCGAGAAGTGCCTTAAAGACATCGGGTTTATGACTAAGCTCGAAGAAACCGAAGCCGCTCTTGAAGCGTATAAAAATGCCGCCGATGATGAAGACAAGAAAAGTCAATGGCAGCAAAAAAACTCGGAACTGGACGCGATGCTGACGGCAATCATGGACGGTAATACAAAAGATTTGGGTATTGAAGATGCGGAAAGCTTCAGCGACGCGGCTTTGTGGGCGACGGATAACTTCCCGATAACAGTTATCGCGGACGCCGCAGAAAGAGATCATATCCTTTACTATGACAGCGCGACAAGTCAGCTTTACTCGAAGATGGACTATGACACCAAAGAGTTTTCCGAGCCGGTAAAATTCCCCGGCGCGATATGCGAGGGAAATACGCTGACGCTCACCTCGGATTTTCAGTTTGCGACGACGGCTAAGGACGGACTGTTCATAGACGGCAACACGACGCTGTACGTCCCCGAGGGCGAATACCCGTCGATATTGAGTGCCGCCGGCGGATTTAAGGGTGACGATACGCTGAATGAGTACACCGGCATCTTCGCCGCAGACGGCAGCACGATAGATATAGACGGAGAGTTAACCGTGAGATCGGGAACGGGAACGGATGCATCGAGCCGCGCGATTTTATCGGACGGCGACCTTACGATAACGGGAAAGGGCAGCCTTACCGCAGTGAGCGGAAGCACGGAGCACGACGAGACGGCGGAAGCCATGAGGGCGGATTCGCTCGGAATATATGTATACGGGGATTTGGATATATCCGTTGCTAACGCGCGTTTCAGCGGCGGCAGCGCGCACGGAGCAAGTTATGGTATAGTGACCGACGAGGAGCATTCCGTGACAATAGATAAAGGAGCTTCGGTCACGGCCCAAAGCAGTGAAAATCGGGGAGAAGGAGAGTTTTACGATCAATTTTACAGCTACGCGTGCGCGACGAGCTACCTTACAGTCAAGAACAATTCGCATTTAACCGCTTCGGCGGCGGGAGGAAAGGAAAACTACAGCTGCGGTTTGATCATGATTTGCGGCGATGCTCGCGGCGACGGCACAATTTATAACGGCGGTATTACGCTTGAAAACAACAGTTCAATCACAGTGAACGCCGACGGCTCCGAACGCAGCGTCGGTATGTCATATTATCCAAACGCGTTTCTTCCCGTAGAAATGGACAGCACCTGCACATTTACTGCCGAGGGAACAACGAAAGCGTCAGGCGCAGACCTTGTCGGTGTTACGGCAATGTCGCAGGAGGGCAAGATACTTGCGTATACAAGCGGAAAGGACGGATTGACGAACAGCTATGTTGACACGGACGGAAATATCGCGAAGCACATCAAATTTAAAAACGCGGCGGATGTCACAGAGGGTGACGAAATACTCTATTTTGACGGCGAAACAAGCACGCTGTATTCAAAATACGACTTTCACACCGGCGAAATGTCCGATCCTGTCACAGTACCCGGCGCGTCATGCGAAGGAAACACACTGACGCTCACCTCGGAGTTCCGTTTTGTCACCTCGCACGAGGACGGACTGTATTTAAGCTCAGGCTCAACGCTTCACGTTCCCGAGGGCGAATATCCGTATATTCAAAGCGCCGCGGAAGGATTTACGCGAACCGATACCAGCATTTGTGCGTCGGGAATAAGCGTGGTCGGTGACTTAACGCTTGACATAGACGGCACTCTTACGGTAATCGCGGGCGACGGAGTAAACATTGACAGCTTTGGCATCGCCTGCGAAGGCAATCTTACAATAACGGGAAACGGCACCCTCAACGCCTTCGGAGGAAATACCTCGTATGACGAAGAGGTACAGGACGGCGAAACAATGTCAGCCGGCATACTCGTCTATGAAAATATCGATATATCAAACGCGGAGGTCAACGCCTACGGCGGAGACGCGTATGAAGATAGCGAAGGAATAGAGACGTGGCCGGGTGGTTCCCTGACAATAAGCGGCGGCGCGCAGGTTAAGGCGGAAGGCGGTTCAACCGCAGATACAGATACAGAGACAGAGTTAACGCACGCGGCTGTGGGCTGTGAGGTCAGCGAAATCGTCATAAAGGACGCTTCAAGCCTGACCGCCTCGGCAGTCAGCAATAAGGGAATACTTAACGTGGGAATTAATATGAATAGTGAAGCTGCCGATGATAACGGCACAACATATAATGGCAGAATTAAGCTTGAAAACAACAGCGCTCTCACGGTAAGGGCAGACAACACGGAATGTAAATACGGTATTTATCAGGCTGAAGGACCGTTCGAGGGTCCCATAAAAACGGAAATGGACGATACATGCACCTTTACCTCGGACGCGGGCGTGGCGGGATTCGCCAATCTTAAAGGAGTAACGGCAATATCCGAAGGCAAGGTCGCAACATTTGACGGCGAAGAGGGATATTACACCGACGCGGACGGTCATATTGCAAAGAAATTATCCTTCTATCCCGAGAGCGCGTTTAATATCGCGTACGAAAACAACGCGGCAGCCGTAACCGCTCCCGAGGGAAATTACACGGTTATTTTCGCCGCGTATGACAACGGCGCGCTTGCGGACGTTAAAATTGAAACTGTGAACGTCGGCGCGGAAGGAACAGCGTCCGTGCCTACGCCCGAAGGCTTTGACGCCGCGGGCAAAACGGTAAAAGTAATGCTCTGGGGCAGTATGAAAAATATATATCCCCTTTGCGCGAATGCGGAACGGACAGAATAAATCGGCACGGCGGTATTGCAAAACACGTTAATGGAACAATTAAATATAAACAGGTAATACTACAACCGATAATGCTTGAAGCACGCCGTGAGGCGTGCTTTTTCGTACACAATTTTTAACGCAACTCTCAATATAATTATACTTTCCTTTATTTTAACTTTCTTATATACCCATCCTCATAATGGTGAGGATGGGTTAAGTAAGGCAGTATTCAATAATTTTATAACAGACTAAGGAGCGTATCGGTAAAAAAGATACGCTCTTTCCGCCTGAGTTCTCATTTGCCTTCTATAATTGATTGCTGCCAGATATGTTTTTTTCTCCATTCGGACGGGGAGGTGTTAAAGTGGCGACGGAAAACCTTATTGAAAACGCGGTAATCGGTGTATCCCACGCTCTGCGCCGCACCTGTTACAGATATGTCGGTGTTTTTAAGGTATTGCGCCGCCGCGTTTATTTTTGCCGTGGTAAGATATTGCTGCGGGCTTACGCCGTTTCGCTCCTTGAACAGACGGCTCAGATAGCTGCGGTTTATTCCGATGTACGCGGCAATATCGTTGACCGTGATTTTTTTGTTGATATTATTCTTTATGTACTGCTCCGCCATAAGCACATACTGCCGTTAAACTCTACCCACCTGTAAAGCCACGGATTTTCCGCGTCAGCCCGATAATATGCGAGGCTGTTAGGTTTAATTAAAAACAACTCACCACAAAGGCATTGAATAACAGGTGAAATTGTGATAAAATAATATAAATATATATTGTTTGGGGAGGAAAAATATGAAGGGGAGAAGAATTATAAGCGCGTGTCTTGCGGTAATGCTTGCGGCGACGTTCACTTTTTCGGTAAGTGCGGCGGACGCGATAACGTCGCTTGGCGGACTGCAGTCGGCGTTTACGTCTGGCGGCAGCTATACGCTCGGCGCGGATTTTAACGTCACAAACAGCGGCATTACAAAGGACGTTACAATCGACGGCGTCAATCATACGCTTACAAGTACACAGTCGGGCGCGGATTCCACGATTTTTCAGAACGACAGCGTAAGCTCAACTCTTAAAAATCTCACTATTACCGGCAACGCGAAAACGGACGTCGGTATTTGGGACGGCGCGGGCAGCATGACGATAACGGATGCGACCGTACAAAATTACAGCGTCACAACGTCGGGACGCCGCTCGGCGATATGCGCGGGTTCGGCAGGCACGGGCAAGCAGGGAAATCTGACGCTCAATAACGTCAAATTTAACAATAATTCCGAGTTTGACATAACCGTCGCAGACTCCGCGACTGTCACAATAAACGCGGGAACGGAACTTAAAAAGCTGCGCTTGCAGTCGAACACCTGTAAGCTAAATATAGGCGATAACTGGTCGGGTGAATTTACGATTACGATGGATTCGCCCGCGAATGTCGAACTCGGCACAGTCGGCGCGGGCGCGGACGTTTCGGGAATTACCCTGAACGGAGCGTCCGGATACAGCGTCAAAAACGATAACGGCAAGCTCAGAATAGAAAACGAAAACGGCGCGGAAATTCATTTTGATATGAGTAAGCGCGAAACGCTCTACCACGGCTCGACGGGATTTTTGTACGGCGCGGCTGAAATAAACGTGCCGTCGATAGATTTGCTCTACGGCTTGAAACCCGATACGATGGTGCAGAAGGCGTACGGCGGTCTGCAGCACCCGACGGGCGACGCGGTACGGACAAGGTCGGCTCTCGCGGCTGCCGGAGTGCGCGATATGCAGGTTTATCTGCAGGACATCTACCTCGAATGGCCCTACAACGCGCCGATGAAAAACGGCTCGCTCGACGTTGACGGCTACACGAAAACGTGTGAGGAAATTCTTTACGCGATGATTTGCGACAAGGCTGACGCAAGCACCGAGGGCGCTTTCCTCGGCAGCGACGGAAACTATTACACGCTAAACGAAACGGAAGCGGCTAAGTACAGCTATGTTTTATTCAACGAGCCTGACAACATCTGGTACCACAATAATCTTTCCGGTCTTGAGGCGGCATGGAAACAGGTTTACGAGGCGGTACATAATATAGACCCGAACGCGCGATGTGCCGGTCCGAACTTCGCGGGCTTTAACGCGAATACATACGACAGTTTTCTGTCCTACTGCTATAACAACAACTGCCTGCCCGAGCTTATCACATGGCACGAGCTTGGCGACAGTTCGCTGACATCATTTTTCAAAAATTACGACTCGGTGAAAGCCTCGGCGGCAAAATATTACACCGACGCGTATGCTGCGAAAACCGGCAGAAAGTATCAGCCGGAGCTTCTCGTAAACGAGTACGCGCGTCATTACGACATCGCGACGTCCGGCGGGCTTGTAAAATGGCTCGCGATGTTCGAGGACAAGGACATGAGTGGCTGCATGGCGTACTGGGGCATGGCGAACTCACTGAACGAGGTCGCCGCCGACCGGAACAGCCCTTCGTCAACGTGGTGGGTGTACCACTGGTACGCGCAGATGACGGGCGAGCAGTGTCCGCTTACGTCTCCCGCGTTCGCCGCAACGCGCTTTTACGGCGTGACCTCGTATGACGAAAGTATAAACACAGCTTACGCGCTTTTCGGCGGCAGTGAGGATAAACACGGCAAGGAAACAGTTTATCTCGATAATATGAACACAACCTCGCTCGCGAACGAAAACGGCGCGGTCAATGTCAAGGTGTACGCGGTCGGATTTTCGGGCCAGCAGGGCACGAACTATAAGCCGGAGGTAGTATTCGACGGCGCGGTCACCGTTACGGATAACTCGCTTAAAATTCAGGTTACCGACACGGATGAAATGAACGCGTATTTTGCGGTAATAACGCCCGCGCCCGTTCCCTCGGAGACGACCGAAATGGAAAACGTAAAGCTCTCGGTTAATTCCTACGAGGCGGAGGACGCGCAGCTTTTGGGCGGCGCTAAGGCGTACACGCAGACCGGCTGGAGCACATGGGCGGCGTCGGGACGTAAGGACGTCGGCAGCATCAATAACAACGGCGACGGCATTAAGTTCACAATCAATGTTCCCGAGAACGGAGATTACGATTTAAGCCTGTTCTATTCGCTCCAGGCACCGTACGTAAATCCGCAGACGCTCGAACCGAACGCGAACGGACAGAACCGCGCACAGGGCAAAATGCTGCCGTTCGGTATGAAAATCGACGACGGCGAGGTTGAAACGATTTATCTCGAATCGACCGTAACGTGGAGCTACCGCAGACATTATGATATGATTAAAACCCTGACGGCGGGAGAGCATACTGTTACGTTCACGCAGATAAACGGCAACGACGGAAACAAAGGCAATTTACAGCTTACCGCCGCCGTCGATAAGCTGGACGTTAAAAAGCACGACGCAGACTACCGCAATTTTGAAATAGACCTTACCGAGATGGCGGCGTTTAAGGAGGACAATAAATATATCGTCACAGCTGTTGCACCCGAAAGCGGATATTACAAGGTTTCCGGCGGTGATTTCACAATTTTGCGCCGCCTTACGGACTACGCTCCCGACGCGGATTCATACTCGACGATTTCAACATACGACACGCCCGTTTCCGACACGTTCTATCTATCAAAGGGCGCGAACACGCTCGTTATAGAGGGCAGCGCGTTAACGGTCGGATTTGCGTATGTTCCCGACACGTCGGGCGCGTCAATCGCAGCGGATAAAATATCGATACACGGCTCTAACGCGTATTACGCGGAAAACGATTTCGCCGACGGCGGATATGTTGTAAGAAATCTCGGCGTAGGCACGGACGCGGACAATACTGCGGAGGATAACTATATCGAATTTAACGTAAACGCGCCGTCGGAGGGCATGTACAATTTTGAGATAGAATATTCCAACGACGAGCCGGCGCCGGTAATGCTGAAGGACAACGGCGATACGTATGTACACCCGTACAATATCGACCTCGTCGAACGGTACGCGCAGATCAAGGTAAACGACGCCGAGCCGGAGACGGTGTATTTCAGGAACACATTTAGTTGGGACACGTTCAGGGCGGTCAACGTTCCGCTGAAATTAAAAGCGGGCAATAACACGGTCAAAATTTACAACGACAATTCCTATCACTTCAGCCCTATCGTAAATTCGACAGCGCCCGAAATAAGCGAAATCACGGTAAAGAGCCTTGACAAATCGGATGGTGAAATCACGGTTACATCGACTGCCGCGACGGTTGACACGACCGCGCTCGATAAAGCGATAGCCGAGGCAAACGAACTTCTCACACATTCGGACGAATATTCGGCTGACACCGTCGCAAAGCTGCAATCCGCGGTTGAGAATGTAAACCGCACAACGCAGAGTGACGCGAACAAGTCGCGCAAAAGCATACTTGACGCAATCAGCGGCTTAAAGCCCGCGACGCTGGATTTGAAGGGTCATTATGTGAAATCCTACGCGTCAACAAGCGAAGAACACCCCGAATATTCGTATGATAAAAACCCGTCGACCGTGTGGAAAACAAACAGGAGCGCGTCGCCTTATGCGGCATATGAAGTATTCTATGCCGGCGACGGAAAGGTATTTGATTTAACGGAAATGACAATGACCGGCAGCGGCAATACGCGTGTCGTATACCTCGGAACGAACAGTGATAACATCTTAAAAACGCCTGCCGAAATGGATTCAACATCGGATCTCGCATCAAAGGACGCGAATTTGTACGTTCCGTTTGCAAACCTGTACAGCGCGAAAATCTTAGGCACGGCGACGGGTGCGAACGTGACTACCGTGCTTACGGGCAAATACCGCTATCTCATAGTCGCCGCGGCGACATGGGAAGAAACGAGCGTAAACGAGTTGGAGCTTTCGGCAAAGGTCGTTGACGCGGCAAACATAGAAATTACAGCCGACGCGGACAACGTGAACGCGGATTATAATATGGTAAACGACTTCGGGAAAATGCGTGCGTATTTCGCGAAGTACAAGGATAACGCGCTTGTTGAAGTTAAATGCAAGGACGTCACGGGCGGCTCGCTCAGACTTTCAATCCCCGTTACCGACGATGAATACACGTACAAGGCATTCCTCTGGGACGAAAACCTGTCGCCCGTATGCGGCTCGGTGGAATATAAATAATTTCCGACATTGTCAAAACATCGCTGCCGAATTATCGGCGGCGATGTTTTTTTGGTTAAATTTTATATATCCGTCGACTTTCTTCTTTATCATATTACCGTCGCAAGCCCCGTTTCAAAAAATAATATTAAATTCTTGATAAATTTTAAAAACAAATTTTCGTGGTAGGAACAAACGAATAAGGAGTTGTTGAAAATGAAAATAACTACAGAAAAAAACTGATGAATTCGAAACATGTACGCGGGAGGGGGGGTATAATAAAATACAATAAAAATTTGTAAAATATTTTAAAATTACAACAAAATGTTGTGAAAAATGCACAAAAAAAGTATTGACTTGCTTGTAACTTTATGGTATAATTGCCGCATATTATGATTTTGAACCCCTTGTAAAAACGGGGGGGGGGTGTTAAATTACATTATTTAAGGAGCAGTGAACCATGAAAACAAGCAGATTAAGACCCACATTTGAAATTTCGACGCACCGTTTCACGGCGGGCTCGATTTGTATGTTCACCATATTGAATTATTGTAAAAAATAATATGCAATCAAGACTAATGCAAAAATGTAAATCGTATTGGTCTGTTTGTCATATATTTATATATGAAAATTTTTAGAATTTAGTCTAAGCGGAAAGGAAGGATTGTGATGAGCCCTTAGTTGTGAAGTACATTTCAAAAGTCAACAAAACAGAAAGGAGAATTTTAATATGACAAAAGGACTTACAAAGCGCATTGTCAGCTTTATAACGACGCTGACAATGGCAGCGGCTCTGTTGCCGGGAACTGTGTTTGCGGAAAACCACGGCTCGGAAGATGCGTTTAACAGCTTTTCTGGGGGGGGGTATGACCGGTATATAGCTGAAGAAACGGGTGAAACCGCATTTGAAACTATTGACGCGGTTCCTGCGGCAGCGCCGGACAATGAATCGGCGAATGTTTCAGACAATCGTTTTGAAAACCTGACAAGCGCGGATATAGTCAAGGTGTTCTCACAGACCGCCGAGGGTATACGCTCGCTTTACGCGGGTATTACCGAGGAGGAATGGGAGACCATTAAGAGTATTCTGAGCGAAGATGAAATGAATACGGTAAACGGTCTGCTCGCGGGTGCGGGCTGCACTGACGCGCCGCAAACCGACGACACAGCGCAAAACGACACTGCGCAAATAGCCGCGGAAGACGGCGCGGGTATCGAGCTTATGTCGATAGGCGAAAGCGCAATACCGGAGGCTAATAAAGCCAAGCTGAAGGAATATCTTGCGGCTCACGCAGGTACGTATGTTACCGAGAAGAATTATGTAAGCGGTGACAACATATACGAGGGCGATAAGTGGTCTGTTGTGATTGACGAAAACGGCGAAGATGTTAAGCTGCTCTATGACAACATGGACACCAAAGCGGTTGTTTCGACGTTTGGCGCTATAGACGCTGCCGGTAAACCGACTAGTTTTACGTTTGAATTGATGGGCGATGATGGCAAACCAACATGGACAACCGGACAGACCAACGAGAACAAAGCAACGCTTGTACTTACTTGGAACGCCGCAGGCTATATTCAGTTCCCGAATAACACGAATTTCTGGTGGGACAAAGACGATACTGGTGCAAAGACGCAGTATAAGTTCTCTAACGCTGTGTATATGTACAACAAGACTAAGGCGCAGAAGTACTTTACGAATTATGATGATACATATACCATCAACGACGGTTCGGGCTGGACGATAGAAGCCGGCGCGAGCGGAATTAAGCTGAACAACGGCGAAAAGAAGGATGCTATTGTCCGTTATGTCAGTTTCGGAACCACAGCCGAGACATACGGAAACGTAACCTCGGTTACATTTGAAAGTCCGACATGGTATAACTCTGCCGGCTCAACGCCGTATACTGCGATCGCTTTTGCGTGGGAGTCTACTATCGGCGTAAACGCGACGCAAAGACCCGAGGGTTTTGTTCGCAATGTATTTAAGCCGAACGGCACGATTTACGATACCGACAAGTCGATACTTAAGGCGTTTGTAAACGGAAGCACTTTATTCACACCGAATAAGGGCGATTTCTCGACCGAGTATTTCAAGGGTTATAAGGGCGCTCAAGGTTATGCGGGCACATACTCCATTTCCGGAGCCGCAGATCTCGCAGCGCACTATGATCCCATATTCGCGAATATGAAGCTCAAGGTCGAGGACGGCAAAGTGCAGGTTACATATGACGGAACCACTTGGTACACGGCTGCGTTCGCGACGGGACGTACCGAGCAGCTCGGACTTCATGTGGGCGAGAGCGGAGAAACGGAATGGGCTCCGTCGGTTGCCAATATGCTTGTTTACATGCCCGGATATTACACCAATGTGGCATGCACAACGCCCGCTTATCTGACGCTGACGTGGCAGATAAGTAATGCCAACAAAAACGACTCCGAGGGTAAGGGCGCGTGGAGATTTTATGTTAATCCGGCAAATCTGTATAAACCCACGGACGACGGCAATTCCACTTTCCTGCGTATGCCCGCGGTATATTTCGACAGCGACGAGAATTATATACAGAAGGCGAAGGACTTCCTTAAAAATTACGCCGGAACGTATTACTACAATTATGACAACGCTCCGAACGAATATATGGAGATCACTCAGAACGGCGACGTGGAATGGTATTACTACAACGGAACCACAATCGAAAAGCGCGAACCGGCTTATTATACCTTCGGCAGCGATAATACCAACGGGCAGTCGTTAAATAATAACAGCCAATTTAACTATATAAACGGCGCGTCAACGTTTGACAATCCGTGGAAGGTTGCAAGCGTTACGTTTACCGATAACAGCTGGTTTGATAACGCGACGAGCAAGAGCGATACCGTAAACGTAAACAGAAGCACTGTTACAATAGGCTTCGACTATACTCATGAGCGTTTCACGCTTCCGAATAACAACAAGTCGATATACACAGCTATGAACGGCGACGCCAACGGAAATCTTATCCGTACGTTTAACGCATACGGACAGGGCAGCGGCGGCGGCGACCGCGAGAGATATATCAGATACGACAAGGCAAAGGAGTATCTCACCGGCGCTCCGACGGAGTATACGATGAACGACGGCTTCGGCTGGAAGATCACGATCGACGATAAGGGTCAGCCCACGCTCTCCAACGGCGATGTTATGACCACGGGCAATATCAAGGTTACCGATGTTACATATGTCAATACAACGAACACCGATAAGATATATCCGTATCAGAAGAAGGGATTAAGCTCGTTCTCATTCAGAAGCCCCGACTGGTACAATCAGGCGGGAACGCAGAATTATCAGACGCTTAGCCCCGCATGGTCGCACTATGTGAGCACGTCGACAGCTTCACTCGAGCATCCCGAGGGCTTTGAGCGCTTTGTGTTCAATACAGGCGGTACGCTCTGGAGCGGCTCGACAGCAACAGATGAGGAAGGCAATCCGACTGTTCACGACCAGAGACTTAAGGTTTTCGTGAATAACTACAGCTACTTCACCGCTGACGGAGGATATGTAAACGAGTACTTTAAGAATTATCAGGGCGAGTACCCGCTCGGACCCGGATTCGGCAAGAACTATAACTCGATGTACACAAACTGGAAAATCGTTATAGACGATTTGGGCAACGTTAAGCTTGAAACGGATCAGGGCGAGTTTAAGCCTGTGATGTATAGCGCTAACAGAATACAGAAATATGATGCGGGCGGGCAGAAGGTTGATAATGAATTTGTTCCGTCAGTAAATCAGATGGTTGTGCCGTTGGTCGGCTATTACAGCGACGCGGCTTGCACAAGCCCCGCGTTCCTGACGCTTAATTGGGTGGTAAGCAACGCCGCAGCGGCAAAGGATCACAGCGGCGACCCATATAAGTACTTTACCGCGAACGCCGCAACTCTGTATCAGCCCGACGCGGACGACGACGGTCAGCCCGAGATGTTCAAGGCTCCGACGCTGTACTTTATGCACACCGATTATGTGAAGTGGTACAAGGATTACTATAAGCAGTTCCCGGGCAAGTATTATGTAAACCGCCCCGGTGCAGCGGAAGAGTATATTGAGATCCAGTCGGACGGTACGCCTGTATACCACGACTTTAACGGCAACGACCACGAGGCGATATATGTAACAAGAAGCAATGACAGCTTGTATGTACTGGGCGACTCGTCGGTTTACCCGTCTGCGGTTCAGTTCACGCAGGACGACTGGTACACCAATAATGACAACGGTGAAAAGAAGAGCGCCGGCGCGGCATACGGTTTCACATGGGCGAATGACCAGACGGCTAACTTCACGAATGCAAGACGTTTCACTGCTCCGAACGCGGCGGTTTACGCGGCTCAAGAGCCGGCAGAAGAAGGCGCTTGGGCAGATAAAACTCAAACCGAACTTAAGCATTACTTCACGGGTAACGTAACCTACACCTACGAGGGCGCGGGCTACAGCGCCGAGGAAACCGCAGACAATGACAAGGCTTCTATCGCCGAGATGAAGGAATATTTGAAGCAATTCGCGTATATCGATGGCGGCAAGTCACCGGAATACACCGAGTACAGCTTCAACAATCCGAGTGTCGACTGGGGTATCAGAATCACCAAGGACGGCGAAGTGCTTGTTGATTTTGACGACGATGAAAACGAGTTCGTCAAGGTAAATCCGAGACCGGTATTCGCTGATTCGAAGAAACCCGAGGTCGGCTTAAACGGCAGATATTTAAGCAGTCTGTTTATCGAGGTGCCGAATCATTACTCAAATACCGACGCGACGCAGCCGGCGTTTGTAACGCTGACTTGGGCGAACGGAAGCAACGCAAATATAACAACGCACTATTTCACAGTCAACGATAACGCGACGCTTTATCACAGTCCGGAGACGGAGGCTGACCATAAGGTTGTATTGAGCAGTGCGGACCGTTTTGTATGCGATGCCGAGGCTGATGAGAACGATCAGTATATGGCGCAGTACGCGGGCGATTATTACGCGAACGACGGCTCCGACTTGGGTATGAGAATCACCGAAGATGGCAAGGTACAGATTAAGTTCGGAATCGAGGAGTATAAGGACGTTACGGTAGCTCCGACATTCACCGAGAACGCGACATACGGCAAATATGTTTCAAGCATAGCCGTTCCGTTTGAGGGTTATTATGCCGATAAAAATTGTGAGAAGGAAGCGGTAATTACGTTCACCGCGAACCTGAGACAGACCGGAGCCAACCAGGATTATATCAACAACTACTTCACGGCGACCCCGATTCAGTTATGGATGAAGGATCAGGACGGCGACGGCGAGAATGATCCCTTCACGTTCCCGGCGATTGATTTCTCGTCGGAGGCTGACTACGAGAACGCGAAGGAGTGGCTCTCGCAGAATAAGTACACGGGCGAGTATCATCCGCAGATGACCGACTCGTGGTACGCGGAGGTCGAGGAAGACGGAAGCGTATACTTCTATGTTGACGATCCCACGGTTACAGAAGATTCTCATAAGGGCTACAGAAAGATCAAGCCGCATATCACGCTCAAAGCGGAGATCAATGACACAACGCACGTAGCGGGCGGCGTAAGCGGATTTTCCGTAATGTTCCCGAACTCGCGCGCATATCAGGCTAACAACAATTTCCAAGCTGTTCAGCAGATACAGAAGGTTTCCTTCGGCGCGGCGACTATCAACGGTCAGAATCCCGTATTGGGCGACGAGTCGGCGTATATCTATGCGAACAGCATAACGCTCTATGACGCGAAGAAGACTGACGGCAGCGATTGGGTAGTTACAACCAGCAGCGATACCGAGAATTACAACAAGACCTTCACAAAGCTCTACAACGTTGACAGAGCGTACAGCGACGCCAACAAGCAGAGAGCGCGTGAATATTTCAAGCAATTCGCGGGCACATATTATATGGATGATCCGTTCATCCGTCATTATATAAACATTTCCGAAGAGGGCGACATCACATGGATCCCTGAGGAAAATGTTTCGGCGGATAATAATATATACAACGCGGACGTGGCGTTCAACAGTGACAATGCGACGCTGCAAGAAAATGAAGACGGTACCAAGTCGCATCTGCCCAAGTCCATTTATATGTGGTACAACGGCTTCAGAACCGGCGCGAAGGATCAGGATGCGGTAGTAAATCAATACACTCCATTCCAGCGCGGCGATGTGATATGGTACGAATATAACAACAACCCGACGAATGCGCAGACATATCACTCATTCTACGGCGGAGCTACGCTCTATAAGGACACTACGGGCACGGATAGCGAACCGGCAATCACGCTAAATGGCAATTACCACTATCTGAAGTCCGATGCGAAGATTGATCCGATAGTTCCCGACGGAGACTATGAGACGGCTGATTTGCAGTACACAATATCGGTAAAGACTACGGACGGCAAGACGACTTATACATTTAAAACTCCCGACGACGGCGAGTATCCTCTGTCGGCTCTGGGAACCGCGGCGAGCGGCTATTACCTCAGAGGTAAGATAGGCGAGAATTTCGTATTCGGTCAGTTCACCGAATCTTACGGCGCGCTTATTTCAAGTTCCGCGGCTCAGATAAGATACCTGAACAAAGCCGGTGAGTATGTGACAATTCCCATTAACACGGCGTTTACGAACTTCGGCGCTCCTGAGGACGGCAATATAGTTGTTGCCAACCCCGGCGAGACCATTGACACCGGCGAGACATACGCGCGCTTTGCTAAGGCAATGGCAAACGTCAAGGACGGCGGTACGATCTACCTCAAGGACAACGTAACGATAGGCTATATGGCTGAAATCGCGGGCAACAAGACCATAACGATAGACGGTCAGGGTCACACAATCAGCCGTGCAACGGCAGGCGGCGTTACATACACAGGTTCGCTGTTCAAGATCGATGAGGGCGATAACGTAACGTTCAAGGACGTTAAGATCGACGCGGGCGCTTACTGGGATTGGAACAACACGCTTGTTGACAGAGATATTCAGATAAGCACGTTCGGCGTTCAGCTTCCGGACGGCAGAGGCGGAAACACTAACAACTGCTACGCATACGGCGGCGGCAAGCCGGTTAAGTACGGCGAGAGAAAAGCCGAGTCGCGCATGCTGCCGAATGAAACCGACATGCAGAAGCTTATCGATGACCATTTCGGCGGCGGAAAGCGCTACGAGTATGATCCCGACAATCCCGAACCCGCGAGCGTTTCACCCGCGGCGTTAGAACCGGGAACGGGAACAAACGTAGTAACCACCGGTAACCTTATCCAGGTCGGCGGTACGGTTAACCTCGAAAATACCGAAATAGGATATATGAGTACGTATGACGCGGAAACCGATAAATACGGCGGATACGGCGTATTCGGAATTGCCAACGCGGGTGCGGTGATCAACCTCAATGAAGGAACGGATATTCACCACCTCGACACGACGGCTAACGCGCTTGTACGCGGCATGAACAACACGACCGTGAACTTTAACGATAACGCGCAGGTTCACGAGGTTTACGCGAGCAGCGGCAACGGCGGTCTTATAGATATGAGATCCAACTCGACCGTAACGCTGAACGACAATGCGGAGCTTTATGATGTGTTCGCGTATAACAGCAACGGAAGCATTATCATGGATTACGGCGGCAAGCTGGAAATAACCGGCGGAAGCATACACCATAACGCGGGCGTCGGCGGCACGAGCAACGGACACGGTATGACGCTGTATATCTATAATAACAGTGAATTTACGATGACAGGCGGCGAGATCGCCTACAATATCGGTCACGGAACGAGTACGATCTATCAGCAGCCCGGCTCAAAGAGCATGAACCTTCAGGGCGGAAAGCTGCACGATAATCTGAGATGGACGCAGATGAGCGTTTCGAGCGGCGAGCGCACGGATACCGAGTGTGATATTTACGTGCTGAGCGACGCGGTATTCGGCGGAGACGTGGAAATTGAGGAAGATATTGTTATCAACGAGGGCGGTAACGCCGAAAACCACGGAACGCTGAGCCAATCGGTAACGGTACTCGGTAAACAGGAGGGCGAAGAAACCACGACCTTTAAGAACTACGGAGATATTACCGGCGACCTCTATGTTCAGAACGGCGCGGACGTTACCAACGAGAAGGACGGCTATATCAACGGAAAAGTAACGGTAGAGCCGCCGACCACCGGTGATTATGGCAGCGACGCGGGAAGCGGATACTTTGTAAACAACGGAGAAGTTCACGGCGAACTCTATGTTTCAAAGGACGCGAAGGTATTAAACAGCGGCTATGTTGACGCTGACGTTACCGTAGAGTCGGGCGGCGAGGTTGTTCTTGACGGCGGCGGATATATCGAAGGTAATGTTACGCTCTATCCGGGCGGCGAGCTGAGAACAAACAACAACTCCCAGCAGGCTCAGGTAAAGGGTAAGATCACTGTTGAGTACAAGGATGAAGAAGACAGACAGCGCTTTGAGGATATATTCAGAGACTCGAATATATCGGCTACGGAAGGAATTGAATATGTACAGCATGAGCATAAGGGCGATACGGTGACGCTGGAGGCGACATGCTACAGAGAAGGCTACAGCTATATTGACTGCGCTTGCGGCGAGCAGGGCGATTATCAGGTGATTTCAATGAAGCCGCATAATTTACAGCCCGCTCCCGAACTGTCTGCGGCAGCAACATGTACCGAGCCTGCAAAGACCGGTCTCAAATGTATAAACCCCGGCTGTACATATGAGGTTATAACAGAGGAAGGATCTGCGCTCGGACATACGCCGATACTTGATGAAGAGAACAGCGTAGCGCCTACAACGATAAGCGAAGGCGTTGTTGCAATGAAGTGCGAGCGTGACTGCGGCTGGACGGAGACGGCTACGATTCCTACGCTGTCAATCGGTCAGGATGAGCATGATATGGAGCAGAATGAGGGCTTGAGTTATCCCGCGGGATGCGACCATACAGGAATGTATGTTTTAGAGTGTAAGGACTGCGGTCAGACAGTCGCAGTACCTATTCCCACAACGCCGCATACCTTCGGACAACCGGAAAAAATCGACGGCAGCGATAAGGAGCCCAAGTGTGACACACCCGGATCATATCAGACACACAGAGTATGTACGGTCTGCGGTGCGGAAGAAGAAGGCTCGGTTGAGACGATTGAGATACCCGCGCCTGGACATCAGTGGATCAATTCCGAGGTTAACGACGGCTGGGTAGTTGACGAGGCAAGCAGAAAATATTGTACGGATGAGACAACTCAGACGCGTACATGTCAGGTTTGCGGAGAGTCCGAGACAGAAGTCGCGCGTGCGAAGGCGCATGACTGGCAGCCGACAGGCGAAGGAAATGTTGAGGAATGTACGGTATGTCACATGGTTCAGGGCGGTTTGAATGTCGATTATTCCGTAAACGGCGGCGCTGCCACTCAGGAACTTATGGACGCGATGAAGATGACGTACACGCCCGGAACGTCCGGCATAGAGCTGTGGCAGCCGACAAACGAGGCGGACGATGAAGCCGCGGGCATAAAGAGCGGAAAGTGGACAAAGAACACTGCGCTCGGTCAGGCGGTATTCGTAGGCTGGAGCACTGTTGACTGCGGCGCTGAGCCGTTCTATGAGGCGCCCGCCGACGCGAACTTCGTTACAACGGTTGACATAGCAGCAACGTCGGCAGCGGATGCGGCAGTATACGCGGTTTGGGCGCTTGACAGAAACAGCAACCTGATTGCGGACTATACAGAAGGCAAGGTAAAGCTGTCATATAATGCAAACGGCGGCACAGGCACACCTCCCGCAGTGATGGAGGGACTGCTCGTAGGCGCAAGCTATCCTATAACAACGCAGACAGGTCTGACCAAGACTGTTGAAGGCGGCACCGACGCGGTATTCGCGGGCTGGAGCATAACTCCTTCGAGTCTGATTATTCCGTCAAGCGGCGCGAACATTGAGACCGCGCAAGACGCGCAAGGCAATCCTGTATCAAAGGTTACATGGGAAGACGGCACGAAGAGTGTAGAGCTGATAACAAGCCCGTATACTATCCCGCAGCCGACAAGCGGAGATTATGTATATCTCTACGCGGTATACGCTGAGTCGGACGGCTCGGGCAACACGGGATTTGACCAGGATTATCGTCACGTCAGCTACTATGCGCCCGGCGCGACCGGAAACCGCTATGACGTTGACGCGACGACCGGATTGTTCTACACCTGTAACGACCATCATCTGCCGGGCGACATGGCAGATCTTATGACAACGCAGGCGGCGTCCGTAATGATTTACAAGACCGGCGCGGTTCTGATAGGTTGGACGCAGGATGAAAACTGGAATACAGCGGGACATCCGCTTATTACAAGCGTTACCGAAGAAACGGGTACACTTGTAACTCAAGTAGAGATTCCGCAGACTGAAGACGCGAAGGTATATGCGGTATGGGCGGTTGACGCTAACAGCAACGGTATCCGCGACTACGCAGAGGAAACACTGACGCACACGTATTATCTGAACGATCGTTTCAGCAACCACGCTTCAGGCGGCAGCGACATTCCGACGCTTCCTTATGAGGACGAGAACGGCGATCCTATCACCGAGGATACAATAAGAATCGAGAACAGCGATAAGCTGCCGAACAGACAGGATAATATCCTGGTTGGACAGTATCTGCCGTTCCCCGGCACGAACGCTGACAGCAACGGCGAGAATATCAAGTTTGAGGATAGTAATGTAATCGCAAAGGGTACTCTGTACCGCAAGGACGGCGAGACGGTTTACCATCACTATGTTCAGATCGGCTGGAGCGGATACCCGCACGGAGTTTCCGAGTCAACGCAGGATGAGAACAACTGGGTGATCGGAAAAATGCTTGTGCCGGATACCAGGAATCCCGATAACAGGGGCGGACAGGTAGACAACAACGGATATCTCACTGCGGACGGATATTATTACAGAGCTATCAAGGATGCGAGATTCATAAGCGCGTATGTTGTATGGGCGATTGACGATAATGAAAACGGCATCGCGGACTATAACGAGACGCCGTATAAGGTTACGTTCGACGGCAACGGCTGCGATGAGACTTCGGTTATTCCGGAGCCGATAGAAGAAGCAATGCCGAGCACGAATATTGATGTTCCCACAACGGGTGTAACAAGAGAAGGCGCAGTTCTGGTCGGCTGGAGTTTTACGAAACTTGATGAGCCGGCTGCATCAAGAACGCAGCTTCCCGAGGATATCTCAATCGATGGAAAGCTTAGAGTTCCGACAAGAGCGGACGGTGACGACGGCACAGAGTTGACAGCATACGCTGTATGGGCTGTTGATGAAAACGGTAACGGCAAGCCCGACTATGCAGATACGACGTACACGGTAACATATGCGCAGGCTGAGAACGGTCAGGTAGCTGCCGACAAGACTGAGGGCATTTTCGAGGGCGACACGGTAACGCTGACGGTAACACCCGACTCGGGTTACAAGCTTGCTGCCATAAGCGTGGCGAAATTGGATAACGAGACTGTACAGATAACGCCGACAGAAGACGGCAAGTATACATTCACAATGCCCGCGTCAGATGTAACCGTAACGGCGACATTCGTAAGTGAAGACCAGGATACGGATGAAATTCAGTCCGTAGGTTTCATCACAAAGGACGAGAACGGTAACGACATTCTTAACGCACTTGCATCCGAGATAAAGGGCGAAGGCGAAACTTGGGGTACCGAGGGTATCACAGATTGTATCGCGAACACCTTGTACGCGGCGTTTAAGGCGGATAATGAAACAGGCGAGACCTATACGGTTAAGTTCATCAAGGGCGACAAGAGTTGCGAGGAGACTGTCGAAGGTGTTACAAAGGGCGGTCTCGCGTATGTAAGCTTTGACGACCAGGCTAAGGACGCGTTCGGTGATAATCCGCAGGGCGAGTACACCGTTGAGTTGTATAAGGACGGCGCACTCATCAGCACATCGACCAACACAATTAAGGTTTACAAGCTTACGTACAAAGCGGGTGAAGGCGTTACAGGTGATGATGCTGTTGTCTACACCGACGCTGAAGGACTGGATGCCGCAAAGACAGCTCAACCCGAAGGTTTTGAGCTTGCAAGCGGTATGAACCGTTGGAACAGCAACAAAGTTGATATGAGTTCGGACGGCTATACAATAACCGCAACGCTTTCCGGCTACTATAAGAGCATAGGCGGAGGCGGCAGCGGCAGCGGCGGCGGATCGTCAAGGTACACCGTAGGCACTCCGTCGAAACCCGATAACGGTTCTGTAAGCGCGAGTCCCAAGACTGCGGGCAGAGGAGAAAAGGTAACGCTTACCGTTACGCCCGATGAGGGATATACGACAGGCAGTGTAACCGTTAAGGATTCAAAAGGCAACGCGGTTGATGTTACGGATAACCAAGACGGAACATATACGTTTGTAATGCCGGGCTTAAACGTATCGGTTGAGACAGAGTTTGTGGCGGACGGAACGGCAACGCCCGCTCCGGAAACGACGCCGTCTCCCGAACCGACGCCCGCTCCCGACGCGGAAGATAATTGCCCGTCGGAGAAATTCGTTGACATTGATCAAAGTCAGTGGTACCATGAAGGCATTGATTACACGCTGACCGAAGGATTGATGAGCGGTACGGGCGACATAACGTTCGAGCCGGATTCAACCACAACGCGTGCTATGATAGTATCTGTTCTGTACAGACTGGACGGTTCACCGGAGGTAGATCAGGCGGGCTTCACGGACGTTCCCGAGGACGCTTGGTACGCCGATGCGGTAGCATGGGGCGAGGCTAACGGCGTTGTAAGCGGTTATGATGAGGAGACATTCGGACCGGATGACTATATCACACGCGAGCAGATGGCTGCGATCTTGTACAGATATGCTCAGTATAAGGGCATTGACGTATCGGCGCAGGCGGATCTCAGCGGATATTCCGACGCGGACGCTGTAAGCGACTGGGCAGCAGTATCGCTCAGCTGGGCGAACGCGGCAGAAATAGTTTCGGGTATAAGCGATACCGAACTCGCACCGACGGAAACGGCAACACGCGCTCAGGTAGCGTCAATACTTATGAGATTTTGCGAGAATATCGTGAAATAAATTTACGTATGTTAAAAGGCGGAGTTTCGGCTCCGCCTTTTTATGCGGCATTGGATATTGCAGCTTAAGGACTCGAAGTACATAATCTTCGAGTCTTTTTCTTATGCCGAAATAAAGAGACAGGGAGGATCGTGATTCTTTCCGGTCACAGGCGATTGACAGCAGTAAAAAGGCTTGGATGGGATAAGATAGACGCGCATATAGTTATCGCTAACGATTGTCAGGCAGCTAACATTGTGATACGCTCGAACTTCTCGCAGAGGGATAAAATCTTGCCGTCTGAAAAGGCGAAATCGTATTATCTGAGAAATGAAACGCTAAAAGAGGAAAAATATGGTTCTGAGTCCCCCAAGGGGGGACTCAGCTTGAGCAGCTAATACAGCGTAACATTGAACAGGAATTTAATGAAGGCAAGTCCACCTTTATCAAGGTTATAACGGGCGTGCATCAACCGGAAGAGGGCGAAATATTTATCCGCGGGCAAAAGGTTTCAATTAAAAACCCGAAAGACGCGCAGAAACTGAGGCTTTAAGGAATCATATTATTTTTCAAAAACCTTCAAGCGTGAGACCGGAATATGGCCGACGGAATTTAACAAGGAAAAGGCGTAAAATAAAACGGCGGCGGTAAACTGTGGGGCGCGGATAATCAATAATTTTACGACAGGCTGTCTAAACGGGATTATGAAAGAGCGTATCGCGCAAACGATACGCTCTTTTGGCGTTTTAATATGGTTTGAATTATTTGCTTGTAAATACATATTCCGTGCCCGCTTTCGCGTCGGTGATTGTGTATTTTCCGTCATTAAACGTCACATCCGTGCCGTTTAATGTGAGTGTGTTGTTTTTATCATAGCCGATTGTAAGATCACCGTCAAACGCGGGAGTTATTCTTATTTCATCAGCCTTATTATCGCTCCATTTGATTGAAACGGTCGCGCCGTTTTTCGACTTTATGCCGCTTATCTCGCCCTTATCCCAAACCGTTGGGAGCGCAGGGAGAATGTAAATCGTTCCCGTCTGCGACTGCATAAGAAGTTCCATAATACCCGCAGCGGAGCCAAAGTTTCCGTCTATCTGGAACGGATCATGCGTATCAAACAGGTTCGAGTACGTCTTTTTCGCAAGCTGATAGCGGAACAGTTCAAGCGCCTTGTCGCCCTCAAGCGTTCTTGCCCACAGCAGGAACTTATTCGAGCATGACCAACCGGTTGAGGCGTCGCCGCGCTTTTCGAGAACCGTTTTCGCTCCTGCCAATAAGTCGGGTGTATCGCGCGTTATAAGCGTGCCGGGGTACAGTCCGACAAGATGCGAGATATGCCTGTGAACAGGATCGCCTATAGCGTTGCCGTTTGCGTCGGTGTTATATGTCGTTTCCTCCGCCCATTCCTTGATCTGTCCGTCTGTGCCCAATTCTACCGGAATTTCGAGATGATTTCGTATTTCCTTCCACGCCGCGACCTTATCCGCGTCAACATTAAGCGTTTCAGCTGCCGCGATCGTGTAATCGTACATTCCCGCTACAAGCTGCAAATCGTACTTTATGCCCTCCTCGGTCGGTCCCTGCTCGGGCGAGCGTCCCGCCCATGTGGTGTAGTAATAGCCGTCGGGATATTTCGCCAAATCGGTCGTTGTTTTCCTCTCGTTGTTGTACAAATACTGCGTGTAGAAATTCGCGGTTTTGCGCATTATCGGATAAAGCTCGTTTTCGAGCAAGTCTTTGTCGCCGCTCGTCTGGTACAGATCCCAGAGATTGTACATAAGCCATGCCGTGTTGCCCGCCGACTGAATACTTGTCGAGCCCGTCATATCCGTCGTGCCCATGATAGCCTGCTTTGTGTGCATGATGAACACGTCGTCCTTATCCTCCGCGCTGTCGGTGAAGGTGATTTGACCGTTCTCGTATTTGTATGATTTCGGCGTTACATTATACATATTCTTTGCGGTGATTTTACCCGCCGGAATCTGCGAATTGAACCAGCGTATGAGCGATTTGCCGCTGTCGAGTAAATTCGCGCCGCCCGCGAACCAGTAGTTCATTTCCATATTGATGTTTATGCAGTAGCACGAGCCCCATATCTCAGCCGTGGACTGACACCATTTGCCCTGCAGCGTCGCGGGCATTGTGTCCGAGCGCGACGAGGAAATCATCATGTAGCGCGCGTAGTTGTAATGCAACTCCTCAAGGTGCTTGTCGAGCGCGGCGTATTTCGCGTTATCGTAGGACACCTTTGTTGCTCCGTCAGACTGCGCCGTAGTGCTTACCACGCTGTTGTACGATGCTTGCAGTTCGTCCGTGGGTGTGGAGCATACTTCATTCGCGTCCGTCAGACTGAATTTAACCGTGTTAAACTGCGACTTGTAATCCTTGATATGCTCCGACTTTAACGCGTCATAGCTCATCGCCGCCGCGTTGTTCATACGGCTTTCCGCTTTATCGATCGCCGCCTGAACGCCGAGAACGCTCTTGTACGGAGTTTTGTCCATATTGACCGTTCCGTCACCGTTCAGCTCGAATTGATCCTTGTCGTAATCCGTCGCGGCTGTCACGAGGATCGTAACGCCCGTCGCGCCGTTTACTGTCACCTTGTTGTAACCGTCGGTAATTTCTCCGTCGTCCGCGATTACCTTTATTTTTGTGCAGTACTCCAAATCCGACTTCTGGTTCCACGCGACATTTCCGCCGCTTGAATACGGCTCGGAGTCTTTTAATTTACCGATGATCGTGATTTCGCCATCGTTTACCGTAACCTCGCCGGAATGCATTGACACAGGATTTACCGTGAAGTTCAGCGCGCCCGTTTGATCAGTCGTGTAGCGGAATGCGAGAACGCCCTTCGGGTGCGACGCTAAGTATTCGCGGCTGTATTTAACGCCGTCATATTCATATCTCACATGCGCCACCGCGTCGTCAAGGTTTAAATCACGGTAGTAGTTCTTAACCGCCGCGCCCTTTGGCATACCGAAGTCAACGAAAATATTTCCCGCGCTCATATAGCCGTTAATACCCTCGCTCATGTTTTTGTTCACGCTGTCGGATTTGACCGCCGTCTGTACGCCTCTGTAACCCGCAGCCCAGAAGGTTTCCTCGTTAAACTGAATTTGGTCTTTATCAGGTGTGCCGAACAGCATACCGCCCATATATCCGTTGCCTATCGGCAAAGCCTCGCGCTCCCAGTCAACCGAGTGCATATCGTAAATGCTGTTATTACTGTTTCCGCTTTGCGCCATATACGCGGCTTCCTTGTACCAGAGTACATTATCCGTTTCCGCGCCCTGATAGTTGTTGTCGTATGAGTATTTTACATTCTGCGTTGAAACGTCAACCAACGCGGGATCCACTCCGTACGGCGCGCCCTGCGGCTTTAATACGCCTTTGCCCATACCGAGTTTCGATTGCTCGCCTGTTATCCAGTCGGAAACGAGAGGAACGTTTTTGTATTCGCCGTTTTGTACGGTCAATATAGCGTCGGATATAACAGCCCCGTCTACAATATGCGAGTTGTCATATATCGCCGTAACCGCGTCGGAGAGAGGTTTCATTGTTTTGTCAGTGTCCGCCCATAAAAACGCCTTGACAGCCGTTCCGCCAACAGCCGTAATATTCGCCGCTATTTCATTTTCGCCCGCCGTAACCGACGGAACGTCCGTAATATTCGCCGTTATAAGCGAGTTCGATTTGTATTGCGCGGTAATCAGCTTTGCGTTCTGTGCCGCCTCGTCCGCGGTCACGATTACCTTCGTAATTTTTCCGTTTTCCGTTACAATTCTGTCTCCGGTTACTTCGGATGTGCCGCTTTTCGCGTCAGCAACGACGTAAACCTTCGCGAAAGCTGCTTTTGTAAAAGTAAAGTCTTCGCATTTAACACCCTGAACGCCGTCCGACAAATCCTGAACAGGTATTTCCTTTTCGGCTATTACCGCGTTATTATTGTCAAACACCTTAACAATAATTTTATAATCCGCGTCCGCGCCTACGCCCTTGTCAATTATAACCGCGTCTATGCCCTGCGCCGCGCTTATGTCCGTCTCTCCGTTTTTAAGCAGCAAGCCCTTGACAGTAACTGCACTCTTCGCCGAGGCGGAATTGCGCACCGTTACGTTAAACGTATCCGTAACATTCTCCGTTGTCTGTGCGCCCGCGACGGTAAGCGAGGCTTTAATTGTCACGATGCCCTCGCCGGCGTTTGCCGGAACGGTCAATACTCCGCCCGATGAAATGTGAGCGCCGGTATTGTTTGCGTCGCTTTCTATTGTCCATGTCGTACTGCGCGCGGGCAGCGCGGTATTCTCCGCGAACGGGATTGCCGAATACTGTTTTGTTACCGCGTCCGCGCCGGACGTTACGACCTCATCGCCGAAAATTTCAACCTTATCCGCGTTGCCGAGCGCATTTAAAGTCAATTGAATTGATTTTTCAATGCCGTTGTATGACGCGGTTATTGTAACCGTTCCCGGCTGCGCCTGCGGTGTGATTGTAAGAGTGCCGTCGTCGGCAATGGTAACGCCGTCATAATCTACGGAATACGTGACGCTTGCCGCCGTGTCAACCGTGCCGCGCGCCGTAATTTCGGGTTTTCCCATTTCGGTTGTCACACTGTTGTAAATTTTCGCGTTGTATTTCACCGTCTGATATTCCGCAGTTATGTATTTTTCGCTCACATTGTCCTCCGAAATAAGCTCCATAGTGTCGGCACTGTTAAGAATTTGTATGCTTGAAATTGCCGCCGCGCCCCATTTGCCGAGAGATATATCAAGCTTTGATACGTCCGCGTTGAGTTTTACAATAGTCGTGTACCATTTGTCAAATTCGCAGTTTTCTTTTAAGTCTATAACCTCCGAGCCGACGGTTATCTTATCGTCCATATCATTAGCGCTGTTTCGGTTCGCGCTGCCGTTATTTGTAGCATATGGCTTCGCGTACGTTATTTTCATATATTTCCCCACTTCCGCCGTTTCGGGCAGCGTAAGAGTTACCGCTACCGAACTGTTGCCGCCCGAACCGAGGAACAGGTAATAGCCGTTGTCGGGAAGTCCGTTGCCGTAAGGATAATAGCCGCTCTTTGCGCCCGATTTATCCCTGACAACCACGTTATTATAATTTGAGGTCGAGGTTGATACTTTAAAGCCCGTATCGCCTATAGCTGTTTCACCGAGCGGGGAGGTGTTAAACTCTTTCACCTCGTTATATGAATCGCCGAAGGTATATATGGGTTCAGCCGGCTTTGTTTCGTTGTTTTTCACTATCGTATAGCTTTGCGTCACATTGCTGCCCGATACGGTAAATTTATTTGACGACGCCTCGCGCTCGCCGATTTTCTTCGCGGTCGTTGCGCGGTATGTTCCGTCGGGCAGACTTACCGTTACCTTGCCGTCCGCGCCGGTTGTTTGCGTGACCGTCTCAACGTTCAGAGCCGTCGCGCCGAGAGCCTCAATCGTAACGTCCATATCGGCGCACGGCTCGTCTTCGCAGGTGTACGTAAGCTCCACATTTCTTGCCGCTGAAACCTCCGGCACACTGTCATATTCCGCGATTACGTTATAGAAACCGAGCACGCTGTCGCCCGTTTCTGCGTCAACGAGAGTCGGAGTGAAACGCTTTCCGTACATGCAGTCGACCGCCACAACGCCCGCAAGTTCCTCTTCGGTTGTGATAACAACCTTTGTTTTATCGACTATTTCCGCTTTGGTTACTGTAAGCGTTGTGCCTTTTCCGCTATCCGCGCCGGTGATCTGCCTTGACGCGCGGTTACGGACTGTAAATTCCTTTGCCAAATCGCCAAGCTGTATAGTGTACAGACCGTTTGTTATGCCTATTCGCTTAGTACCCTCGGCACGCTTTAATCCTTCCGTATTCTTAAATGTGAGAGTGATTTCGTTTTCGTCAGTCACCTCTGCCGTGTCAATCGTCGGCTCGCGGAAATTAACGTCAGTTTTTTTGTAAACCACATTTTCCGCCGCGTTCGCCCATTTTTTGCCGAGTTTTACGTTTGACGCGGCGTTGTTGTGAATGGTGTCGCCGAGTTCAAACTCGCTTGTGCCGACCACATAAACGTTACTATATAATTCCTCATTTTGACGCTGAATGTCCTTGATATACGACCATCTGTCAAAGTCGCTGTCCTGGTTCGCGTCGTTGATCTGCGTCGTTATAATCGGCACATTTTCCCCAAAAAACGTGCGCATTTCGTTGAATATCTTTCCCTGATTTTCCTTGTACGCGTAGGCAAGGCTGTCCTTGTCCGTGTCGTTGCAGCCCTGGTACCACAAAATACCCTTTACATCATGCGACGGCATTTTATCAAAGCAGGACTTCAGCGCTGCGATCAAATAACCACTGTTCGCGTCACTGCGTATTCCGTCCACCCACTGATACGTGTACGTTCCGCCCACGGACGACTGAACTATTCCGACAGGTACATTCTCGCTCGACGCGATTTCACGCGCGAAACTCGTCACCGGAGACGTTCTCACGCCGCTCTTAAAGAAGCGTCCCTCTCCCGCGGGGTGGCTCATTTTATGCCATGTTGTGTCCTCCGGAAAAATTATGCGCATATTATCGTTTATCGGGTCTGCTGTTTCGGGGTCAAATCCGTCCGTAATTGCGCCCATATCCGTCATGTTCGACTGTCCCGCCGCGACCCATACGTCGCCGACCGCGACGTTTTCATATTTTGCGACTGTTTCGCTGCCTGATTTTACGGTTATATCGTGCATTCCTACGGTAAGCGTTTTCGTGTATGTAAACGCTTTGTTTTCGGCGTTTACCGTCTCGGTGTTTCCGTCGATTTCCACCGTGACGCTTTCATCACCGTTTTCCAAAAGCCCCTTAATTGTGATTTCCGCCTCGTTACTTTCGTCGCGTTGGTAAACCTGCCACGGCATCGGTGCGCGCGTTATCGCAACGCCGTGTACGTATTGCGGTTCCGTGCCGAGCGATGCTACAACATTCGCGCCGTCGAGGATTTCAATCATCTCGCAGTTGCGCGCGTGCTTAAATTCAAGCGTGTCGTTCGGCGCTGTTAAGGTTTCCTCTTTTATAACCGTGCCGTCCTTTAACTCCTGCTTTACGGTATAACTTTTGTTCGCCGTAAGCCCCTCGGCGCGGAACACCGGCTGATTTATACGCATACCCTGCTTAACGTCGGGAATTTCCGTTATTGTTATTTCATTAAGGTCGTCGCCACTGTAGCAGGTCTGCGAGCCGACGACATTCTGATGCTTAAACACGACGCCCTCCGCTTTTGCGGTAAGCGCAAATCCCGCCAGCGACGAACAAAGCATCGACGCGCTCAAAACACACGAAATCATCTTTTTCATAATAATCCTCCGTTCTGAAATTTGTATCCGACGGGGAGATAAGAGAGAGAAGAAAATCCCCCGTCTTGCTTGCTTAACATCATTATACCGCTTTAAACCGGATTTTCTATTATAATAAGTCAGTTGTACTTGTCAAAAAGTCAGATTTTAATGTTTACATATTTACCAAACAGAGTTATAATAAAAATGGGGTGGAAATTATGGACGTACACAGTAAAAATCAAATATTGAATCAACGCCTGTCAAAGCTGCAGACGGAATTTATACTCATCGACCACGGTCTTTGTCCCGACTGGTCGCGGACTACGCACAGAAGGCGGCGCGACACGATTTACCTCATACTTGACGGGCAGGGAAAAATCACAATAAACGGAACGGAAATTTATCCGAAAAAGAACAATCTTGTGCTGCTGCCGCGAAATTCCATGGTGTCGCTGTATTCGGAAAACGAAACATGCTACAACAAATACTGGTGTGAATTTATAATGCACTTTGACGGTGTGTCCCTTTTTGATGTGATTGATTTTCCGTATATGATAGAGCTTGATGATATTTCCCGTGCGCTGGAGCTCTTTGAACTTCTCGATACTCTTCATCTCCGTAACGACGCGGCGTCGGCTTTGCAGATAAACGCCGCGCTTCTGGAGCTTATTTCGATGTTCCTCGAGAACGATGCACGGGACACGTCCCATGACGCTAAGGACAATCCCTTTGCCGATAAAATTAAAAAATATATTGAAAGTCATATTGCCGAAAATTTGTCCGTAAAGAGGCTTGCCTCGGTTATGAATTTTAACGAAAAATATTTTACTGATGTGTTTAAGGATAATTTCAGGACAACTCCCGCAAAGTATGTAAAAACGGTAAGGCTTGAGGCGGCAAAACACGAGCTGCTGTATTCCGATGTCAAGGTGTTGTCAATACCCGGTAAGATCGGATATTCAAGCCCCGAAAAGCTGTCAAAGGATTTCAAAGAATATACCGGCTTTTCGCCGAGCAAATTCCGCCGGTCTTTTAAATAAATAAGGTATTACTGTCGATTTATGGCAGCAAAAAATATAACAAGGATGTAAAATTAAACATGCAAAATTTTTACAGATAAAATGTGGTCATGCATTATTTTCTTAATTGATAATACACGCAAACAGAGATATAATAAGCGAAAACGGAGAGGGGTACACCTCTCCGTTTCGCTTTACAGAAAAAGCAGCAGGCTCAGCGCGATAATCGCCATACCGATTACGACGCTTATAATCGTGATTTTGCTTTTCTCGTATTCTCGCGCCATCGGGAGCAACTCCTCGAGAGATATGAACATCATAATTCCCGCGATCACGCCAAACAGCACACCGAAAATTGTGTCGTTAAAGAACGGGCGCAGCAGCAGATATCCGATAATCGCGCCGAGCGGCTCGGTAACGCCCGAAAAAACGACACCCAAAACGCCTTGCGTCGGCTGCCCGACGAATAGTAAATCGGCACCGAGGTGGCAATTCCCTCCGGGTGATGAGCGTTAATGTCACAAGAAAATCAAATAGCTTTGAACAAGCGTTGTAAATAGTAAAATATCTTATACAGTACACATCAATAGAAACAATCTATTGGCGAAATCATTGACGAGATTGACATTGTACCGGAAGCTATGAAGGAAAGGGATTTCAATTCCTTTGATAGTGATGAATTTTTCAAATGATATGACTGACGTTTATGACACTGTAACAAATAATTTTCCGGCACTAAAGTCAAGCATAAGCAAACTTTTATATTAAGGGAAAAAGAAAAAAATATTAAGCACCGAGTATAAATGCTTGGTGCTTTTTTGTTTGGAGGTCGATATTATTGTACGATTTTTTAATACCCGCTAACTTCGAGGACAGCGGTAAGATACTCGATATGTTTTAAAGTAAGTTTTAAGAGAATTTACAGTTATGTATTTCATGCTCAAAGAAATTTCGGTCACATGATAGATTTTGCAGTAAATACCTGCGGTTATGACATTGACGAATTTTTTGATATGTTTTTGGCTTCAAACGTATGCAAACAGTTTGAAATCGGCAATCCCGCATATACCGCCGGAAAAACGGGTTGTGAGCTTACCCGTCTTGTTGTGTCTGAAATCAGGCAAACAGAAATAGAAAACGAGGACGTGATGTACCTTGATAAATCACCTGAATTTTGGCTCGGCTGGGCGTTGTGCTATTATGTGTGGCTGAAAAACTATTCTTTCAAGTATGTCATCACCGCTGTTCCCGCGGGAGATATGATCGGAATGTATGACACAATGCACGAAGCCGATATAACAAGGTTTGTGTCTTCGCTTGACGAAAGGCTCAAGACGTTTTACAAAAAGTCGGCATTAACAAGACTTCGCGCTGCGGCGGGGCTATCGCAAATCGAGCTTGCCGAGCGTTCGGGTGTTAATATTCGCGCGATACAAAGCTATGAACAGAAAAAACGAGATATAAACAAGGCGCAGTTTCGGGTGGTGCTGAATTTAGCCGCTGCGCTTAATTGCGAGCCTGTTGAATTGTTGGAAAAGCAATCGGAATAAGGTACACTACCTCGTGCAGGGGAAAGGAATGAAATAAAAAACAATAATATTATGAATAAAATTGAAATAGATATATAAAAATATAGGATTACACGATTTCGCGTGTAATCCATGCCATAATTAAATTTACAATTTTCTTCTGCTGCTCTGGCGTAAGCTCCGTATCCTTCGGAACGTGGTATCATTTATTAAGGCACCCACGGCAGCAGCAGGCGCAGGCGTACTGGGACACAAACACCGGATGACCGCGCATCGGCGTCTGCTTGCCGTCATTAGGAATAACCGCCGGAGCAAGGCGCGTTTTAACAAAATCCTCCGCGTGGCGGCGTATGGTTTCCATGCCTTTATTTTTGACGTATTCTTTATCTTTTGCGGACAGGTGAAATTTCGACCGGAATGTCGATTTTCCCAGCCGCTCAAATGTTTGTTCTGTTGTCATGATTAGATTTATACCTCAAAATCTCCGTGTTTATCCTTAAATTCACCAACACACTGCCGCACAAGATATAACACCTGACTGTTTATACTTCTGCCTTCATATTCTGCAACATAATGAAACTCTTTAAGCAACGGTTCAGGAATCCGTATTGATACGCTTTTAACCTCTCCGGTATTTTTACTCATAAATTTCTCTCCTTAGACATAAAATAGATATATAATACATCT
Organism: uncultured Clostridia bacterium; assembly: GCA_947631235.1. GTDB lineage: Bacteria > Bacillota > Clostridia > UBA1381 > UBA1381 > Hominilimicola. The sequence continues at coordinate 8,304 of CANRKO010000004.1, read as the reverse complement.
ATAATATATCTATTATTTATGTAAAAAGGAATAAACCTATGCGTAAAATATTAAATTTGCTATTGCTATCCGTGCTGTTTATTAGCGGATGCTCAACTACGGAACTGTTATCGCCGACCGAGCAGCCGCCTACGTTGCAGCCCACAGAAGTCATAACTGCGACATCTACTCCGACAGAAGTCTCTTTGCCGGAAGGCTCAGCGCTCGCCGTTCATTTTATCGACGTGGGGCAAGCGGATGCGGCGCTCGTTATATGCGACGGGCAGACAATGCTGATTGACGGCGGCAATGTTGCGGACAGCAGCCTTATTGCTGCATATTTGAAAAAATTGAACATTGATTACTTGGATTATGTCGTTTGCACCCACGCCCATGAAGACCACGTCGGCGGGTTATCAGCCCCATGCCGGTACCACCGGCTGTAGCACCGTGTTTTGTATATTCACAGCATACAGAAGTTTCCTTAAAATAACATTAAAGAAGCGTATGGGATTTTATGAATTTTGTAAAGAAAATATGAACGGTAATGTGTCCACGCATTATATTTATAATTCAGTGCGGAAATAATACATATATTTTTTATTTGTAAAGTTGTCTGCAACCATATTGACTTTTTCACAATTTCGTGCTACACTAAAATAGTACCATTTCGGACGAAAAGGCGGTGCTATATGAATCCAAATAGCTCAAATGAGATAAAACGCTTTAATCTTCTACACGGCGAAATCGAAGCGGTTTATCACAATTCTTCTCTAAAACTGGGCATTTCCGACAGCGTTTCAAAAATCCTTTATGCGATTTGCAGTATTGGGGACAGCCTTCTGCTAAATGATATTTGCCGGAACGCCGGATTAAGCAAACAAACAGTCAATTCCGCAATCCGCAAACTCGAAAGCGAAGGCATAATCTATCTGCAAGCGGTTGACGGTAAATCAAAACGGGTATGTCTGACGGAAAAAGGAAAACGATTTGCTGAACGAACCGCATCCCGCCTGATTGTAATTGAAAACTCTATTTTTGAGTCTTGGGCGGAAGATGATGTCCAAAAATATCTGGAATTAACGGAACGATTTTTGACTGCTCTAAAAGAAAAAGTAGAGCAACTATAAACGAGGTGAGTAGATGACGCAAACAAAGGGCGACCTTACAACGGGAAATGTGCTAAAGCGGCTCGTCGGCTTTGCTCTCCCATTTCTGTTTTCCTGCTTTATGCAGGCATTTTACAGTGCGGTCGATATGTGGACGATTGGGATGTTCAGCACGACCGCTAATCTTGCAGCTGTCAATACAGGCGCACAGGTGACGCAGATTGTTACCGGCTTCTGCGTTGGCATTTCAATGGGAACGACTGTCTTAATCGGTCACAGCGTTGGAGCAAGAGATCGGAAAATGGCAGATCGGGCGTTGGGCAATTCTGTGTGGCTGTTTGCGGTTTTGGCAATTATCCTCACGCCAATCATGATGCTTGGCGCAGATTCGATTACACGTCTTTTGCAGACTCCGGAGCAAGCTATATCGGGGGCGTCTGTCTATATTCGCATTTGCGGAGCAGGCGTACCGTTCATCGTGGCGTATAATGTCATCAGCGCCATTCTTCGTGGCGACGGCAATTCCCGTATGCCAATGGTGTTTATCGGTATCGCTTACGTCGTTAATGTTGTCGGAGATCTTTTGCTGACAGGCCTTTTAGGATTTGGTGTGGTCGGTGTTGCCATTGCGACTGTTACCGCACAGGCAGTATCTTCTATTGTCGGAATCCTTTATCTTTGGAAGAAGGGACTGTCGTTTCCGATCACAAAGGACGGGTTTACGCTTTCTGCCAAAAGTATCAAACGAATCCTGTTTAACGGACTTCCGATTGCGGCGCAAGATACACTGATCAATATCTCTTTTATAGCAATTACAGTAATTGCGAATACAAGAGGAATCACAGATGCATCTGCGGTGGGAGTTGTGGAAAAGCTGATTCAGCTTATGTTTTTGTTCCCAACGGCAATGATGTCTGCCCTGTCCGCATTTACCTCGCAGAATGTTGGTGCAAAGAAGGAAGCAAGGGCAATTTCGGCGGTAAAGTACGGCATTGTGATAACGCTTGCTTTCGGTATATTGAGCTGTACGCTCAGCCAGTTCATCGGAGAGCCAATGGCGTCGTTCTTCTCAACAGACGCAAAGGTGATCCACGCGGCGGCAGAGTATCTCAGAACCTATTCCATTGACTGTATCATTGTGGCGTTCTCTTTCTGTCTAAATGGTTACTTCTGTGGGATTGACAAATCTATTATTGTGTTTATTCATAACTCCATATCAGCCTTCGGCGTGAGGATACCGCTTGCCATGCTGTTCAGCAATATGTTTTCAGAGAGTATGCTTCCAATGGGATTAGCTTCTCCTATTGGCTCACTGGTTTCGCTCGCTATCTGCGGCGGCTATTTGATGTGGATTCGCAAAAAGCATAAACCGATATTGTCAACTAATATTGACAATATCAAAATTTAAGAGTTTGTGTTTAATAGCACAAAGGAGCAGTTCCGTCAAGGGTAAAATGAACAAGCTGACACTTGCCCTTGACAAAATTGCTCCTTTTGTGCTTCAAGGTAATTAGGGGCGTTAAGCCGAAAAGCAAGGGCAAAGGTATAAAACCCTTGCCCTGTCTGTTAGCTACTCCCAAAGCCCGGTTTTACTTCACATTTTGAGCCTTGTTCCGTAACAGAAACATGATAGATGTGGAACAATAGAACCTCATTTTAAGAGGTGGCAATACACTATCATTTTGTAACTATTGCGCCGTTATGCCGAAAATCCGAAACAAAAAAAATTTATTGCGTTTTTATAAATGTTATGGTATAATCAGAATGTAACATTCAAATATGAAGTATTGGAGGATCACGCATGAAAACAAAAGCCGAGCTCATCCCCGAATGTCCCGTTGCTGCGACGGTTCAGCTTATCGGGAACAAATGGAAGCTGCTTATTATACGAAACCTGCTCGTGCGTCCGTGGCGTTTTAACGAGCTGCATAAGAATCTGGAAGGAATAAGTCAAAAGGTTCTGACGGACAGCCTGCGTCAAATGGAAGCGGACGGGCTTATCACGCGCACCGTTTACGCCGAAGTCCCGCCGAGAGTGGAATACGCCCTGTCGGAACTTGGCGAGACGCTCAAGCCCATTTTGGACGCTATGAAGGCGTGGGGAGAGAACTATAAAAGGAAAATGGAATAAAACCCGAAAGCTGTGACCTTCGGGTTTTTATGTTGTTATAAGCTATTTTTCACAATTACCGCAATCGCCGCAGCCGTTGCAGCTTATTCTCATGCCGCACGTTTTACAGCGTTCGCGGTAATGCGGAACATACAATTCATCTTCGGGTATCGACCCGCCCCACTCGTCGTACAGCTTAAATTCCATCGGCTTACCTTGATAGCTCAACCCCGACTTATATGCCTGCTGACTTTGGAGCGCGTTTCCCTCGATTTTATACAGCCGTCCGTCTTTAATAAATCTGCGCCCCGTTCCACAGAAAACAAATGTCACATCATAATCAACGCACTCCCGGCGCAGCGATTTTACCCAGTCGTAATTGCACGGACGAACTCCGTCATAATTTTCGCCGTCGCACAGCACCTGTTCTATTTGACCGTATTCGAGATATTTCCTTATGCTTACCGGCCCGATAAACGGCGCGCACATTATGCCCTTGTGCTTGAACGGCAGCTCCAATAAAATCGGTATTCGCTCATCGGCGCGTTTTTGGTTTTCGCAGGTGACGTTGAAAAATACGTTTTCCCAGCCGTTGCCCCAATTATATGGTAAATGTTCGGAAACGCGCTCCGGGCGCTTTGTAAGCAAAAAGAATTTTACGTCCGGTCGGCGCGATATTATCTCCCACGCCTCGTCCCGCCACGCGTCCGCCTCCTCCAGAAAGAAGTCCGAGGTCATGCACACGCGCAGCATTTCGCCGCTTTTTACCTTGTAATCGCCCTGCCTGTCCTTTTGCAGCGGGTATCTGAAGCCGGTTTTTGTCCTGTAAATCTCCGCGCCGTCCCTGTCGCGCATACGGTCGAGGAAAACATATAGCAGTTTTCGCAGCCCTCGCTCTTTTTGCGGCACCCGTGCCACGGATTCCAAATATCATGCATGGTATGTCCTTTCAATTCGTGAATTAAAAAATTTCCTCCACTTCCGCGATATACATTTCCGCATTTTTCTGTCAATCTGAGAATCTATATGTCCCTCTTGATATAAAATATTTTTCATTGTTGATAATGACAGCCGCATTAACAGGCGTTTCGATTTCGTACCGCACGGTGTCGCCGTCATAGCGCCACGAGGATTTAATCGTTCCGTATGCAGTGTCAAGCGACGCGCTTATGCCTCCTAGCCGCTTATCGGGAACGGGCGCTATAACGACTTCTTTAAATCCGGCGGCTGTCTCCAAGGGCTTGATTCCCGCCGCTGTCGAATAGAGCCAGTCGCATACCGAGCCGTAGGCGTAGTGATTATATGAGCTCATATCCGTGCTCCACAGCTTGCCGTCGTCGCGTATTCCGTCCCAATGCTCCTAGATCGTAGTCGCGCCGTGATTTACCTCGTAAAGCCATGACGGATATTCCTCCTGCAAAAGCAGACTGTACGCGGTCTCGGCATAGCCGTTTTCGCTCAGAGCGTACAAAAGATACGGCGTACCGACAAAGCCTGTTTGAAGTCTGTTTCCGTTTGCGATTATCATATCGTTTAATTGCTTCGCTGTTTCTGCTTTGTTATCGGTGAGGTTAAAATAAAGCGCAAGCACACACTCGGTCTGCGTGGAGTATTCATTATATTTCCTTTTAAACGCCGACACGATATTTTTGTAAAGCCGCTCATATTCCGACATATTTTTACCGAGCACCCTTCCGGCTTTTATCAGAATTTCCGTTGAATACGCGTAAAACGCGCTCGCGATAAAATCAATATCGGTCGAGCCTATGTAGCTGCCGTACGGCGCGTCGAGCGCGAGCCAGTCGCCGTAATGCTTGCCCCAGAGCTTCTTGTCATCGTCGGAGCATATCCACAGATATTTTTCAAGCGTGTCGTTTGTGATATAATCGACCCACCGTTTCATCATGCTGCAATTTTGCTTTAAAATATCCTCATCGCCGTAAAACAGATAAATCTGCCACGGGATAATCGTAGCAGCGTCGCCCCACGCGGTACTTGATCTCGGTATGAGCCAGAAATTCGGCACAGTATCGGGAACGGATCCGTTTTCGCGCTGCTCCGCGCGCAAATCGCCGAGCCATTTTTTAAAGAATTTTCTCGTATCGTAATTGTAACACGCCGTTTTCGCAAACACCTGCGCGTCGCCAAGCCATCCCATGCGCTCGTCGCGCTGTGGGCAGTCGGTGGGAATATCGATAAAATTATCGCGCTGCGACCATAGCGTGTTTTCGTACAGCTTGTTGACCTTCTCGCTGCCGGTTTTGATATACCCCGTTCGTTTCATATCGGAATACAGCGCAACCGCGGTAAAATTATCAACGCCGAGATTATCCGGGCATTCATTGAGGCGGATATACCGGAACCCGAAAAACGTAAAATGCGGCTTATACACCTGATGCCCGTCACGGCAGATATATTCGAGACGAGCCTTTGCGCTGCGGTAATTCGCGTTATAGAAATTGCCGTCGCTGTTGAGGATTTCCGCATGGGAAAGAACTATTTTATCGCCTCTGTCCGCGGTCAGTTCAAGCGACACATATCCCGCGATATTCTGCCCGAAATCGATCACGCGCTCACCCTTCGGAGTTGTAAACATCCTCATGGGTTTTATCCGCTCATGCTCCGCGACATATTCGCCCTCCTGCGGAATCAGGGTGGATTTTGAAATATCATTGATTATTACCGCGTTACCGAGCAGTTTTGTTGCCGCTGACGCATCGTATATTTCGCCGTCGTAAATATCCGAAAGCAATATGCGGCTCGTGATTACCGTCCACGAATTGTCCGTTGTGATAATCTGCTCCGAGCCGTCGTCATACGATATTTGAAGCTCGGCGATCACAGCGCCGGGAGTTTCGTTTATTTTCTTATCAGACGCGCTTATGCGCCCTCTGTACCAGCCCTTGCCCAAAAATATGTCAATCGTGGTTTCACTTTCGAGTATATCCGTAACGTCATACGTCTGATATTGCAGCCGCTTTTTATACGCCGTACAGCCGGGCGCGAGAATAAAGCCGCCGACGCGTCTGCTGTTTATCTGCGCCTCGTAAACTCCCGTTGCGGTTACGGAAAGCAGCGCGGAACTGACGGATTTATCAATGCTGATGTTTTTTGCAAATACCGGACACACCTCGCCCGTATCAATGGGCGGGCATATCCAATTCGCGTTTTTTATCACTATTTCATCTCACTCCTAATTTACTCCGATAATAGTTAATCTTTCGTTTCTTTCTATTTTACCACTTTTCCCTTGCCGATTCAATAGAGATATAAAATCGAGCATAAAAAAATGACTGCCTTGGCAATCGCGATATAGCTGTTGCTAAAGTCTCTATCGTATTTTACATAGACGACGGAATTTCAGGCGTTACGATGGAGCGCTCCGGCTACAAGCAGATGATAAGCGATATTGAGAATGCCGATAAGCAGAAATACGCGCAAGGACATAAGCGTGAACTCTATGTATGTCGCCGAAGACGAGAAACAGCGCAAGAAGATGGCGGAGGAATTTTATTTCTCAATGTCAAGGCAGATACAGGATTACCAGGACGGATATTGAAATGCGCGACATAATGAAAAATGAAGCGGATTACAAGCGTCTTTTAGAGGTCGGCGGTATGGATCAAGTACCGTGCCTGTTCATAGACGGCAAACCGATGTATGAAAGCCTTGATATTATAGATTGGCTCGAAAAACATCCGCAGGATATATAGAATAGATAAATACTTTGAGGCGAGAGTATTTATGGCAGAGCATGTGACTGTTAACCGCAGGATCGTCCGTTCGAGCCGTACATCCGGAACCACGATTGTACTCAAATATTGATACACGCAAAACGGCTTGATTGGGGGCCGTTTTCGCGTTTTCGGAGAAAAATTTTAGCCTACTTTTTGATGATTTTCAAATGGGCTAAAATTTTTTTGCCCCCACCTAAAACTTTTCGGTTAAAAGTACCCCACCTATTCACTTTTCTTTTTATTAAGCAAAAACCCCCATGAGAATTTTTTAAATTTTTTATAAATTTTTTTGAAAATGTATTGACACGACGTCAGGACGGTGATATAATGCAATCAATGACACAACGTCAGAATATGTTTTTCGGAGGTAATTAAAATGAAAAAGAATATCGGTTCACAATTAGCGCTTTATCCCATGCCCGTAACCGTTGTCGGGGCGATGAACGAGGGTAAGCCTACATGGACGCTTGTCGCTCATGTGGGAATTATCGGACACGACAGAGTTCTTGTAAGTCTCGCGGCTCCCCACTTCATTAACGGCGTTATAAAAAAGACAAATAAGCTGTCGATAAATATGGTGACTGAGGAAATTTTATCGAAGGCGGATTTTTCCGGCTCTGTAAGCGGAGCGAAAACGGACAAGTCGGGGTTGTTCGACTATGAAATAGCTGACGGAGCAGCGCCTATCATAAAGAAATCGCCGCTTACTATGGTATGCAGCGTCGTTGACGTGTATAATACTCCGAATTTCGAGAGTTTCATCTGCGCCATAGACGGCACATACGTTGAGGAAAGATGCTTGAACGATGCGGGCAAAATTGATTATCGGGCTATGAAACCCATTCTTTTCGAGTTCCCGACTTACGAATATCTGAGAACGGGTGATGTGATAGGTAAATGCCTATCGTTCAAAAACGGAGTGGAATAAGGAGAATACTATGGAAATTCGCGTGCTAAAATATTTTTTGACCGTTTTTGTATAGCGTATTGAACTTTTGAAGTAAGTGTGATATTATGTAAGTGATTGAGAACATCAATAAAAATTGATATGATTTAACCTAAGAGGTGTTAAGGCTTATGAAATATGCGCGGCAAATCTGTAAATCTATGCTGATTATTTTTGGCGTTGTCGGATTAGTATTTTCTATGCTGCAAATATTTCAATTAGTCGGTAGCGGATATATTGATGATATTAAACCGATTGATTCGGCAAAATCAATATATGCTTCGCGCATATATATGTCGGATAGTAATTACATATATTCATGCAGTGAACAAAAATCTCAATTACAGATTTTTTCCGAACAGGGCGATTTTATCAAAGGTTTTTCTCTGCCGTCCAAAGGCGGAGCTATATGGTCGGGATTAA